>NZ_JBICZH010000004.1:0-649174 GCF_043201995.1 Streptomyces sp. NPDC048258
ACGTCCAGGACGACCATCTTGGCCGCGCGGCGGGTGGCGCCGCCCGACTTGATCGTTCCGGCGGACGCGTCGGCGCCACGCATGAAGGAGACCGGACCGGACGATGTTCCTCCCCCCTGCACCGTCTCCCGGCTGGAGCGGATGCGGGAGAGGTTCAGGCCGGCGCCCGAGCCGCCCTTGAAGATCATGCCCTCTTCCTTGTACCAGTCGAGGATCGACTCCATGGAGTCGTCGACGGCCAGGATGAAGCAAGCGGAGACCTGCTGCGGCTGGGGCGTGCCGACGTTGAACCACACCGGGGAGTTGAAGCTGAAGATCTGGTGCAGGAGGGCGTAGGTCAGCTCGTGCTCGAAGATCTCCGCGTCGGCGGGCGACGCGAAGTAGTCGTAGTCCTCGCCGGCCTTCGTGTACGTCTTCACGATCCGGTCGATCAGCTGCTTCAGACCGGTCTCGCGCTGCGGGGTGCCCACCGCGCCGCGGAAGTACTTGCTGGTGACGATGTTGACCGCGTTCACCGACCAGAAGTCGGGGAACTCGACGCCGCGCTGCTCGAAGTTCACCGAGCCGTCACGCCAGTTGGTCATGACGACGTCACGGCGCTCCCAGCTCACCTCGTCGTACGGGTGCACGCCGGGGGTGGTGTGGATACGCTCGATAGAGATCTTGATCACGGCTCCTTCCTCCCGAGGCCCGCCGGCAGCGCCGAGTCGGCGACCACACTCAGCGCGGCATCCATGAGCACGAGCTTGCCCTCGAGCAGCGGCGCCACTGAAGCGACGAAGGCACGTAGCCGGGCCTCGTCCGTGTCGACGAGAGTCACCAGCACGGGGAGGGAGTCGCACATACTCAGGATGCGCGTCGTGTGCAGGATGCCGGATCTTCCGTAGCCCTCGATTCCGCGCATGGCGTTGGCTGTCAGGATGCCGAACTCGACAGCCCGTGCGACGAGCTCGGAGCTCAGCGGCTTCCGCTTCCATCGATCGTGTTCGTCCAAGTGAATGGACAGTCGCCAGGCTGACCCCATCAGTCCGCTATTCCCAGGGACTTGGCCGACCGCTGGTACTTGATGTCGGTGGTCACCCGTGTATCGAAGCGCTCGCACAGTGAGCGCGAAAGCTCCTTGATGAGCGACACCACCCTTGTGTCCCCGGCTATTTCGTCTGAAATGTGGGGATAGATCGCCAGCTCTACCTCGCTCACCGGTCGCACCGAGCGTTCGTCCTCGTGGAGGCGCAAGTTCGAGACGAACGCGCGGTCCAGGCTGCACCGGAGGGCGTCCTTGCCGTCCAGCCACACGAAGAACGTGTAGCGGTAGTCCTCCAGCAGAAGGGCCGGTGTCAGCTGCGTGGGGTCTATCCCGTGCTCCTTCTGGAGGAGGATGCCCGGGTGCTGGATGTCGGTACGGCGGAGCAGCTTGTACACGATGGAGACCGCCTCGTCCGAGGCCGGCGCATCCTGGATCGTGCTCTTCTCCGCGCCGTCGAATATGTAGCGGTAGTCCCGGCGCACGCTGTGCTCGTCATGGGCGCCCTTGTAGGCACAGAACGCGTGCGTGATCTTATTGCAGGAGGTCCGGAGCAGCGCTCCGGTCGGAAGGACCCGGTGGTCCGCAGTGTCGTAGTAGACCGCGGTGTTCAGGGGCGGTGACTTGCGGGCGTTCTCCTTCTCGGCGATCTGCGCGCCCGGCACCGCGGCGCCGATGGTGCGGGTGGCGTCATCGAGCCATGCGTAATAGTCCTGCTGGGACACGGAGTCCATCTCGATCTTCAGCGCGAGCTGGTTGAACAGCGCCGAGTTCCCGTTCTTGGTGTACACGGGCTCGTCGAGCACCTTCGGTTCGGCCATGGCGGTGGTTCCTCCTGGGACTCAGCGGGCGGTCTGGATCCGGTTGGCGAGACGGGAGATCTTCTCGGTGAGCTGCTCCGGCGTGAACATCACGTTCTTCATCGTGGTGTCGGTGCGCGGGTAGGCCGTGTTGAAGACGTTCGCGTAGCTCCTGACACGTGGGCTTCGGAGCACCAGGGTGCAGGTCATTTCGGTCCGGGGAAGCAGGACCCGGTGGATGCTCTCGTTCAGCAGGAAGTAGGACTCGCCGGCCGGCACCGTCGCCGGTTCGGTCGTGGTCAGCCCGGTCTCGCCCATGAACTCGTAGAAGTTGGACATGGTCGACAGGCCGACTTTCTCCGGGAAGTAGCGGTACTCCTGGAACGAGGGACCGTCCGAGGTGCGTGTGAAGTTCTCCGACACGAGATTGCCGACGAGGACGCTCGACCAGAAGCTGAAGCGGTGGTCGTGGATCATCTCGTCCTGGAGCTCCTCCTCGGTGTAGGGCGGGGCCCACAGGTGGAGAGTGAGGCGATACCCCAGGCTGTTTCCCGTGTCGATCAGAACGATCTTGTCGAAGTGGTTGACGTGCCGGTAGGAGCGGTCTGCGATTTCCTTGCGCAATGAATCACGCTCTATAGCCTCGCGCAGGATCGGGACGATGACGCCGGGGGCGCTCAGCGCCCTCATCATGTCGAGGTTACCTGCGACGGTATCCGTGTCCAATTTCTTCGGGAGATTCTCGACGATACTGTGCAACGTGTCGTAGTTGAGGTTCTCGCCGAGGATCTGTGCGCCGGTCAGGGGCATGTCTGAATCTCCTCCTCCATTACGCGCTTCAGGGTTGGTTCCGTAAACGCATCACGCTCATCCCCTGAGAGATGAACCCGTTGCACGATATGCCAGGTCAGCGGCGTGCGGCGAGGTACACCAACGGCCACCCCCTTGGTTCACTTGTTGCCATCGCATCTTTGCGTGAGAGTACGACGGTATTGAGGGGAGGCGGCCTGTTCCTGTCCCCCGAGAATGGTGGACTCGACTGGTAGGCCGTGGGGGAGTGAGTGTCCGAGGGCGCTGAATTTCGGGCCGAGGTAGGTTATTCGGAAGTGCTCTGCTCGGATTGGATAACTCTTCGCAAATACACGCTGAACGTCATTTCCCGGAATGGTGGGCGGCGTCGGCTGGAGCGTCTGACGGCGGGCCGCGGAGACCGGGTGTCGGTGCTGTTGTACTGCCGCTCCCGGCACACCCTCCTGCTCACCGGCCAGTTCCGGGTCCCTGTGCTGTTGGACGGGGACCCGGGCGGAACACTGATCGAGGCTCCCGGTGGCCTTCTGGACGGGCAGGATGCCGGTGAAGTGGCCGGCCGTGAGGCCGAGGAGGAGACCGGCTACCGAGTGAGCGGTTTGCTGCATCTCCTCACCACATACATGAGTCCGCAATTGAGTGACGAGAAGATGCACCTCTTCTTCGGTGAGTACTCCGCGGCCGGCAAGGTGTCGGACGGTGGGGGTCTGGCGTCCGAGGGAGAGGAGAACGAAGTTCTGGAGATATCGGCCGATGCGGGCCTTGACACCTTGATGCGGCAGCCCGTCGTCGATGGCAAGACCATGCTGTTGTTCCTCATGGCACATCGACTTGGGCTCATTCCCGAGTCAGGTGGATGCATTTCGTCGAAGGAGAATGGTGACTAGTTCTATCGTGCCGGGCACGGGCTCGGCAGATTGGCCGGACGCGGACCTGCTGGCTCTGCGTGACAGCCGGCCGCCGGACATCGAAGGCAGGAGCAAGAAACTGTGGCTGCTGTCCGACGGGAACTGTCTCGTCGAGATAATTCCCAGCCTGCGCAGCTTCACCTACAACCGGGACGAGATGGTCACCGACACCGGGCCCTTGCGTCTCGACTTCTATGAGCGCGTCGCTCCCCGGCTGGCCAAGGGCGGCGTGCGCACGGCGTTCACCCGGCGAGTCTCGGCCACTTGCTACCTCGCCGAGTACTGTCCGGCTCCGCCTTTCGAGGTGGTGGTCAAGAACCGCGCCGTCGGGTCCACCCTCGTGAAGTACCCCGGACTCTTCGAGCCGGAGCAGGTACTTCCCGCACCCGTGGTCAAGTTCGACTACCGCACGGATCCCGAGGACCAGCCGATCTCGGAGAGCTACCTCCGCGCGCTGAGGCTGCCCGTCGACGAATTCGTCCGGCTGGCCCTGGTGGTGAACGACACCCTCAAGTCCTGGCTGGACCCCATCGAGGTGTGGGACTTCTGCTTGATCTTCGGTTCGGCTCCCGATGGCGAACCCGTGCTCATTTCGGAGGTGTCCCAGGACTGCATGCGACTGCGGCACCCCGACGGTTCCTCCCTGGACAAGGACCTCTTCCGCAGGGGCGCCGGCCACGCGGAGATCACGGCTGCCTGGCGAAAGCTGCTCGATGAGCTCGACTGAGACTCCAGTGGCCCTGGTGACGGGCGCGAACCGGGGCAGTGGCAGGAGCATAGCCGCGGAACTGCATCGGCGTGGCCACCGCGTGTTCGGTCTCAACCGGACGCCGCTCAATGAGGAGTGGCTCACCGAGGTCCCCTGCGACCTCGCCGACCTCGGCCAGATCCACGCCGCCGTCGAGTGGGTTATCGAGCGGACGGGCCGTATCGACGTGTGCGTCTCCAATGCGGTCGACCGGGTGCTGGAGCCGATCGCGGCGATGCGCGTCGCGGACTGGGACCGGATGCTCGCGGTGAACCTCAGTGCGCACTTTCACCTGACCCAGGCGGTGCTGCCGGCACTTCGCGTGGGCAGGGGGCAGATCGTCTTCATGGGCAGCCATGCCGGGACCCGATACTTCGAAGGGGGCGTCGCGTACAGCGCGACGAAGGCGGCGATGACCGCCTTCGTCGAGACGCTCTTGCTGGAGGAACGCAAGAACGGAGTGCGTGCCTGTCTGGTTTCTCCCGGAGCCATCGCGAATCTGGAAGGCGACGATTCCCCGCACAAGATGACGGTCGATTCGATCGCCGAATGCGTCGCATCCATTGTCGGACTTCCCGATGATGTGGTGGTGGGGGAGATAGAGCTCCGGCCCGCCAGCCCTCTTCAGGCACCTGTCACCGGCATCGACCGGTTGCTTTACGTCTAAGGAGAACCCATGCTCTCCCTTGCTCTGCCTAAGGGAACTTCTCTGGAAGAGCGCACCCTGGACCTCTTCGCAAGGGCGGGCCTGGAGGTCAAGCGACCCTCGGGGCGTTCTTATCGAGGCAGGATCGAATACGGGGGCCCGATCCAAGTCGCGTTCTACAAGCCGCGTGAGATCCCGTTCGTGGTGGAAAGCGGGGCATTCGACTTCGGCCTGACCGGCGCGGACTGGGTTGAGGAGGCCGACGCGAAAGTCGAAGTCCTGCAGTCCTTCAATTATGCCAAGCTCACGAACGGGCCCTGGCGGATCGTTCTCGCCGTGCCGCTCGAGCACGAGGCTCAACAGATCGCGGATCTGAAGCGCGGGCTGCGGGTCGCCTCGGAATACGTCGGCATAGGTCAGCGGTTCTTCCGGGACGCCGGACTGAGCGTGGAGATGGTCCACTCGTACGGGGCGACCGAGGCCAAGATACCGGAACTGGCCGATGCGGTGATCGACGTGGTGGAGACGGGATCCTCACTGCAGCACAACGGCCTCCGGATCCTCCAGACCATTCGCACCTGCACCCCCCAGATCATCGCGAGTCCGGCGTCCGCCGCGGATGAGGCGAAAGGCGACCGAATCCTCAAGGTGATACGGATGCTGAACTCCGCGCACTCGGGCCCCGCGCGCATCCTGATGACGGTTCGGGTGCCCGCGGAACGGCTGCCTGCCGTCGTCCCCTGCATGCCGGTCGGGTCCTGGCGGGTGGGCGTGGATCTCGTCGATACGGACGTGTCTGTTCTGCAAGGTCTGGCACCTCGAAAAGGCCTCCCGGAAATGATGGATGCAATTCTGGAGGCCGGTGCGCTGGAAGTCGCCGAGTCGGACGTGCTCAAAACTGTGCCCAATTATCCAGAGCGCGATATGCCGAACAACAGATCCGGACGATGAGCCGAGTCCGGGTCGGTAGTGTGTGAGGACATGAGGCTGGCGGGTGCACGCGGTGTTACCTCCGCCCACTATCCTGACACTACGGAAGAATTGGGTAATCTGGGGCATGTTGGACGCATATCGAGAGTGCCTGCGGCAGCCGAAGGTGAAATACCTGCTCGCGACCAACCTGGTCGGTCGATTACCGAACGGGATGGCGCCCCTCGGAATCGCGCTTCATTTGCGTTCCGAAGGGGCGGGTTTCGGACTCGTCGGGGGCCTGACCGCACTGTACGGATTGTGCGTCGCCGTGGGCGGCCCCCTTCTCGGGCGGGCCGTGGACCGACGCGGCCAAGGGTTCGTGCTCATCGCCAGTGCCTTGGCATCGGCAACGGGTTTCGTGTGGCTGGTGCTGCAGGGCACCGCCCAGCCCCTGTTAACCGCGGCCGCGGTGGCCGTCGCGGGACTCTTCTCTCCCCCTCTCGAATCCTGCCTACGGGCCCTGTGGATCGGCATGCTGCCGAGCCGGCGGCTGTTGACCCCGGCCTTCGCCCTCGACGCTTCCCTCCAGCAGATCGTCTTCGTCAGCGGCCCTCTGCTGATCGTGCTGATCGGGTCGGTCTGGTCGTCGGGAACGGCGCTCCTCGTCGTGGCGGCGACCGTCGCCGGAGGCACCCTGGCATTCATCGCCCCTCCCGTCGTCCGCAATTGGCGCGGCGAACCGCACACCCCGGACTGGGCCGGACCGTTGCGTTCCCCGGAGCTGCGGCGGCTGCTGATCAGCCTGGGTTGTGTGGGCGTGGCACTCGGGGCCATCAACATCGGCGCCGTCGCCCACGAGGAGTACTCCGAGTGGCCGGGCCTCTCGGGTCTCCTGCTCGGCGTCAACTCCTTCGGAGCTCTGCTCGGCGGGCTCATCTTCGGAGCGCACACCTGGCGGACACCCGCCCACCGTCAACTGCGCTTCCTGCTCATTGGGATGGTCCTGTCGTTCCTGCCCTTGGCGCTTGTCCTGCCTCCGCTGCCCACTGCTGCCTTGATGTTCTGCGCGGGAGCCTTCCTGTCACCCGTGCTCACCTGTGGGTTCTCCATCGTGGGTGACCTGACGCCGGCGGGGATGGCGACCGAGGCCTTCGCCTGGGTGGTCACGGCTGTGCTCTCCGGCAACGCAGCCGGATCGTCGCTGGCAGGTCTGACAAGGCAGCACGCCAGCCTTGGATGGACTTTCCTCATTCCGGGCGTCGCCGCCGCACTGGCGATGGCGGTCGTCGCGAAAATCCGGATTCCCGAACGAGAAGGGTCGTTGGCACGTTGAAACGTCGGATGATCGTCTGCGACCTTGACGGAACCCTGCTGAACACCGCCGGCGAGGTGTCGCAGCGTACCCGGATGGCGATCCGCCGGGTGCAGGACGCCGGACACGTGGTCGTGATCGCCACGGCCCGCCCCGTTCGGGACACACGTGCGGTGGCCGCGGCCATAGGGGGCCGGTCTCTGGCCGTCTGCGGCAACGGCGCCGTGGTCTACGACTTCTGGCGCGACGCGCTCGTCCAGTACCACCCGCTGGACTGTACGAGGGCGGCCGCCGCCATGACAGCGCTCCGCGAGCGTTTTCCCCTCGTCCGTTTGGGCGCGGAGCAGGGGTTCGATCTGGTGCTGGAGGACGGGTTCGAGCTTCCCGCGGTCCTCGGCCACCAGGCCCACCGCCTGCCGAGGCTGGAGGACTCGCTCACGGCGGAGGGCTTCGGGAAACTGCTGGTGCAACTTGACGGAGCGGCAGGTCGGTACTGCGAGGCTGTCCGTGAGGCGCTGCCGGACTGCGAAGTCACGATCTCGGCTTCGCTGTTCTGCGAGGTCATGGCACGAGGTGTGACCAAGGCGAACGCGCTGAGGCTCGTCGCCAGGACGGTCGGCCTCCACAGCCGGGACGTGATCGCCTTCGGTGACATGCCCAACGACCTGCCCATGCTCCGCTGGGCCGGGCATGCCGTGGCCGTTGCCAACGCGCACCCCGATGTCCTTGCGTCGGTGGGCGAAGTGACGGGCTCGAACGACGATGACGGGGTGGCCAAGTGGCTTGAACAGATGGACGAGCCAGGCTGATCGGCCTTCTCGTGAAGTGAGTCGAGGAACGGTGACCAGGCCCGCACGGACTTATGGGAGCTCTCATGTCACTGAAAGTGGCGGACGTCGGACACGTCCTGCTGGCCCTGTGTGTGCTGCTGCTGGTGGCTCGTGCCGGCGGTCACGTCTTCAGACGCCTCCGCCAGCCGCCGGTCGTGGGTGAGATTGTCGGCGGAATCGTGCTCGGACCGTCGCTACTCGGCCTGCTCCTTCCGGATCTCCAGGCTTGGCTGCTGCCCGGCGAGGGGGCGGCGGCCAGCGCCCTGGGCATCTTCTACCATCTCGGGCTGCTGCTGCTCGTCTACCAGACGGGTGTTGGCATGCGCAGGTACACGACCGGGTTCGCCCGGCGCACCATCGCGGCCATCACCGTCGCGGGCCTCTTGATTCCTTTCGCCCTCGGCTTCTTGCTGGCCCGAGCGGTCGGCGTGGACGATCTCACCGGGCGTGCCGGCACGCCGGACTCCCTAGCACTGGTGTTCGGCATGGCGGTGGCGGTCACCAGCGTCCCCGTGATCTCCCGCATCATGTTCGACCTCAACATCATGGGGACACGGTTCTCCAAAATCGTCCTGACCGTCGCGGTCATCGAGGACATCGTTCTGTACGTCGTGCTCGCCATCGTCCTGGGCCTCTCTCAACGGAAGGGCGGTGATGTCTACGGTCTGCTGGCCGCCACAGGCATCGAGTCCACCGCGTGGACAGTGGTGTACTTCGCGGTGGTGCCCGGCCTCTTCCTGAGCCTCCTACTCTGGCAGGGCCCCAGGGCGATCGGCTGGTTCTCCAGGAAGCGAGGCGGTGCCTCCTCTGTCCAGTCGTCCGTCCTCGCCGACCGCCTCGTGCTCGTTTTCATTCTCTGCGCGTCGTGCATCGGGCTGGGAATCGACCCGATCTTCGGTGCACTCGTGGCGGGGATGTGCAGTCCTGAGGCGACGAAGGGCGAGGGGGAGGCCGTCACAGAGCTGAACTCGTTGGCCATGAATTTTCTGGTACCGGTGTACTTCGCGATCGTCGGGCTGCGGCTGGATCTCGTCAGACAGTTCGACTTTGCCTTCTTCGGTTGGTTCGCGGTCTTCGCCTGCGCGGCCAAGTTCGGCAGCGTGTGGATCGGCGCGCGCCTGGCCGGCGAAGAGGGTCGATCGGCGATCAACCTGGCGATGGCGATGAACGCCAGAGGAGGGCCCGGGATAGTCCTGGCGTCGGTGACGTACGAGGCCGGGGTGATCAACGAAAGCTTCTTCGTGTCGCTGGTGGTGCTCTCGATCCTGACCTCCCAGGCCAGCGGTGTCTGGCTGGGCCGCGCCGTCTCCCGTGGATGGATCGAAACCCTGCCCCACACACCCCGCTCGCCCGAACCCACGGCAACGCAACCCCATGCGCTCCTCCGGAGCGAGGTCGGAACGAAAGGCCGGAACTCACCGTGAAGATACACATGGCGCGGCACGGCCAGTCACAGTGGCAGATCGAGCCGACTGACGATCTCGACACCCCGTTGTCCGCTACAGGATGGTCGCAGGCCCGCCTGCTCGCGGACTGGCTCGCCGAGCACCCGGCACTGGACGCGGGAGGGCGCCTGGACGTCGGAAGCATGGTGACCAGCCCCCTGAAACGAGCTCGGGAGACCGCCGCTTGCGTGTCCAGGACCCTCGGTCTGCCGGCTCCGGTGCTGCCGAACCTGGCTGAGGCGCCGTTTCACGTCGTGGACGAACTGCCACTTGCCGAAGGGCCCTTCGCTCCTCGGCTCGATCCTGTGCCAGCCTTCCCCGAACGGTACGTCCTGTTCCGCAGGCAGGCCGAGTCGGCCCTCTTCGAGCTTGCCCAATGGGCCGAGGAGACGAAGGCGCCTGTTCTCGCGGTGACGCACGGTGGGCTCATCAAAACGGTACTCAGAGTCGCTCTGCAGACAGACCTGACCTGTTTTCAGGTGTACAACGCCTCCATTACGTCGCTCGAATGGAGGAAGGGCAGGTGGCGTGTCTCGCATCTCAGCCTGTGGGACCACCTGCCGGTCCCGCTGCGGACCCTCTGACCCGTGACCCGGCTATCACTGGAGTGTGGCATGAGTGATCAACTGTGCCGACTGAGCGTGCATTTGACCGGCGGACCGATGTGGCGGCACACGCCCAAGGCCTTCGAGATCGTGCGCAGGGCCCGCAAGCTGGGTATGGCCGGGGCCAGCGTGTTCGAGGGCGCCGACCTCCCGCTCGAGGAGCGGGTGCTCACCTCGATGCTGCGCGTGGTCAGGCGGCATCCGCTCACCGTGGTGGTCGTCGACCGAGAGGAGAAGGTGCGGCAGCTCGTTCGGGACCTGTCCAGGACTCTCGACGACACGGTGGCCACCCTTGAACTGGTGGAGCGGATCCCGACCGGTCACTGATACGAGCGGCCGGGACGACGCAGCATCACTGTGTAGTCGTCGCCGGCGCGGCCCGCCTCGAGGGCACTGCGGATCCAGGTCAGAGTGGCCTCGCCGAGAGGAAGCGATATCCCGTTGGCTGCCGCCGTACCGAGGATGAGGTGCGCGTCCTTGGCTGCGAGATCGAGTGTGAACCGCGGTGGGTAGGCATCCTTCACCAGCGATGGACGGCGCCTTTCGGCCTGCGCGGCGAGTGGAGTCGCGGCCAGCACGTCGAAGGCGGTGGGAGCTGGAAGTCCGAGCCCCACCGCCAGGTCCAATGATTCGCCCAGCAGTGCCAGCACACCGAACAGGGCTCCGTTGGCCACGAGTTTGGCCGAAGTGCCGGAACCGGTCCCGCCCACTGCCTGCACCGGGCCCAGCTCCTGGAGCAGGGGCGTCCAACGGCGCACGAGATCGGGCGTGCCGCCGGCAAAGATGGTGAGCGTCCCGTTCCGGACCGCATCCACGCTGCCCATGACCGGCGCGTCCAGCAGGCCGACGCCCTCTGGCAGTTCCTGCTCGAGCCAGCGCATCGAGGCGGGAGAGACGGTGGACATCTGCATCACCGTGGTGACTCCAGCCCTCGCGCCGCGAGCGACACCGTCAGGACCGCTCACCACGTCACGCAATGCCGTGTCATCGGCCACCAGGATGACGGCTGCATCCGCGTCGGCGACGGCGCCCGCCGGGCTGCTTGCGACGGCCATGCCATCTGTCAGCGCCCTCGGCGCCGGTCGGCTCCGGTTCCACACCGTGACCTCGTGCCCGGCGAGCGCGAATTTGTGGGCCACGGCCGTGCCCATGCGGCCCAGGCCAACCACCGCCACGCGGCTCACTTGGGCACGCCCTGCGTACACAGCACGCTGTTCGCATACCCGCGAACTCCCGTTACCTCGAGGCCGAACCAGCTGGGTGGGGCGAAGGCGAGCGCCGCCTCCTTCGATCCGAACTCCACCTCCACGGTTACCAGGCCCTCCAGATGACCCTCGAACTCGTCGACGCACGCCACATGGCCGGACTCCAGTGCCAGGAGCCGGCGTGTTTTGGTCACGCGGGCGCCCTCGGTGGCCGGCCACAGCACGTCGAAACGCCTCGAGTCGATGACGACCTCGAATTCCTCCCGTGCCAAGCCGATGCCCTTCTTCACGGTCAGGGAGTAGACGTCCCCTTCCTGTCGTATCCGAGCCTCCTCAACGTCACCGCGCACCAGATAGCCCTGCCGGACCTTGAGCGGCGGTGTGTCATGGAAAGGCACTCTGTCCGCGATGAGGAATTTACGCTCGATCTCCACAGCCATGGTCCGATGTTGAGTGCCGCTCGCGCGGGGAGACAGGTGCACGAAGGTGGTGCTCTGAAGAGCTGGCCGAAGGGCTACTCCCACGGAGGTCGTCGTAGGGCTACTTCTAGGCTGTCCGGATTGAGTGTAGAAACGTCACAGCCTCCCGCAGCTCCCTTCTTCCGCAGCAGTGACCAGGAGAGGAAAGAATGGACGTCACGCCGAACGACCCGTGCGCGGAAAGGACGTTGGTGCTCCTGAAGCCCGACGCCGTTGTCCGCGGAATATCGGGAAGGGTCCTTTCCCGCTTCGAGGATGCCGGGTACAAGATTATCGGTGTCAAGATGAGGGCGATGGACGCGGAGCTGGTACGGCGTCACTACTTCGACTTGGAGGAGCGACGCGGCCAGGATGTCTACCTACGCAGCGCCGCCTTCATGCAGCGTGCGCCCGTGATCGCCGTGGCTCTCGAAGGGCACGATGTCATCGCGACCGTACGCAAGTTGGTGGGCGCGACATGCCCCAACGAGGCGGTCCCGGGCAGCATTCGAGGAGACTGGGGCCACCACAGCCGGCAGGCGAGCGAGGCGACCGGAACGGGAATCGCGAACGTTGTCCACGCCTCCAGCAACGCCGCGGACGCCGCGCATGAACTGGATGTTTGGTTCACGAAGGAGGAACTCCACCAGTACCGGACACTAGTCGAGCGATTTTCCGACGGACCCGGAGATGAGTGACATGAACGCGAGCGTGATACCGGAACGGGTGGCCAGCGCAGACGAGGCGCGCGCGTTGGTGCGTGGCCGGGGTGCCGCGGTCCTCGCTGGTGTACAGGACGAGCCGACTGCCCTCTCTCTGGGCCACCAGGTGATGGGCGAGAAGGCAGTGCGGATCGGTACACAGATCGACGTGACCGGACACAACGAGACGGAACAGGCCAAGGCCGTAGCAGCGCAACCCGTAGATGAACGGGGACGAAAGCGCGCCTTCAGCGTGGCGGAGGAACGGATGCCCCCGCACAATGACGGTTATGCGTTCGGCGATTTGGCGCCGGACCACTTATTCCTGTGGTGCGAGCGTCCGTCCGTCGTCGGCGGCGAGTCGTTCCTGATCGACACCTCCCGCCTGATCGACCTTCTGGCCAAGGACCCGCTGAACGCGGACCTGGCGGAGTTCTGCCGGACCGTCGGCGTCGACCATTCCGAGCCGAACTACCCCCAGGGCAGCAGTCACCCCCTCGTGCGCAGCAGTGCCACGGGGCGATTCCAGGGGCGCTACCACCCCTATCTGTCACCAGTGGGCGGGCCGACAGAGGAGAACGACCGGCGGTTCGTGCGCCGGTGGGAGGAAGCGGTGCTCAGGGCGCGCGACAGTGGGCCGATGTTCCGGTTGGAAGCAGGAGACATGCTCTGCATCGACAACTACCGGATGCTCCACGGCAGAGACGCACACAGTGATCCCAAGCGGCGGCTGTGTTCCATCTGGGGCTGGAGCACAGACGCGTTCGCCATCCCCAGCGGGCCCTTGGACATCGTCAACCCACGGCTCGCACCAGTGGCGGAGAATCCCTGATGACGACGGTTCGCACACGGGAGAGAACCTCACGTGACCAAGCCGCGCGCCCGTGGATTCTCTACGTGGTCCTGGTGGTGTTTCCACTCGCGGTCACCGTGGTGCTGCTGCGATTCGGCAGCGAGGTGCTGGGGAGCGGCGAAGTGACGGGGGGCCGGTCTCCGGGACACGCGGTGCCCGACGTGTTCACTGATCTGCTGTTGGCCCTGCCCGTCGTACTGGTTGCCTGCCAACTGGCCGGACGGCTGTTCCGGCGGATATCCCAGCCCGGGGTCATCGGGGAGATCCTCGCCGGCATCCTCCTGGGCCCGTCAGTCCTCGGTCTCGTATGGCCGACGGGTTACGCGGTGCTGATGCCGCAGCATCTCCTGGGGCCGCTCGGCATACTCGCTCAGCTCGGCCTCATCTTCTTCATGTTCCTTGTGGGCCTTGAATTGGACCTCAGACATGTCCGCGACAGCGCCAGGAGTCTCCTGCTTATCAGTCATAGCGGTGTCGCCGTGCCCATGCTGGCTGGGATCGTTCTCGCGTTCGCCATGTACGAAGGGTTCGCGCCGGCGCACGTGGGATTTGCCGAGTTCGCCCTGTTCTTCGGTGTGTCTATGAGCATCACGGCGTTCCCGGTACTCGCGCGGATCGTGGCCGACCGCAACCTCAAGGGCACGCTCATCGGGACCACTGCCCTGGCCGGTGCCGCCATCAGCGACATCACCGCGTGGTGTCTGTTGGCGGCGGTGGTCGCGATCGTCCAGCAGACCTCCTTCACCGATGTCGGTCTGACCGTGGCCCTCACCCTCGTCTTCATCCTGTTCATGTGGCGAGTCGTGCGGCCGGCGCTGCTTCGGTCGGCACAGGACTCACCACAGGAGTCCTCGGGCGCCACGGTACGGCGTTTGCCCGATGCGGCTGTGCTGTCGCTCCTGCTCTGCGGCATCATGGTGTGCGCGCTCAGCACCCAGTGGATCGGTATCCACTCGATTTTTGGCGCCTTCCTGCTGGGCGCCGTCATGCCGCGTGGCCTGCTGACTGTGCAGCGGTCGGCCTTCCGGATACGGGGCGTGACCGAGGTCCTGTTGCTGCCACTCTTCTTCGTATACTCAGGACTCCGAACAGAGCTCAACCTCTTGGGCACGGACTGGCAGCAGTGGGCGTGGTGTCTGCTGCTCATTGTCGTCGCGGTGGTCGTCAAGTGGGGCAGCACCACGATCGTGGCTCGGGCCACGGGCTTCGACTGGCCGAGTGCACTCTCACTCGGTGCGCTGATGAACTGCCGCGGGCTGACCGAGCTCATAGTGCTCAATGTCGGTCTCGACCTCGGTGTCGTCAGTCCGGCCCTGTTCACCATGTTCGTACTGATGGCACTCGTCTCCACTGTGATGACCTCCCCGACGCTGTCGGCCATCGACCGATGGGTAGGTGGGGGCCGCAAACAATCCTGATCCGAGGCAGGCGCTGGCGCGAGGGCGCCTGATGCGGATGGGTGGAGATCCCCCAGGACGAACGTACTGCTCGCACCGACCACCGTCCCCCCGGTGACCCGGCTGCGCGCCGAGCCCCGCCCCCTGGCCCCCATGCCGACGCCCGGCGGGCCCTGGCCGGGCTGCTCGACTCCATCCCGGCCAGGGAGCCGGACGGCCGCGCCGAGGAGGCGGCGGCCAGCCTCCTCAAGCGGGTCGGCGCACGCCTCGACGAGCAGAGCTGGGACTGGAACGCGACCTGCTGGCCTCGCTGCGACGCGCTCTGCCCGACGACGCCCCGGTCTTCTTCGACATGACGATCCTCGGCTACTGGGCCTGGTCCGCCTTCGACGCCTGCGTGCCGAACGCCATGCGCTCCGGACAGGGCGCCGGCGGCCTCGGCTACGGATTCCCCGCGGCGATCGGAGCGGCGGCTGCCTCCCCGGACCGGCCAGTGCTCGCGGTCTCCGGGGACGGCGGGGCGATGTACTCGATCGCCGAGCTGGCCACCGCCTGCCAACTCGGCCTGAACGTCACCTGGCTGATCGTCGACGACGGCGGCTACGGCATCCTGCGCGAGTACATGACGGACACCTTCGGCGAGGCCACCGCGACCGAACTCGCCCGCCCGGACTTCGTCCGACTGGCCGAGTCGTTCGGCGTCCCGGCTTCCCTGACCACCCCCGCGGGTATGGAGCGTGATATGACCGCGGCCCTCGCCACCCCTGGCCCGAGCGTCCTGGTTCTCCCGGCCCTGCTCCGCATGTTCGCCCCCACTCACACGGCGCCCCCTAGTAGTGCTTTGTCGGGTTCCGCTGACCAGGGGCGATGCGACGGGGCTGGCGCTTTGGCAGCGGCGGGCCGACGCCCTCAGCCGCAGGTCGCGGGCATAGCCCGGCGCCGCCGAGTGAGGGCGCCGGGGGCCGAAGCCCAGACCCGACAAAGCACTACTAGATCCTGACGGACTATGTCGTGCGAACGTCCCACTTCGGGTATCCCTCAGGGGACAGGCCTGCCCGGCGCGTAATCAAGGCACCGCCGGCTTCGGACAGCAGGCCAGGGGCTGCTTCCGGCAACATTGAGCAGGACGATCGGCGGAGCGTGGCCATGCAGGCGATCCTCCGGCTGCGGGATGTGCCGGGGACGGTGGCCGGCGGTTCGACCGCCGAGCAATCACCACCGAAGGCCAAGGGGCAGGGTTCTGACCATCCGTTAGGGGATCGGCCGAGCGATGACTTTGAGGGATCTATAACTCCCTGACCTGCGAAAACGTCAGGCGATCCAATGGTTCTGGAACTGGATCGGACGGTCCCAAGAGGATATCGCACAGGCCCGCGAGGACTGGATGAACGGCAGTCGCTTCGGCGAAGTGAAGGGCTACGACGGCCCTCCGATTCCGGCTCCAGAGCTGCCCCCAACTCGCTTGAAGCCCAGGGGAAGAGTGCGCTGAGCTGTGCTGATGTCGTCACGGTGGAGTCGGGCGTAGTCGCTGCGATTTGGTTCCGCTTCTAGGCGTCTATCAGAAGTTGGCACGGTCTCCGGAGTGGCTTCTTGATCTTGAGGTCGAGTCTCATGTGGATCAGGCTGTGGTCAGGTCTAGTCGGACGAATGCTGACCCTTTGCTGACTCTACTGACCAGTAGTTAGATTTCCTGGGGCGCGTTGGGGTGTGTTCCGGCAGGAGAGCATCGCGCCGAGGGGTCCGGTCCGGGATCCCCCGGCTGCCGTGGAAGGCTTCCAGGTGGAGCTCTCCTTTGAGTCTGCGGGCCACTGTCGTTCTGTCGCGGCGGCCGGCGCGCGACGTTGTGGGCAGTGAACAAAGCGGGGTGTTGCAGCCGCTGCTGTCGAGTTGGCAAGGGGTCCATGGCATGGTCAGATTCCTACGCCACGGAGCAGGCCTGGGTGGATGGGGGCCTGGAGTTCATTGCTATAGCTCGGCCGACCAGCTTCCCGGCTCGCTCGTTGATCCGATGAGGTTGACCTTCAATCGAGGGCATGACCCGCCAGCAGAAGCCGCTTTGTCGGCATCTGTAGCAGCCGCCCTCACCAGTCAGCCGCAGGCTCTCGCTCCGAGCCCGGTCAACCGGCATCGCGACGAGCTGCTCTTACGCCGCAGCCGACGGCATCCACCACCATCCGACTCCTCCACCGACTCGTGCCCAATCGTCTCGCTCACTTGGCGTCTCTCCCTTGATCAGCAGATCCGCCGTTGATCAGACACTCCCGTAACAGGGCAGCCCGACCAACTGCCCCCGACTTCGCTCGCACAGCAGTTCTGGCTGGGCATTTAGCGGGGTCCGCCCAGCACGATCTTCCATACTCGGGTCGCCACCTGGAGGTTGAGCCGGTCCTCGACGTTCGCGAGGTCGTTGCCGCTGATGTCGCGGATGCGCTGGAGCCGATAGCGCAGCGTGCTGCGGTGGATCGCGAGGGATTCGGCGGTCTCGTCGTAGTTGCCGCCGCAGTCGAAGTACCGGGACAGGGTCTCCACCATGGCCGCGTGGTGCCGGGAGTCGTAGTCGATGAGCTGCCCGAGCCACTCGTTGACGAACGTCTCCAGTTCCCGGTAATCGTTGCCGGGTCCCAGGATGCGGTAGAGGCCGAGCTCGTCGAAGAAGGTCGTGCCGTATTGCTCGCGGGAGTGGCGGCGCACTTCCAGGGCGCGCTGCGCCTCCTGGTAGCGGTGGGGGATGTCGTCCAGGGAGTCGCAAGAGGCGCTCACCCCGATCGTCCCGGACCGTGTCCCGGTCTCTCGGGCGAGCGCCTCGTACAGCGCGCGGGCGTGCGGTCTGGCGTCGGCGACCAGGACCACGTGGTCGGAACGTCGGGTCAGCAGCGAGCGCATGCCCACGGCAGAGGCCGCCCGGCCCACGGTCTGCGCGAAGGAATCGTCCGCTGTCCGGTTCGACCACTGCACCACGACGATGTAGTGGCTGCGGTGCAGGTCGTGTCCGACCGCCTCGGACCGGGCGTAGGCGCTCGCCTCGCCCGTACCTGCCAGGAGGTCGTCGACCAGCTCGCGGTGCAGCCTCAGCTCCACTTCGGCCAGAGTACGCAGGTGTGCCAGCTCCAGGGCGAGCGACGTGGCGGCGTGTTCCAGCGCGAGTACGGTGTGCTCGTCGGCCTGGCCCCGGGCATCGACCAGGGCCAGCACGCCCAGGATCTCGCCGTGCGGGCGGACCAGGGTGATCAGCCGGTCCCTTATCCGCACCGGCCCGACCTCCCGGGCAACGGCGTGCAGCATTTCGTCCTGGCGCACGGGGTCCGGTTCCGGATAGGGGTCGGGGCGGCTGGGGCCGGTCCAGGACCTCAGCCGACCGAAGCGGTCCTCGACCAGCGCGGGGAGTCCGGTGAGCCCGTGCAGTGCGCGGGTGATGGCTTCCTCGCCGCCGCCCGAGTCAGCGACGTCGGCCATGAGCGCGTGAACGGCCCGCTGGAACCCCAGCTCAGACTCGACGGAGATCAGCTGCCGCTGGAGGGCTGTCCGTTCCTCCCTCAGCCGGTACAGCTCCAGCGCGTCCTCGGCCTGACGGCGGTATGCGAAGGCGACTGACAGAGCAGCAGCAGTGTGCCGGACGAGCGTGGCGAGCAGGGATCGCTCGGCCTCGGTGGGCCGGGAGCAGGACGTCACCACGAGGTAGCCGTGGAGTCCCTCAGGTCCGCGCAGCCCCAGGGCCCGGCCCCAGGGCAGGCCGGATACGGTCACATGGCCGTCTTGCCCGGCCAGCTCCCGCACCCTCCGGTCCACGGCCAGAGCATGGATCTGCCCGTTCCTCGGGCTGGGGACCAGGTCGCCGTCCACCCTGAGGTATCCGGCCTCGGCGCTGTATGGACCTGCGGCGGCTATGTGGTCCATGGCCAGGCGCAGGATCTCGCCTTCGTCCCGAGTGTCGAGCAGGGCCCAGGAGAGCACCATCAGTTCGTGGAGGGCATGGTCCGCTGGGCTTGGGACGGGTGGGCGTCGCCCTCTCCGCGGGGCCGTGGAGTGCCGCACGGGGCTGCCCCGCGGAAGTCTGCCCTCCCGGTCGGAGAGGCGGCGGCGCAGGTTGTGTGCCCGGCTGCCGGCCATGGGATCACTCCGTTCTCCCCGAGCCGGCGCTACACGTTCCGGGCACAGCGGCCGACGATGGGGATTACTCCCCCTTCCCCCGAGCCCTCAGAACAGAAAGGTGACAGCGCCCCTTCCTGTACGCCCCTTCGACCAAGTTACCCGAAATGTCCGGAGTCTTCGTCTCGTGCTCGCGGGGCGACGGGCTCCGTTGCTTTTTGACCTGCCGGGTGCAGGCGTAGAGCTGCTCGGTTAAGCGACTCTGGGGCGTGCCGGGGGCCGCCGTGCGCACCGGGAGGAGGACTGGGCGATGACCGAGCAGCCCCGTAGGCCCGTTGCCACGTACGAGACGTACGAGGAAGCCGAACGCGCCGTCGACCACCTCACGGACCAGGGGTTTCCCGTGCAGAGGGTGGCCATCATCGGCCAGGACGTCCGCCTCGTCGAGCAGGTCATCGGCCGTATGGGCTACGGCAGAGCCGCCCTGCACGGAGCGGCGAGCGGGGCCCTTCCCGGTGCGCTGATCGGCTGGCTCTTCGGCCTGGTCGACTGGGTGGACCCGCTCGTCTCCGCCCTGCTCGTCGCCCTCTACGGCCTGATTTTCGGAGCGATCGTGGGGGCGCTGTTCGGGCTGCTGCTGTACGCGCTGCAGGGCGGCCGCCGGGACTTCGCCTCCGTCCGCTCGATGGAGCCCAGCCGGTACGACGTCGTCGTGGACGAAGCGGTCGCCGACGAGGCCGTAAGGCTGCTCGGCGGGCTGCGGACCACCGGCGCCGGACCTCCCGCCCAAACCTGAACGATCGGATCCGCAGTGCCGGCGCATGCCGACGCACCGGGAGGAGTTCCTCATGGCCAAGGCAGTAGGCATCGACCTGGGCACCACGAACTCGGTGATCGCCGTGTGGGAGGGAGGCGAGCCGTCCGTGGTGCCCAACAGCGAGGGCAACCGCACGACACCGTCCGTGGTGGCCTTCACCGACACCGGCGAGCGCCTGGTGGGCCAGATGGCCCGGCGCCAGGCGATCCTCAACCCCAAGGGCACCATCTACTCGGCCAAGCGGTTCATCGGCCGGCACTTCGACGAGATCTCCGAGGAGGCCAGGGCGGTGGCGTACGACGTCGTCGAGGGCGACGGCGGGGCGGCCCGCTTCAAGGTGCGCGACAAGCTGTACGCCCCTGAGGAGATCAGCGCCCAGGTGCTGCGCAAACTCGCCGACGACGCCTCCAAGCAGCTGGGGGAACGGGTCACGGAGGCGGTCATCACGGTGCCCGCCTACTTCAACGACGCTCAGCGCACCGCCACCAAGGACGCCGGACGGATCGCGGGGCTGGAGGTGCTGCGGATCATCAACGAGCCGACCGCTGCGGCCCTTGCGTACGGCATGGACAAGAAGCAGCACGAGACGGTGTTGGTCTTCGACCTGGGCGGCGGCACCTTCGATGTGAGCATCCTTGACGTCGGCGACGGCGTGGTGGAGGTGCGGTCCACCGCCGGCGACAGTCACCTGGGCGGTGACGACTTCGACCGGCGCCTGGTGGATTACCTCGCGGACGACTTCCAGAAGGAGAACGGCATCGATCTGCGCAAGGATCCGCAGGCGCTGCAACGCTTGTTCGAGGCGGCGGAGAAGGCCAAGACCGAGCTGAGTTCGGTGACGCAGACGCAGGTCAGCCTGCCGTTCGTGACCGCCGATGCCTCGGGCCCCAAGCACCTCACCGACTCGATCATGCGGTCCACGTTCGAGCAGATCACGGGCGACCTGGTGGAACGGTGCCTGGGACCGGTCCAGCAGGCCATGGCCGACGCCAAGGTCAGCGAGAGCGACATCGACGAGGTCATTCTCGTCGGCGGTTCCACCCGCATCCCCGCCGTACAGGCCCTCGTGCGTCGGCTGACCGGCGGCAAGGAACCCAACATGAGCGTCAACCCCGATGAGGTCGTGGCCCTGGGCGCCGCGATCCAGGCCGGGGTGCTCAAGGGCGAGGTCAAGGACGTCCTGCTGCTCGACGTCACACCGTTGTCGCTGGGCGTAGAGACGCGCGGCGGCGTGATGACGAAGATCATCGAGCGGAACACCACCATCCCGGTGCGCCGCGCCGAGACCTTCTCCACTGCCGAGGACAACCAGCCGGCCGTCGATGTGGTGGTCCTCCAGGGCGAGCGCGAGAGGGCCGCAGACAACCGGGTGCTCGGCCGGTTCCAGCTCACCGACATCCGGCAGGCGCCACGGGGCGAACCACAGATCGAGGTCACCTTCGACGTCGACGCCAACGGCATTCTCGAGGTCAAGGCCCGCGACCGGGACACCGGCAAGGAACAGGGCATCACCATCAGCGAGAGCTCCAACCTGGACCGCAGCGAGGTCGAACGCATGGTCCAGGAGGCCGAGAGCAACCGGGGCCAGGACCAGGCGCTGCGCGAGGCCGTCGATGCCCGCAACGAGCTCGACGCCGTCGCGTACCAGGTCGAGAAGCGCCTCGCCGAACTGGGCGACGCGGCACCCGCGCACGAGAAGGCACGCGCCGAGATGCTGGTGTCGGATGCCCGGGCGGCGGTCAAGGAGGAGGCAGGCGTGGAGCGGGTGCGGCCCCTGTCCTCCGAACTCCAGCAGGTGCTGGCAGGGCTGGTGGCGCATCAGGGCGGCGCCGCCACCGGCGGTCCCGGCCAGGACACCACCGGGGGCGGCGCGACCGGCGGTGGCGGTGACGACGACGTCATCGACGCCGAGTTCGACAAGGACTGAGGAACCGCCATGCCGATCCACCCCAGGGAACCCGACCCGGCCGTGCCGGACCAGGCCGACCCGGCTCCGGAGGGCGCCGTACGCCCTCCCCGCGGGGATCTTCCGCCCTCGGGCCCGCCGGCCGGGCCCGGGTCTGCCACGGACGAGGAACCCGGCCCCGATGCGGCCGGCGGCCCCGCACCGTCCGAGGACGAGTACACGACCGCGATCCAGGAACTGGAGGACCGCTGGCGGCGCGCGCTCGCCGACCTCGACAACCTCCGCAAGCGTCACGCCAGGGAACTGGAGCGGGAGCGGACGGTCGAGCGGTCCCGTACGGCCGCCGCCTTCCTGCCCGTCCTGGACAACCTCGAACTCGCCCTGACCCACGCCGGAGCCGACCCCGGCGCGATCGTGGAGGGCGTACGGGCCGTACGCGATCAGGCGGTGAACGTCCTCGAACTGCTCGGCTACCCGCGGCACGCCGAGACCGGCGTCGCCTTCGACCCGGCCCGGCACGAAGTGGTCGCCGTCGTCCAGGACCCCGACGCGGCACCGGGCACAGTCGTCGAGGTGCTGCGCCCAGGCTACGGGGACGGCGAACGGCAGCTCAGACCCGCCGCCGTGACGGTCGCGAAGCGGGAGTGACCGGTCATGGCACGGGACTTCTACGAGGTGCTGGGCGTGTCGCGGACCGCGAGCCAGGACGAGATCCAGCAGGCATATCGCAAGCTCGCCCGCAAGTACCACCCCGACGTCAACAAGGACCCGGGGGCGGAGGAACGCTTCAAGGACCTCAACGAGGCGTACAGCGTCCTGTCGGACCCGAAGACCCGGGCCCGTTACGACCGCTTCGGCGAGGACTTCCGCAAGGTCCCCGAGGACTTCGACGAACGGGTCGCGGCCGGAGCGGGCGGCGGCTTCCGCGGTGGGAGGGCCGCAGGCGCGGGCGGCCCCCGCGCCCGGTACACCACCGGCTTCGGCGACGACTTCGCAGCGGAGGACATCGACATCGAGGACCTGTTCGGCTCGCTCTTCGGAGCAGGCGCCCGCGCCGGTGTACCGGGAGCCGACCAGGAGGCCGAGCTGCCGCTCACCGTGGAGGAGGCGTACAGGGGCGGCCGTCGCACCGTCACGCTCGCCGGTCCCACCGGGCAGTCGCGGCGGTACGAGGTCAACGTGCCGCCGGGCGTCACCGACGGGCAGCGCATCCGGCTGGCGGGCGAGGGCGGCCGGGGCCGTGGTGACGCCTCCGCGGGCGACCTGTACCTGCGGGTGCGCATCCAGCCCCACCCCCGGTTCCGGCTGGACGGCCGCGACGTGCACGTCCAGGTCCCGATAGCACCTTGGGAGGCGGCCCTGGGTGCGACCGTGCCGGTGCCCACCCCCGGCGGTGGCACGGCCAAGGTCACGGTGCCCGCGGGCTCGTCCAGCGGCCGGCGGCTGCGGCTGCGCGGCGAGGGCATGCCGAACCCGCGCGGCGCAGGCGGCGACCTGTACGCCGAAATCCGCGTCATGGTGCCCCCCACCCTCGGCGACCGGGAGCGCGAACTGTTCGAGGAGCTCGCCGCCACCTCTTCGTACGACCCCAGGAGGACGCGATGAACGACCGACCCGCGGGAGCGGCAGGCATCGGCCGGGCCGGCATGGGCGACCGTCCGGTACGAACGGGCACCGACGTCACCGCCTCAACGGCTGTCCGGTACGCGCTCGTGCCCGTCACCAGGCTTTCCCTGGACGCCGTGGCCCGTCGCTCGGGCCTCCACCCCGACTTGATCCGCCGGTTCGTCGCCCTCGGCCTGGTCGACGCCGAACGCGACGCCGCGGGGCACCTGGTGTTCGACCCCACGGCCCCGGCGGTCCTCGCCCGCATCCAGCGGCTGCGCTCCGGACTCTGCCTCAACTACGCCTCCATCGGTCTGGTGCTCGACCTGCTCGACCGCATCAGCCTGCTCGAAGCCGCCGTGCGCGGCCGCGGCACGAGGAGTGAAACACCCCCATGGACATGAACCGTCTCACCCAGAAGTCCCAGGAAGCCCTCCAAGAAGCCCAGACCGCGGCAGTCCGCATGGGCCAGACCGAGGTCGACGGGGAACACCTGCTGCTCGCACTTCTCGATCAGGAGGACGGTCTGATCCCGCGGTTGCTGCAACAGGCCGGCACCGAGCCGGAGGAACTGCGCGCGGCCGTGCGCGAGGAACTCTCCCGCCGCCCGAAGGTCACCGGCCCCGGCGCGGCCCCCGGCCAGGTCTTCGTCACTCAGCGCCTCGCCCGCCTGCTCGACGCCGCCGAACGGGAGGCCAAGCGCCTCAAGGACGAGTACGTGTCCGTGGAGCACCTCCTGCTCGCCCTGGCCGAGGAGGGCTCTTCTACCGCCGCCGGACGCCTGCTCAAGGAGGCCGGCATCACCAGGGACTCGTTCCTGAGCGCGCTCACCCAGGTCCGCGGCAACCAGCGCGTCACCTCCGCCAACCCCGAGGTGGCCTACGAGGCGCTGGAGAAGTACGGCCGCGATCTCGTCGCCGAGGCCAGGCACAGCAGGCTCGACCCGGTCATCGGCCGGGACGCCGAGATCCGCCGCGTCACCCAGATCCTCAGCCGCAAGTCCAAGAACAATCCCGTCCTCATCGGCGACCCCGGCGTCGGCAAGACCGCCATCGTCGAGGGCCTCGCCCAGCGCATCGTCCGCGGCGACGTGCCCGAAGGACTCCGCGAAAAGATCGTGTTCGCCCTCGACATGGGCTCCCTGGTCGCCGGCGCCAAGTACCGCGGTGAGTTCGAGGAACGCCTCAAGGCCGTGCTCAGCGAGGTCAAGGCCGCCCAGGGCCGTATCCTGCTCTTCGTCGACGAACTGCACACCGTCGTCGGCGCGGGCGCCGCCGAAGGAGCCATGGACGCGGGCAACATGCTCAAGCCGATGCTCGCCCGCGGTGAACTCCACATGATCGGCGCCACCACCCTCGACGAGTACCGCAAGCACATCGAGAAGGACGCCGCCCTCGAACGCCGCTTCCAGCAGGTGGTGGTCGACGAGCCGAGCGTGGAGGACACCATCTCCATCCTGCGCGGACTGCGCGAACGTCTGGAGGTCTTCCACGGCGTGAAGATCCAGGACACCGCGCTGGTCTCCGCGGCCACCCTCAGCCACCGCTACATCACCGACCGGTTCCTGCCCGACAAGGCCATCGACCTCGTCGACGAGGCGTGCGCCAGGCTGCGTACCGAGATCGACTCGATGCCCGCCGAACTCGACGAGATCACCCGCCGCGTCACCCGCCTGGAGATCGAGGATGCCGCCCTCTCCAAGGAGACCGATCCCGCCAGTGAAGCCCGCCTGGGGGAGCTGCGCAGGGAACTGGCGAACTTGCGCGCCGAGGCCGACGCCAAACACGCCCAGTGGGAGGCCGAACGGCAGGGCATCCGCCGCGTGCAGGAACTGCGCCAGGAACTGGAACAGGTCCGCCACGAGGCGGAGGAGGCCGAACGCGCCTACGACCTCAACCGCGCCGCCGAACTCCGCTACGGCCGCCTCCAGGACCTGGAACGCCGACTCGCCGCGGAGGAAGACCAACTGGCCTCCAAACAGGGGCAGAACCGGCTGCTGCGCGAGGTCGTCACCGAGGAGGAGATCGCCGAGATCGTCGCCGCCTGGACCGGCATCCCCGTCGCCCGCCTCCAGGAGGGCGAACGCGAGAAACTGCTGCGCCTCGACGAGATCCTGCGCGAGCGCGTCATCGGCCAGGACGAGGCCGTCAAGCTCGTCGCCGACGCCATCATCCGCGCCCGCTCTGGCATCCGCGACCCTCGCCGCCCCATCGGCTCGTTCATCTTCCTCGGCCCCACCGGCGTCGGGAAGACCGAGCTGGCCAAGACCCTCGCCCGGTCCCTTTTCGACTCCGAGGAGAACATGGTCCGCCTCGACATGAGCGAGTACCAGGAGCGGCACACCGTCAGCCGGCTGATGGGCGCACCGCCCGGATACGTCGGCTACGAGGAAGGCGGTCAGCTCACCGAGGCCGTACGCCGCAAGCCGTACTCCGTCGTGCTGTTCGACGAGGTCGAGAAGGCGCACACCGATGTCTTCAACACCCTGCTGCAGATCCTCGATGACGGCCGCATCACCGATGCTCAGGGCCGCACGGTCGACTTCCGCAACACCGTGATCATCATGACGTCCAACATCGGCTCCGAGCACCTCCTCGACGGCGCCACCGCCGAGGGCGAGATCAAGCCGGACGCCCGCGCCCTGGTGATGGGCGAGCTGCGCGGGCACTTCCGCCCGGAGTTCCTCAACCGCGTCGACGACATCGTGCTCTTCAAGCCGCTCGGCGAGCGGCAGATCGAACGGATCGTGGAGCTGCAGTTCGACGAGCTGCGACAGCGGCTCGCCGAGCGCCGCATCACCGTCGAACTCACCGATGCCGCACGTGAGCTGATCGCCCACCAGGGCTACGACCCGGTGTACGGGGCCCGGCCGCTGCGGCGCTACATCTCCCACGAGGTCGAGACACTGGTCGGGCGCGCCCTGCTGCGCGGCGACGTCCAGGACGGCGCGACGGTCCGCGTCGACGCCGAACACGGAGAGCTGGTGGTCACCTACGACCAGCAGGAGGGGGCCCGGGAAGCGAGGGCGGCGTGAACACCGCCCGCACGACGACGGTGACCTGCCCCAACTGCGGGCGCGGGAACCGGGTTCCCGTGGCCGCAGAGGGCCGCCCCAGGTGCGGCCACTGCAAGCAGCCCCTGCCGTGGATCGTCGACGCGGGCGACGACGACTTCGCCGAGATCGCCGACCAGGCCACCACGCCCGTCGTCGTCGACCTCTGGGCCACCTGGTGCGGCCCCTGCCGCATGGTCAGCCCCGCCCTCGAACAGGTCGCCCGCGACCTCGCCGGACGGATCAAGCTCGTCAAGGTCGACGTCGACAAGAACCCGAGGCTCGGCCGGCAGTTCGAGGTGCAGGCGGTGCCGACCCTGCTCGTCCTCGACCAGGGCAAGACGGTCGCCCGGCAGGCCGGGGCGGCACCCGCGCACGTCCTGCGCTCGTGGGTCGAGCAGGCGTTGGCGAGTCGGCAGACCACTGATGGAGGGTGAACACGATGGACCGGCCACCGCGGAAACCCCACGACACCGCACAGCCCCGACGTCGACCCCTCGCCACGCTCGCGCACCGGCCAAGGTCATCAGGACGGTGCCGACCCTGGTCCTTCTCTGTATGGGAGCGGTGATGTCCCGCGGGCTGGTGCCGCACCCGCCCCGGAGCTGCGCCGCTGAATGGAAGAGACCATCGCGGGCCGCGGCCGAGCTGTCCCATCCACGGAAGGAGAACGATCATGGCCACGATTCCCGACCCGCACGTGGCGATGGTGCGCCCGGTGACGCCGCATACCCCGGAGGGCTGCGAGGAGTGTCTCAGGGAGCATTCCCCGTGGGCCCACCTGCGGCTCTGCCTCACCTGCGGGCACGTCGGCTGCTGCGACTCCTCACCCCTCAAGCACGCCAGGCGACACGCGGGCAGCGCCGCTCACCCCGTCGTGCAGTCCTTCCAGCCGGGAGAGGACTGGCGCTGGTGTTACGTCCACGAGGCCCCGGTCTGATGAGCGCGGCCGAGCACCAACACGGGGCGGTCCGCGAGACACCGGACCGATACGGGGCGTTCCCGCGCCTGACACCGGAGCAGCTCCAGGACCTGACCGCCCACGGTGAGCGCCGCAGGACCGCCGAGGGCGAGGTGCTGTACCGCGAGGGCGAGCCGTTTCGGGAGTTTCTCGCGATCCTCAGCGGAGCCGTCGAGATCCTCCACGACCACGGCGGGCCCGACGAGCGCACGGTGGCGGTGCACGGACCCGGCAGGTTCCTGGGTGAACTCGGGCTGCTGGAGGGCCATGGGGCATTCGACACCGCCGTGGTGCGCGAGGCCGGCGAGATCCTGGCCGTACCGGTGGAACGGCAACGAGCCCTGGTCGGCAGCGACCCCGTCCTCGGCGACCTGATCCTCCGCGCCTACCTGGGCCGCAGGTACCTGCTCATCGGCCTCGGTGCCGGCTTCCGGATCCTGGGCTCGTGCTATTCACGGGACACGCTGCGGCTGCGTGAGTTCGCTGCCCGCAACCGGCTGCCCCACCGCTGGGTGGATCTGGAGAGGGACAAGGAGGCGGAGGCACTGCTGCGCCGGTTCGCCATCCGTCCCGAGGAGACACCGGTGGTCCTCTGGAAGGGCGAGCGGGTGCTGCGCAATCCGAGCAACGCCGAACTCGCCCGGCTCATCGGGCTGCCCGCCCCCTCGCCCGAGACCGGACGGTGCGACGTGATGGTGGTCGGCGCGGGCCCCGCGGGACTCGCCGCCGCCGTGTACGGTGCCTCCGACGGCCTCACCACGGTCACCGTCGACGCCGTGGCCACCGGAGGCCAGGCCGCTACCTCGTCACGCATCGAGAACTACCTCGGCTTCCCGTCGGGCATCTCCGGGGGCGAGCTCATCGAACGCGCGGTGCTCCAGGCCCACAAGTTCGGTGCCCGCCTCATGGTGCCGGCGCAGGTCAGCGGGCTCACCCCGCAGGACGATGAGTACGTCGTCACCTTCACAGACGGGTTCCGGGCCCGGGCCGGCGCCGTGGTGCTCGCCTCGGGCGTGTGGTACCGCAGGCTCGAGGTGCCCGGCATCGACCGCCTGGAAGGCATCAGCGTCTACTACGCGGCGACGGTCCACGAGGCCAGTCTCTGCCAGGCGGATCCGGTCGCCGTGGTCGGCGGCGGGAACTCCGCCGGGCAGGCGGCGCTGTTCCTCGCCAACCACGCGTCCAGGGTCCACCTCCTCGTCCGGGGCGGTGACCTCAACGCGGACATGTCGCGCTACCTGGTGGACCAGGTGGAACGGCACCCCAAGATCGAGGTGCTGCTCCACACCGAAGTCCGGGGCGTCTGTGGGGAAGAGAGGCTGGAGTCGCTGATGGTGGAGGACAGCGCAAGCAGTGAG
Organism: Streptomyces sp. NPDC048258; assembly: GCF_043201995.1. Classification (NCBI taxonomy): domain Bacteria; kingdom Bacillati; phylum Actinomycetota; class Actinomycetes; order Kitasatosporales; family Streptomycetaceae; genus Streptomyces; species Streptomyces sp. NPDC048258. The sequence continues at coordinate 28,437 of NZ_JBICZH010000004.1, forward strand.
CGCCGCGAGCTGCAGGCCGCGGCGCTGTTCGTGTTCATCGGGGCCCGGCCGCGCACGGAATGGCTCAGGGGCGTGCTGGCCCTGGACGAGAAGGGCTTCGTCCTCACCGGCGCCGACGCCCAGGCGGCGGCCGACGCGAACCAGTGGGCCTCGCTCGGCCGCGATCCGATGCTGCTGGAGACCACCCTTCCCGGGGTCTTCGCCGCCGGCGACGTCAGGAGCGGCTCGGTGAAACGGGTGGCCTCGGCGACCGGTGAAGGCGCCATGGCGATCCGCCTCGTGCACGAGCACCGGGAAAGGAGGGGCAACCTGGTCACCACCGGCCCTGAGGGACGTCGGCCGGTGGCGGGCCAGTCGGTGTCCTCGCGATGATGGCGCGGGCGGCCGTGGCCGCGCGAGGTGACGGATCAGGGCCCGCGCACCGGGGTGGGTGACGGCTCCGGCGACGAGGAGCCCCGCGCCTCCTGGAGCGGGAAGTAGTCCCCTGGCCGCGTGGAGCGCCGCCACACGTATGCCGCTGTCGCCATGACGAGGATCAGCCCTGCCAGGATGAGCAGTTCGATCCCCTCGACGTTCCACCGGAAGGACTTCTCCGCCTCGGCCGTCACGATGAGCACCTTGCGGATGCCGGCAATCAGGCCGACGACGAGGAACGGCTCCGCGTCGAGGGTCTGGTTCCTGATGGTGAGGCGGACGGTGTGGAGCAGCTCGGCCACGATGAACAGCACAAGGCCGTTGTCCAGGGCGGAGAGAACGACCGTCTCCTCCTGGTACGGCCCCTGGATCGACCTGATGACGTCGTGGACGACCCCGACGGTCAGGAGGCCCGCGAGCAGTACGAGGAGCGCCGCGACGACGAGGTGGATGCCGTCCTCGATGAGCTGCAGGAGGCCCTGTACCCGGCCTCCGCCTTCGATCTTCGGGAGTTTGGGTCTCACAGTCGGCATCCTAGGGGCGCCCCGGCCAGCAGGCGCGGTGTGCTGCCAAACGGGTGGACGAGGGGATTCCTCCCTGGTGGCAGCCTGGGGAAGGGGCGAGGCACGACATCACCGACCGAGTCCTACCCCGCGGCAGGAGAAGGCAGGGCCGAAGCCCGGCCTCGTTCCTCGCCGCCGCTGCGGCCCTGCACGCCACAGACGACGCCCTGCACGCCGCCGGGCAGGAGACCTCCGACACCCCCGCCGCCAGCCCGGGCGCGGAGCAGGCGGTGGCTTCCCTGCTGCTGCGGCAGGCCCGCGAGCAGCTCGCCGGACGGGAGACCGGCCTGATCGAAACGGCCAGGCACGCGGGAGCAAGCTGGGCCGTCCTCGCCCGTCCCCTTGGCGTTCGCCAGCCGCCAGGCCGCCGAACGCCGCTACCTGCGCGACCGACCGGGCCCCGCCGGAGCCACCGGCGAACAACGCGTCCAGGCCGCCCGCGACCGCCGCGCCGCCGACCGCACCCAAGCCGAATGGGCCCGCCGCAACGCCGCCGACTTGCGCCGCATCGCCGGCCAGATCACCGCCCTCACCGACCTCCCCACCGTCGCCCGCCACTCGCTCGACCGACTCCGCGCGGCCCTCGCCACGACGACCCCGCTTGACCCGCTGCCAGGGCGCCGACTCCCCGTTCGGTCTCGTGGACGGCCTCGACGTCGACCGTGACATCGACCATGGCGCTGACGACCACTCCGCCGCGGTCGACCACATCGTTCCAATTCACTCCGAAGTCATGCCGATCGATACGCGTCGTGGCGACGAAGCCGGCGCGCCGCCTGGGCCCGAGGTTCCGCCCCTCCTCCCACCAAGAGGTGTCCCACTGTCCCAAGTTTTCCGGCTGCCGCGGTTCGGCGGCGGCCATCGGGGCGACCCTGGGCATCCAGGCCCGACGAATGGATTGCCGGCAGCCCTATGCGATCAATCCGATGTTTGACGCAGGACCAGGCAGAGGAAGCCGAAGCTGTCCCGGTATCCGTGCAGCCACTGCGAACGCTGGGCGGTGGCAGTTTCCAGTACCTGTGCGGCGGCCGGATCGTCAGGGTGGTCCAGAGCCCATGCGGCCAGCGAGCCCCAGCAGGCCCACTCGTAGGCGTCCAGCTCACCGCGGGTGCTGACGTGGCCGTGGACAGGGGTCCATCCGTCGGCGACGACGGTGTCCACCGTGGTCGCCAGGTCGGCGAGGTCACCGAACAACTCGACGGCCTCCGGTGAAGGGGCGCGGTCCCAGAACGACTCACCGATGAGAACGCGGCCTCCGGGAGCCAGGTGCTCGCGGGCTGCCGCGAGGGTGGGGAGGAGACCGCCGAAGGCGTGCGTGGCGCCGACGCTGATGACCAGGTCGAACGGCTGGGGAGAGTCGAAGTCCGCGGCCTCCTGCCGGTGGAGGACCAGGCGCTCGCCGACTCCGAGTTCGCTCGCTGCCCGGCGGGCCTGCACCAGGGAGACGTCGGATACGTCTACGCCCTCGGCGCGCAGGTGCGGGCGCGCCGTCAGGGCGCGCAGGAGCCATTCCGCCGTGCCGCATCCGAGGTCGAGGACTCGCTCGTCGCCCCGCGGGAGCCCGTGTGCGAGCAGCCGGCTGACCGAGTCGTCGTCGAGCGGAGACTTTATCGGGTGGCCGGCGTGGGCGATCTTGGAAATCTGTTCGCGGCTCATCGGCGCGGCGTGCCCCGTGTCGAGGAGCAGCTTCGCGGCCACCGCCGTCCCGTCGGTGCGGATCGTGTCGGCGACGGCCTTCGCCCGTGCTTCCGTCTCGGGAGTCAGGGCCGTCTCGAGTGCGGCTGACAGGGACTCGAAGGTCGGGGTCGGGCCGTCGTGTGTCGCACCGATGCCCAGGTCGGCCACGCGGGCGGCCCAGTGCGGCTGGTCCACGAACTGGGGCACCACCACCTGGGGTGCACCGGCTCGGGCGGCGGTGGTCGTGGTGCCCGCGCCGCCGTGGTGCACGACGGCGGCGACCCGGCGGAACAGGGACTGGTGGTTGACGTCGCCGACGGCGAAGCAGTCGTCCGAGTCGTCCACCAGACCCAGGTCTGCCCAGCCGCGGGAGACGAGCACGCGACGGCCCTGCGCGCGGGCCGCCTCGACGGCTGTCCGGGCGATGTCGGTGGCCGTGCTCATGGGCATGCTGCCGAAGCCGACGTACACCGGCGGGGTGCCGGCGTCCAGGAACGTCTCCAGGTCGGCGGGCAGGGGGCGCTCGTCGGGCAGGATCCACGCGCCCGTCTGCACGAGGTCGAGGTTCGTCAGCTGCTGCCACGGACCCAGGACCGGGTCCACCGCCAGCCACGGCCGTTCGCCGAAGACGTGGTCGCGGACGCTGTCCACCGGCGGCAGGCCGATCGCCGCGCGGTGGGCGTTGAGGGGCTGGCGGTAGAGGGCGTTGACCTTCTGGGCGTCCAGGTCCCACAGGGCCTGGTTGTCGGTCATGTCGGGCGGAGCCGGCGGGCCGGGCCGCGCCGACGGTCGGTAGTGCGCCGAGGGCATCTCGAACGGGTGGAAACCCGCGTACACGTAGCGGATGCCCAGCTTCTCGGCCACCGAGCGGGCGCCGGCCGGCATCAGACCGCTCGCCACCAGCACGTCGCAGCCCTCGGCCGCCTTGCCGACCGTGTCGAAGTGCGCGGCGACCAGCTCGGCCGCGAACGCCGCCGCGTCCGACGGCGGCGCTCCCGTCCGCAGCGCGCGCACGTCCCGCCCGAAGGGCACCAGCTCCGCACCGACACCGGCCACCAGCTCCGCGAACTCCTCGTCCGGCGGTGCGCACACGCGCACCTCCGCCCCGAGCTTCCGCAGCTGCGCCGCCAGTCCCGCCAGCGGCACGATGTCGCCGCGTGATCCGTACGCCATCAACAGCACACGCATGTCGTCATTCTCATTCCTGTGGACGCCGGCCTCGGCCGGCAATCGTGCGGCAGGACCCGGTCTTCCGGGTCTTGCACCGGGCCCTTGGGCCGGTTCGTGTCGGGTGGTGGTGGCCGGGCGTCTGCCCGGGCCGCGTGGGTGTGTCAGGAACTTGCGGGCCCGCCTGGACCTCCTCAGCTGACGGTGTCGAGGAGCAACTTTGCTGCCAGCATCGCCCCGTCGGTGCGGACCGTGCCGGCGACGGCCTTGGCCCGGCTGCCGGTATCCGGGTCCAGGGCCGTCCTGAGCGCGGCCGACAGGGACTCAGCGGTCGGAACCGGGCCGTCGTGAGCCACGCCGATGCCCAGCTCGGCCACCCGGGCGGCCCAGTACGGCTGGTCCGCCAGCTGGGGTACCACCACCTGCGGAGCGCCGGCCCGAGCGGCCGTCGTCGTCGTACCCGCGCCGCCGTGGTGCACGACGGCAGCCACTCGTCCGAACAGCTGCTGGTGGTTGACCTCGCCGACGGCGAAGCAGTCGTCCCGGTCGTCGATGAGGCCCAGTTCCGCCCAGCCGCTCCCGACGAGGACCCGGTGGCCCTTCGAGCGGACCGCCTCGATGGCCACCCGGGCAGCCTCCTGGCCTCCTCGCACGGCCATGCTGCCGAAGCCCACGTACACGGGCGGCGCGTCGGCCTCCAGGAAGGCCACCAGATCCGCCGGGAGCGGCCGCTCGTCGGGCAGGACCCACGCGCCGGTCTGTACGACGTCGAGGTCCGGCGTCTGCAGCCACGGGTCCAGCACCGGGTCCGTCGCCAGCCACGGCCGGTCGCCGAAGGCGTAGTCGCGGACGTTGTCCACCGGGGGCAGGCCGATCGACGCCCGGTTGGTGTTGAGAGCCTCACCGAACAGCGAGTTGATGCTCTGGGCGTCCAGCTCCCACAGTGCCCGGTTGTCGGTCACCTCCGGTGGGAACGGCCGCCCCGGGTACGCCAGCGGCGGGCGCTGCGGCGAGGGCAGCGTCAGCTGCTGGAAGATCACGGACACGTAGCCGATGCCCAGCTTCTCGGCCACCGACCGCGCCCCGGCGATGGCGGGCATCGCGCCCGTCGCCACCAGCACGTCGCACCCCTCTGCCACCGCGGGCATCACCTGGAACTGACTGGCAATCAACTCAGCTGCGCGCTGCGGCAGGTTGGCCTTCGACGGCGGCGGCGCCGCAGTCGTCAGCGCGCGCGCTGACTGGCCGACGCCCACCACGGACACGCCTATTCCGGCCAGCCGCTCCGCGAAGTCCTCGTCCGGCGGCGCGCAGACCCGCACCTCCGCGCCGAGTTCCCGCAACCGCACCGCGAGCCCCACCAGCGGTTCGACGTCCCCACGTGACCCATATGTTGACAACAGCACACGCACTTCTTGAATCTCCTGTTTTCCGTGGTCCAGCGAATGGTGCTGCCTTCACCCTGCACTCAAGACGGCGAAGGCAGCGGGAACGATCAGCCGTGTCTCTTGAGTCATCGAGCCCAGGGCAGTTCACGGGTGCCCTCGGTGCCGGGAACGGAGGCGACCCCGTCGGCGGGCATCGAGACGTGGGCCTCGGCCCGTTCCAGGGCGTGGATCCGGCGGAGACGGCCTGGCGGCAGGATCAGGGTCTGGCCGGCCGCGACCTTCACCGTATGGCCGCGGCAGGTCACCTCCAGCGCGCCCGCGGTGACCGTCCAGACCTGCTCGCGGCTGATGGAGTGCTCGGGGCCGGTGGCGCCGGCGTCCATCGTGACCGTCCAGGTGCTGAGTTCGGTGCTGCCGCGGCTGGGGGCCGCCAGACGGGCCATGGTGGCGTTCGGGGAGATGGTGACGTGGTCGGTGGAGGGCGTGATCACGACCATGGCGGTGCTCTCGTCGTCGCCGGCCGGATCGGCGTCGGCGGCGGCCGCCCATTCGACGAGCTGGACGACGACACCGTTCGGGTCTGTCATCTGGAACAGCCGTTCGCCCCACGGTTCTTCGCGCAGCGGCATGGTGATGGGGGCGCCCGCCGCGCGCAGCCGGGCCTCCTCCGCCGCGAGGTCGGTAACGGTGAGTGCCAGGATCAGACCGGCCGCCCGCTGGTCGCGCTGCTCGGGCGGGAGGACGTCCGTACCTCCGCGGAGCAGGACGACGTCGACGGCGGCGTCTCCGCGCGTCAGGGACACGAAGCTGTCGTCAGCCATGGCCACTTCGTAGCCGAGGTGGGTGCACAGGAACGCGCGGGAGGCGTCCACGTCGGCGACGGTCAGGGAGAGGGTGGAGGAGGAGACGTTCATGACAGCACCTTCGCAAAGTGAGTGATGGCGAACCCGGAGTCGAACGCTCGCGTGCCGACCCGGTCGTCGACGACGGTCACCGCAGGATCGGGGCTCATGAGCGTGCGGGAGGCCACGTACTGCGTCAGGTAGGCGTACGGGCTGGTGAGCCCGGCCTTCAGGCCCGGGTCGTAGGTCGCGCGGCCCCCGGGCCCTGCGATGGAGCGGTCCAAGGTGGCGGATATGTAGGAGATGAACCTGCGCACGTGCTTCTCGCTTCTCGCTTCTTCGAGTCGGAGGTGGGGTGAGGGCGGGGTGGGGGTGGAGATGGAGGTGGACACGGATCAGGTCGCGGGCACGTCGAGCTGGAGCTCGCACGTGCGCCGGTAGGAGCGGAACCCCAGTCGGTGGTTGACCGCCAGCATGTGGACGTTGTCGTCGGCGTTGTCCGTCTCGATCTCGACGACGCCGGGGTACTCGGCGCGCAGCCGGTGCACCATGGCGGTCTTGACCCACAATCCCAGCCCGTGGCCGCGGTGTTCGGGCACGACCGCCGTGTCGTACTGCTGGACCCGCGGCGGCGCTCCGTGGGGGATCAGGATCTCGGTGTAGCCGGCCACGGTGCCGCTGTCGTGTACGGCGGCGACGGTCAGCAGCGTGTCCCCGCGGTCGGCGACCACCGCGGCCATGGCGCGAACGCGGTCCGCGTCCCACGCCACACTGCCGTAGTCCAGGTCACCGACGGGCATGTCGTTCATCGCGTTCTTGGCCGCGGCGAAAGCAGCGGCGAGGTCGTCGGGGACGGTTCCGGTCCAGCCGGTCAGCCGGTAGCCGGGGTGCTCGGCATCGGCGATCCGGAGCAGGTCGGCCCGGTCCGTCTCGTCGAGGCGCAGCACGAGGTGGCTCAAGGCCAGTGCTCGGCGGAAACCCCACCGTTCGCTGAAGGCTTCGCCCGGACCGTCGGCCGCGGCCGTGGTGATCAGGCTGCGCCGGTTCTCGGTGCGGCAGGCTGCCACGACCGCTGACAGCAGGAGGGAGCCGGTTCCCCGGCGGCGGTGTGCGGGGTCGACGTGGAGTTCCAGTTCGGCCAGGTGCTCCTGGCCGGGGGAGGTGAACACCCGCAGGCCGGCGACTCCGACAGGGACGCCGTCCGCACCGGTGGCCAGCCAGGTCAGCCGGCGGCTGCCCAGAGCAGGCCGGGTGAGCTGGGCGTGGATCTGTCCGGGGTCGGGGGTCGGAACTCCGGGCAGGTCGTGGGCCGTCGAGGCCGCGACGACCTGATGCCACGCGATGGCTTCGGCGGCCGAGACGTGCTGGAGCGGGTTGACTTGTACTGATGTGGGCAAGGTGATGGCCTTCGTGGTCGAGTCGGTCGTACGTCGGGTACTTGGAGTACTTCGGGTACCTGGGGCACTTCGGGTACTTCGGGCGTTCGTCCAGTCGGTGTGGCGCACGAGCGGCCAGTCGACGTCGACACGGGCAGCCGTGGCGAGGTAGTTGGTGAAGACGTTGAGAGCGACATGGGCGATGACCTCGACGATCTGCCCGTCGGACAGGCCGGCGTGCCGGGCCGCGGCCAGCTGCTCGTCGGCAACGGTCCCGCGGGCACGGACCGTCACGGCGGCCAGCTCCAGGACAGCGGCGGCCCAGGGGTCGTCGGCCTTGCCCCGGCGTGCGCTGGTGGCCTCGGCCGCACTCAGCCCGGCCGTCCTGGTCCCGCGGAACGCATGCACGGACAGGCAGTAGTCGGACCCGTTCTCCTGCGCCACCAGCAACGCGATGCTCTCGCGCACGTCCGCCGGCAGGGTTCCCTCCGCGCTCAGGGTGGTGACGACGCCCAAGTACCCCTTCAGTACGGCCGGGCTGTTGGCCATCACCCTGGCCAGGTTGGGGATGACCCCCAGGGCCCGGTGCGTGGCGGTGAACAGAGCTGCGGTTTCACCGGTCGCGATCTCCGGTTCAACGGTGTGGAGTGACATGCCGGTAACCCTGCAGGTTGATCTTGATACATTCGCGATGCTTCTTCGATGCACGCACTGGTGACCCCGGGAGTAACGGAATGCGGTTCACGATCCTCGGTCCGGTGGAGGCCGTGGCTCCCGGTTCGGATGCGCCTGGTCTGGCACCCCGTCATCGCGCGGTGCTCGCCTACCTGTTGCTGCATGGCGGGGTCGCGATCAGTACGGATCGCCTGATCGACGCGATGTGGGGGCCGCTGCCGCCGGATTCCGCCCGCGCGCAGATCCAGACCACGATCGCCGCGATCCGACGGATGCTGCGCGCTTCGGAAGCCGACGGGATGCTGGCCACGCGACCGGCCGGGTACGTGATCACCCCCGAGCGGGGGCAACTCGATCTGGACGAGTTCACCAGCCTGACTGCCAGCGCAGCGGCCGTCTCCGACGACCCGGGGGACGCCGCGGACCAGATACGTGCCGCGCTCGCGCTGTGGCGGGGAGAGCCGCTGGCCGACATCACCGCCCATTACGTCCAGAGCGCCAGAGCGCGTCTGAACGGGCAACTGCTGACCGCCGTCGAGCGCCTGGCCGAGCTGGAACTGGCCCGGGGGCGGCACGACGACCTCATCGACGAACTGTCCGTCCACGCAGCCGCCAACCCCTTGCGGGAACGGCTCTGCTGCCAGCTGATGCTCGCCCTGCACCGCGCCGGACGCCAAACCGACGCGTTGGACGTGGCAAGAACCTTCCGGGCGACCCTGGCCGATCAGCAGGGACTGGACCCCGGCCACGCGTTCAGCAAGCTCGAACAGGACATCCTGCGGGACGCCCCCGATCTGCGGCCGCCGGTCACCGCGCCGGCGAAGCCGCAGGGGATCAACTTCCTGCCCTACGACGTCCCGGACTTCACCGGACGCGAAGACGAGCTGGACGGCCTGATCCGCCTGTGGTCGGGCGACAACGGCGGCGTCGTGACGATTTCGGCGATCGACGGGATGGCCGGCGTCGGCAAGACGACGCTCGCGGTCCACGCGGGGCACCGCCTCGCGGACCACTTCCCGGACGGACAGCTCTTCATCGACCTGCAGGCGCACACCGCCGGTCAGGTGCCGCTCGACGCCGGTGCCGCGCTCGAGATCCTCCTGGGCCAACTCGGCGTGCCCACCCAGCAGATACCCGCTTCGGTCGCCGATCGCGCCGCGATGTGGCGGTCCGAGCTCTCCCGCCGTCGTGTGCTGACCGTGCTGGACAACGCCCTCGGCGCCGACCAAGTACGCCAGTTGCTGCCCGGATCCTCCCGCGCCCTCATCCTGATCACCAGCCGCCGGCGGCTGACCGACCTGGACGGGGCGCATGCCCTGTCCCTGGACGTGCTGCCCGCCGCGGACGCCTTGGAGCTGTTCACGGCGATCGTCGGCGAACGGGCGGGCGCCGAACCCCTGGCCGTCCTCGATGTCCTGCAGCTGTGCGGATTCCTGCCGCTGGCCGTCCGAATCGCCGCCGCCCGCCTGCACCACCGCCCGCGCTGGACCGTCGCCTACCTGGCCGACCGGCTCCGCGACCAGCGCCGCAGACTCTCCGAGCTGGCCACCTCGGAGCGAGGAGTGGCAGCGGCGTTCACGCTGTCCTACGAGCAGCTGACTCCGGATCAGCAGCGCATGTTCCGGCTCCTGGGGCTCCAGCCGGGCCGTGACATCAGCCCCGAGGCGGCGTCCGCGCTGGCCGACCTCCCGCTCGAGCAGGCCGAGACGCTCCTGGAAGACCTCCTGGACGCCCACGTCCTGACCCAGCACCAACTCGGCCGGTACACCTTCCACGACCTGCTGCGCGAACACGCCCTCGCCACCGCGGCCGCCCAGGAACTTCCCAACGCCCAGCGCGAGGCCCTCGGCCGGCTGTTCCACCACTATCTCCACACCGCGTGCGCGGCCATCGACCACCTCTACCCCGAGGGCAAGAACCGCAGGCCGCGAATCCCCGCGCCGGACACCCCGGCCTCGCTCCCGCGGGACGAGGCCGAGGCGATCGCCTGGCTGGACAGCGAACGCGTGAACCTCATGGCGTCCGCCCAGTACGCGGCCGAGCACGACTGGCTCCCGCACACCAGCCAACTGGCCGCCACCTTGCACCGCTACCTGCTGGGCCACGCCCACCAGGCCGACGCGCTGGCCCTCTGCGGCCTGGCACTGCGAGCCGCCCGCCGGAGCGGCGACACGGCCGCCGAAGCCCGCACGCTCATCGATCTCGGCCAGGTGCACTTCTGGTGGAACGGCGCCTACGAGCAAGCGGCCGAGCACTACCGACAGGCCCTGGACCTCGCGCGCGGGATCGGCGACCAGGGGGTCGCGGCCGGCGCACTGCAGGCCCTCAGCACCGTCTTCAGGCGGCGGCGGGAATACGACCAGGCCCACGACCACTGCGCGCAGTCGCTCGCGCTCTTCCGGGAGCTCGGCGACCGCGGTGGCGAAGCCAGATGCCTGACCGACCTCGGCATCGTCCACGCACGCCAAGGACGGTACGAGGACGCCCACGAGCACCACCGGCAAGCGCTGCACGTGTACCGCGAGACGGGATCCCGCATCGGCGAGACCGTCGTGCTGAACAACATCGGGCTGCTGTGCCAACGACAAGGCCGCCACGACGAGGCCCGGCGCCATCACCACCAGGCCCTGGAGCTGAGCCGGAGGTTCGACTTCCCGGGAGACGAGGCCGAGTCGCTCAACGCCCTAGCGGAGGCCGCCCGGTCCCTGGGCGACCTCGCCCAGGCCGCGGCCGAGCACGACACCGCGCTGACCCTCGCCCGCGAGTTCAGCTACCGCCCCGAGCAGGCCCGCGCCCATGACGGCCTGGCGCACGTTCACCGCGACCTCGGCCGCATCGACTTCGCCCACGACCATGCCCGACAGGCCCTTGACCTTTACACCGCCCTCGCGGTCCCCGAGGCCGACGAGATCCGCACCTTTCTCACCGGGCTGCCGCCGACACCGCAGGAGGCGGGCACCATCGAGGATGCGCTGAACTCCACCACCGCGTCGTCGTAGCCGAGGATCGTCTCGGCGGCGGCACGGTCCGGCCCTGCGCTGACTCCGCGGGTCCGGACGGAGACGGGCAGGCCGCGGTCGCCCGAGGCTTGACCGCCGGCCCCCACCCGCTGGAACCCACCCCCGAGGTACTCGGCAGACTCGGCGACGCGGAAGTCCACCGCACCGCCCTCTCCGAAACACTGCTACTCCTGGGAGACAGGCACACAATCGCCGCAGTGAAACGCATGAACCAATACCTCTGGCAAATGGAACGACTCGCCCGAGCAACTCCCGGCCAAGGCGACAGCAGCGAAGGCTGGGACCGGGCCTATGAGAACTATCGAATCGCGCGGCAGGAATACATCGACCACGCACGCAAGAGCCTCGGCGTGACCGAGGCCAACCTGACCCACTCGGACCTGGCACGCTCGGATCTGGTTCAGTCGCCGCCAACAGCCCCAAGCCCGTCGTGACTGAGAACCTCGCGGGCCGGGCGCACGTTGATCACGTGCGACTCGTCGAGCCAGGTGACACCTGCCGCCCGGGCCGACGAGGGCAGCATGCTGTGACCGCATTGGTTCCATCACGCCGGAGATTCGGCCAGCGGCCCAGGCGGGTCCCGGGGGCCGTGGTGTGGTGTCGCTGGCAGTGCGATCGCCTCGGGCGCGTATCTTGCCTGCTCGGCCTTGCTCGGCCTTTCCTGCCCGGCTCATGTCGGTGCACGACGACCGGGCTTGGACGGGGGCCGCTCAGGTGAGGGTGACGGTGCCGTGCGCGGTGGTGGGGGCGTGGCGGCGGGGTGTGCGCGGCCGGGTGTGGGTGGGCGTGGCCTCCGGCCGGCCCAGCTGGTTACCAGGTGGCTGTGAGGGTGTGGGGGCTTCGGAGTGCCGCGTTGGGTGGCCAGTTCTCGGGTGTGGCGTGGTGGGGGTCGGTCAGGGTGAGGGTGGGGCAGGCGTCTGCGAGGGCGGTGAGGGCGTGGAGGGTGAGGTGGCGGGTGTAGGGGGCGCCGGGGCAGTAGTGGATGCCGGCTCCGAAGGCCAGGCTGGGGGGCTGGCTGGTGCGGTCGGCGTCGAAGTTGTCGGCCTGGTTCAGGCCGTGGTGTTCGTCGCGGGCGGCGGAGGCCAGGAGGAGCAGGAGGCGTGAGCCGGCGGGGATGGGTGTGCCGGCGAGGTGGGTGTCGCGGGTGGTGGAGCGTAGCCAGCCGGTCAAGGGTGGGTCGTGGCGCAGGGTTTCCTCGACGGCCTGGGGAAGGCGTCCGGTGTGCCGGCTGGAGTGGAGTGCTCCCGTTTTCAGCAGCTGGTAGAGGGTGTTGGTGATCAGGCGGGGGGTGATCTCCGCGTTGGTGATGAGGACTTCCATCAGGGTGGAGGCGACCTCGCGGGTGGTGAAGCGGCTGCCGTCGCTGTCCTCGTGGGCGAGCCATGCGGTGATCAGGTCTTCGCCGGGGCTGTGGGCACGCTGTTCGGTGAGGGCCAGGCAGTAGTCCCACAGGGCGTTGAGGGCGTGGGCGGCTGCGAGTTGCCCCGCGGGGTCGAGGTGTCCCCAGACCAGGTTGGAGAGGGCGGCGGCCCGTTGGGCGATGGGGTGCTGGTCATGGGGCGGGATGCCGGTGAGGCGGCCGAGGACGGCGGTGGCGAGCGGGCGGGTGTAGTGGGCGACGAGGTCGGCGGTGCGGGAGGGACGCGAGGCCAGTTGGGCGGCCGCGGCGGCCGCTTCGTCCCGGAGCAGGTCCTGGTGGGGGGCCATGCGGCGGTCGGTGGTGGGGAACGTGGCGTTCATCGCCCGCCGGAAACGGGCGTGGTGCGGTGGGTCGAGGGAGGACAGGACCGGTACGGCGCCGCTCTGTTCCAGTACGGCCTGGGCATCAGGGTGGACCGGGTGCAGGGGGATGTAGCCGAGGGCGGTGGAGAAGGTGCCGCCTCCGTGGCGCAGGACGGTGTCGATGTCCTGGTGGCGGGACACGACCCACACGTCCAGCTGCGGGTCGTGGTAGACGGGGTGCCGGCTGCGCAGGTGCGTGTACAGGGGGCCGGGTTCACCGGCCCCGTGTGCGGTGATGGCGCCTGGCTCGGTGACCGGGCAGCGCGCGAAGCGGCGGGTGACGGGCGGAGCGGGAGTCGGCTGGCTGAGGGCCACGGAGGTCGTGCCTTCCGGTCGGCTCGCTGTCAGAGCGTGGTGCGGGGACGGGCGGTGAGCAGCACGCCGTCGTCGTTGAAGCGGTCGGCGCCGCCGGCGAAGTGATCGCGCAGGGCGGGCAGCAGCGCCTGGCGCAGTTGAGCGAGCCTCGGATGTCCGGTGTTCCAGAAGGCGGCCAGTGCCGCGGCCGCGGCCTGGGCCTTGGCTTCGGCGCCTTCCTCGGGGAAGACGACGTCGACGCGGGCGCGGGTGAAGCCGATGTCCTCGAATCCGCTCTCGGCCAGGACGCGGGCAGCGCGGGTCAGCAGGTAGCCCTGGTGGTCGGGGCCTTCTCCGGTCAGCGGGGCGCAGACACGGTTCCACAGGCCGATGAGTTCGTTGTCCGGGGCCCCCTGCACGAGGATGATCTGCGCTTCGGGGTGGGTGCGGTCGACGGTCCGGGCCATCTCGGCGACGGCCGCGTCGGGGTCGTCGGTGTAGTGCAGTACCCAGGTCGCCAGGGCAGCGTCGAATTCCGCGTCGCGGACGGGCAGCTGCTCGGCGCATCCGGGCAGCACGCTCACCCCGGGCGCGGCGAGCGGCCGCATGCTCTCTTCACGTGCTGCGTGCGGCTCGACCGTGGTCACCGACCCCACCCGGCCAGCCAGTTCCCTCACGACGGCCCCGCTGCCGCCGCCGACGTCCAGAACCCGGTTGTTGCGCGCGAGCGCCTCGACGACGGGTGTGATGTCGTGCCGTTCGAAGCGGGCTTCCATGCCGAGCCAGCCCTGCTCGCTGAGCTCATGCGGCCCCCGGTAGACCCCGGGGAGCGGGTAGGGGCCGGCCAGGGCGTGAGCGGGTACGGCCGGGCCGCCGGGCTTGCGGGCGTAGACGAACAGGTGCTCCTCGGCACCCATGCCGGGGAACTGCGGGTGGAACACGCTCAGCTCCTCATGGACGACGTCCAGTCCGGCCGCACGCAGCAGCCGGCCGAAGGTCTCGGCCGGGTAGCTGGTGGCGCGGATGCTCTGGCCCATCCACTGGATCTCGGTGTCCTCGACATCGAAGGGCACGGTGGCGAAGACGAACAGCCCGCCCGGGGCCAGCCAGTCGGCGATCCGGGCGAGGGTGGCGTCCAGGTCGGTGCGGGGCATCTGCAGCAGCGGGAAGAACGCGGTGATGGCGTCCCACTGGCCGGGTGTGTCCGGCAGGGCGCGGACGTCGGCCAGTGCGAAGTGTGCGCTCGGGACCTGGATGCGGGCCAGCTCGACCATCGTCGTGGACACGTCGTAACCCGTCACGTGGTGCTCGGCCGCCGCGATGAGGTCGGCGGTCGGCCTGCCGGTACCCGAGCCGATGTCCATCACCTTCGCCCGCTCGGGGAGCCGGGCCAATAGCCATTCGATCGCCGCGAGTTGCTCCGGAAGGTGAGCGTAGGTGTCTTCGTACACCTTGCCGAGGGCATCGAAAGGCCGGGCGGCCTGTTCGGTCGATCCGTCACTCTGGGGAGGGAACGTCACTTCGTGCGTCGTCATAGCGGAGGGTCCTGTTCCGGATCTGGTGATCAAGTCGCGACCGTGACACTACACTCCGTATTCATTCATGTACCAAACGTAGTGCGCCGGTGTGATCGCCGCGCGCACGCCCCCCTCGGGCGCCCGCGCACCAGACCGGAGAACCGCACGTGTCCACCACCACCGAAACCGGCCACGCCGCCTACTTCGCCTTCCGCGACCGGCTTCTGGGCGACCTGCGCACCACCGTGCTGAGCGGTGAGCAGCTGTGCGAGGCCGGCCAGCTGATCTACGGCCACCCCGAAGGGCTCTCCCTGTACGGGATCCCCGCCCCCGACATGGCGGCCAAGGGCATCAGGCTGCTCGGACGCACCACCATCGAATGCTCCGTCGACGCCTACACCCTCCCGGTCGCCGAGGAACTTGCCCGCCTCCAGGCCGACACCCGGCCGCAAGGGCCGGACGCGTACGACCCGATGGTCGTGGATCTGTTCTGCGGCTCAGGAAACTTCGGCCACCATCTCGGCCGGCACCTGGGCTGTCCCGTGCACGCCGCCGAACTCGACCCGGACGTCTACGAGAGCACGGTCAACAACCTCGACCGCATCGGCTCGTCGATCAGCCTGCACCTGATCGACTACCGCGACCTGCTCGGCAAACTCCCCGCCCGCAGCACCCGCGACACCTACGTCGTGGAACCGCCCTGGGGGCCCGCCTTCACCGCAGACGGCCTCGACCTCACCCGCACCTCACCCCCCGTGCCGGAGATCCTCGACGACATCCGCCGCTCCCGTAACGGCCTGCCGTGCCACATCGCGATCAAAACCAACGACCAGATCGCGCACGACTCCCTCACCGGCTCGTTCACCGGCGCCCGGCACCTGCGGAGCATCACCCCGGCCCCCTTCCTGCCCTACGGCGCCAACATGGACTTCCACCTCTACCGGCTCGGCACCGGCGCCGGCTCCGACGAATGAACCCCTGACTCCCCGGCAACTTCCCCTCCCACCCAGGGAGACAACGCCAGGGGAGCCATGGGCGCCCCGCCCCCGGCCTCCCCGAGGGGCATGACGGCAAACAACGCACAACCACCTCGATCAAGGGATACGCAACAGTGACCAGCACCGTGATCACCCGCCGCTACAACCGCACGTTCGACCTTCTCGACACCAACGGAAACGGCGTCCTCGACGAGAAGGACTTCACCGGCCTCATCAAGTCGATCGCCCGCGCCACCGCAGTGCAGGGCACGCCCAAGGAAGAAGCCCTGCTGAAGGAATGGGGCAACTGCTGGCACACGCTGCGCGACAACGCCGACGCCGATGGCGACGGCAGGATCAGCCGCGAGGAGTTCCACCAGGCGATGGCGGCCTCCTACGGCAACCGCACCCAACTGCAGGACCGCCTCGTCCCCGCCCTGGAATCCTCGTTCGCGGCCATCGACGCCGACAACGATGGCGTGGCAACGGTGGAGCAGCTCGAGGCGTACCTCAGCGCATGGGGACTGGAAGCGGAGCAGGCACGAACCGCCCGCGGCCTGCTTGACGAGGACGGCGACGGCCGCATCACCCGTCAGGAGTTCGTGGCGGGCTGGACGGACTTCCTCCTCAGCGACAGCCCCGAATGCGCAGCCAACTCCCTCCTCGGCCCGGTGAACTGACAACCACGGCAGAACCACCGCAATTGACGGTCTCACCACAGGAAACGACGGCTGACCCCGGACGTGGGACCTGTACGCCGAAGGCTCGCACGCGATGGCCCTCGGGGGCCGCCGGCAGCACCCGCAGACCGCCGTGAGGTCTTTCAAGGCAGCTCGCCGCGATGCCCTACACGTTCGGATACGGCAGCAGGGCCCGAATCCTTGAGGATCCGGGCCCTGCTTGGTAGTAGCGGGGACAGGATTTGAACCTGCGACCTCTGGGTTATGAGCCCAGCGAGCTACCGAGCTGCTCCACCCCGCGTCGGTGAACCCCACCCTACGGCACCACAAGGACCGCTCCTGACCAGCGCTGACTTGCACAGACGTCATGCTCCGCCGAGTAGCATCCCGGGATGCCGAAGACGATCGAGACGCTGAGCCCGGAAGCCGGGCGGACCGACACCGCGGGGCTGCGCGGGTACGACGCGGACGCCCTCGTGAGGTGCGCGTCCGACGCGGCACAGCCGTGGTGGCGCCGCAGGGCCTGCGCGGAGGCGCTGGCCGGACGGGTGCCGGAGCGGCGCGTGGCCGAGTTGATCGCGTGCGTCCAGGACACCGGTGATGTGAGCGAAGTGCGCATCGCGCTGCTGGGCCTCCTCGCGGACCGCCCGGAGCTGCTGTCCTGGCTGCGGCATGAGGACCGGCAGCAGGACAGCGCGTACGGCATGGCCGAGGCGGTCCTCAAGGCCCGCGGCGCACTCGGCGACCTTACGGCGGCGGGTGCCCTGGCGACGCTCGCCTTCAGTCCGTGGCGTCACCGGCGGGAGACCGGCGAGGCGGGGCTGGACGAACTGGCCGCACGGTACGGGTTCGAGGCTGTGCTGGCCGAACTCGGCGAGGCCCGGCCCGAGGACCGATCCATCGGCGTCCGCATGCGGGAGCACGCCGGCGAGGACGTGACCGGCGCACTCGCCGATCCCGACCGGGGAGTCGCGTACCGCGCCCAGGCGCTCATGACCGACTCCGAACGGCTGCGCGGCTACCTCGCCGAGGCGCCGACGAAGGAGGCGAAGCTGTGGGCCGTGTACGCGCTGCACCGGCTGACCGATGACGCCGCCGAGACCCGGAGGCTATACGAGGCGCTGGGGCGGCCCCGAGTCGAGGTGGCCGGCCTGGACGAGGAGCTGCGCGCGGCGATCGTCCACGAGTACGGGCAGTGGTGCGAGGAGCGGAGCGATCCGCGGTGGCGGATCGAGGCCCTGTGCACCGAGCCGCCCACCGGTCCCGAGCCCGCCGAGCGGCTGCTGCGGGCCACCACCGCGCTCACCGCCGCGGGGCTCGCGCCGAAGCCACCGGTCTCCTGCGGAGAGGCCAACCGCCAGGGCGACGGTACGTACGACGTGATCGGCTACGGCGAGAGCGGCGGCGAGGTGCACATCAGTACGCTCGGCCGGTTCGCCGCCGATCACGACGACGATCCGGCTGTCCGCCGTGCTCTGGAATCGGCCGGCTTCCGCTGGATCGACCACGAAGTCGGCTCGATCCAGGTCACCGACCTCGGGGTGTACTACTTCGGCAGCCGCGACCCGCTGGACGTCCACACACTGCTGTTCTACTGGCAGGACTGAGCTGGGCGGGGGAGGGGATGACCGCTCGCTCGGGGTCGTACTGAGGGGGCTTGACGCACAGGACGGGGTTCTCGGTGTAGATGCCGAGGCGGTAGGCGTCGAGGAGGACCGACTTCACCTTGTCGAAGGCATTGGACTGGGTGGCCAGGCCGGCGCCGTTGCGCTCCATGGTCCGGAGTTCGTAAAGGCCGGCGCCTGTGTTGTGCTGCTTCTCCCACTCGTCGAGCAGCGCCATCAGCTGATTGTTGTGCTTCTCATGGTGGTCCCTGTCCCCCGTCCCCCGTCGCCCGTCGTCGCCCGTCACCGTTCGGAACGTCTCTTCGACGCCATCAGGGCCGGAGGGCGCCGCCCGACTCCCCCCGGCCTGCGCGATACATGCCCGGCAGCCGACTGAGCAGGGTCAGTCGGCGTTCGCGAACATGGTTGGGCGGACGGAAGTACCGGTCCCCGGCAGACCCTCCCGGTGGCGGCGCCGCGGCAACCGGGTTCGGCGCGGCTCAGTGGCGGGACTGTTCGAAGGTCCGGAGCAGGTCTGCCGCGACGCTCACCGCGATCGTGGCGGGTTCCTTGCCAGTGATCCCGGTCATTCCGATCGGGGTCTTGATCCGGTCGATCGTGGCGGCGTCGTGGCCGCCCTCGGCGGCCAGGCGTTGCCGGAACCGCGCCCATTTGGCGGCCGAGCCGATCAGTCCGATCGAGCCGAGCCCTGCGGTGCGCAGGGCGGCGTCGCACAGCGCGGCGTCCTCGGCGTGATCGTGGGTCATGATCAGGACGTGGGTGTCGGGCGGTAGCTCAGTGAGCACCTCCTCCGGAAGCAGCGGGGTGTGGTGCACGTGGATCTGCGCCACCGCGTCCGCGAGCACGCCGAGCCGTTCGTCGGTGAGTATGTCGTGGCGGGTGTCGATCAGGTGCAGATCGAGGTTGTGGCGGGCCAGGATGCGTGCCAGCTCCAGTCCGACGTGCCCCACGCCGAAGATCGCCACCGTTTGGACCACCGGCAGCGGTTCGAGCAGCACGGTGACGGCTCCGCCGCAGCACTGCACGCCGTGTCGGCTGGTGACCTTGTCGTTGAGGGCGAATTCCATCAGCTCCGGCTCCGGATCGGCCGTGCCGTTCAGCTCGCGCGCCCGATCGATGGCGACGGCCTCGATGTTGCCGCCGCCGATCGAACCCCAGGTCTCGGTCGGTCCCACGACGAGCTTGGCACCGGCCTTGCGGGGCGCGTGGCCGCGCACGGTCGCGACGGTCACGAGCACGCCGGGTTCCCGGCGTGCCCGCAACCGCGCGACCGCGGCCACCCATGTCATGTCAGGCATTGCTCAAAGCGGTTGCACCGGTGGGTGCCTCGCTGCCGCCCAGCGCGTGATCGTCGTGCTGCGCGCCGCCCCTGCGGACTGCTTCGATCGCCCAGTACACCGCCTCCGGTGTCGCGGGGGAGGCGAGTTCCACGCTGACTCCGGCGGGGCCGAACGCCGCGGCGGCCTGCCGCAGCGCTTCTCGCACCGAGAACGCCAGCATCAGCGGAGGCTCACCCACCGCCTTGGACCCGTACACCGCGCCCTCTTCGGTGGCGTTCTCCATCAGCGTGACGTTGAACTCCTCGGGCATCTCCGAGAAGCTCGGCAGCTTGTAGGTACTCGCCGCCTGGGTCAGCAGCCGGCCGCGGTTCGGCCCGTCACCGGTGTCCCACCGCAGGTCCTCGAGCGTCAGCCAGCCCGCGCCCTGCACGAAACCGCCCTCGACCTGACCGATGTCGATCATCGGGGACAGGCTGTCGCCGACATCGTGCACGATGTCCACCCGCCGGATGCGGTACGCGCCGGTGAAGCCGTCCACCTCCACCTCGGTCGCCGCGGCTCCGTAGGAGAAGTACTTGAACGGGGAACCCTGGAACGCCTTCGCGTCCCAGTGCAGACCCTCGGTCCGGTAGAAACCCGCCGCCGACAACTGAACTCGCTGGAAGTACGCGGTGCGCACCAGGTCGTCCCAGGCCAGCTCCTTGTCGCTGCCGAGGGTGCGCGCGACGCCCTCGACGATGCGCACATCCGAGGCGTTCGCACCCAGCTGGGTGCCGGCCACTTGAAGCAGCCGCTCGCGGATCTGCTCGCAGGCGTTCTTCACCGCCGCACCGTTGAGATCCGCTCCGGAACTGGCGGCGGTGGCGGAGGTGTTGGGCACCTTGTCGGTTCGCGTCGGGGCCAGCCGCACCTTGTGCAGCGGGATACCCAGCGTGGTCGCGGCCACCTGCAGCATCTTGGTGTGCAGGCCCTGGCCCATCTCGGTGCCGCCGTGGTTGATCAGGACCGAGCCGTCCTTGTAGGCCAGCACCAGCGCGCCGGCCTGGTTGAAGGCGGTGAGGTTGAACGAGATTCCGAACTTGATGCCGGTGATCGCGAGCGCCCGCTTGGTGTTCGGGTGTGCGGCATTGAAGGCCGCGATCTCACGCTTCCGCTCGGCGATGCCCCCGTTGTCCTGGACCTCCTGCCAGACGGCGGAGATCCGTTCGGGGTGGGGGACCGGCTGTCCGTACGGCGTCGATTGGCCCTGCCGGTAGAAGTTGCGCTCCCGCAACTCCATCGGATCCAGGCCGAGCAGCGGCGCGCACCGGCCCATGATGTCCTCGATCACCAGCATGCCCTGCGGTCCGCCGAAGCCGCGGAAGGCAGTGTTGGAGACCTTGTTGGTCTTGGCGATGCGACCGGTGACGCGTGCGTGGGGAATCCAGTAGGTGTTGTCGATGTGGCACAGTGCGCGCGCCACCACCGGCTCGGACAGGTCCAGGCTCCAGCCGCCGTCCGCGGTCAAGGTGGCGTCCAAGGCTTGGATGCGGCCCTCGGTGTCGAAGCCGATCTTCCACGTGGCGTGGAACCCGTGGCGCTTGCCGGACATGGTCAGGTCCTGGGTCCGGTTGAGCCGTACCCGAACCGGCCGACCGGTCAGCCTGGCGCCGAGGGCGGCGATGGCCGCGAACCCGTGCGGCTGCATCTCCTTGCCGCCGAAGCCACCACCCATCCGGAGGCACTGAACGGTCACCTCGTGGCTGTGCAGGCCGAGCACGTGCGCGACGATTTCCTGCGTCTCGGCGCGCGGTCGATCTGACTATCCTAGTCGCCATTTCAGGAGCTTTCTCTTTCGGTGGCGCAGCTCGAGAACCCAGAGCGCAGCAAATCGGCACGCAACGACGTGCCGTGCGATGACAGAGGTGGAAAGGTGCCGGGGCCGCAATCGGGCACGCCGACAAGGGGGCTGCTCAGCAGCCGTGTGCTACACGACCGGGAGCCCAGGCGATCTGGTGAGCGAGGCGAAGCAGTGCGGAGATGGTCGACATCCGGCTTCGCCTCCTTCCAGTAGCTCGCGAATCGGTGCGGTCGAAGTTACGTTGCCGCGGGTTCATCGGTCAAGCCGATGTGGGTCGATTCCACGAAGGCCCGCCACTTTGTGTGGCGGGCCTTCGTACGCACAACCAAATCGGGTGCGGGGGACCGGCCGACCCGGCCGGGCAGGTGCCGGGCCGGGTCGGCCGGACGCGTCAGCGCACGGGGGTGAAGTCCTGCGAGGCGATGTATCCGGGGCGGCGCACCGGGGCGGCGAAGGGCTTCGACGGGCGGTTCTCGACGCTGTTGAAGACGAGGAACACGTTGCTGCGCGGGTGGGGCGTGATGTTGTCACCCGAGCCGTGCATCGCGTTGCAGTCGAACCAGGTGGCCGAGCCCGCCTTGCCGGTGAAGAGCTTGATGCCGCAGGCCGAGGCGAACTTGGTCAGCGCCTCGTCCGACGGGGTGCCCGCATCCTGCATCTGGAGGGACTTCTTGTAGTTGTCCTTCGGCGTCGCACCGGCACAGCCCAGGAAGGTCCGGTGGGAACCGGGCATGATCATCAGGCCGCCGTTGGTGGTGTAGTTCGGCGTCAGGGCGATGGACACCGACACGGTGCGCATGTGCGGCAGGCCGTCCTCGGCGTGCCAGGTCTCGAAGTCGGAGTGCCAGTAGAAGCCGCTGGCGCCGAAACCGGGCTTGACGTTGATCCGGGACTGGTGCACGTACACCTCGGAGCCCAGGATCTGTCGCGCGCGCCCCACGACGCGCGGATCGGCGGCGAGGGCGGCGAACACCTCGCTGATCCGGTGGACCTCGAAGACGGAGCGTACTTCCCGGGACTTCGGCTCCACGATGGACCGCTCGTCGGCCAGCGTCGAGGGGTCACGGAGCATCCGGTCCATCTCGGCCCGGTAGACGTCCACCTCTTCGGGCGTGATGAGTTCGTCGACGGACAGGTAGCCGTCGCGCTCGAAGCTCTCCAGCTCGTGGGCCCAGATGGGGCCCGGCGTCCCGGGCTCGGACCAGACGACGGGGTCCACGCGGCCGGTGAGCACCTCCTCGGAGCCCCGGGTCGGATACAGGTCGGTCACAGTGCGGGTGGATGCGTAGGTCATGGTGGTGCCTGCCTCTCCTCTCTGTACGTTTCCGTACGTTTTCGTACGTCAGCTGTGGTCGGGTTCGGTGAGCAGCGGGTACACGCCGTTCTCGTCGTGGTCCTCCCGGCCGGTCACGGGCGGGTTGAAGACGCACAGGCAGCGGAACTCGTGCTCCACGCGCAGGGTGTGCCGCTCGTGGCCGTCGAGGAGGTACATGGTTCCCGGCGTGATCGTGTAGGTCCGGCCCGTCTCCTCGTCCGTGAGTTCGGCCTCCCCCGCCGTGCAGACCACGGCCTCCACGTGGTTCGCGTACCACATGGACGTCTCCGTGCCGGCGTACAGGACGGTCTCGTGCAGGGAGAAGCCGACGCGTTCCTTGGCCAGGACGATGCGCTTGCTCTCCCAGGTGCCGGATGCCGCCCTGACGTGGCGGTCGGTTCCCTCGATGTCCCGGAACGAGCGGACGATCATGGTGGTGCCCTTCGTGGTGTGGAGGTGCTGGTCAGGCGGCTTCGCGGACGGAGCGGGCGAGGACGGCAAGGCCCTCGTCGAGTTCGTCGCCGGTGACGGTGAGCGGCGGGAGCAGCTTCACGACCTCGCCCTCGGGGCCCGAGGTCTCGACGAGGAGACCGTGCTCGAAGGCCCTCCGGCACACCTCTGCCGCGCGCTCCTTGTGGGCGAACTCGATGCCCCAGACCAGTCCGCGGCCCCGGTACGTCGCGCCCAGCCGGCCGTGTTCGGCGCACAGCTCGCGCAGCGCGCTCTCGATGCGCCCGCCCTGGACGAGGGTCCGCTCGCGCAGGACGCCGTCGCCCCAGTACGTCTCCAGGGCCGCGGTCGCGGTGACGAACGCCGGGTTGTTGCCGCGGAAGGTGCCGTTGTGCTCGCCCGGCTCCCACAGGTCCAGTTCGGGCTTGAACAGGCACAGGGACATGGGGAGTCCGTAGCCGCTGATGGACTTGGACAGCGTGACGATGTCGGGAGTGATGCCCGCCTCCTCGAAGGAGAAGAACTCGCCGGTCCGGCCGCAGCCCATCTGCACGTCGTCGACGATGAGCAGCATGTCGCGGCGTCGGCACAGGTCCGCGAGGGCGCGGAGCCACTCCGCGCGGGCCACGTTGACCCCGCCCTCGCCCTGGATCGTCTCGACGATGACCGCCGCCGGGTGGTTGAGGCCGGAGCCCTGGTCCTCCAGCAGGCGCTCGAACCAGAGGAAGTCGGGGGTCCTGCCACCGAGGTAGTTGTCGAAGGGCATCGGCGTGCCGTGGACCAGGGGGATGCCGGCGCCGGCCCGTTTGAAGGCGTTGCCCGTGACGGCGAGCGAGCCGAGCGACATGCCGTGGAAGGCGTTGGTGAAGGAGACGACCGACTCGCGGCCCTTGACCTTCCGCGCCAGTTTGAGTGCCGCTTCGACGGCGTTGGTGCCGGTGGGCCCCGGGAACATCACCTTGTAGGGCAGTGCGCGGGGTTCGAGGACGTGGGATCGGAAGGTCTCGAGGAAGGCCCTCTTGGCGGTCGTCGCCATGTCGAGCGCGTGCGTGATGCCGTCCCGCTCCAGGTAGTCGAGCAGGGCCCGCTTCAGGACGGGGTTGTTGTGGCCGTAGTTCAGGGACCCGGCGCCCGCGAAGAAGTCCAGGTAGCCGCGGCCGTGTTCGTCGTACAGCCGGCTTCCCGTGGCGCGCTCGAAGACGACGGGCCAGGCGCGGCAGTAGCTGCGCACCTCGGACTCCACGGTCTCGAAGACGGACAGGACCGGCTCGGTCATGGTCAAGGCAACTCTCCTGTGTGCGTGGGGGTGTTCGGTGCGGCGTGTTTCGGGGTGGTGGCCCGGACGGCTGCCCGGCGCGGCTCGCGGACAGCGGGCTGCCGGGCCGGAACCGGGATCAGAAGTGGAGCGGCCCGATGCGGTGCAGGACCTCCGGGGCGTGCCCGCCGTCCGGGAACTCCTCTGCGGTGAACAACACTTCGCGCGTGAGCGTGGCGCCGTGCCGTGCGGCGTACGAGGCGAACAGTCGCTCCGACGCGAGGTTTCCGGGGGAGATGGTGGTCTCCAGGGAGCTCAATCCGTGTTCTGCCGCCACACGGGCGGAGAGGCCGTCGAGCAGGGCCCCGGCGATTCCCAGGCCGCGGACGGATTCGTCGACGGCGATCTGCCAGACGAGCAGGGTTCCGGGGCTGTCGGGCCGCAGGTATCCGCTGACGAATCCGACGGCACGCCCGGACGAGTCGCGGGCCACTGCGGACGTGCCGGCGAAGTCACGGCACCAGAGGAGATAGCTGTAGGCCGAGTTGAGGTCCAGCGTCCTGGAGTCGCGAGCGAGGCGCCACAGCAGGGGGCCGTCACCTGGGCGGGGGCGGTCGATGTGCGTCGTCGAGGTGGTCGGAGTGGACGGCAGGGTCTTCCTGTAACGGACCAGTTCTGCATGAGCAGTCATGCGGGCCGAAGTTACCCAGGGCTGGCGCAAATTGCATGGCCCTAAGGGGTTACGGAATTGGGGTGGCTCGTGATAATTGAAGACGCCTTCCAGGGAGCGTGAAGCGCTGGTAATGCGCCCGTAGTCCTATGAAAAATGCCGACATTTTCACCCCACCCTCGCCTCTATAACGAGCGGGTAACGTCTTTGCTCTGTCTCATATTTTCCACTTGAATGTGATGTCTGCGTCGGTCGGTCGGGGGTTTCGTTCAGAGCTGCGCGGTTATAAGCGAGGGCCGTCCGACTGACGCGACGGATTTCGCGGGGTGCGGGCGGGCCCCAGAGCCCGGGTGCGTGATGCCGGACCGGCTGAGATCGGGTGTCGTGGTGGGGCGCCGCGGGCTATCGGCCAGGAAGCGATCGCGGCAGCCCGAACCACGGGAGCACGCTGCTGTCGAAGCGGGTGAAGGCGCAGATCCGGTCGCCGGTGAGGGTGAGGACGAACAGGCCCGTTCCATGGCGGATGCTGCCGGTGGAGCCGCGCAGGTAGGCACCGAACGTCGGCTGACCGTTGGCTCGTGTCGGTACGAGATCAACCCTCCTGCCCGAGTCGAAGATGCCGGCGAAGAGACGGGCCACCACGTCGCGGCCCTGGTACTCGAGGGGGATCGGTGGCATGGAGAGGAAGACATCGTCCGTCAGAAGGGCGACCAGCGCGTCCAGATCCCCGGACTCGTAGGCTCGGACGAACTCTGCCACGAGCGTCTGCTCGGAGGCCGAGTCGGGGGCGGGAGCCGGTTCTCGCTCGCCGGTGGGCGGCAGCTGGTGCTGCAGGCCGGCGCGGGCCCGTTTGAGGGCGCTGTTGACCGACCCGACGGTCGAGTCGAGCATGTCGGCCACCTCCGAGCCGACCCGGCTCGGCCGGTCGGCCGAGAGCTGAGCGGGACCGGCCGCGCCCGGTACGGCAGCAGAGCCCCGGTACGGCAGCAGAGCCCCGGTACGGCAGCAGGGCCCGGACCGCGCGTCGCGGTCCGGGCCCTGCCCCGTGCGGTGCCGCCCTGCGGCGGCGGTGCGTCAGCTCTGTGCGGTGTCGCCGCCCGCCTGCCCGGCGCCCTCGGCTGCGCCTGCCTTCTCGCGCATCTTGCGCACCAGCTCCGCCTTCTGGTCGGCTGCACCCCGGCGGTCGAGGTTGCGGTGCGGACCGTTGTTCTGCCGTTCGGCGCGGGACAGCTTCTTGCGCTGGCCGCCGCCCATGCCCACGGGGTTGTTGATGTTCTTGCTCACGGTCACGGGTTCTCCCGGTAATGATGTGAAGTGAAGTGATCTACGGATTCATCGGTGGGGGACGGGCGGCGACGTCGAAGGACGTCAGCAGGGGCCCATCACGCTCTCACTCGTAAATCGGCGTCTGGAAGAACATGACAAAGACGTTACCCGGTTCCGTCGGCCCCGCGCACCAACCTTTTCGCCGCCCCGGCGTCGGCCGGGCCGTTTCCTTCCGGGAATCTCAGCACAGCCAGCACCCGCCGGTGGTCGCCGCCCGCCCGGGGCAGGTCCAGATGGGCGTCACCGGCCCGCCGCGGGCGTTGTCCGTGGTCGCGAGCACACTGACGGCATGAGAGATCATCTCACTTGCGCCCGGCCGTTACGGGACAACCTTTAGCGTCGGCGTACTTCGCGGAAGGTGAGCTGGGCGGTCTCGGAGGGCGACCGGCTCTGGACGTCACGCAGCACGATGACCCGCCGCAGTTCGGCCGGCATCTCCAGGATCGCCGTACGTACTTCCGCGAGGGCCTCGTGGCTACCCGGGTCGAGGCCGAGTGCCTCCCAGGGGACGGGCGGGACCGCCCAATGGCCCGGCCATTCCGGGTGGTCGTCGGGGAGGAACCGATCCGCGGGGAAAGCGGGCTCCGGTTCCCTCTCGACAGGCACGGCCGCCGGGGTGCCCGGCGCCGCCGGCAGGACCACGATCATCAGGATCCCGGACGCGACCGCGACCGCGACGAACAGCCAGCCCGCGTCGCCGACTCCTCGTCTGTCGCTGACGAACCCGATGACCAGCGCGAACGGCACGAAGGCGAGCCAGGTGAGGGTGCTGACGCCGGACGCGACTCCGGCACGAACGGTCGACGGTACCGCGTCGTGCAACTGGTGCATCACCGGAATGCTCACCGCGACGACCGCGAGCGTGAGAAGTACCTGGGCGACGATCACCAGTGCCACGGTGGTGCTCGTCACCAGCACGCAGCAGCAGCCCACCATCAGGGCGGCCAGCAACGTCACCGGCAGCCGCCGCCTCATCCGGCCATGTGACCCGAGCAGACCGCCGAGGCCGAGTGCGGAGGTCAGGCCCGCCCAGTGCGGCCCGTACCAGAACGCCGGAACGGCCAGCGCCACCAGCCACAGCGGTCCGAACTCCAGCATGCCTGCATCAGCAGGGCACTGACGACGGTCAGCGTGATCACCGTACGAAGCCGGCCGCGCTGGAGCAGCACGCGGTAGGTGGTCGCGATCTGGCGGCGGAGCGGCTCGGCCTCCTCGGCCTTGTGCAGCTGTAGCTCGCGGAATGGGTACAGCACGAGGCAGGCTCCGACCAGCGGCGGCACGGTCAGGAAGTACGTGTCCCGCAGGGAGAGGACTTCCGCGACGGCGCCGCCGGCCAGTGCGCTCCCGACGAGGGCGACGCTTTCCACCACCCGGATCCGCCCGATGACCCGCTCGAAGTCATCGCTCGACCCGGTCTCCTCGAGCAGGGTGTCGTAGACGACCGACTCGAACGTCCCGGACTGCATGGCGAAGAAGACCCCGAGGAAGAACGCCGCCACCATGTACATGGGAACTGGCCGTCATCCCCGGACCTTCGAGAAGGTCGCTCATCCACGGTCTCCACTCGCCGGCCACGGCGCGCGGCCACCGGCCACCGGAAGGGGTGCAGCGGAATCGGCCCTCATCGTCCCCTGTTCGCGGAGATCGAGGCCGGCAGGGCCACTTACGGTGAGCGAGCCGGGTGAACCGGCGGACAACGGCCCGGCCCACGAGAGCCGACCAGTGGCGGCACGGTCAGCAAGTACGTGTCCGCCGGCGAGAGGGACGGGCTCAACTGCCGCCCGGCGTGGAGTCCATGGACCGCATGGCCTCCTCGGACCGCTTCTCCATCTCCTCCAGCGGAACGTCCTCCACGTGCGTTGCGACGTTCCAGCGGTGGCCGAAGGGGTCTTCGAACTGCCCGGTGCGGTCGCCGTAGAACTCGTCCTTGACCGGCGACAGCTGCTTGGCTCCCCGGCCGAGGGCTTTGGTGAAGACTGCGTCGACGTCTTCGACGTACACGTGCAGGGTGACGGGCGTACCGCCCACCGCCTTCGGCGAGCGGAATCCGATGTCCGGGTGCTCGTCCGCGAGCATGATGACCGAGTTGCCCAGCTCCAGCTCGGCGTGGCCGATCCTGCCTCCGGGCGCCGGCATCCTCATCCGCTCGTTCGCGCCGAGCACGGAGACGTAGAAGTCGATCGCGGTCGCGGCTCCGTCGATACAGAGGTACGGCGTGACCCGCGGATATCCCTCGGGAACGGGCTTTACGGTCACTGGATCCCGTCTTTCCGAACAGTGACGATCACCGCAGACCGCCGTCCGCGACCACTGATATCCCGAACCTGCGGGACACGCGCCCACGCCGCGCGGCAGCCCGCTACCGCATGCCCCGAAGGGCCGCAGTACCCGCTGTCGCCCCCGTCAGCGGAGGGCCACCAGATCCCGTTCCGCGACTCATGCCTCCTGCCGCGTGCCGAGTGGATCGGAGCTGTTGCCGAGGACGTTGTCGATGTGGGCCGCGAGCGAGGACCGCAGGGCTTCGGGGGTCATCTTCTGATCGTCGATCAGGTACGCGACGAGGTCGGCGCGGATGGCGGCCAACAGGGCGTGGGCGGTGAAATCCGCGGCCTGGACTCCGGGCACCTGATCCAGTGCCGCACGAAGGATCTCGTGCCACCAGCCGTAGTGCTCGGCCTGGTAGGGGCTGCTGAGCCCCGCGTCCTCCGCTGCCGACATCAGGTTCCGGTTCTCGATCTTGAAGAGCAGTGAGGCGTCGAGGAGGTCCCGTACCCGCTGTCGCGGTGAGGACGCGGCTGCGTCATGCGCTTCCCGCACGGCTTGCCGCACGGGTTCGAGGCGGGAGGCGATCACGGCGCCGATCAGGCCGGCGCGGTCGCCGAAGCGGCGGAAGAGGGTGCCCTTGCCCACGCCCGCGGCCGCGGCGATGTCGTCCATCGACACGCTGTGGGGGCTGCTGCTGGCAGCGAAGAGGGCATCGGCGGCAGCCAGGACGGCCTCTCGGTTGCGCAGGGCGTCCGCGCGCTCCGGGCGCTCCGGGCGCTGGGTCACAGGTCCTCCTCTTGGTTTTCGCCTTGTCCAGGGCCCCGGAACGGTTCGTGGTGTCCGGTGGTCCCGTGTGGCCCGCGACAGGTCGGATCGTGTCGTCGAGCCAGTCGAAGATACGCGCTACAGGCAGACGGAGGGCGCCCGGGTGGCAGTGGGCGTCGCTGCCTTCAGGCGTCGTGCCGGCCGCAGGCTTTTCATCGGACCTCCCGTTCGACGAAGGCGCGGAGCGTGCCCGGGGGGCGTCCGGTGAGGCGCTCGACGGTGTCCGAGGTGCGGTCCTCGGCCCCGTCGGCGATGGCTCGGTCCATGCCGGCCAGCAGGGTGGCGAACTCCAGCGGGATCTCGGCCGCCCAGCGGTCGCGCAGCTGCTCGAAGGTGAGGCGCTGGTGCACGACGGACCGGCCGGTGACCTCGGTGATGATCGCGGCGACATCGTCGTAGCTCAGCGACTGCGGCCCGGTGAGGATCAGGTCGGTGTTGGGAGCCTGGTCGTCGGCCAGGGCACGTACGGCCACGGCGGCGATGTCCTCGGCGTCGACGAACCCGACGCGTCCGTCTCCCGAGGCCGTGAGGATGGCGCCGTCCTCGCGGATGCTGCGCGCGTGGGGGGTGAAGCCGGCGAAGTTCTGCATGAACCAGGAGGGCCGCAGCACCGCCCACTCCTCGAACAGGCCGGGCAGTTCCTCGTGGACCCGGCCCACCGCCGGACCGCCGGCGGGGATCGCCGAGGAGCTGAGGAGCACCGCGCGGTGCACGCCTGCCGCGCGGGCTTTTCCGAGGAAGGGCAGCATGGCCGCGGCCGGGTGGGCGGAGCCGATGGGCGGAATGAGGTAGGTGCGGTCGACGCCGTCCAGGGCCTCGTCCCAGGTCGCGGGCTCGTTCCAGTCGAAGCGGACAGCCTCCGCACCCTCCATCGGGGTGGCGGTTCGGCCGGCGGCCCTGACGCGGTGGCCCTCGGCGATCAGCCCGGCGGCGACGCGACGGCCGGTGGTGCCGGTGGCCCCGATGACCAGGGTGGCGTGGGGAGTGGTCATCACTTCGCTCCTACGAAGTCGGCGCCCGGCTGGGAGACGGCGAGGGGGTTCCAGTAGTCGCGGTAGGAGGTGATGAGCCCGTCCTTGACGGTGACCACGGCGATGTAGGTCATGTCGAAGGGGCTGTCCGTCTCGACCAGGCGACCGACCCCGCGCATCTCCACCACGATCGTCTCGGGGACGGTGGTCTGGTGGATGTTCACGTCGGGGAAGTCGTGGACGTCGACGTGGTCGGGGTAGCGGCGCATGTAGTCCGCGACGGCCTGCCGGCCCTCCAGCCGCTCGGGCCAGCCACGGGGCGCGAAGGGGAACTCCAGGACCCCGTTCGCGTCCCACAGGTCCACCCAGCCGGGGATGTCCTTCTTCAGCAGCAGGCGCAGACCGTGGCGGTACAGCTCCGCGGGTGTCATCGGCGTTGTCATGGTCGAGGCTTCCGTTCTGCTCGAAGACACAGCGATCCCAGCCCGTCGGGTACGGCCGCTCGTCACGGGAAGCGCGATATCCAGTGATCGCGGTTCTTCATGACGGGGCACCCGAATGGAAGCGGACCGATAGTCCGAATGGATGAGAGAATACGGACTGCCGGTCCGCTTCGCAAGATCCGGGCAGGGTCTGCCCCGCTCGCATCGCCGCGTGGGGAACGAGGGGTTCATCTCCCGGGCAGCACGCGGTTTGTGACACATCGTCACGGAGATGTTTGGGCAGGGCGGCCCTCAATCCGCCTACGGCCCCACGGCCGGGGAACTCACCCGCAGGGCCCAGGGCGGCGGGACCGGCTGACCGGAGCGGCGCCACTCGGCAGAGGCCGCTCGAGGCGCTGAGCGTCGCGCCCGGGGTCGTCGCGACACGCCGGGGACGCTCACGCGTCGAGGGTCAGGTATTGCGTTCCGACTGCTCGTCGGAGGGCAGCAGGTCCTTGGCTCTGCGCTCCATCAGGACTGGCAGGTAGGTACGCACGCGTGCGTACCTGAGCTCTTCGTAAGCCGTCTGTACCGAGCTCTGCACCAGGCCGGCGTCCAGTTGAGGGTGTGCCTTCATCAGCCGCTCTGCGACGTGGCGGATGGTGAGGGCATCCTCCGATTCCGCCATCACGCACCTCGGCCTTCCTTCGGGGATCGCCTTCCCCACGTCTCGCGGAGCGGCCTTCGGTCCGGAAGCCGATCTTTCGCCGCTCTGTGCGGCCGTCGGCAGTACCCACCGGCTGGAACCCGCCGCACCCGTTCCGGCGATCAGTGGTGGCCGAGGTCTCGGCGCCACAGCGCTCGGGGCGTGGCGCCCGGCCTACGCGCCCGCGCCGCCGTCGATGCGTTGGAGCAGGTCGAGCAGCGTGGTGCGGTCGGCGGGGGACAGGTTCGAGTAGCAGGCGGCGAGGACCTCGTCGGCGATTCGGTGTCCTGCGCTCAGGACCTCTTCGCCGGAGGGGGTGAGGTAGTGCTCGATGCGCCGGCCGATGCCCGGCCTGCGGTCGATCAGGCCCAGGGCCGTCAGTCGGCCGGCGAGCGTGCCGAAGGCCTGCTCGCTCTGGAACGTCGCCGCGGCCAGGGCCCGGGCCGGTGCCCCGGGTGTTCGGCTGATCGCGCGGAGGGCGTCCCACTGTGCCAGGGTCGTGCCGGCGGCGGCGAGGCGGCTGTCCAGTGCGCGGTGCTGCTGGTACTGGGCCTGCTTCACCGCTCTTCCAAGGACCTGCAGTTCATCGGGCATGGGCCCAGTCTAGAGCACAACTAAGCTTGTTTATATAAACAAGCTTAGTTATCGTCTGGGCATGCCCTCAGACAAGAGCGTCGCCCTGTACCCGGACCTGTCCCTCACCCTGACCGAAGCCGGTACCGGCAGGCCCTGCCTGATCCTGCACGGCGGCGGGGGACCGGCCACGGTCGCCGGACTCTCGTCCCACCTCGCCCGGACCGCGCACGCCATCACACCGGTACACCCGGGATGGGACGGTACCCACCGCCCGGGCTGGCTGACCGGCATCGACGATCTGGCCCTCGCCTACCTGCACCACCTCCAAGACCGCGGGCTGCGTGACGTCCTGGTCGTCGGCTCCTCGATCGGTGGCTGGACCGCGGCGGAGATGGCCGTACGGGACACCGGTGGAATCATCACCGGGCTCGTCCTGATCGACCCCGTCGGAGTCCACGTCGAGACCGAGCCGATCAGAGACTTCTTCGCGCTCGACGCTCTCGGCGTGGCCGAGTACGCCTGGCACGACTCGGCCCGCTTCTACCGTGACCCCGAGACGCTCCCCGCCGGGCAAGTCGCCCTTCAGCGCGACAACATGGCCACTCTGCGCGTCCTCGCCGGCGACCCCTGCATGCACGACCCCAAGCTGCTCCGCCGACTGCGGCGTGTCGACGTTCCCGCTCTCCTGCTCTGGGGTGAGAGCGACCGCATCGTCACCCCCGCCTACGGCGCCGCGTACGCCGACGCCTTCGGCAACGGCCGACTCCACGTCATCCCCGAGGCAGGCCACCTGCCACAACTGGAACGGCCGGAAGTGACCTTCGCCGCGATCGACGGCTTCCTGCGCGAGACGATCGCCGACCCCGTCGGCACTCGGCTGCCCGGCAACGTCTGGAGCGGGTAGCCGCTGCGCCGGTCGGTCAGCTCCAGACCGAGCAGTGCCTCGCGGCGCGCGACCCGCATCGGCCCGAGGTCGTGCAACCGCAGGCCGGTACGGCGGCGCAGCATCCGGGCCAGGGCGAAGTTCCCGGCCCGGGCGTGCGCGGGCCACGCACCGCGTCCCTGTGGGCGGCGTCGGCCGAGCAGCAGGTCCGTCCGGCCTGCCGCGACCCGCCCGGCCATGGGTGCCAGCAGGCCGGGGTCCATGGAGGCGTCGCAGTCGCAGAAGCAGACCAACTCGGCGCGCGCGGCGAGCAGCCCGGCGTGGCAGGCGGCGCCGAAGCCGCGCCGGGTCTCGTGCACGACGGTGGCGCCGAGCCGGCGCGCGATGTCGGCCGAGCCGTCGGTGGAGCCGTTGTCGACGACGATGGCCCGCCACCCGCCCGGCACCCGCGCCAGCACCCAGGGAAGGGCTTCCGCCTCGTCGAGGCACGGCAGTACGAGGTCCGCGAGGGGCGGACGACAAGCAGAAGAAGTCACCCTCCACACCGTAGGAACCGGACGGCGGAGAAAGGCGCCCGAAGACCTTACGAAACGCGGACACCGCTTCGCACGGCGGCAGGCGCGGGTCCACGGGGCGCGGCACGGTGTCACCCTGTGGGCATGGCATTCAGCAACGAAACCGCCCGCGGCCCCGCCTCCGGCGACGTCACGGGCTGCGTCCTGGTGGTGGACGACGACCCGACCGTCTCCGAGGTCGTGGCGGGCTACCTGGAGCGGGCCGGATTCACCGTGCACCGGGCCGCGGACGGCCCGGCCGCGCTGGAGGCCGCCGCCCGGCACCGGCCCGACCTCGTCGTCCTCGACCTGATGCTGCCCGGCATGGACGGCCTGGAGGTCTGCCGCCGGCTGCGTGCGAACGAGAACGGGATGCGCTCCGTAGCCGTGGTCATGCTCACCGCGCGCGGCGACGAGGACGACCGGATCCTGGGTCTGGAGGTCGGCGCGGACGACTACGTGACCAAGCCCTTCAGCCCGCGCGAGCTGGTCCTGCGCGTGCGGTCGGTCCTGCGCAGGACATCCTCGGCAGCCCCGGCCGACGAGCCCCCGCTCGCGGCGGCCGGCCTGGCGGTGGACCCAGCTGCCCGCCGGGCGACGAAGGACGGAGCGGAACTGGCTCTCACCCTCCGGGAGTTCGACCTCCTCGCCTATTTCCTGCGGCACCCCGGGCAGGTCTGCGACCGGGAGCGGCTGATGCGCGAGGTCTGGGGCTGGGACTTCGGTGACCTGTCCACCGTCACCGTTCACGTCCGCAGGCTACGGAGCAAGATCGAGAACGATCCGGCCGATCCGCAGCTGATCCGGACGGTCTGGGGCGCCGGATACCGCTTCGAGGCGGGCCCGCGCCCGTCCGACCGCGCGGAGGCCGGGGCCGGGACCCGGGCGGAGGACGGCCGTGCGTGACCTGCTGCTGATCGCCTCGTACGCGTTCCTCGGCGCGGGGGCCGCCGGGCTGCTCGGCGCCGTCGCGCTGCGGATACTGCGCCGGCGGAGCGTCGCCGTGTCCCTCGCGGTCGTCGCGGCCGTCGCCGTGTCCGCGATGCTCGCCGGGACGCTCGCGGTGGCGTGGGCGATGTTCCTGTCCTCCCACGACCTGGCCGTGGTGACCACGGTCGTCGCGATGGCCGCCGCCGTCTCCCTGGGCACGGCGCTGCTGCTGGGCCGGCAGGTCGTGCTGCGCTGCCGGGAACTCGTCGGAGCGGCACGGGACTTCGGGCAGGGCGGCACCTTCACGGCTCCCGCCGCGCCCGCCCCCGCCGAACTCGCGGCGCTGAGCCGCGAACTGGCCGTCTCCAGCGAACGCCTCGTGGCATCGCGCGAACGCGAGCGGGCACTGGAGACCTCCAGGCGCGAGCTCGTGGCCTGGATCTCGCACGATCTGCGGACCCCGCTGGCCGGGCTGCGCGCGATGTCGGAGGCGCTGGAGGACGGCATGGTGGCCGATCCGGCTCGCTACCACCAGCAGATGCGAGCCGAGGTGGAGCGCCTCAACTCCATGGTCACCGACCTGTTCGAGCTGTCCCGCATCCATGCGGGCGCCCTCTCCCTCAGCCCCACCCGGATGTCCCTCTACGAGCTGGTCGGCGATGCGCTCGCGGGCGCGGACGCCGTTGCCCGGGAGCACGGCGTGCGGCTGGCCGGCGGGGGCGTGGCCCCGCTGCCGGTGGAGGTCGACGGCAAGGAGATGACCCGGGTGCTGTCCAACCTGCTCGTCAACGCCATCCGCCACACCCCGGCCGACGGAACGGTCGCGATCGCCGCCGAACGCCGCGCGGACGTGGTGGTGCTGTCGGTCACCGATGCCTGCGGCGGGATTCCCGAGGAGGACCTTCCCCGCGTCTTCGACACCGGCTGGCGAGGGTCTCAGGCACGCACGCCTCCCTCCGGCGCGGGCCTGGGGCTGGCGATCGTCCGAGGCATCGTCGAGGCCCACTCCGGCCACGCCGACGTCCGCAACGTGCCCGGCGGCTGCCGCTTCGAACTGACCCTCCCGGCCCCCGCGTAGACCGTACCGGTCGGATCAGCGGGCCATATGCGGGCTCAGCCGACGGCGCTCGCCGACGCACGCCGACCGGCGCGTCCTCGTCGACCAGACCCGGCGCGAGCTCGGCCCCGCAGTCCGGACAGCGCGGCTCGAACCGGCCGGCCGCCAGATCCGTCGTCAGCCTGGGCCCCGGCCGCACCACCCCGTGGCGCGGGCACCTCGTACCGGCCCTCCCCGTAGACCACCATCGACCCGGCCAGGACGAGCTCGCGAACCCCGGCGGCCGCCATCTCCGCCAGCAGCACTGCCGTCCCGAGGTCGTTGCAGCCGACGTATCCGGGGGCGTCCGCGAAGTCCTTCCCGAGCCCGACCATGGCCGCCTGGTGACACACGGCGTGCACCCCGCGCAGCGCGGCCCGTACCGCGTCGGCGTCCCGTACATCGGCCCGGACGAACTCCGCGTCGGGCAGCGGTGGCGTGCCGGGGTGGGCGGCGGGCAGCAGGGCGTCGAGGACCACGGGGTCGTGCCCGCGGTCCTTGAGGGCGGTGACGATGTGGGAGCCGATGAACCCGGCTCCTCCGGTGACGAGTACGCGCATACCTGGGACGTTACGCAGCGTGGAATCCCCGAGGGGTCTCCCACACGTGCACGTAAGACTTCTGTCATACGGGTGCGGCGGGAAGAGCGATGGGCAGCGTCACGAACAGGATCGTGATAGCGGTCCTGGCAAGATGGCGGCATGGAACGTGTGCTTGGAATCGGTGGATACTTCATGCGGGCCGCCGACCCGGCGGCCCTGAGCGCGTGGTATCGCGATTGCCTGGGCCTGGACGCCGATGAGTACGGCCTGTGGCGTCAGGGAGCCGGCCTGACGGTGTTCGCGACGTTCGAGTCCGAGACCGACTACTTCGGGTCCCGCGCCCAGCAAACCATGCTCAACTTCCGGGTCCGCGACCTGGATGCGATGCTCGCGCAATTGCGCGCCAAGGGAGCGGACGTGGCCGAAGAAACGCAGGACATGGAGGGTGTCGGTCGATTCGGGTGGGTCACCGATCCCGAGGGCAATCGCGTCGAGCTGTGGCAGCCCGCCTGACCGCGTCTTCACGCAGGCGGTGACGTGCTGGTGGACCACCAGGTTGTCGAGATGTGAACCCTGGTCAGCCAGGCACTGGGCAACAGGGTCAGGCTGGGGCCCGCAGCATCACCCGTCAGCGACACCGCGGGCGTTGAGCCGGGCGGCCTGGCGCGTCAGGTGGTCGCGTTCGGCGAGGTTGGGTGCCTTTCGGGCCGCCTCGGTGTACAGCCGTGCCGCCGTCGCCAGGTCGCCGTCGCGCTCGTGGAGGTACGCCGCCACCGCGGCGTGGCGGGGTAGTGAGTCGTCCAGCGCCGCGAGCGCCGCCAGGCCGGCGCGCGGTCCGTCGGCCTCGCCGACGGCCACCGCGCGGTTGAGCCGGACGACCGGGCTGTCGGTCAGGCGCGCGAGCTCGTCGTACCACTCGACGATCTGCACCCAGTCGGTCTCCGCTGCGGAGCGCGCGTCGGCGTGGAGTGCCGCGATGGCGGCCTGGGCCTGGAACTCGCCCAGCCGGTCGCGGGCGAGGGCCGCCTGCAGGATCTCGACGCCCTCGGCGATCGACTCGGTGTCCCACAGGCCGCGGTCCTGCTCGGCGAGCGGCACCAGGCTGCCGTCGGGCGCGGTCCGGGCGGCGCGCCGGTCGTGGTGGAGCAGCATGAGGGCGAGCAGCCCCGCCACCTCGGGGTGGTCGATCGCGGCCGCGAGCTGCCGGGTGAGCCGGATGGCCTCGGCGGCGAGGTCGACGTCGCCGGAGTAGCCCTCGTTGAAGACCAGGTAGAGGACGCGCAGCACGGTGGCGACGTCGCCAGGCTGGTCGAACCGCACGCCGGAGACGGTGCGCTTGGCCCGGCTGATGCGCTGCGCCATGGTCGCCTCGGGCACCAGGTAGGCCTGGGCGATCTGGCGGGTGGTCAGCCCCCCGACGGCGCGCAGTGTGAGCGCGACCGCGGACGACGGGGTCAGCGACGGGTGGGCGCACAGGAAGTAGAGCTGGAGCGTGTCGTCCACCGGGGGCGCGGGCCCGGGCGCCGGCTCCTCCTCGACGCGGTCCTCACGCCGGCGGCGGGCGGCGTCGGCGCGCGTCGCGTCGAGGAACTTGCGCCAGGCCACGGTGACCAGCCAGCCCTTGGCATCCCGCGGCGGGTCGGCCGGCCAGACGCGGACCGCCTCGACCAGAGCGTCCTGCACGGCGTCCTCGGCCGCCGCGAAGTCGGCTCCGCGGCGGACGAGGATCCCGAGCACGCTCGGCGTGAGGCTCCGGAGCTGGACCCCGTTCACCTCGTTCACCTCGTTCACCTCAGGGGTCACTCCGTGATGGTGGGCGGCGCGGCCAGGAACGGGCGTACCTCCAGCCACTCGTGGATCGGCTTCCCGCCCGCCCCAGGGGCGGCCGACAGCTCCCCGGCCAGCTCGACGGCGCGCTCGTAGCTGTCGACGTCGATGATCATCCAGCCGGCGATGAGGTCCTTGGTCTCCGCGAACGGTCCGTCGGTGACCGGCGGGCGCCCCTCACCGTCGTAGCGGACCCACGCTCCCTCGGGGGCGAGCGCCTGACCGTCGACGAACTCGCCTGCCTTCTCCAGGCGGGCCGCGAAGTCGTTCATGTACTGCACGTGCGCCGAGATCTCCTCCGGGCTCCACTGGTCCATGGGCACGTCGTTGACCGGAGCCGGGGCGCCGCGGTAGTGCTTGAGCAGCAAGTACTTGGCCATCGTGTTTCTCCTCGCTCGTGCGACCCATTGTGGTCGCGGTCATTGCGGGGACGGAGCCGGTCACGGGTTCTCGACATCGCCGTCCGGCTTTCTTTGGGCTTTTCGTGGATGAGCCTGGGTGAGCCGTCTCGCGGTGTCCGGGTCCACGGCGTCGGCGCGAGGGCGCGCGACGAAGCGAGGCCTCCAAGACCAGCAGCGAACCGAGCAGCTGAATCAAGAGAAGCCTCGGCAATATGACGCACGAGCGGAAGCTCCTCCGGCCTGCCTGGGCTCAGCCGCGGACCGGAGTGAGGACCACGAAGTCGGCGTTCGACGGGTCGAGGCAGACGGCGAGCCGGCCGACGCCTTCCGCGTCCTCCGGTCCCATCTGCACGCTGCCGCCGTTCTCGGTGACCTTGGCGACGGTGGCGTCGCAGTCGGCGACGGCGAATACGGGGTGCCAGTACGGCCGTCCCTTCGCGAGGGCGAGGTTCTCCTCGGGCAGCTGCATGAGGCCGCCGTGCATGCGCTCCTCGGGAAGTCCGGCGGGGGTGATGAGGGAGTACGTACCTCCGCCGCCCGGCAGCCCCATGTCGTTGAACTGCCAGCCGAAGACACCGCCGTAGAACTCCTTGGCGGCCGCGGCGTCGCTCGTGTACAGCTCGGTCCAGGACAGTGAGCCCGGCTCGTCCACCAACTCGACTCCCGTGTTCGTGCCCGGCTGCCAGACGGCGAACTGTCCCCCCAGGGGGTCGCTGTACTGCGCCATCCGGCCCCACTCTTCGAGGTCCATCGGAGCCACCCGCACCGTGCCGCCCGCGCGCTCGACCGCCTGGGTGGTGGCGTCCGCATCGGTGACGCTGTAGTAGATCATCCAGGCCGAGCGCGCGCCTTCCTCGGTGAGCTTGCCGAGCCCGGCGACGATCTTGCCGTCCTTGCGGAACATCCCGCCTTCCATGTCCTCCCCCTCGCCCATGGACTCGTAGTCCCACCCGAGGACGGCGCCGTAGAAGGCCGCGGCGGCCCGGACGTCGGGCGCGCCGAGGTCGATCCAACAGGGGGAGCCGGGTGCGAAGTCAGTAGTGATCATGACGATTGCCTTTCGCAGGTCCTGTACGACCACAGTGGCACCCGACACCGACCATCGCCCGTCGACCGCACCCGCCGCCTGGTGCGGAGCCGGCGGCGAGGTGGCTCGGATGGTGTCCGAACACCGACGATGCAGCAGGGAGTTCGTTGCCTTGCGGGAGGCGCGTGACGTCGCCCGCCGTGTTGATCTCCCTGGCGAACTGACTGTTTCCCGGTGACGCGGGACGCGTCTCAAGCGTGCGTCGGCGCGGCTTTCAGGCCCTCGAGCAGCGTGGCCAGGTAGCGGTGAGCGGTGTCGATCCGGTCGGCGGGTGTGCCGCCGTGGACGTGCACGGCGTGGGCGATGCCGCACATGAGCGGGACCAGGTCGGTGGAGGCCAGGTCGGGGCGGACCGCTTCGGCCGCTGTGGCCCGGTCGAGGAGGGTGGTGCCGACCGACCACAGCGACGTCTTGAGTTCCGTGGTGCGCGGCAGGGCATCTGCGGGCGCGGCGGTGACCGGGGCCAGGGAGGCGTCGGTGACCTGCGCTTCGACGGTGCGGGTCAGGAAGGCTTCCAGCGCGCCCCAGGGGTCGGTGTCGGCCAGCGCCTGCCGGCCGTGGGCGGCCAGGGCCTCCAGGCAGGGAGTGGCGACGGTCTCCAGCAGCGCCTCGGGCGTGGCGAAGTGCCGGTAGACGGTGCCGACACCGAGTCCGGCGCGGCGGGCGACGTCGTTGAGCTGCAACGGCGTGCCCTGGTCGACCAGGGCACGGGCGACGGCGACGATCCGGTCCCAGTTGCGGGCCGCGTCCTTGCGCAGTGGCGTCGTCGTCATGGGGACATGCTAATCGGATAGCCCATCCGTGTGGTCCCGCAGCCGCCGCCCGTCCGGACCTCGCATGGCGGGTCAGGTGGCCGCGAGAGGCGCGTACCGTTCGCTCAGTCGGAGTACGGCCTCGGCGACGCGGGGGTCGGTCGCCGCACGGGAAGGCGCCACCGGGTGTGCCTGGGCGCCGATGAGGATGCCGGTCCGGCCCGTCAGGGCGTCGTCGGTGGCCGCGACGATCGAGGGCCTGGCCGCCACGGAGGCCGGGCCGGAAGTCGAGCGTGCGAACCTCCGGCGCACCAGCGGCCACAGCAGGCGCAGGGCCGGCGAGACGATCTTCGGGTCGGCCAGGGTGCCGTTGGTCATGTCGGTCGCGGCACCGCCGGGGTCGGCGGCGAAGACGGATACGCCCGTGCCGTCCAGCCGCTCGGCCAGGTCGAGCGTGTAGGCGAGGTTGGCGAGCTTGGCGCGGCCGTACCAGTGGAAGCCGTAGTAGCCACCGGACGGTTCGACGGCGTCGAACACCCGCTTGGCGAGCCCGACCGCACCTGACGTCACGTTCACGATCCTGCTCGGCGTGCCGGCCGTCAGGGTGGGCAGCAGAAGTTCGGTCAGCAGGTACGGCGAGAGGTGGTTGACGACGAACGATGCCTCGACGCCGCCCAGGTCCTGTCGATCCGCGAACATCGCCCCGACGTTGTTGACCAGTACGGTCAGCGGTTCGCCCGA
Organism: Streptomyces sp. NPDC048258; assembly: GCF_043201995.1. NCBI lineage: Bacteria > Bacillati > Actinomycetota > Actinomycetes > Kitasatosporales > Streptomycetaceae > Streptomyces > Streptomyces sp. NPDC048258. The sequence continues at coordinate 69,148 of NZ_JBICZH010000004.1, forward strand.
GGCCGCATGGTCGGAGGCGATCCGGCCGGCGAGCGCGCGCACGTCGTCGAGCGAGGCGAGGTCGGCGGACAGGAACCGGCCCGGGTGCGCCGGGCTCGTCGCGTTGATGCGGTCGAGCGCCCGGGCGCCCCGGTCGGCGTCGCGGCCGACCACGGTGACCGAGAACCCGGCAGCCGCCAGCCCCAGGGCCGTCTCCAAGCCGATGCCGCCCGTTCCCGCCGTGACCACAGCAGTCCTCTTCATGGCACACCCACCCCCAACACACATCCGGATAGTTCATCCGCTTGGCGCGACCGTAGCACATATCTGGATGACCTATCCGGTTAGAGCCTGTCCGGCCGTCGAGATCGCGGGGACGTCGACGTCCGCATCTCTGTCCGGTGCCCGGCGGTCGCGCCTACCGGGACCACACCGTGCCGCGGGCCTCGTACTCCAGCATGGCCTCGAGGCTGCTCGCCGCGTCGGCGCCCAGTTCGCGGCGAACGAGCCACAGGGTGAGCTCCAGACCCGAGGTGATGCCCCCGGCCGTCACGAGATCGCCGTCGTCCACCACGCGCGCGCTCTTCAGCACGCCGCCCTGCCGCTCCAGGTCCGGGCGCGCCTTGTGGTGGGTGGTGCAGGGCCGCCCGCGGGTCAGTCCGGCGGCGGACAGCAACATGACTCCCGTGCACAGTGCGGCGATGGTGAGCCCTGGGCGGCGCGCCGCTTCCAGTGCGCGCGGGAGGGTGCCGCGCCGGATCTCGGCCCACACCCCGGGGTCCTCGCGGCGGGCGTAGCCGCCGCCCGGCACCACGATGATGTCGGCGTGCTGCGGGGTCCAGCCGTGCTCGACGCCGACGCGCGTTCCGTACGACGCCCGGACCGAACCGGGGTGGGAGGTGGTGACATACCGGACCTCGACCGGCCGGTCCGTGAAGAAGCGGGAGGCCGAGAAGGCCTCGTACGGGGCGGCGAAGTCGAGTTCCTCCACCCCGTCGAACATGACGATGTGCACCCTCAGGGGTGTACCGCCAGGGGCAGTGCTGCTGCCCTCGGCCGCGGAGGCGGCCGGGCCGGCGCCGAGTCCGGCGACTCCCGCGACCGCGCCGGTGGCGCCGAGGGCGGTCGAGGCTCGGAGCAAGTCCCTTCGGTTCAGGCTCATTCAGGCTCTCCTCGGTGTGGTTCGGACGGATCGGTGACGGGCGCAGGCCCGCCCGCACCCGTCTCCCCATGCACCCGTTCGGGCGAGCCGCGGCCTCCTCGAAGAGGTCGGTGGTGCCAACGCGCGAGTTCCTCATGGATCTTGTGGCGTGCCCCACAACGGGCCGCGCGAGACCGATCGCATAGAGCGCCAAGGGCCGCGGTGGATACGGGTTCCGCTGCTCGGCGAAAGCTCGCGGCGGCCGGATCGCCAGCGGGGCTTGGCGGCCGGTCTGCCGGTCAGCGTCCTTGTTCCCGTCCCGGACCGCGCCGTTCCGGCCGTTCCGGCATCGTCGGCACGAGGAGCGGTCCCGCCCGTTTGGCGCGGCGCTGGACGAGCGCGGTCTCCATCCGGCCGATGCCCGGCAGCGCGGCCAACTCGTCGGCCAGGTAGTCGTAGAGGGCGCCGGTGTTACGGCACTGGACCATGGCGAAGACCGCCGCCCGGCCCGTGGTGACGGCGGCGAAGGCGACCGCGTCGTGCCGTGACAGCGCCTGCGACACCTCGACCAGCGCGGCCGGCGCCACCTCCAGCCACAGCAGCGCCTCCAAGGGGAAGCCGAAGTGGGACGGGTCCACGTTCACCTCGAAATGGAGCACCCCGGCCGCCCGCAGTCCGGCGACGCGGCGGCGCACGGTCGAGGCCGACCAACCGGTGACGGCGGCCAGCCGTACCACGTCCGCCCGGCCGTCCCGGGCCAGTTCGCCCGCCAGCCGTGCCTCCGCCTCGCCCCAGCCGGACGGTTCGGCGGGCGCTTCCGGGGCGCCCGGCGGATCCGGCGCGGGACTGCGGAGGGCTGCCTGCTCGGACGCGTCCAGCGCGCTCGTCCGGCCGGCCCAGCCGCCGACACCGGCGACCGAGCGCAGCACGCAGCCCGCCTCCACATCCCGTACCCCCGGGGTCCGCAGCAGGTGGTCGAAGAGCGGGCGCCCGCTGTCCGTACTCGAGGCCGGGGTGCGGATCATGCAGGTCAGCCGCGTTCCCCCGGCGAGCGGGGCGATCCACGAGGTGTCGTCCCGCTGCGCGAGGGCGGCGGTGAGCGCGTCGGTGGCGTCCGGCGTGCAGTCGATGCGGACGAACCAGTCGAGCATGCCGATCCGCCGGCTGTCGACGAGCCCGACGACCCGGACCACCAGGGTCGACCGCAGCCGGTGGTAGCGGCGTGTGACGGTGCGCTCCGGGACCCCGAGCACGGTGGCGATCCGGCTGAACGAGGCGCGCCCGTCGATCTGGAGGGCATGGATCAGACGGCGGTCCAGCGCGTCGAGCGTGACGGATTGCGTCATGACATCGCATCCGAACGTCTGATTGCGTCCATTCCGGCGACTGTACAGAGGGCACGGGAGTACCGGACAGGACGCTGATGGTGACCGCACCAGAAAGGGCAGACCATGTTGACCGTCCTTCCCATCAGATATGTGGCCGACGTCGAGGCGTCCCGGGACTTCTACGCGGGGCTGGGACTCACTGTCCGGCAGGAGCCCGGCGCGGCCGTCTGGGTCCGGCTGACCGCAGCAGCCGGCGCCGTCGGCGTCCACGCCTCCGCCGTCTCGCAGGGGCGGCCGCCCGGCGCCACCGAACTGGGCTTCGCAACGGATGAACCGCTGGAGGAGGTCGCGCAGCGGCTCCGACGGCGCGGCTACCCGTACGAGCTCGTCGAGGAGAACTTCGGCCGCAGCATCCGGGTCACCGACCCGGACGGGGTCGTCGTGCAGATCCAGCGGATCGACCCGGACACCGTCCGCCGGTCGGCCGAGGCCGTGACCGGCGACTTCGCGTGACTGCGGCGCGGAGGCCCTGACATGGAACCGCTCGTCACACTCGTCACCGTCGTAGGCTTGCTGCTGCTCGCCGGGGCGCTCGGGGCCGTACGGTTCCGTCGGCCGACCGTCGCCCTGAGGGGAGGTCTGGCGGCCATGTTCGCGCTGACCGGCGGCGCGCATTTCGTCGCGATGCGCGAGGAGATCGTCGCCATGGTGCCGGCGGCCCTGCCGGCCCCGGAGCTGCTCGTCACACTGACCGGCATCGCCGAACTCGCCTGCGCACTCGGGCTGCTGTGGTCGCGGACCGCCCGGGGTTCGGCCGCCGTACTCAGCGCACTGCTGGTCGCGATGTTCCCGGCCAACGTGTACGCCGCCGGCGGCGACGTGTCCTGGTGGGACCGGCTCGGCCCCCGGACGGCCCTGCAGGCCGTCTTCCTCGCGGCCACCGTCACCGTGCTGGTCCGCCACGGCCGGGCCGTCGCGGGGGCCCCGTCGGAGCCGGCGGTCAGGTCCCCGTCGCCATGAACGTCGCCGGCGCCGGACGAGTTCACGGCGGAGGCCCGGCGGTGTGAAGGGCACTGCCGGCGGGATCGTGGGGCGGACGGGGGCGGAGGCGGGCGGCGAGGACGGCGACGTCGTCTTCGGCGTGCTGTGCGTCGAGTCCGTCGCAGACCGCGTCCACGACATCGGAGACTCCTGCTCCGGTGGTCATGTGCAGCGCCGCGAGCCGGGCCAGGGAGGTGTCGATGTCCTCGCCGCGGCGTTCCACGAGGCCGTCCGTATAGAGCAGGATGGTCTGATCGGTGGTGATCGGCAGGGCGACGGCTTCGTATCCGCCGATGCCGGTGCCCAGCGGAGGGCCGACGGGAACCTTCAGCAGCTCGCCCGGGCCGTCGGCGGTGAAGGCGGCGGGCGGCAGATGTCCGGCACTGGCGTACACGGCCATGCCGCGGGCGGGATCGACGCGGACGATGAGGCAGGTCGCGGGGCGACGGTTGTCGTCCGCCGCGGACAGGGCGTCGAGCTGGCGAAGCACGCGGTGGGGGGCGAGATCGGTGGAGGCGACGTCGCGCAGGAGGGAGCGGTAGGCGTTCATGTCGACGGCGGCTTCCAGGCCGTGGCCCATGACGTCTCCGACCACCAGCAGGGTCCGGCCGAAGTGCAGCCGCACGGTCTCGAACCAGTCGCCGCCGACGAGGGTTCGTGGTCCGACCGGCAGGTAGCGGCTGGCGACTTCCAGGTTCGGGTGTGGTCGGCCCGGTTCGGCCACCAGGGCCCGCTGGAGGTCGAGTGCGATCTTCTCGGTTGCCGCCAGGCGCCGTGCGTGTCCGATGTGCACGCATGCGAGTCGTGCCGCGAAGTGCAGCGTCGCCGTCTCGTGGTCGCTGAAGCCGCCGTGCGTCCGGACCGCGAGGAGCCTTCCGTAGAGCTCGCCCCGGCCGATCAGCGGTACCGAGACGAGGTGTACGGATCCTTCCGTGCCGCGGCCGGAGTACGCATGCACGGGATGTCCCTCGTCCAGAGCCCGGACCGCGGGGGTGATCCCGGTGTCGGTGCCGGGGTCGTCCAGGAGATCCGTCGCGCCGGCCGAGGCCACACGGTCATTCCTGCCGCCGTGGCCGATCACGTCCACAGCCGCGGCGTCGCACAGGGTCCGGAACACGAATCCCGCCAGCTCCCGCCAGGTCGCCCGCTCGTCGAAGGACGTCCCGATCCGCTCGAGAGCCTCTTCCATCGCGCGTAGGCGTGCCTCCACGCCATCCTGTTCCGGCACGACGCCTCCGTAACCCCTGGTCCGCACCAGGGAGCCCGACGAGGAAGACATTCCATCAGCGCGTTCCTTTCACCAGCGTATTGCCCGACCGCGGGCAACGAACTTCGCGCCATCCGCACGGATACGTTGACACGGCAAAAGTGTGAGTGGTTGAGTACTCACATGAAGAGCGAACGACCCCGCCAGCTGTCCACGGCCGAGGAGCGCCGCGAGACGGTGCTGCGCACCGCCATCGGCGCCTTCGCGGCGCGCGGCTACTGGGGCACCACCACGACCGAGGTGGCGAAGGCGGCCGGCATCTCACAGGCGTACGTCTACCGCTTGTTCCCGAGCAAGGAGCTGCTGTTCACCGCAGTGGTCGAGCACTGCTTCGTGCAGGTCCGGGCCGGTCTGGAGCGGGCGGCGGCCGAGGTGAAGGGCAGCTCCGCCGAGGCGGTGTTGGAGGCCATGGGGGACGCCTACGCGCTGCTGATCAGCGACAACGACCTGATGCTGATCCAGTTGCACGCCCAGGCCGCGGCCGTCTCCGAGCCGGCTGTCCGTGAGGCGGTCCGGCAGGGCTACGCTCGGCTGGTGGAGTACGTCCGCGGCGCCTCCGGCGGCACCGAGGGGCAGGTCCAGGAGTTCTTCGCGCTCGGCATGCTGTGCCACCTCATCGTCTCCATGGGGGCCGACGAGGTGGACGCCCCCTGGACCCGAACGCTGTCCGCGGGCATCACGCACTACTGACGCCCGGCGCAAGCCGGGCAGCCGTCTGTCGGCGGGGTACACGGCCCCGCCTTTTCTTAGGCGTCAAGTGTGAGTGGTTAACCACTCATGGAGGCTCGTGCGGATCATGAGCGCCGAAAGCGCAACCGACAGCACATCGATCGAGAGGAAGACCAACCATGTTCACCATCGACGAGACCGCTCCCGTCATCGTCCGCCTGTCCACCGTCATCGACGCCCCGCTGGAGCGGGTCTGGGCCCTGCACACCGACATCGACGCCTGGCCGAGCTGGAACGCCCACGTCGACCAGGCCGGGCTCGACGGCCCGCTGCTGCCGGGCAACTCCTTCAGCTGGAAGACGCACGGGCTGGACATCACCTCCACCATCCGCGAGATCGTCCCCGGTGAGCGGCTGGTCTGGGGCGGCCCGGCCAACGGCATCGAGGGCATCCACGTGTGGACCTTCGAGCAGACCGGCAGCCAGGTGAGCGTCCGCACCGAGGAGTCCTGGAGCGGTGCCCCCGTCGACGCCGCGGCCGACGAGCTCGGCCAGGCCCTGCACGACTCCCTGACCGTCTGGCTCGCGGCCCTCAAGGCCCGCGCCGAGCAGGCCGGCTGACTCCCGTCGCCCATCGCGCCTGCGACATCTCTCGTCCGACACCGTCACGCAGAGCGAGGTACCTGCCATGACCACCGACAAGAAGCCCTACCTGACCGGCCACTACGCCCCGGCCGTCGACGAGATCACAGCCACCGAGCTGACCGTTGAGGGCTCCCTGCCGCCGGAGCTGACCGGCCGGCTGATCCGCAACAGCCACAACCCCAAGCCCGGCGTCACTCCCACCCACTGGTTCAAGGGCAGCGGCATGGTCCACGGCATCCGGCTGCGCGACGGCCACGCCGAGTGGTACCGCAACCGCTGGGTGCGCACCCCCGCCCTGGACGGTGCTTCCTACATGACCGAGCAGGGCCCGGACCTGACGGCCAGCACCGCCGGCACCCACGTCATCGAGCACGCCGGACGGCTGCTGGCGCTGTCCGAGGCGAACTTCCCCTTCGAGCTCACCCGGAACCTCGACACGGTCGGCGCCTACGACTTCGACGGCAAGCTGCGCGGCGCGATGACGGCGCACCCGAAGACCGACCCAGTCACCGGCGAGTTGCACTTCTTCGGCTCCTCGCCGTTCCCGCCGTACCTCGTGTACCACGTGGCCGACGCCGAGGGGCGGATCGCCTACAGCGTCGAGGTGCCGGGGGCGAGCGCCTCCCTCAAGCACGACTTCGCCGTCACCCGCCACCACGTGGTCTTCGTCGAGGGCACCGTCACCTTCGACCCCGCCGAGCACTCCGGCATCCCGTACGGCTGGAACGACGCCCAGCCGGCGCGGATCGGCGTCATGCCCCGCGGCCCGCAAGGCGCGGCGAGGATCCGCTGGTTCTCCATCGAGCCGGGCAGCATGCTGCACGCCGCCAACGCCTACGAGGACGCCCAGGGCCGCATCGTGCTGGAGGGCCCGACCGTCGACCGGGAGGGCTTCCAGCTCTCCTGGAACTGGTGGGTCGGCGCTCCCGGCCGCGGCACCGAGCCCAACACCCGCTCCTACAACCGCCGATGGGTCATCGACCTGGCCGCCGGCAGCGTCGACGAGCAGATCATCGACGACCTCGCCGTCGAGTTCCCCACGCTCAACGAGGAGTTCCTCGGCGCCGAGCACCGCTACCAGTACGCGGTCTCCTTCCCCGACCAGGAAGGCCACGGCGGCTACGGCATCGTCAAGTACGACCGCGCCACCGGCGCCCGCCGCATCCACCAGGCCGGCGACGCCCGGCTGCCGGGCGAGGCCGTGTTCGTCCCCGCCGCCGGCGCCACCCGCGAGGACGACGGCTACCTGCTCACCGTCGTCTCCGACCTCAAGCAGGACGCCTCCCGGCTCCTGGTCCTGGACGCCTCCGGTCTCGACCGGATCGCGACGGTCCACCTCCCGCGCCGGGTCACCGGCGGCATCCACGGCTCCTGGATCCCCGACAACGCCCTCGACGGCTCCGACAGCTGACCACCGGTCGGCGCCGGCCAGGCGGCCGACCCCGCAGGCCAGGCGCGGTAGGCAAGCTCCGGGCGTGAGCGTCGGGCTGACCACGGCACGCCAAGCCCAGGGGGGCGCCTGGCTGTGAGAGCAGCCGGGCGCCCCTTCTCGATGTGTTTCTCAGTGGGCGGAGTCCGAGTAGTGCGGTTCCCGCACCCGGGATGCCGCCGGGGCCCCGGCGCCCAGTTTCGCGCCCTCCACGTCCACGTTCGGCAAGGCGCGGTCCAGCCACTCGGGCAGCCACCAGGCCGCCTTGCCGAGCAGCGCGAAGAGGGCCGGGACGATGGCCATGCGGACGACGAAGGCGTCGAAGAGGACGGCTGTCGCCAGGGCGAAGCCGATCATCTTGATCAGGTCGTTCTGCTCCGTGATGAAGCCGGAGAACACGCTCACCATGATGATCGCGGCCGCGCTGACCACGCGCCCGCCGTGGCGGAAGCCGGTGACCACGGCATCGCCGGGCCGTGCCCCGTGGACGTAGGCCTCCCGCATCCGGCTCACCAGGAACACCTCGTAGTCCATCGCGAGGCCGAACACCACACCGATCATGAAGATCGGCATCGTGCTCATGACCGGGCCGGCTTCCTTGACGCCGAAGACGTCGGCGAGCCAGCCCCACTGGAACACCGCGACCACGGCTCCGAGGGCCGCGCTCACCGACAGCAGGAAGCCGAGCGCCGCCTTGAGCGGGACGAGGATCGAGCGGAAGACGAGTACCAGCAGGAGGAAGGCGAGGCCCACCACGAGTGCGAGGTACGGCACCAGTGAGTCGTCGAGGGTCTCGGAGAAGTCGATGAACATCGCGGTCTGGCCGGTCACGAGGACCTCGTCCGCGCCCGTGCGGGCTTCGATGCCGGCCACCTTGTTCCGTAGGGAGCGGACGAGCTGTTCGGTGTCGTGGTCGTTGGGTCCGGTGCTCGGTATGACGTTCAGGATCGCGGTGTCGTTGGCCGTGTTGGGTGCGGCCGGTGAGACGGAGGCGACGCCGTCCACCTCCGCCAGAGCCCGACCGACCGAGCCGGCGGCGGCCGACGCGTCCTCGGCGCTCACGGTGATCATCAGAGGTCCGTTGAAGCCGGGGCCGAAGGACTCCGACAGCATGTCGTACGCCTTGCGCTGGGTGGTCTCGGCGGCCATCGTGCCCTCGCCGGGCAGTCCCAGCTCCAGGCCGGCGGCGGGCAGCGCGATCGTGCCCAGCCCGAGCACTCCGACGAGCAGGACGGCCACCGGGTGGAGCAGGACGTAACTGGCCCAGCGCGTACCCAGGTTGGGCTTCCGCCGTGCGGCCTCCCTGGCGGCCTTGCGCTGCTGGCGGGCGGAGAGCGGCTTGCCGGTGACCGCCTTGCGGTCGAGCCGGCGCAGCACCTTGACCGGCGCGAAGCCGAGCAGCGCGGGGACGAGGGTGATCGCGATCAGGACGGCGACGGCGACCGTGCCCGCTGCCGCCACGCCCATCTTGGTGAGCATCGGGATGTTCACGACGGAGAGGCCGGCCAGAGCGATGACGACGGTGAGCCCTGCGAAGACGACGGCCGATCCGGCGGTGCCGACGGCGCGCCCGGCGGCTTCCTCCCGCTCACGGCCTTCGGCGATCTCCGAGCGGTAGCGGGAGATGATGAACAGGGCGTAGTCGATGCCGACGGCGAGGCCGATCATCATGGCGAGCGTGGAGGTGGTTGCCGACAGGCCGAGGGTGCTGCCGAGCGCGACGATCCCGCTGATGCCGACGCCGACGCCGACGAGGGCGGTGAGCAGGGGCATGCCGGCGGCGATCATCGACCCGAAGGTGATCAGCAGGACGAGGGCCGAGACGAGGATGCCGATGCCCTCGGCGCCGCCCATGGCCGCCTCGATCTTGATGGCGTCACCGCCCGCTTCGACGGTGAGCCCCGTCCCGCGGGCCTTGTCCAGTGCCTGGTCGAGGGTGTCGTGATCCGTGTCGGTCAACTGGGTGGCGGCGACCTTGTAGGTGACGACCGTGTAGGCGGTGGTGCCGTCCTTGCTGACGGCGCCCGCCTGGTAGGGGTCGGTGACCGCGACCACCTCCGGGGCCTTCGCCAGGTCGGAGACGAGCCCGGAGACCGCTGCCTTCCGCTGGGGGCCGGAGATGTTCTCGCCCTGGGGCGCGCGGATGACGACCCGGGCGCTTGCACCGTCGGCGCTCGCGGCCGGGAACTTCTCCTTGAGCAGGTCGAACGCCTTCTGTGATTCGGTGCCCGGCATCGAGAAGGTGTCGGCCGGGGGCGCCGGAGCGGACGAGGCGGCGAAACCCACCCCGCCGAGGATCAGCACCCACAGCAGTGCGATCAAGCCCCGCCGCCGGAAGGCGAGGCGGCCCAGCTTGTAGAGGTATGTAGCCACGGCGAAACAGACTCCTGTCGGATGGGCGGTGAACGGGCGGACCGCGAGGCCGCCTTCGATGCGCGCCCCGTCGGGCGGGGCGAAGGTGATGCGGGTCGGGCTCAAGCGGCCCGGAAGCAGTGACAGATCCGGCGGCGCTACCGCCGTGACCCTGTGGCGCCACAATGGCACCGTGGTGGCGCCAACGCAAGCCTCGGGTGCCACGCACCGGCGCCGGGCGGCTGCCGAGGGCGCCATGGGGAGAGTGGAGGAGTGGCGCGTTTCCGCAGCTCGCAACCCTGCCGCCAGCGGTTTAGGCAGGGAGCGCCGCACTTCATGCGGGGTGGTGGTTCGCTATGGCGCTTCTGTGTGCCATAGTGGCGCCATGGACCTCACGCCGTATGTCGACAACCTCCGGCAGGAGCTCGCGGTCGCCGCGGCTGCCGGTGGGGATGAAGCTCGCGCCCTGGCCGAGCGGCTGACCGCACCGCTGGAATCCGCCGCCCGGCTCACGCTGCTGAATGCCCTCTCCGCGGCCATGGACGAGGTCGCCCGCGACCTCGCTCCCGGATCGGTCGACGTACGCCTGCGGGGCCTGAACCCCACCTTCGTGGTGACGCCACCGCCGGCCCTGGAGCCCTACGGCGCAGTACCGCATACGGCCACCGCGCCGCCCGCCCCTCCCCTTGCGGCGGACGGCGAGGAAGGCGGCACCGCGCGCATCAACCTCCGGCTGCCCGCCCACCTCAAGGCCCGCGCCGAGGAAGCGGCGAACCAGGAGGGACTGTCGGTCAACGCCTGGCTGGTCCGGGTCCTGGCCGCGGCCCTGGAACCCGGCGAACGTGAAGGCCCCTCCGGGCTCAAGCGGAACCGGACCGGAGAGAGCTTCACCGGCCGGAAAGCTGGACCTCACCCGTGAGGCGGCGCGCGGCGCCGGGCACATTGCGTACGGGCACGGCGCACACCGCTGCATCGGAGCCGCGCTCGCCAACCTGCAGACCGAGGTGATCCTCGACCAACTGCTGCTGCGGCGCGACAGCCTGTCCCTCGCCGTCGGACGCGACGCCGTCGAGCGCGTCGGGTTCGCGGGCGAGGGCACCTATCCGGTCGGCCTGCCGGTCCGCCTCTGAGGGCCGCGGGCCCATCCCCCTACCGGGGCCGGGCGGCTCGTGTGCGCGGGTCGGCAGCCGTACTCCGGCCACCTGTCCATGTCGGTGTGACGGGCCCGGCGGCTCGGCCGGTCGCCGCGGAATCAGGTGACCGCCGAGGCCGGGAGCTCCGCGGTGACGGGCGGAGTGCCGCCCGCCACGGGGAGGGTGAGGACCATGGTGAGGCCGCCGCCGGGGGTGTCCTCGGCGGCGAGCGTGCCGCCGATGGCCTCGGTGAAGCCACGGGCGACGGCGAGGCCGAGGCCGACTCCGGCGCCTCGTGGGGCGTCGCCGTGGCGCTGGAAGGGTTCGAAGATACGGCCCTTGGCGTCGTCCGGGACGCCGGGCCCGCGGTCGACCACCCGGAGCTCGACCCGGCTCCCCAGGGCGCTGGCGGAGACGTGGACCGGCCGGCCGTCGGGGCTGTACTTGACGGCGTTCTCGACGATGTTGGCGACGGCCCGCTCCAGCAGGCCCCGGTCGACGGCGACCATCGGGAGGGTTTCGGGGATGTCCAGGTCCACGCTGTCCTCCGGTACGCCGCCCAGGGCCATCGGGACGACCTCGTCGAGGTCGGTCTCGCGGATCAGCGGGACGACCGTGCCGGTGTTGAGGCGGGACATGTCGAGGAGGTTGCCGACGAGGGCGGCGAGGCGGTCGGCGCCGTCCTCGATGCCCTCCAGGAGCTCGGCCTTGTCGTCCTCGGACCATTCGACGTCGGCGGAGCGCAGGGACGTGACGGACGCCTTGATGCCGGCGAGCGGGGTGCGCAGGTCGTGGCTGACGGCGGCCAGCAGCGCGGTGCGGATGCGGTTGCCCTCGGCGAGTTCCTTGGCCTTGCCCGCCTCGTCGACGAGGCGCTGGCGGTCGAGTACGACGGCGGCCTGGGCGGCGAAGGCGCCGAGCACCCGCCGGTCTTCGGCCGGGAGCACTCGGCCGGTCAGAGCCAGAGCCATGTTGTCGCCTACGGGCAGGTCGACGTCGGCGTCCTCGGGGCGGCCGACCGGGCCGCCGCCCACGGATGCCGCCGTGGTCCACGAGTCGACTTCGCTGGTGCGCTCCAGGAGGACGACCGACTGCATGGCGAAGGTCTCGCGGAGGCGCTCGAGGAGGGCGTCGAGGGAGTCCTCGCCGCGCAGGACGCTGCCCGCGAGGAAGGAGAGGACCTCGGATTCGGCGCGTAGGCGGGCGGCCTGGTGGGTGCGCCGGGCGGCCAGGTCGACCACGGAGGCCACCGACACCGCTACCCCGACGAAGATCGCGATGGCGACGATGTTCTTGGGGTCGGAGATGGTGAACTGGTACAGCGGTGGCGTGTAGAAGTAGTTGAGGAGCAGGGACCCGACCGCCGCTGAGGCAAGGGCGGGGAGCAGTCCACCGAGCATGGCCGCCGCCACCGTGAAGGTGAGGAACAGCAGCATGTCGTTCGCGAGCCCGAGGTCGGGGACGACCTGGCTCAGCAGGACGGCGAGGAGTGCGGGGCCGACGATGCCGGTCAGCCAGCCCCAGATGATGCGGGAGCGGCCGAGCCGCGCGCCGCGGGCGACAGGCAGGCCGCGGCCCTTGGCCGCTTCGTCGTGGGTGACGATGTGCACGTCGAGGTCGGGCCCGGATTCGCGGGCGACCGTGGCGCTGACGCCGGGGCTGAAGACGGACTGCCAGGAGCGGCGGCGGCTGACGCCGAGGACGATCTGCGTGGCGTTGACCCCGCGCGCGAACTCCAGCAGCGCGTCCGGGACGTTGTCGCCTATGACGTGGTGGAAGGTGCCGCCCAGGTCCTCGACCAGGGTCCGCTGGACCGCGAGTTCCTTGGGGGAGGCGGACGTGAGTCCGTCGCTGGCGGCGATGTAGACGGCGAGGACCTCGCCGCCCGCGCCCTTCTCGGCGAGGCGGGCGGCGCGGCGGATGAGCGTGCGTCCCTCCGGGCCGCCGGTGAGGCCGACGACGATGCGCTCGCGGGCCTGCCAGGTGGAGCGGATGTTGTGCTCGCCCCGGTATTCCTGGAGGTACTCGTCGACCCGGTCGGCGACCCAGAGCAGGGCGAGTTCGCGCAGCGCGGTCAGGTTGCCGGGGCGGAAGTAGTTGGAGAGGGCGGCGTCGACCTTGTCGGGCTTGTAGACGTTGCCGTGGGCCATGCGGCGGCGCAGGGCCTGCGGGGACATGTCGACGAGCTCGATCTGGTCGGCCCGCCGGGCCACCTCGTCGGGTACGGTCTCGCGCTGGCGCACGCCGGTGATGGTCTCGACGACGTCGCCGAGCGATTCCAAGTGCTGGATGTTGCGGTGGACACGACGTCGATGCCGGCCTGGAGCAGCTCCTCGACGTCCTGCCAGCGCTTGGCGTTGCGCGAGCCGGGGACGTTGGTGTGGCTGACGATCGGGCGGATGATCAGGGTTCGAAGCGGTATCCCATGCCCGGTTCGGTGATCAGGTACCGGGGGTGGGAGGGGTCCGCTTCCAGTTTGCGCCGTAGCTGGGCCATGTAGACGCGCAGGTAGTTGGTGTTCTCCCCGTACGTCGGTCCCCAGACCTCCAGCAGCAGCCTGGCCTGGGTGATCAGCCGGCCGGGGTGGGTGATGAGGATCTCCAGCAGGTGCCACTCGGTCGGGGTCAGCCGTACGGTGCGGTCGCCCCTCCGGGCCTTCTTCGCGACCAGGTCGACGGTGAACTCGTCGGTCGTGACCACGGAGGTCTCGTCGGCCAGGGATGCCGCAGGGGTCTCCTGGCGGCGGGTGGCCGCGCGCAGGCGGGCGAGGAGCTCGTCCATGCTGAACGGTTTCGTCACGTAGTCGTCCGCGCCCGCGTCCAAGGCCCGGATCTTGTCCTCGGAGGTGTGGCGGGCGGAGAGGACCAGGATGGGCACGCGGCTCCAGCCGCGGACGCTCCTGATCACGTCGACGCCGTCCATGTCGGGCAGACCGAGGTCCAGCACTATGACGTCAGGTTTGCGGGCGGCCGCGAGCCGCAGGGCGGAGCCGCCGTCGGGCGCCTCCTCGACGTCGAACTTGCGCGCCTGGAGATTGATCTTCAGCGCGCGGACGAGCTGAGGGTCGTCCTCCACCACCAGCACCCGGGTCATCGGTATGCGGCCTTTCCTTCGTTACGGGCACGGGACGGAGCCGGCGGGGCGCCGGGGTACCCCCGACCAGCGGTGGCTGAGGGAACTCCGCGCCACGCCGGCTCCTGGTCCGTGCGATGGGTGCGGGCCGTCAGCTCTTGGTCAGTGACGTGAGCGCGGTGTTGAGTTCGAGGACGTTGACGCGGGGTTCGCCCATGAAGCCGAGGGTGCGGCCTGTGGTGTGGTCGGCCACGAGCTTCGCGACCTGCTTGACGTCGAGCTTGTTCTGTTCGGCGACCCGGTGGACCTGGAGTTCGGCGTACTCGGGGGAGATGTTCGGGTCGAGGCCGGAGCCGGAGGAGGTGACGGCGTCGGCCGGCACGTCCTCCGGCTTGACCTGGTAGGAGGCGGTGGAGTTGTCGGTGACGACGGCGTCTTTGGCGGCGATGACCTGTGCGCAGAGGGTGCCTTCCTCCGCGTCCTTGCTGCACTGGCCGCCCACGGCACCGTTGTCGGCGGAGCGGTTGGTCGCGCCGGACAGGATCAGCGAGTACCGGGTGTTGACCGAGTTGGCGCCCAGGCCGTTGGAGGGGCGCGGCTGGAACCACTTGAGGTCCGGCTTCGCCGCCTCCTCCTCGTCGTCGGGGTTCTGCTTCGGCAGGTTGTAGCTCTGCCCGATGAGGGAGGAGCCGACGACCCGGCCGCTCTTGTCCTTGATCTCGGAGCCGTTGGCCTTGTCGTTGAACAGGGTCTGGGCGATCCCCGTGACGGCCAGCGGGTAGAGCACGCCGCAGATCACCGTCAGAACCAGCAGGGCGCGGAGGCCCGCACCGATCAGGCGTGCAGTGTTGCCTACAGAGTTGTTCATCGTGGATCAGCCGATTCCGGGGATGAGGGAGATGAGGAGGTCGATGACCTTGATGCCGATGAACGGGGCGATCAGACCACCCACGCCATACAGGCCGAGGTTGCGGCGGAGCATCTTGTCGGCGCTGGTGGGCCGGTACCGGACGCCCTTGAGGGCGAGCGGCACCAGGGCGATGATGATCAGCGCGTTGAAGATGACGGCCGAGAGGATCGCCGACTCGGGCGAGGTCAGGCCCATGATGTTGAGCTTGTCCAGGCCCGGATAGACCACGGCGAACATGGCGGGGATGATCGCGAAGTACTTCGCGACGTCGTTGGCGATGGAGAACGTCGTCAGGGCGCCACGCGTGATCAGCAGCTGCTTGCCGATCTCGACGATCTCGATGAGCTTGGTGGGGTTGGAGTCCAGGTCCACCATGTTCCCGGCCTCCTTGGCGGCCGAGGTGCCGGTGTTCATCGCGACGCCGACGTCGGCCTGGGCGAGGGCGGGGGCGTCGTTGGTGCCGTCGCCGGTCATGGCGACGAGCTTGCCGCCCGCCTGTTCCCGCTTGATGAGGGCCATCTTGTCCTCGGGGGTGGCCTCGGCCAGGAAGTCGTCGACTCCGGCCTCCTCCGCGATCGCCTTGGCCGTCAGCGGGTTGTCGCCCGTGATCATGATCGTCTTGATGCCCATGCGGCGCAGTTCGTCGAACCGCTCGCGCATGCCCTCCTTGACGACGTCCTTGAGGTGGATGACCCCCAGGACGCGGGCGCCCCTCTCGTCGGCGACCGCGACGAGCAGCGGCGTGCCGCCGGCCTCGGAGATGCAGTTGGCGAGGAGGTCGGCGTCGTCCGAGACGTGGCCGCCTTGTTCCTCGACCCAGGTGATGACCGAACCGGCCGCGCCCTTGCGGGTCTTCGTACCGTCGACGTCGACACCCGACATACGGGTCTGGGCGGTGAAGGGCACCCAGGTGGCATGGGCGAGTTCGCCCTGGTGGCGCTCGCGCAGTCCGTACTTCTCCTTCGCGAGCACCACGATCGAGCGGCCCTCGGGCGTCTCGTCGGCCAGCGAGGACAGCTGGGCGGCGTCCGCCAGCTCGGCCTCCGTCGTTCCCTTGACCGGGACGAACTCCGAGGCCTGGCGGTTGCCGAGGGTGATGGTGCCCGTCTTGTCGAGCAGTAGCGTGGACACGTCACCGGCGGCCTCGACCGCGCGGCCGGACATGGCCAGGACGTTGCGCTGGACCAGGCGGTCCATGCCGGCGATGCCGATGGCGGAGAGCAGTGCGCCGATGGTGGTGGGGATGAGGCAGACCAGCAGCGCGGTGAGCACGATCATCGACTGCTCGGCACCGGCGTGGATCGCGAACGGCTGCAGGGTGACGACCGTCAGCAGGAAGACGATCGTGAGGGACGCGAGCAGGATGTTGAGCGCGATCTCGTTGGGCGTCTTCTGCCGGGCCGCGCCCTCGACCAGGGCGATCATGCGGTCGATGAAGGTCTCGCCGGGCTTGGTCGTGATCTTGATGACGATCCGGTCCGACAGCACCTTCGTACCACCGGTCACCGCCGAGCGGTCGCCGCCGGACTCCCGGATGACCGGCGCGGACTCACCGGTGATGGCCGACTCGTCGACCGAGGCGACGCCTTCGACGACGTCACCGTCGCCGGGGATGACGTCTCCCGCCTCGCAGACCACCAGGTCGCCGATGCGCAGCTCGGTGCCGGGGACCTGCTCCTCGCCCGTGCCGTCCTTGGTCAGGCGGCGGGCCACGGAGTCGGTCTTGGCCTTGCGCAGGGTGTCGGCCTGGGCCTTGCCGCGGCCCTCGGCGACGGCTTCCGCGAGGTTGGCGAAGATCGTGGTCAGCCACAGCCAGGCGGTGATCGCCCAGCCGAACCAGTCCGTCGGGTCCTTGACCGCGAGGACGGTCGTGACCACGGAGCCGATGAGGACGACGAACATGACCGGGGACTTGATCATGACGCGCGGGTCGAGCTTGCGCACCGCGTCCGGGAAGGACTTCAGCAGCTGCTTCGGGTCGAAGAGACCGCCGCCGACCCGTCCGGCGCCCGGCTTGTGACCGGTCGGGATGTCTTCGTGTGGAGCGCGGGTGGGGGTGATGGTGCTCATGACGCGAGCCCTTCGGCGAGCGGACCCAGCGCGAGGGCCGGGAAGTAGGTCAGACCGGTGATGATGACGATCGTGCCGACGAGCAGGCCCGCGTAGAGCGGCTTGTCGGTGCGCAGCGTGCCCGCCGTCTCCGGGACGGGCTTCTGCTCGGCCAGCGAGCCGGCCAGCGCCAGGACGAACACCATGGGCAGGAAGCGGCCGAGCAGCATCGCGATGCCGATGGTCGAGTTGAACCACTGGGTGTCGGCGTTCAGGCCGGCGAAGGCCGAGCCGTTGTTGTTGGCGCCCGAGGTGTAGGCGTAGAGGATCTCGGAGAAGCCGTGCGCCCCGGCGTTCGTCATGGAGTCGGCCGGGGTGGGCAGGGCCATGGCGGCCGCGGTGAAGCACAGGACCAGGGCGGGGGTGACGAGGATGTAGCAGGCCGCCAGCTTGATTTCGCGGGTGCCGATCTTCTTGCCCAGGTACTCGGGGGTGCGGCCGACCATCAGACCGGCGATGAACACCGCGATGATCGCCATGACCAGCATGCCGTAGAGGCCGGAGCCGACACCACCGGGCGCGATCTCACCCAGCTGCATGCCCAGCATCGCGATACCGCCGCCGAAGCCGGTGTACGAGGAGTGGAAGGAGTTCACCGCGCCGGTCGACGTCAACGTCGTGGCCACCGCGAAGATCGACGAACCGCCGATCCCGAAGCGGGTCTCCTTGCCCTCCATCGCCCCGCCGGAGATGTCGAACGCCGGGCCGTGGTGGGCGAATTCGGTCCACATCATCAGCGCGGTGAAGCCGAGCCAGATGATGCCCATCGTCGCGAGGATCGCGTAGCCCTGGCGCAGGTTCCCGACCATGCGGCCGAAGGTGCGGGTCAGCGCGAGCGGGATGGCCAGGATCAGGAAGATCTCGAAGAGGTTGGAGAAGGGCGTCGGGTTCTCGAAGGGGTGGGCGGAGTTGGCGTTGAAGTAGCCGCCGCCGTTCGTACCGAGCTCCTTGATGACCTCCTGCGAGGCCACCGCCCCGCCGTTCCACTGCTGCGAGCCGCCCATGAACTGGCCGACCTCGTGGATGCCGGCGAAGTTCTGGATGACCCCGCACGCGACGAGGACGATCGCGCCGATGACCGAGATCGGGAGCAGGATGCGGACGGTGCCGCGGACCAGGTCGGACCAGAAGTTGCCGAGCTCACCGGTGCGGGAGCGCGCGAAGCCCCGTACGAGGGCCACCGCGACGGCCATGCCGACGGCGGCCGAGACGAAGTTCTGCACCGCGAGGCCGCCGGTCTGCACGACGTGGCCCATGGCCTGCTCGCCGTAGTACGACTGCCAGTTCGTGTTCGCCACGAACGACGCGGCGGTGTTGAAGGCCTGGTCCGGGTCGATCGACACGAAGCCGAGCGAACCGGGCAGGCTGCCCTGCACGCGCTGCAGGAGGTACAGGAAGAGGACGCTCACGGCGGAGAAGGCGAGGACGGCGCGCAGGTAGGCGGGCCAGCGCATCTCGGCGGTGGGGTTGGCGCCGATGGCCTTGTAGATCCACTTCTCCGGCTTGTAGTGCTTCTCGGAGGAGTAGACGCGGGCCATGTAATCGCCCAGGGGACGGTAGGCCAGCGCGAGCGCGGCGATCAGCGCGAGCAGCTGGAGCACACCAGCGGTTACGGGGCTCATATCAGGACTCAGAACCTCTCCGGATACACAAGGGCGAGGACGAGGTAACCCAGCAGGGAGACGGCCACGACGAGGCCGACGATGTTCTCGGCAGTCACAGCTTCGTCACCCCCCGGGCGATGAGAGCCACCAGCGCGAACACCGCGACCGTGGCGAAGACGAAGGCCAGATCGGCCATCGTGAGCTCCTGGATGAAGTGATGAGATGGGAATCGGCCGTGTGGCCGGTCATGAGCTAACCGCGTCTTCACCAGGGCGTTAAGACGTCTTGACGGGGTTCATACGGGCGCGGGGGAACCCTTAACGCAGCTCTGACGCGAGAGACCGACGCCGACCGGGTCGGCCCGGCCCGCGCCCCGGCGGGCTGTCAGGGCGGCCTCTCGGCCTCGTGTCAGGAGCGCGTGAAGAGTGGGGCGGCGACCGTATGGATACCGCCAAGAACACTGGCGATCCGGCCATGCCGTTCCGACTCTGTCCTCACCTTCGCCCCACTTCGTGCTCGTCGAAGCGGGGGAGCCGGTCCCCGCCGACGGGGACGTGGTCGACGGAGCGGCGATGGTGGACGAGTCCGCCGTCACCGGTGAATCGGCCCCCGTGCTGCGGGAGTCGGGAGGCGACCGGTCCGGGGTCACGGGCGGTACGACCGTCCTGTCCGACCGCATCGTCGTACGGGTCACCTCGCGCCCCGGGAACAGCTTCATCGACCGGATGATCGCCCTGGTCGAAGGGGCGTCCCGGCAGAAGACCCCGAACGAGATCGCGCTGAACATCCTGCTGGCCGCCCTCACCGTGATCTTCATCCTGATCGTGGTCGGCCTCCAGCCGATGGCCGCGTACGCGGGAGCCGCCCAGTCGACGACCGTGCTGGTGGCCCTGCTCGTGACGCTCATCCCCACCACCATCGGCGCCCTGCTCTCCGCGATCGGCATCGCGGGCATGGACCGCCTCGTCCAGCGCAACGTCCTCGCGATGAGCGGACGCGCCGTCGAGGCCGCCGGCGACGTGAACACCCTGCTGCTCGACAAGACCGGCACCATCACCCACGGCAACCGGCAAGCCGCGGCCTTCATCCCGCTGCCGGGCGTGGAAGACATCAAGCTCGCGGACGCCGCGCAGCTGTCCTCCCTCGCCGACGAGACCCCGGAAGGCCGGTCCGTCGTCGCCCTGGCCCAGGAGTACGGGCTCCAGCCGGTCGCCCAGGAGGACCTCAGCAACCCCCGCTTCACCGAGTTCAGCGCCCGCACGCGGATGAGCGGCGTCAACCTGAGCTGGGACAACGGCGCCGGCTGCGCCCTCCGCAAGGGCGCGGTGACGCAGGTCTGCGACTGGGTGGTGGCGCGCGGCGGGACCGTACCGTCCGAGGCCGCCGCATGGTCGGCCGCCGTGTCCCGGTCCGGAGGCACGCCCCTCCTGGTGGCGGTCCACGACTGGGACGGGCCGAGGGTCCTCGGCATCGTCCACCTCAAGGACGTCGTCAAGGAGGGCATCCGGGAGCGGTTCGAGGAACTGCGGCAGATGGGGATCCGTACGGTCATGGTGACCGGCGACAACGAGCTGACCGCCCGCGCCATAGCCGCCGAGGCCGGCGTCGACGAATACGTCGCCGAGGCCACTCCCGAGGACAAGATGGCCCTCATCAAGCGGGAGCAGGCGGGCGGCAGGCTGGTCGCGATGACCGGTGACGGCACCAACGACGCCCCGGCCCTCGCCCAGGCCGACGTCGGCGTGGCCATGAACACGGGCACCACGGCCGCCAAGGAGGCCGGGAACATGGTGGACCTGGACTCCAACCCCACCAAACTCATCGACATCGTCGAGATCGGCAAGCAGCTCCTCATCACCCGAGGCGCCCTGACCACCTTCTCCATCACGAATGACGTCGCCAAGTACTTCGCGATCATCCCCGCCATGTTCGCCGCGGCCTACCCGGGGCTCGGCGCGCTCAACATCATGGGGCTGAGCAGCCCGACCTCTGCCATCACCTCGGCGATCATCTTCAACGCCCTGATCATCGTCGCCCTCATCCCCCTCGCCCTGCGCGGCGTCCGCTACCGCCCCGCCTCCGCGCACGACCTGCTGCGCCGCAACCTCGGCGTCTACGGTCTCGGCGGCCTGATCCTGCCGTTCGTCGGCATCAAGCTCATCGACCTGGTGGTGTCCACCGTTCCCGGCCTCGGCTGAACTTCCCGGTGCGTGCATCCACTACGCCGCAGGTGGCTCCAGGCGTTAAGGACGCGTCAGGATTTGCTCGCCCGCGTGCGTGAGTGATCAGTCTGCGTACGCTTGCTCAGCCGTCGATGCCGATGGCTGAATCTTTGCCGTACGACAGGAGCTCCCCACGATGGCCACCCCTGCCCGCTCCTCGCGCCTGCGCGCGTGGATGCTGGAAGGCTTGACCGCCCAGACGGGTTCGCCCGCCGCCAAGGAATCGGCGGCCCAGCCCCATGGCCGGCCGTGGTGGCGGGTCATGTGTCTGACGGGTCTGGACTACTTCTCCACCCTCGGCTACCAGCCCGGTATCGCGGCGCTCGCGGCCGGTCTGCTGTCGCCGCTGGCGACCATCGTGCTCGTGCTGCTGACCCTGTTCGGCGCGCTGCCCGTCTACCGGCGGGTGGCCGAGGAGAGCCCGCACGGCGAGGGCTCGATCGCCATGCTGGAGCGGCTGCTGACGTTCTGGAAGGGGAAGCTGTTCGTCCTGACCCTGCTCGGGTTCGCGGCGACCGACTTCCTCATCACCATCACCCTGTCGGCTGCCGACGCGACCGCGCACCTGGTGGAGAACCCGCACCTCACCAGCACCCTGCACGGGAACGAGGTGCTGATCACCCTGATCATGATCGCGCTGCTCGGTGCCGTGTTCCTCAAGGGGTTCAGCGAGGCCATCGGCGTGGCGGTGGTCCTGGTGGTCACCTACCTGGGGCTGAACGTCGTGGTCGTGGCCGTGGGCCTGTGGGAAGTGGTCAGCGAACCGCAGGTCGTCACCGACTGGACGACGGCACTGACCACTGAGCACGGCAACCCGTTCATGATGATCGCCATCGCACTCATCGTGTTCCCGAAGCTCGCGCTGGGCCTGTCCGGGTTCGAGACCGGTGTGGCGGTCATGCCGCACGTCCAGGGCGACCCCGGAGACACCGAAGAGAAGCCCGCCGGACGGATCCGCGGCGCCAAGAAGCTGCTGACCACGGCCGCCGTGATCATGAGCATCTTCCTCATCACCAGCAGTTTCATCACCACGCTGCTGATCCCGCCCGCCGCGTTCCAGCCGGGCGGCGAGGCCAACGGCCGCGCCCTCGCCTACCTGGCCCACGAGTACCTCGGCTCCGCCTTCGGCACGGTCTACGACATCTCCACGATCCTCATCCTGTGGTTCGCCGGTTCCTCGGCCATGGCGGGTCTGCTGAACCTGATGCCGCGCTACCTGCCCCGCTACGGCATGGCCCCGCACTGGGCCCGGGCCCTGCGGCCGATGGTGATCGTGTTCACCCTGGTCGCGTTCCTGGTGACGTGGATCTTCGACGCCGACGTGGACGCGCAGGGCGGCGCGTACGCCACCGGTGTCCTCGTCCTGATCACCTCGGCGGCCGTCGCCGTGACCATCGCCGCCCGCCGGGCGGGGGAGCGCGGCTGGACGATCGGCTTCGGCATCATCTCTGCCGTCTTCATCTACACCACGGCCGTCAACGTCGTGGAGCGGCCGGACGGCGTGAAGATCGGCGCCTGCTTCATCGGCGGCATCATGGCGCTCTCCCTCCTCTCCCGCCTCGCCCGGGTCTTCGAGCTGCGCGTCACGCACGTGGAGTTCGACGACATGGCGCAGCGCTTCATCAGGGACACCGCCAACCGCACGATCCGCTTCATCGCCAACGAGCCCGACAACCGGGACCTCGACGAGTACCGGCAGAAGAAGGAACAGATCCGCGCGGACAACGACATCCCGTCCGAGGACGACGTGGTGTTCGTCGAGGTCACCGTCCTGGACGCGTCCGAGTTCGAATCCGGCATGCGCGTACGCGGCGAGGTGCTGCACGACCGCTACCGCGTCCTGACCCTGGAGAGCTCCAGCATCCCCAACGCGCTGGCCGCCCTCCTCCTCCACGTACGGGACGAGACCGGCCAACGCCCGCACATCTACTTCGAGTGGACCGAGGGCAACCCGATGGCCAACTTCCTGCGGTTCTTCCTCTTCGGTCAGGGCGAGGTCGCCCCCGTCACCCGCGAGGTCATCCGCGAGGCCGAACCGGACCGCGCCCGCCGCCCCCACGTCCACGCCGGCTGACCCGGTCGACGCGGCGGGGGTCGGCGGTCGCGCGGCAAGGCGTAAGGCCGGTCACTGCGCCGGGACGGCGCAGGCGGGGAAGTGCTGTTCGGCGTCGTCGTAGACCGCCAGTCGCCATCCGGTGGCGTCGAGGGCAGGCCGCAGGTTGGGTTCGGGCCGGGGTTCTGGTAGGCGAAGCGGTCTTCCCACGCGCCGGAGCGCTGGGTGAAGAAGGCCCGGGTGACGACCGCGCTCGGGGCCCTCACACTGCGCACCGGGGGCTAGCCCCACCTGGAGCCGGCGGGTAGCAGGATCGTTCCGGGCGGTCGCATCCGGACATGCTGGGCCCGGCACATACCGCTGGTTTCGCAACGATTCCCCAGGAGTTGGCCCGTGCGTGAGCAGGAATGGCAGAGGCTTCGTTCGTCCGGGCGACGGCGGCGAGCCGGTCGGCGCAGAACCCTGCACGCGGCGGTCGCGGTGGCCGTGGGCGTCATGACGATGGGGGTCCTGTCGCCGCCCGCGGCCTCCGCCGCCAGGCCGGACACCGTCCAGCAGGGCCTGAGCGCGCTGGTGCGCTCCGACGGCCTGCCCGCCGCACTGGCGAGCGTCACGGACCGTGAGGGCCGCACCCGTACCTACACCGCGGGGGCGGGAGACCTGGCCACCGGCTCGAAGGTGCCGGTCGACGGTCAGGTGCGGATCGGCAGCAATACCAAGACGTTCACCGCGGTGGTCGTCCTGCAACTGGTCGGTGAAGGGAAGATCGGCCTCGACGCCACGGTCGACACCTATCTGCCGGGCCTCGTCCGCGGGGAGGGGATCGACGGACGCCGCATCACCGTCCGTCACCTCCTGCAGCACACCAGCGGACTTCCCGAATACGAGGAAGACGTCACCGACGGCATCCTTCAGCACCGGTACTTCGAACCCCGCGACCTCCTGGACATCGCTCTCCAGCGCAAGGCCGACTTCGACCCCGGGACGAAGTGGGCCTACAGCAGCACGAACTACCTACTGGCCGGCCTGATCGTCCAGAAGATCACCGGCCGGCCCCTCGCCGAGGAGATGGACCGGCGCGTCATCAAGCGCATCGGGCTGCGCCACACCTACTTCCCCGCCCCCGGTGACATGACCGTCCGGGAACCCCATCCCAAGGGCTACCGCAGGGATGCGGCGGGAGCGCCCCTGCGCGACGTCACGGAGATAGACCCCTCCGCGGCCTGGGCGGCAGGCCAGATGGTCTCCACCAACTCCGACCTCAACCGGTTCTTCACCGAGCTCCTGGCCGGCAGCCTCCTCCCGGAGGCACAGCTCACCCAGATGCGCACCACGGTCCCCATCGGGGACACCGGTGCCGGCTACGGACTGGGGCTCATGAGCAGGCCGCTGTCATGCGGCGGTATCTACTGGGGCCACGGCGGGGACATCCCGGGCTACGAGACCCGGGGCGGAGTCACCGACGACGGCCGAGCCGCCGGCGTCGCGGTGACCGGCATCCCGACCGACGGGGCAGCCACGAAGCACCTCGAGAGTGTCGTGGACACGGCCCTGTGCCGCTGAACCGCGCCTACCAGGGACCGCCGACGGGTCGGGAGCCTGGTGCGAGATCCCGATGACGTCCCGGTCGGCCGATGAGCGGCCGACCGGGACATCGGGCTCAGGCGAGGTCGAACCTGTCGAGGTTCATCACCTTGTCCCACGCCGCCACGAAATCACGTACGAACTTCTCTCCCGCGTCCTTGGCCGCGTAGACCTCCGAGACGGCGCGGAGCTGGGAGTGCGAACCGAAGACGAGGTCGACGGCGGTGGCGGTCCACTTGGCCTCGCCCGTGGCGCGATCCCGCCCTTCGAACACGTTCTCGGTCGAGGTCGACGCCTTCCACTCCGTACCCATGTCGAGCAGGTTGACGAAGAAGTCGTTGGTCAGCGTCTCCGGCCGGTGGGTGAAGACGCCGTGCGGGGACCGCCCGAAGCCGGTGTTCAGGGCCCGCATGCCGCCGGTCAGAACCGTCATCTCGGGTGCGGTCAGTGTCAACAGGCTGGCGCGGTCGAGGAGGAGGGTCTCCGGCGACAACTTCTCTCCCGCACGGAGGTAGTTGCGGAACCCGTCCGCCCTGGGTTCGAGTACGGCGAACGTCTCCACATCGGTCTGCTCCTGCGAGGCGTCCGTGCGCCCCGGTGCGAACGGGACCGTGATCTCGTGCCCGGCGTTCTTCGCGGCCTGCTCGACGGCCGCGCACCCGCCCAGGACGATCAGGTCGGCGAGCGAGATCTTCGTTCCGCCGGTCTGTGAGCGGTCGAAGTCCTGCCGGATCCGATCGAGGGTCTGCAGCACCTCGGTCACCTCGGGCCGGTCGTTGACCTCCCAGTCCTTCTGCGGTGCGAGTCGAATCCGCGCCCCGTTGGCTCCGCCGCGCTTGTCGGTGCCGCGGAAGCTCGCCGCCGACGCCCAAGCGGTGGTGACCAGTTGGGAGATGGACAGTCCTGAGGCGAGGATCGTGCTCTTGAGAGCGGCGATGTCGCCCTCCGCGACCAGCTCGTGATCGACCTGGGGGACGGGGTCCTGCCACAGCTGCGGCTCGGGAATCCACGGCCCGAGGTAACGCGAGAGGGGTCCCATGTCGCGGTGCAGCAGCTTGTACCACGCCTTGGCGAAGGCCTCCGCGAGCCTGTCCGGGTTCTCGTGGAAGCTCTTCGTGATCGGCCCGTAGACCGGATCCAGCTTCAGCGAGAGGTCCGTCGTCAGCATCATCGGGGCGTGCCTCTTCGACGGATCATGGGCATCGGGCACCGTGCCCTTGGCCGAGGGATCCGTGGGAGTCCACTGATGCGCACCGGCCGGACTCGTCGTCAGCTCCCAGTCGTACCGGAACAGGTTGTCCAGGTACCCGTTGTCCCACTTCGTCGGCTCGGTGGTCCAGGCGCCCTCAAGGCCACTGGTGAGCGTGTCGACCCCCATGCCGCTGCCGTGCGTGTTCCGCCAGCCGAGGCCCTGCTCCTCGAGGGGGCCGGCCTCGGGCTCCGGGCCGATGTACGAGGGGTCGACCGCACCATGGCACTTGCCGAACGTGTGGCCGCCGATGATGAGCGCGACCGTCTCCTCGTCGTTCATCGCCATACGCGCGAACGTCTCGCGAATGTCCCGGGCGGCAGCCATCGGATCCGGATTACCGTTGGGCCCTTCCGGATTGACGTAGATCAGTCCCATCTGCACGGCACCGAAAGGACCGGAGAGTTCCCTGTCGCCGCTGTAGCGCTCATCTCCGAGCCATGTGTCCTCGGGCCCCCAGAAGATTTCCTCGGGTTCCCAGATGTCCTCCCGCCCGAAGCCGAAACCGAACGTCTTGAACCCCATGGATTCCATGGCACAGTTTCCTGCGAAGACCAGAAGGTCTGCCCATGAGATTTTCCGTCCGTACTTCTGCTTGACCGGCCAGAGCAGACGGCGCGCCTTGTCGAGGCTCGCGTTGTCCGGCCAGCTGTTGAGCGGGGCGAAGCGCTGAGCGCCGGAGCCGCCGCCGCCCCGGCCGTCCTCGATGCGGTACGTTCCCGCGGCATGCCAACTCATCCGGATGAAGAGCGGCCCGTAGTGGCCGTAGTCGGCAGGCCACCAGTCCTGCGACGTCGTCATCAGCGCGAAGACGTCCCGCTTCAGCGCGTCGAGGTCCAGGGTCGCGAACTCTTCCGCGTAGTCGAAGTCCTCACCCATCGGATTGGACCGGGGCGAGTGCTGGTGGAGAACCTGAAGGTCCAGCTGGTTCGGCCACCAGTCCCGGTTCGTCCTGGGGCGACTCGGCGCCGGGGCCGGGGAGGGGATTACTGGGTTCTCGCTTTCGCTGCCGGACACGTCCGTCCCTCTTCCTGTCTTGGTGTTTCCATCTGCTGGTTGCTTGCTGCCTGCTCTTGAATCGGCGTCCGTATGGTCGCGCACCGCGGACCGCACTGCTACGAGAACACGCAGGGCGCCCCGCGTAACAAGAAGTCAAAGTCCAAAGCCGTCAGTTCTCGCACCTGCTGATCACGTCCAGAAGGTCGGACCGTCCGCTTCCCACCAGAAGCCGGATACATGTCGGTAAACTTCTGTTGTCCCGCCGAGCCTGAACAGGTGAACCGAAATGAGTGACTTGCTGGAGCGACTGCGAGGCCGTGGCTGGCGCATGACGTCCCAGCGGCGTGTCGTCGCGGAGGTCCTCGACGGCGAGCACGTGCACCTCACGGCCGACGAGGTGCACGCCCGCGCGGCGCGGCTGCTGCCCGAGATCTCCCGGGCGACCGTCTACAACACCCTGGGCGAACTGGTCTTGCTCGGTGAGGTTGCGGAGGTCTCCGCCCACGGCCGCGTGAAGCGCTATGACCCCAACGCGCACCACCCGCACCAGCACCTGGTGTGCTCCGGCTGCGGCGTGATCCGCGACGTCCACCCGACCGGCGATCCGCTGGCCGGCCTCCCGGCGGAGGAGCGGTTTGGCTTCACGGTGTCCGACGTCGAGGTCACCTACCGCGGGCTGTGCCCCTCCTGCGTACCCGGTCCGCCGCACGTGTGATCTTGATCGGCGCCTGCGTCGACCGGCTCGCGGACCGGGCCGGAGCGGAGCTGTGGCCACCGCCACCGCCCGCGGGCTCGGGCTTCGCGGCGCGGGCGTACCGGTGTGCCGCGACCCCCCAGCACAGACCGAAAAGCAGCCAGTACGGCGACCACAGCAGCAGGTCCCAGTAAGCAAGGGTGCGCGCGAGTTCCGGGTCGGCGGGGGCTGCGGAGGCACGCCCGGTCAGCAGGCGCAGGTCGCCGATGAACCCGTAGCCCAGGAGTCCGACCGCGCGCGCCACCATGAACACGCATCCGGCCCAGGCTCCGCAGAGCAGTGCCGCGCGGCGGAGCCTTCCGTGCGGCTGGAAGCGGCCGGAAAGGTGGAGCGCGGCGGCCATCCCGACCAGGGCGAGCGCCACCGACCCCCAGTGCCCGGTCACCACGCCCCCGCCGCGAGCCAGCAACTCGGCCCGGGCGTCGGGCGGCAGGGGGGTCTGACGGACGAGGAACTCGCCGCCCAGGGCCCAGTCGAGCTTCATCGCCCCGTACGCGAGCGCGCACCCGAAGGCCACGTGGGCCGCGGCCGCCCGCGACCGCATCCTGGTTCCCGTCCCCGTCCCCGTCCCCGTCCCCGTAGCCGTCCCCGTCCGGCGGGTCATCGCGTCTCTGCCTTGCGCGGTGCGCGCGTCCGCAGGAAGTACGACACCCCGACGACGCCCCAGGCGGCGAGCTGGGCCGCCGGAGCCACCCCGTCGGCCACGATGCCCCACCCGCCGGACACCGGGTCGAGACCCTCGCGGCGCAGGGTGATCACCGCTCCGAGAGCCTGCATCACCAGGGCGACCGCGAGGGCGCCCAGCACCATCCAGCGCGGAATCAGCGCGCCCCAGCGCGTGACGGTCGCCGCCGCGACGGCCGCCGCCACCGCGCCCAGGAACGCGTTCCCCGCCTGTGCGAGCGCGGGGTGCTCGAAGCGTGCTTGCACCGACTCGGGCGCCGGGTGGCCGGGCATCCCTATCTCGCCGCGCGCCGCCATGTACACCTTGATCCCCGAGTACACCAGCATGAACGCGACGGCGAGGCCTGCGGCCAGCCACACGAAGCGCCCTGCGGGCGCGGGCCGCGCGGGTGCGAACAGCGTCCGGCGGGCCTGGTCTGCGTACCTCTCAACGGTCATGTTCCCCATGCTGTCCGGGGCAGCCGGGCGTCGCGTCCTGCCCGAGGAGCAGCAGCCTCCCCCGAGCGGGGGAGGGGCACCCGCTACTCGGGTGCAACCGGCCTCATCCCAACCGTCCCAGGGCCGTGAGTACCCGCGCCGCGCCGTCCTCCTCGGCGATGCCGGCGGCCAGGCGGCGGGAGCGGGCGCGGAAGGCCGGGGTGCGGGTGACCGCGACGATCGCTTCGGCCAGCCGGGGCGCGGTCAGGCGCTGGTAGCGCAGGGGCGGTGGGGAGACACCCAGGGCGGTGAGGCGGCCGGCCCAGAAGTGCTGGTCCAGCTGGACCGGGACCGGTACGGCCGGGACTCCGGCGCGCAGACCCGCCGCGGTCGTCCCCGCGCCCGCGTGGTGGATCACGGCGGCGGTGCGCGGGAACAGCCAGGCGTGCGGGACCTCTTGCACGGTGAGCAGCTCGTCTCCCTCGGCGTGCAGGCCGGTCCAGCCGGACTGGACGATCCCGCGGACCTTCGCGCGTCGCAGGGCCTCGGCGAGCAAGGCGCTCAGCCGCTCCGCGTCGGCGGCGACGAAGCTGCCGAATCCGGCGAACACCGGAGGGGGTCCCGCGTCGAGGAAGTCCAGCAGCCGCGGGTCGGGCTGCCAGCCGGGCGGTGTCGCGGGCCACCAGTAGCCGCAGACACGGTGGCGTTCGGGCCAGTCGGCGGGGCGCCGGACGATCCGGGGGCTGAAGCCGTGCAGGACGAGGCGGTCGCGCGGCAGGCCCAGCGGTCCCCCGAACCTCCGTGGTGGCAGCCCCAGTTCGCGACGGAGTCCGCTCACGGCGGGGGCGAAGATCCGGTCGGTGGCGGCCCACAGGGCTCGTGCGGCCAGCCGGTTGCCGTGCGGCCCGAACGAGCGGGCCGCGGTGACCAGGGGTGGAAAGGCCGCGGTGGGTTCGATGGGCTGGAGGTAGACGCCGAGGGCCGGCAGCCGCATCGCCTCGCCGAGCGCCGAGCACATGGGGTCGGTGAACGTGGAGCTCAGCAGCACGTCGGCGCCCTGCCGTACGGCGTCCACGACGCCCGAGGTGAGCCGGGGCATGAACTCCTGGGCCATGCGCATCAGTCGGGCCATGGCCACGGGCGGGCTGACCGCCCTGGCCAGTGACCGGCCGGCCGCGGACGCCAGTACTTCACGGGGGTCCACGGGCAGGGCGCGGAAGCCGATTCCGTGGGCGGTGACGGCGTCCCGGAAACGGACGTGCGTGGCGATGGCCACGTCGTGGCCGGCGGAGCGCAGTCGCACGCCCAGTCCGGTGTACGGGGCGACGTCGCCCCAGGATCCCGCGGTCACGATCAGTACGCGCACCGCATCAGGATGTCAGGCCCAGACGCCGGCGGCGGCATCCCCGCCGCGCCGAGAACACGTGGGCCGTGGGCCGGTTTCCGCCCGAGAGCGTCGTCGGTCGCGCTCACCGCCGCGTTGACGGGTTTCGGCGGTGTCACGCGGCACGCGGTCACCGCCCACGACCGCCCCCGCTACCTCGTGCGGGCCGCGCCGGGGAGGAGGAAAGCGCGCCGCTCCTCGGCGGTCAGCTCGCGGAAGAGGCGGGACCGGGTACGTCGCAGCAGGGCGTCGGAGTCGGCGGCCGACACGTCCCAGATCCGCACCGTGCGGTCGCGCGACGCGGTCACCAGGCGGGAGCCGTCCGGGTGCCAGTCCAGGCCGTTGATCCAGTCGGCGCCCACCGCCACGACCGCGAGCTGGGTGGCCGTACCAGGATCCCAGAGGCGGACGGTGCGGTCCCGGGAGGCGGAGGCGATCCGGGTGCCGTCCGGCGACCAGACCACACGCTGCACCCGGTCCTCGTGGCCGGTCATGACCGCGAGTTCGGTGCCGGCGAAGGGGTCCCAGAGGCGAAGCGTGCGGTCGCGGGAGCCGGTGACGAGCCGACGGCCGTCCGGCGACCAGTCGATCTTCCAGGCGTGGTCCTCGTGGCCGCGCAGGACGGTGACCGTCTCACCGGAGCCGGTGTCCCAGACGATGACCGTCCGCCCGGTGCCGGAGGTGGCGAGATGGCGGCCGTCCGGGGACCAGGCCGTGCCGGTGAGCCAGTCGTCCTGGCCGCGGGCGCGGCGCCCGGCCGGCAGGACGTGGCGGACGTCCCCGGTGGCGGCGTCCCAGATCCGTACCGTGCTGTCGCGCGAGGCGGTGGCGACCCGGGTGCCGTCCGGCGACCAGGAGATGTCCGACAGCTCGTCCCGGTGGCCCCGCAGCGTACGGGTGGTCCCGCTACCGGGACGCCACAGGAGGGCCCGTCCGTCGCGCAGGGCGGCCGCCACCCGGGTGCCGTCGGGCGACCAGGCGACGTCCGCGACCTCGCCGACCGGGCCCAGTACGCCCGTCGGCCGGCCCGCGTGCGCGTCCCAGACGCGGGCCGTGCCGTCCTGGGAGGCACTGGCGATGTGCGCGCCGTCCGGCGACCAGGCGGCCTGCCACACCGAATCCTCGTGGCCGTACAGGGTGTTCGTGGCTTCGCGGACGTCCCAGACCGCGAGGACGCGGTCGCGGGAGGCGCTGGCGAGCCGCTCCCCGTCGGGCGACCAGGCGAGGTCGTACACGGTGTCGGTGTGGCCGCTCAGCCAGAGTCCGGCCTCGGCGGCCGTGGCCTCGCCGGCCGCGTCCTCGGTCTCGGCGCCGTCGGGGAGTTGCCAGACGCGCACGGTACGGTCCTGGTCGCCCGCGGCCAGCCGCCGTCCGTCCGGGGACCAGGCCAGGCAGTTGAGGCCGTCGAGGCTGTCGAGCCGATGCCGTACGGTCCAGGAGGCGGTGGACCAGATCCGCACCGTGCGGTCCTTGGACGCGGAGGCGAGGCGGGACCCGTCCGGGGACCAGCGGACGGATTCGACCGTGTCCTGATGGTCCCGCAGCACCCGGAGGGACTCACCCGTCGCCGCGTCCCAGATCCGTACGATCGCGCCCTCGCCCGCGCTGGCGATCCGGCCGCCGTCGGGGGACCAGGCCACGCTCCACACCGTACGGGTGTGCCCCCGGAGGGCGGAGACCTCGGCGTACGAGGCCGCCGGTCCGGTGTCCCACACCCGCAGCACGCGGTCGCTGCCCGATGAGACGAGGCGGCTCCCGTCGGGTGCCCAGGCGACGCTGGTGACGCCCTCGGCGCGGCCGCCGGCCGTTTCGCCGTGCCGCAGGTCGGCCAGGAGCGCCCAGGTCCCGGTGTCCCAGACGCTCACCATCCCCTCACGGGCGCCGCACGCGATCCGGCGGCCGTCGGGCGACCACGCCATGGAGCGGATCCAGCCGCCCTGTTCGATGTGGACGGCCGGCCCGGCCGCGTCGGCTTCGGCACCCGTCGTGTTCCACACCCGCAGGCCTCCCTCACCGGAAGCGGCCGCCAAGCGGCTCCCGTCGGGCGACCAGGCCGTACCCGTTACGGCGCGCTCGAAGCACCGGTGGGCGGTGCGGAGCCGGGAGGCGCCGAGCGCGGTCCGCAGTGCCTGGGCGAGCGCCGGCGTCAGCCCGCACTCGTCGGCCGCCGCGAGCCCCGCCGCCATCGCCAACTCCGGTTTGTGTTCCGTGCTTTCGAGCACCCGGAGGGCGACTGCGTCCGCCGTGCGCGCCATCGTCGCCCGGTCCGCCCGCGCCGAGCGGTCGAGGAACTCCGCGACCAGCGGCGCCGTGCCCAGCGACCGGGCGGCGCCGTCCAGCCACTGCCGGGCCAGGGTCAGCCGCTCGCCGGTCAGCAGGTAGGCGTCCGGGCGTCCGGCGTGCTCCCAGTCCTGGGCCCAGCGCTCCAGCTCGGTGCGCCGGCGCAGCTCTTCGGTGCGGGCGGCGACCGCCTGGCTCAGCGGCGGCCAGCGCCGGAACAGGGCCTCGTGGGCCACGTCCAGCGTGCCCCCGTCACCGGTCAGCAGCCGGCCGGCCACGAAGGCTTCGGCGACTTCCCGTTCCGCCGGTTCCAGGTCGGCGCGCGGCACCCGGCGGCGGGTGGGCTCGCTGCGGTCGACCGTGACGAACCGCAGCAGGGTGGCGAGGACGGGAGCGGCCGCACCCAGCTCCGCCGTGATCCTGTCCGCCCGGTCGGACAGGGCGCCGGCCACGCCGCCGAGGGCGCGGTACGTCTCGTCGGTCACCGTACCGCCGGATCCGCCGGCCCGCAGGTAGAGCTCTTGCAGGGTGTACGCGAGCAGCGGGAGCGCGTCGCCGCCCCCGCAGTCGTCGACCATGCGGGCGACGACCCCGGGAGCGAAGGAGAGGCCGGCCTGTTCGGCGGGCCGCTCGATGACCTCGTACAGCTCCTCGCGGCCGAGCGCGCCGATCGCCATGGGGTCCCGTACCAGCTCGGCGCATCCGGTCTCCAGGAAGGCCGTGAGGAAGTCGGAGCGCAGGGTGGCGACCACCCACAGCTGCGGATCCCGGCGCAGGGCCGCGCGCAGGGCGGCCAGGAAGGCGGTGCGCTCCTCGGGACCGGACAGGGTGAGCAGCTCCTCCAGCTGGTCGACCACGAGCAATGCGGGCCGGGCGTCGGGCAGTTGCTCCAGTCGCCGGTGCAGTGCGCCGACCGGGTCCACGCCGGGCGAGAACGGCTCGGCGACCGTCCAGCGCCTGCGCCGCCGGGCCAGCGCGGGCAGCAGGCCGGCCCGTACGAGGGAGGACTTGCCGCTGCCGGACGGCCCGATGACGCTCACGCACCGCGCCGCCCGGCCGGGCGCCACCGGGTGCAGCCGGCCGACCAGCTCGGCGACCTCACGGTCACGGCCGAAGAACACGGCCGCGTCGGCCTCGGTGAAGGCTTCCAGCCCCGGATACGGCGGCTGGTCGGAGTCCCAGGTACGCCGGACGGCGACCGGCCGGTCGAGGTAGTGCAGCCAGACCTGTCCGACGACGAGGACCAGCAGCGCGACGCCGATCAGCGGCACGGACCAGGTCCGCAACAGACGCAGGGGTAGCGGTACATGGCCGTCCCCGCTGGTCGCGTAGTTCGTCGCGATGGCCAGCAGGGCCCCGACGAGGACGAGCAGGACATCGAGTACGAGTTTGAGCGGCCGCCGATCCACACCCCCAACTTAACCGGCGGCTCCGGGAGTCGGATCCGGGCCTCCGACTTCGGCGGAGACGGCGGGTGAAGGCGTGAACCCCTTGGCGATGAGCCGGACGGCCAGGGTCACTTCCCAGGCGAACACGGGGAGGGCCGCGAGCGACCCCGCCACGGAGACCTGCTCGTAGAGCCCGAACATCACGGCCGTCGCCGAGACGCAGATCAACGCGCCCCCGACCAGGCCCAGTACGGCGATGAACCGGGGCACGAGGCCCGAGCGGTACATCAACCACGCCAGAACCAGCGTGTTCGCGCCGAGGATGACGTTCGGCCCGAAGAGGAAGGTCCAGTCGTGGATCGCCACCAGGGTCTTGCCGACCGTGACGAGGGACGCCGCATCACCGCCCGAACCGCCCGAACCGCCCGAACCGCCCGAACCGTCCGCACCGCCCGCGAAGTTCCTCCTCAACGTCACCACCGACAGCACGCTGATGGTGCCGACGACGATGACGGCCGCTTCGAGGAGGCGGCCGCAGACGTAGCCCAGCGCTGCCCCTTCGTTCTGCCTCTTGATGACCGGAAACAGCGTGACCCCGGTGCCTATGACGGCCATCGCGAGGACGATCTCGAACAACGCCCCCAGGAACACCCGGGTGTCGGCGCCGGAACCGACCACGTAGTCCGCACCCCCGAGTACAGGGCCGTACAGCGCGAGCCCGGCGATCGCGCTGACCTCCGTGACTAGGAACAACGCGCCGGCGACGACGGCGATTTTTCTAGCTGAGTCCATCGGGACCCTCCCCATGTGCAGGTGTACGGCGTACACCTGCGCTCACGTTAGGTGTACGCCGTACACTCGTCAAGGCCGGATGCCGGGGCCGGTCCACGGCTGATCACAAGGAGCTGATCGATATGGGGCAGCAGACGGACACGGGACGCCGGGCCCCCCTGAGCAGGGACCGGGTGCTGCACGCCGCCGTCGCGCTCGCCGACGGCATCGGGATCGAAGCGCTCAGCATGCGCAAACTCGCGCAGGAGCTGGGCGTGGTGCCGATGGCGCTCTACAAGCACGTCGCCAACAAGGAGCAGCTCCTGGACGGCATGGTGGACGTCGTCGTCGGCGGGATCGACCCGCCGGCCCCCGGCGCCGACTGGAAGAGCGCGGTCCGGCAGCGGATCCTCTCGGCGCGGCGCACCCTCCTGGGCCACCCCTGGGCGGCTCAGGTGATCCAATCGCGGACCAGCCCCACACCGGTCGTGCTCGCGTACATGGACTCGGTGATCGGCATGTTCCGGACCGGCGGCTTCTCCGTCGACCTGACGCATCACGTGATGCACGCCCTGGGCAGCCGCATGCTCGGGTTCGCCCAGGAACTGTTCGACGACGCGCCGAGCCCCGACCCGGGCGTCACGGCCGCCGCGGCGACCGAGGCCGCGCGTCGATATCCCTACGTGACGGAGCTGGCCATGGCGGTGGCCCACGACGGGGAGTCCGTCGTCGGCCGAGGCTGTGACGACCAGTTCGAGTTCGAGTTCGCCCTGGACCTCCTCCTGGACGGCTTCGAACGGCTCCGGCGACAGGGGTGGACTTCAGGCAGGTGACGCCGCCCGCTGCTTGCTGCATGGGGACGGGGGGAAGAGGCTCTGGCCGCGACCAAGTTGAGCGCCCACACGTACCGGCAGCTGGCTCTCACTCGTCCGGATATCTAGAGCTGCTCGATGACGTGCTTCAGGCTCTGTCCGAGCCGCAAGGCGACGAGGACGGCGCAGCAGGCTGATGGGGCGATGAACGCCGTCCGCACGGCTGCGCCCTCGCTGTCGACCGTGGTCGGCGGCGAGGGCGCAGCCGTGCGGCGGGTGGCCCTACTTGTAGATCCGCAGGACTCGACCGATATCGCGGACGTGGCCCAGCCCTCGGAGCTCGTCGAGCGCGCCGTGCAGCGCGCGCTCGGTCGCAGGGAAGGTGATGAAGACGACGCGCGCCTGTGATTCCGAGCCGTGCTGGTCGACCTTGCGGATCGAGACGCCGTGCCGTGCGAACGCGCCCGTCACCTGGGACAGGACGCCCGGCGCCTCGTCGACCTCCGTGCGGAGGTAGTAGGAGTACACGAGGTCCTGCGTGGGCCGGATGGCCGCGGGGGAGCCGACGGGGACCCGACGGTGTGTGCCGCGGTGCAGGTGGTCCGCCGCAGCGACGACGTCACCCAGGATGGCCGACGCCGACGGACGCGGGCCGGCGCCGTGGCCGTAGAACATGAGCTCACCGGCGGCGGAGGTGGTGACGAACACCGCGTTGAAGCTGTCACGGACGCTCGCCAGCGGGTGGTCGCGCTCGATCAGGGCCGGGAACACCTGGGCCCCGATCTGCTCGCTTCCTTCCGGGCCGTCGGTGAACCGCTCGGCCACGGCGAGGAGCTTGATGTCGAACCCGAACTGTGCGGCCAGTTCGAAGTCTTCGAGGTCGAGACCGACGATGCCCTCCCGGGCGACGTCGTCGGCGACGACGGACCGGTTGAAGGCCAGCGACGCGAGGATGGCGACCTTGGACGCCGCGTCGTCGCCTTCGATGTCGGCGGTCGGGTCGGGCTCGGCCAGTCCCAGTTCCTGAGCGTTCGTCAGCGCCTCGTCGAAACTCAGGCCGTCGCTCATCATGCGGGTGAGGATGAAATTGGTGGTGCCGTTCACGATGCCGGCCACGCGCGTCACGTCCTCGCCCAGGAGCGACTCCCGGATCGGCCGCAGGATCGGCACCGCCGCCACCGCCGCGGCCTCGAAGAAGAGGTCGACTCCCGCCCGGTCCGCCGCGGCGAACAGTTCGGGACCGGCACTGCCGATGAGCTGCTTGTTGGCGGTCACGACCGGCTTGCCCGAGTTCAGCGCCGTGACGACCAGCTCGTCGACCGGTGTCACGCCACCGATCAATTCGACGACGATGTCGACGTCCTCCGCCTTGACGACGTCGAGCGGGTCTCCCGTGAAGAGATTCGGGTCCAGTTTCGGCGAGCGCGGTTTATCCGGATTGCGCACCGCGATCCGCACGAGATCGAGGGAAATTCCCGTCACGTCCTCGATCGCGGCGCGCCGCTCGACGAGCAACTCGGCGAAGGCCTCCCCGACCGTTCCGCACCCAAGCAGCCCAATTTTGACATGATTTACCATGCTGTGAATCGTACAGGCCTTGACCGTAAGTCAGATGGAATACGCGGGATTTCTCAGAGTGCGAGACGGTCGGGATGGTTATACCGGTTCGTAGTGCGGAAGATGGGTTCCGAAGCTGCGCCGGTAGTAGACCAACGGCGCCTTGTCGCCGGTCGATTCCGCGGCGTCGACGCGGCCGAGAACGATGACGTGGTCCCCACCGTCGACCAGGTCGACCACGGTCGAGGCTATCCAGGCCGGTGCGTGCGCAATGCGCGGGAGACCGCAGTCGACGCTCCAGCTCGTCCCGTAGAACTTGTCGACTCCGCCTTTGGCCGCGAATGCCATCGCCAGGTCGTCCTGGTCGGCGCCGAGGACATTGAGGCCGAAACGGCCGGACTCGCGGATT
Organism: Streptomyces sp. NPDC048258; assembly: GCF_043201995.1. NCBI lineage: Bacteria > Bacillati > Actinomycetota > Actinomycetes > Kitasatosporales > Streptomycetaceae > Streptomyces > Streptomyces sp. NPDC048258. Next base: position 106,389 of record NZ_JBICZH010000004.1, read on the forward strand.
ACCTCAAGGGTCTTCGACCTCCTGTCGAGAGCGATCAGAAGCATCGCGGGGTCGATCGAAAGCGACGAGAACGCGCTGACGGTCGCCCCGAAAGGCAGATCGCCGTCGGACATGACCGTCACGATCGACACGGGTGTGGCGACACAGGACATCACCTCCTTGAACAGGTCCTGCACCGCGGACTCAGTGGTGTTCATCGTCGCTGCCTTCCCGATACGCATACGCGGGGCGGACCCCCGTATTCACAAATGCCTCGTCCGTCGGATCCATCGCAAGGCCGAACCCCAGTCCGGGTATTTCCTCGAAGAACCACGACCTGAGGAGTTCACGGTATTCGGAGGAATCGAAGACCTCCTCGAGAGCCGCATCCACGGCGCGGACGAACTCATGGTCCTCGTGCCGCATCATGAATCCGTAGGACTCCCCGCCCAGCCGGACGTCGAGCAGCCTGATGCCCTCGTGCGCGGGCCCGCCGCCGAGGAGAGTCCTGAGGATCACCTCGTCCGCCACCATGGCGTCGATGTGCCCGTCGCCGACGAACGCGTCCCAGGCCGCGCCGATGGACGGCACGCCGACGAAGGTGAAATCGAAGCCGAGGTCCTTCTGGCCCTCCAGCGCGGCCTGGCTCGTCGAGCCCTGGATGCCGACCACGCGCAGCACCTTCGCCGGCGGCGGGTCCTCGCCGGCCTTCACCACGATGCGGTGAGAGGTACGGAATATCGGCAGGCTGAAGGCGTGCCGCGCGAGCCGCGCCTCCGTGATCGTCGTCGATCCGCACTCGATGTCGATGCTGCCCTCGGCGAGCATCCCCTCCCGCGTGGAGGAGGTCACCTCGACGGCCTCCAGCGGGGGGACCAGGTGCGCGCCGCCGAAGACCCTGGCGAACACCAGGTGCGCCAGATCGACGGCATAGCCGACGGGCCGGAACTCCTCGGTCGGTGCATACGAGAACGGCGGGGTGTTCCGTTGAAGACCCACGCGGATACTCGCGCTGTCACGTGCGCTACTGAACAACGGTGGCCACCTTTTCCGCGGAGTCCTGGAGCGCGAGCTCCTTCACGAGGTGCAACAGGGGTGTGGGATCCGTCAGCAGATACATGTGTCCGCCGGGAACGATCGACTGCGAGAAGTGCCGCGTCGTCAGTGACGCCCACCCGTCCATGACCCCGGGGGCCAGCAGGCGGTCCCCGTCGGCCGCCACGCAGTACAGGTCGACGGGCAGTGCGCGGGGGGCGAGCGCGGGGAACTCGCGGGACATCCACGCCAGATCCGCGGCCAGGGTGTCCGCGTAGAACTCGCCGACCGCGCGTGCCGAGACGCCGCCGACCGCCCCGAGGATCTCCACGGCGCTCTCGCAGCCGTCCCCCTGCGCGAACAGGCGGCCGGCCGCCTCGGGGTCGTACGGAGGCGGCGCCTGGGCGGAGAGCACCACCCGGACGCGGCGGCGGTAGACCGACCAGATCGCATCGGCCACCGCCCACGCGACGGTCGCCCCCATGCTGTGCCCGAGGAGTACGACGTCGTCGTACGGCATCGCGCAGATCCCTCGGGCGATCTCCACCGCGAGATCGTCCAGGTGGTCCGTGAGCGGTTCCCCTATGCGGTCCTCGCGCCCCTTGAGCTGGACCAGGACCACGTCCGTCGTCGGCGCGAGCACGTCCGCCCATCCCCGGAACGCGGACATTCCCCCGCCGGCGTGGTGGAAGCAGACGACCACGCGCCGATGCCCGTGGGAGTACCCCCTCAGGAGCCGCGTGCCGGTTGCCCGGACAGGCCGTGTCATCGGCCGCCCGTCCGCGACTCCGACGGCTCACGACCCGGCAGGGCGACCCGGCGGAGCCCCGTGCGGTACTGCGCGGCCAGGTCCCGGTACTCGGCAGCCGTCTCGTCCAGCACCGCCACGTCACTGTCGCTCAGCTTCATGAGGACGGACGCGGGGGTGCCCGCGATGAGGCTCCGGGGCGGGAGCAGCGGTCCGGCGCTCAGCACCACCCCCGCGGAGACCCGCGAACTCGCCCCGACCGAGACACCGTTCAGCAGGACCGCGCCGATGCCGACGACGGATCCGTCGCCGACCGAACAGCCGTGCAGCAGGGCGCCGTGGGCGACCGTCACGTCGCGGCCGACGATCAACGGATGGTCCGGGTCCGAGTGCAGCATCGAGTGGTCCTGGATGTTCGACCCCCGGCCGATGCGGACGCCCCCCTTGTCCCCGCGGATCGTCACGCCCGGCCAGAGGCTGACATCCGCCTCGATCTCCACGTCTCCGATGACCACCACGTCGTCGAACGCGTAGACGCTGGGGTGGATGCGCGGCTGGACGCCCTGGAAGCTGTACGTCTTCATCTGTCAGACCTCTTTCCGGAGAAGCGACGAGAGCCGGGCGAGGCTCTTCATGACGTCGTCCTTGGACACTCCGAAATCGACCAGGCAGGCGATCTCGTTCACCCCCATCGCGGAGAAGCCCTCCAGCGTCGTACGGGCTCGGTCCACGTCGCCGATGAGCGAACTCGACGAGACGTACCGCTGGAACACCATCTCGAGGAATTCGTCGTGGTCGTCGCCGAGGTTCTGCAACGTCCGGGACTTGTCCTGCGACTCGCTCTGCCCCGAGGTGGCGTGCTGGGAGACGAAGGAGCTGAGGTACCGGGTCAGGGCGGGCCGCACCCGGTCCACGGACTCCTCCGTGTCGACACCGACATACGTGTGCAGCATCAGGGAGACGACGCCGAGATCGGGATCGAGTCCCGCGCCGGCCCGCGCCTCACGGTAGATCTCGATCCTCTTCGCGAGTTCGGCCGGACCGAAGTTGATGAGCGCCGAAAGGACGTTCAGGCCGTTCTCGCCCGCGTACCGCCACGCGTCCGTGCTCTTCGACGAGGTCAGCCAGACGGGGAGTTCCGGCTGCACGGGGCGGGGGAAGGTCAGGATGTCGTGGACTTCTCCCAACGGATCGGTGCGCCCGGCCGGGGTTCCGCGCCACAGGCCCTGCAGCTGCTCCCGCGAGCGGCCCAGCACCTGCGCCCTGTCCTCGTAGCCGTCCGGGTTGAGGACGAAGTCCCGCGCGTGCCAGCCGGGCGCCAACGCGAGGTCCACCCGGCCGCCCGACAGGTTGTCGACGAGCGCCCACTCCTCCGCCACGCGCAGTACGTCGTGGAGGGGGAGGTTGATGCTTCCCGCACGGATGCGCACGTTCTCGGTGATCATCGCCAGTGCCGCGCCCAGTACGGACGGGTTGGGATAGGCGCCACCGACCTCGGTGAAGTGCCGCTCCGGGGTCCAGACCGCCGTGAAGCCGGCGCCGTCGACGAAGCGCGAGACGTCCAGCAGGAGGTCGTAGGGGTCGCTGTCCCCGCTCAGGCCGGAGAAGAAGATGACGCCCAGGTCGGGTATCGGCGCGGACGGCCGGCGTTCCTGCGGCGCGGGCCGCGGGTGCTGACCCGGCTCGGACGTCCGGAGTTCACCCGTCTCGGACGCGGCTGCCGAACCGGATTTCAGTTGCGCCTTCAGCCTCGCCAGCCGACCGGCGTCGAGGAAGGTGCTGTCAGACATTCACGGGCTCCTCAAGCAGCATGGCCCTCATCACGTTCGTGGTCGCCGAGATCGAGCTGTTCTCGTAGAAGTCCCGTACGGACAGGTCCAGTTCAAAGGTTTCGCGCAGCTTGTTGATCAGCTGGATCGCCATGAGCGAGTTCCCGCCGAGCTCGAAGAAGCCGAGGTCGTCGGCCGCGGTCGACTCGCCGAGGAAGCTCTCGAAGATCCGGCCGACGATCAGCCGGATCTCTTCCGTCGCCGCGTCGGCGCCGGTGCTTTCCACGGCCGTCGTCGCCGCCGCCGAGGAGGACGGTGCGTCCGCGGCCGCGACGCCCGCTCCCGGGGCCTGGACCGTGCTCGTCTCCGCGACGTCCGACCGGCCCTCGGCCTCGCAGCCACAGGCATCCGAGGGGGGAGCGGGCGTCGACTCCACCCAGTGGACCAGCTTCTCGAACGGGTAGGTCGGCAGGGACACCATCCGCCCCGCGCTCGCATAGGCCTCGATGCGTACCTCGGGGTCGGAAGCCCACCCGAAGGCGACGGCGTCCGCGAACGACTCGTCCTCGTGCTCCGGCTCACCCAGCGTCTGGGCGAGTTCCAGGGCCGAGGCCGTCTCCGGTCCGGCGTTGGCACGGATCAGGTTGCCCATGGACCGGCCGGAGCCGATCTCGACGAACCTCCGCGCGCCCAGCCCGAGCAGCGTCTCCACCGACCCGGCGAAGTCGACGCCCCGGATCAGGTGGTCCGCCCAGTAGTGCGGGTTCCGGGCCTCGTACCCAGTGAGGATCCGGCCGGTGATGTTCGACACCAGCGGGATCCGCGGCTCCTGGAGGTCGACGGTCTTCAGGAAGGCGAGGAACTCCTCCGCGGCACCGCGCATCAGCGGCGAGTGGAAGGCGTGCGAGGTGGCGAGCCTGTGGTGGGGGAAGCCCGCGTCCGCCGCCCTCGTGACCGCCTGCTCGATGCCCTCGTGGGTTCCGGACAGGACGAACTGCCGGGGGGAGTTGGTCGCCGCGACCACCAGGGCGCCCGCGTCGATCAGGTCGGCGAACGGATCCAGCCGGCCGACCGAGAGCATCGCTCCGGCGGCGCAGCGGGCCATGGCCCTCGCCCGTACCACCACCAGCTCCGCAGCCGTCCGCAGGTCGAACACGCCCGCCACCGTCGCGGCGACCACCTCCCCGAGGCTGTGCCCGAAGAGGTAGCGGGGCCTGACGCCCGCGTCGATGAGGGCCGTCGCCAGTGCGTACTCGACGGCGAACAGGAGGGGCTGCGCCACGGAGGTGTCGATGACGTCGTCGGCGCCGGGGGCGTCGGCCCGGCCGTCGGAGCGCAGGAAGCTCCGCAGGTCGAAGTCCGTGTGCTCGTTCACCGCGGCGACCGCTTCGTCGAGCCGGCGGGCGAAGGAGGCGTTCTTCGCGGCGAGTACGGAGCCCATGGCGCGACGCTGGGTTCCCTGCCCCGCGAAGACGAACGTGATCTCGTTCGAGTCCGTCTCGGTTCCCACGTGGTACCGCTCGGCCTTCAGCCGCGAGACCGCCTCCGTACGGTCCACCACGGCCAGCGAGGCGCGATGGGGGTGGAGCATCCTGCCCGTGCGCAGCGTGTGCGCGTATTCGGCCGGCGAGCCGTCGGTGTCCGCCGCGAGGTGCTTCGCCAGTTCGGCCGCCTGTCGCCGCAGTGCGTCTTCGGACCTCGCCGAGAAGGTGAGGATGCTCGGACCGGCGGCGGCCTCGGCGGGTACGGCGTGCACCGCCGGAGCCTTGTCGTAACTCCTGAGGATGACGTGGCCGTTGGTGCCGCCCATGCCGAAGGCGCTCACGCCGGCCCAGCGCGGGTGGTCCCCGTCGAGCGGCAGCCCCTCGGTGGTCACGAAGTAGCGTGAGCCGTCCAGTTCGAGCGCCGGGTTGACCTCCTTCACGTTCACCGTCGGGGGCACGTACTTGTGCTTCAGGACCAGCGCCGCCTTGATCAGGCCGATGATCCCGGCGGCGATGTTGAGGTGCCCGAAGTTGCCCTTGAGCGAGCCGATGCCGCACGGCTCGCCGTCGATGCCGTATGCCTGCTTGATCGCTTCGATCTCGATGGGGTCGCCGAGGGCCGTCCCCGTACCGTGCGCCTCGATGTACGTGATGTCCGTCTGCTTGGCGCCGGAGATCGCGAGTGCGTCGCTCAGGACACCGACCTGGCCCGACACGCTCGGAGCGGTGAAGCTGGCCTTCTGCGCTCCGTCGTTGTTGACCGCCGATCCGGCGATCACCGCCTGGATCTCGTCGCCGTCGGCCATCGCGTCGCGCAGCCGCTTCAGCAGGACGAGACCGAGGCCGTTGGTGAAGAGCGTTCCGTTGGCCTCGGCGTCGAACGGCCGGCAGGTGCCGTCCGGCGACAGCACGCCGCCGACCTGGTACCGGTATCCGGCGTGCTGCGGGACACGTACGTACACCGCGCCCGCGATCGCCGCGTCACATTCGTTCAGCAGCAGGCTCTGAACAGCGGAGTGGACGGCGACCAGGCCGGTCGAGCACGCGGTCTGCACGTTCACACTGGGGCCGCGCAGATTCAGCTTGTGGGAGATCCGCGTGGCCAGGAAGTCCTTGTCGTTGCCGTGGCGTACGACCATCTCGCCGAGCGAGTCGACGAGGTCCGGACGGTTCAGGACCCGGTAGAGGTAGGTGCTCATCCCCGACCCGGCGAAGACACCGATCCGCTGGTCGGTGCGGCGCGGATCGATGTTGGCCCGCTCCAGCAGCGAGACGGACTTCTCCAGCATGAGGCGCTGCTGGACGTCGAGGATGTCCGCTTCACGCGAGGAGTAGCCGAAGTACGTGGAGTCGAACTCCGAGAGGCCCTCCAGAACTCCGGCCCGCTTGACGTAGTCCGGCCGGGAGCTCTGACCGGCCGGGATCCCGGCAGCCGCCACTTCCGCATCCGTAAGATCCGTGATGACGCTCTCGGCGTCGACCAGCCTCTGCCAGAACTCGTCGACGTCCGCCGCCTGCGGAAGCCGGCATTCCATCGCGACGATCGCGATCAGGTCGTCGTCATCGCTTTGTATGTTCATCCTTGTCCCATCCAGTACAGGGGTGCTTGCTAGTGCTGTGGCCGGAAAGGTTTGCCGGGGCGCGGCTCCCCCAGCTACCGCTGGGAGGTGCCCCCAGGTGCGGTGCATCGCAAGGCGGAGGGCCGCGGCTCGTACTGGACGTACTTGCGCGGTCCGACAACGCTGCGAGGTGCCGTGCTTGGGGGTACCTCCCTGGGGGTCCCCCCGGACGGAGTCTGGGGGAGGTAGCCGGGGGAGCGTCGCGACCCGGTGAACCTTGCCGGTCACAGCACTAGAGATGACGGGAGCGCCTGGCCGACAGCACGCGACGCCGTGCGGCGGCGCGGGGAACGGCCCCCGCGGCGCTCGGCGCGTGACTGCCCGGGTCCTTCGTCATGTCTTCGAGGAATCGACGCTGAGCGTTGAAGGAGGCGTGCTCGAACAATCGGACGAGCGGAAAGCGGACGCCGAACTCGGCCTGGATCTCCGCATGGAGGACGACGATCCTCAGGGAGGTTCCGCCCACGCCGAAGAAGGTGGATTCGCGGTCGGTCAGCCGCGCGGCGCCGCCGCCCGCCACGGCGAGCCAGATCCGCTCCAGCCGGTCGGCCACCGACCCGGCCTTCCCGCCCGGATGTCCCGTGGAGACGGCGCGTCGGGCCCGGTCCTGGACATGGCTGCGGGCGACTTCCGCGAGCGTCTTGCGATCGACCTTCCCGTTGGGGAGCTTCGGCAGTTCGGGCACGAACAGGAACGCCGACGGGAGCATGGCACTCAGCAGGCGTACGTTCAGATACGCGCGGAGCTCTTGCTCGGCCGTCGCGTCGCCTTCCACGACCGCGACGATGACCTTGGTGAAACGGTCTTCCTGCGCACACACGAAGGCGTCGCGGACACTCGGGTGCGACTGGATCGCGGAGCGCACCTCCTGCAGCTCGATCCGGACACCCCCGATCTTGATCTGCTCGTCCGCGCGGCCGAGGATCTCCAGCTCTCCCTGCCCGGTTCGGCGACCGAGATCGCCCGTCGGATAGGCGGTGACGCGCTCCCCGCCGACGTGGACCTCCACTAAGGGCGACACGATCCGGCCGTCGACGAGATAGCCGTACGAGGGATGGTCCGCCGCGATGAAGATCTGGCCGACGGCATCGTCCGCGCAGAGCCGCTTGTCGTCGTCCAGGACGTAGCTCTTCGACCGCGGAAGGCTCCGGCCCACCGGTTGGATCCCGGAGGTCACGCTCCGCGGCACCCGGTAGAAGTGCTGAGCCAGCGTCGTCTCGGTCGGACCGTAGAGATTCACCACCTGGCAGTGCGGAAACAGGTCCCGCCAACGGCTCACGAGCGCGCCGTCCAGCGGCTCACCGGCGAAGAAGGCATGGCGGACGGTCGGTACCGGCTCGATCTCCGCGGGTCCGGCCGTCCACAGCTTGCCGAGCGAAGGGACCAGGTGCAGCCCCGTGATCTGCCGGCTCCGCAGGAATTCCAGAACGCCGACGGCATCGAGGTGCGGCTCATCCGGAATGCACAGGGTGGCGCCGGATATGAGGGGCGTCAGGGCGTCCCGGAACCAGACGTCGAACGACAGGTTGGTGAGGTGCGCGAAGCGGTCGTCCGGCCCGATGGAGAATTCGTCGGACTGCCACTGGAGGAACAGCGACAGGCCCGTGTGGCTGCCGATGATCGCTTTGGGCTTGCCCGTCGATCCGGAGGTGAAGGCGACATAGGCGTAGTCCGCGTCGTCGAGGACCACGGGGTCGGCCCGCAAGCTGATTCGCTGGTCGTCCGCGCAGGAGACGGTCGCCCGGACACCGCCGGAATCGAGCATGGTCTCACGCCGCATATCCGGCAGGGTTTCGTCGACGAGCATGACGATCGCGCCCGCCATCCACACGCCGAATACGGCCACGATCGCCGGCGTGCCACGGCGGCCGAGAATTCCGACGACATCGCCCTTCCCGATGCCCTGGGACTCCAGATCGACAGCCATTTTTCGGGCGCGCACCAGAAGATCGGAGAATGTGATCGACTCGGAGGAGGAGGTGATGGCGGTCGCGTGAGCGTATTTCTCGCACGCCCGCTGCAAAAGGGTGTGGACCGCCTGCACGGCTGTTCCTTCCATCTGATGAGGTTTCCTCACTGATCTGCCTCGGGTGAGGATTTCGTGTTCTCAGTGGGCCACGGACGCCGAATGGTGGGGACCGGCCCAGGCGCGGGGCCGGGCCGGCCCTCGAAGCGGCCGGTGTCAGCTGTGGGTCTGCTGGAACGTCGCCAGCACGACGGCGGCGACCATGAACAGCGCTCCGAAGACCTTGTTCAGGGTGTTGACCTGGCTCTCGGTCTTCAGGCGGAGGGCGACGCGGGACGCGAGTCCGGTGTATCCCGCCATCACCACGAGGTCCGTGAAGGCCATGGTCAAGGCGACTGCGAGGTACTGGGGAGTGAGCGGCAGTCCGGCGACGATGAACTGGGGGATCACCGCCAGCATGAAGATGTAGCCCTTGGGGTTGATCAGGTTCAGCGAAATGCCCTTGCCGATGATCTCAAGGGCGCCGATACGCGCCTTCTCCTTCTGGCCGAGAGTGATCGGCGACGCCTTGGACCGCCACTGCGACAGGCCGAGGTAGAACAGATAGGCAACGCCGGCCCACTTGAGCACGTTGAAGGCGATCGGCGACGCCTGGATCACCACCCCGAGCCCGACGACGACGGCGAGGAATACGGCCCACAGGCCGATCACCAGGCCGACCGCTCCCAGATAGCCGCGCCGGAAACCGTAGTTCAGGCCGTTCGACATAGAGAAAACAGAACCCGAACCCGGCGACAGGGAAAATATCCACGAAGCCGCGAAACAGGTTATCCAGACACTCATCGGCATGGCTCTGAGCCCTCCCCCTCATACGTTTATGTGCGACCACCGACACTTCTTCCGGCGATCGGCACGCAGCATATACAGGCCATGCCGTCCAGTAGAAAACCGGTCCAATATATGGATGCGGTATCAGTCATTCCGCCATCCGGGCGCAACAAAAGGCAGTCCCATGCATGGATACGGTGTAAGGCATTCCGGATTTAGTAAGAGCTTCAACGTCATCCGGTTGCCCGCGACGCCGTCACGGCAGGCGCAGTTCGTGATTCACGGCGCAATGCGTTCGGTGGAGTCGGCCACAGGAGTGGCGGCTCCGGATATACGTTCGGCGGACTCGGGGGCGGTGGACCCGGCGGATCCGGTGGACTCGGCAGGCCGGTGCGCCGGGCGCGGGGCACCATGGGCGGCGAGGATCCCGACGATGACGAGCCCGGCACCGAGGGGCTGGTTCCAGGTCAGTTGCTCGTCCAGCAGGACCACACCCGCCGTGACTCCGACCACGGGCGTGAGGTAGGTGACCGCAGCGGCGTTCACCGCGCCCCAGGCCTGGACGATGTTGTTGTTCCACAGATAGGCGAGACCGGTGCTCACCGCCCCCAGCGCCACCATGCTCAGCGTGATGCCCGTGTCGAGCCGTGGAGCGGACCGCGCCAGCCAGGGCGTGGCCGCCAGCATGATCAGCGCGCCGATCGCCACCTGGACGAAGGCGACGCTCACCGCCGGCAGTGCCCTGGGGGCGATGTGACGGCGTAAGTAGACGAAGGCGAAGCCGTAACAGGTGGTCGCTCCCAGGCAGGCGAGTTCGGCTCCCAGGTGGCCGCCGCCGGACAGGCCGCTCGCACCGATCAGCGTCAGCACTCCGAGGAACCCGGTGAGCAGGCCGGCCGTCCGGCGCCGGGTCAGCCGCTCGTCCGCGAGGGCGACCGTACTGACCACCAGCGTCAGCAGCGGAGTGGTCGCGTTGAGGATGCTCGCCATGCCGGACGCGAGGTGCTGCTCGGCCCAGGAGAAGAGCAGGAACGGCACCACGCACAGCAGGACGGCGACGACGCTGAGCCGGAGCCAGAGCCCCGGCTCCCGGGGAATCCGGCTGCGCGTCACGATCACGATCGCGGAGAGGGTCAGCGCGCCCAGCACCAAGCGCCCCCACACGACCTGACCGGGGGTCATGCCTGCCAGGGCGACCTTGATGAACAGGAAACTCGACCCCCACGCACAGGCGAGGGCGACGAACTGCGCGACGATTTTCGCACGCACGCCGACGTACCTCCTTCTCGGGCCGCGCGGCCCTCAGCGTCAGCCGTCAGTCGGCGGAGATGGGGGCCACGGTGGGCGCGACGATCCTCACGTAGTCCTCCGCGCTCATGACGACGGACCGGTCCAGCCGCCCGGCGTTGAAGGCGATCTCCTCGTAGGTTCCGAGGAAGTCCGCGTCCACGACCACGGGCAGGGCGGCCGTGAGCCAGAACGGCGGGATGGCTCCGATGACGCAGCCGGTCAGCTCCTCCGCCAGTTCCGCCGGTGCGAAGCCGCCCTTGCGGCCGGCGGCGGCGGCGACGATCTTCTTCATGTCCGCGCGCCGGTCGCCCCCCAGAACGGCGAGCACCGCGGGGGAGTCGATCCCCTTCACCCTGCACACCAGCGCCTTGGCGCCCTGCGACACGGTCGTGCCGCGCACCGCGGACACCTCTTCGGAGCGTCCCTCGGGGGCGTGCTCGATCGTGCGGTACTCGGCCTTCTCACGCTCGAGGAGGTCGATGATCTGCTCAAACGGACTCAACTGCGGGCTCCCAGGTGCTCTGTGTGCGGGTGCGGCGGAGCGGGGCCGCGTAGCGGCGCTCCAGCAGGCTGACGAACGTGTCGACGAACGGCGGTGGCGCGTCGGTCCAGGAGCGCCAGTCGCTGGTCGCTTCGGCAAGATAGGACATGCGGCGCATGTGCTTCCACGTCCCCGTACCCGTAGGAGCGGTGGGGTCCACGGGGACGTGGGCGCGCAGCGCTTCGAGGTAGTCGGAGTAGATCCCGCTGCCGAAGTTCACCCGGGCGACGCCGTGCGACGGGAGGACCGAGAGGTCGACCCTGGAGAGTGAACTGCCGCCGTGCACGACCAGTCCCCGGCCGCTCTCCTTCAGCGTCCCCACCAGGGTCCGGATGAGCCCGTGGTCGATGACGGCGTGCCGGTGCTCCCGCGCGGGCTCGGTGTGGAAGACCTCCTCCCACAGCTGCGCCTTGCGCCGGGCCTTCTCCAGCCGCCGCTCCAGCCACTCCCTCTCGAGGACGTCCAGCAGCGGCCGCCGGAAGACGGGGACGGCGGCGCGGGCATCGCGGAGCACCGAGTGGAGCTGCTCCTCCTCGTCGCCGTCCATCGCTCGGCGGGCCAGGGCGGCGACCAGGCGGTGCTCGGCCGAGTGGGCGGGAAACCCGACGTCCGTCAGGGATGCCACGACCCGGGTGCACGCCTCGGCGAAGGCGTGCAGGTCGCCCTCCGAGGCGCGGTCGTCCAGCAGGCCGATCTCGGCCAGCGACCGGCGGGTGGAGGCGAAGCCGTAGTCGAAGCTGTGGAACTGGCCCACGTGACCCCCGATGAAGTCGAGGTCCGTGTCCTCGACGAAGCGGGTGAAGTCGGCTTCGGTCGTCTTGGACCACTTGCGCAGTCCCGCGCTGTCAATGGCCCCGATCTCGCCCTCGACGAGTACGCCGTACTGGCGCGCCAGCGCCGTGGCCGCGTTGGTGAACAGCACGTTCTGGTGCAGCGTACGGCCGGACCCGTCGGCCATGACCGAGTCGAATCCCGCCTCGCAGGCCGCGCGGACGACCTCGTAGTCATCCGCGTGGTCCAGGTGCAGGCGCAGACGTGAGCCGAGCTCGGCGTTGAGCCGGTCGACGTCCCGCTTCAGCGTACGGAAGACCTCGGTGACGGCTGCGAGCGGACCCTCGCCCGCGGTCGGCGCGATGAACAGCAGCGCTTCCTGCGGCGAGATCTCGCAGTAGACCTCCTGCCGCGTCCGCGCGGAGAGCAGGGCGAAGGGCAGCAGCATGGACGGATGCTTGACGTTGAAGTTCGGCACGCTGCCCGCCCAGCGTCCGGGCCGTGTGTCGACGGTGGCGGCCACCGCGGCGGGACGTCTGTTGCGCAGTTCCCAGTGGACCTCCCGGCGGACGCGCTGCACCTCTTCCACGAAGGCGTGCAGATCGGTGTCGCCGGGAGCCAGGATCCGCACCAGCGGGGGCAGGGTGCGCGGATCCAGTGCCGCACGGTCCTCGACCACGAAGACGATCCCGAGCGTCGGATCGCTTCGCCGCAGCGCCTCGGTCCGGCGCGCGACCCAGGTCATCGCGGCGAGGCCGCTGACCGGCAGCTCCTCGCACACGACGGCCACGGACTGGGCGGCGAGCGTGTCGAGCACGCGCTCGGGGGACAACCGGCCGTCCGCGATGATGGCCCGTATCCCGAGCCGTGACAGGAGCAGTCGGGCCCACTCGGTGTTCCAGACGTCCGCGTCGACCACGGCGTGCGGGGTGTCGCCGCGCCGACCGGCCGTGCCCGGCACCGGGTTCACCGCAGCACCTCGGCCAGCAGCGTCTGCGCGGCGGGGGAGTCGGCGTAGTGGTCGAAGGAGTAGGCGAGTCGGTCGAGGGTGTGGTGCTGGAGCAGGTCGGCGACCTCGGCCCGGACCGCCGCGGGCTCGGCCCGGCCCAGCACCACCCTGGCCACCAGCCGGGCCACCTCGTGCATCGCCGCCTCGCCGAGTCCGCGCCGGGTCATCGCCTGCACGCCGAGCCGCAGGCCGTGCAGTCCGTTGCTGCCCGGCACCTCGATGTTGGTGGTACGGATGCCGGCCAGGGCCAGGTCCCCGAGGGACAGCCGCAGCGCGTCGGAGGCCGATCCGGTGATGACGTGGACCTGGTGGGTCTCGGTGAACCCGAAGGACTCCCCGGAGACGCGCACTCCCTCCTCGTGCAGCGCGGTGGCCAGCGCCTTGGCGTTGGCGACGATCTGGCGTGCGTAGTCGTGGCCGTAGAGGGACATCTCCGAGAGGGCCACGTACATGGGCGCGATCAGCTCGGCGTGGGAGTTGCTCTGCATCTGCGGGCAGACCCAGTCCGAGACCGCCCGCAGTTTCGGATGGTCGGCGTCCCGGAAGGCGATGTAGGCCTTCTGCGGCCCGGGGATGGTCTTGTGGGTGTTCCCGTGTACCGCGTCCGCGCCGAGCAGCGTCGGCTGCGGCAGCACTCCGCCCGCGATCAGGGCGCCGTCGTGGCTGGCGTCGTAGGCGAGGAACACGCCTTCGGGAAGGGCGGCCCTGATCTGCGCCAACGGCTGCCAGCGCAGTTTGAACGACTGGTCGAGCAGGACGAGTTTGATCTCCGGATGTTCCTTCACCAGGGTGGCGAGGCGGTCCACGTCGATGAGGAGGGTCCGGTCCACCATCGGGAGGTGGTACGTGTTGATGCCCGCGACGGTGGCCAGCGACTCCAGGGCGAAGTGGCCGCCGTCCTTGTGCGCGAAGTGCACGTAGCCGTCACCCCGTCCGCAGGTGCCCAGCAGGACGGCCTGCTCCGCCACCGACCCTCCGTTGGGGCGCCAGTCGAAGGAGGCCGCCTCGAAGAGCTGCTTCCCGATGCCCGTCAGCTTCGCCACCAGTGATGCCATGGCCCCCGAGTCGGGGAAGGCCCATTCACCGGGGGTGGAGGGGTACGGCGGGGCGAACTCGTAGAACCCGCCCTGCAAACCGCTGCCGAGCATCCGCACCAGCCTGCTCGGGTAGTTCTCGCTGGCGGTGAGGCTCAGGTGCTGGTCCCGGTAGGTGTTGTCGAGAACGAAGTCCGAGGCCAGACGCTCCATGGCGTCCGACACCCAGCCGTCGGCCCACACCTCCCCCAACGCATAGGGAGAAGACGAGACCACAGGGGTCTCGGTGGTGAGTTCGGACGACTGGTCGAGCCGCCCGGCCTCTTCGACCAGGGCGACGACGCCCCCGTTGTGTTCCGCTACGCGCATGATCAAACGCCCCCCATGCATGCCTGCCGAGCCTCGATGACCGGCAGCAACCGATGAGAAACAGGACGTGGGAAGGAGCAACATCCGAGCACGACACTGTGCAGGACTGTATGTCTGGCCAGTACCACTGGCGCCGGACGAAGCCGGAACTAGACATTCAAGGGGACCGCATCCGAACGTGGCTGTACCACGTGCGATGCACACTCGCGTACGAGCTCCCCCGTGCATCCCTTCCGAGGATCGTCCCGGAAACACGCGCACGCTAACAGCGATCACTGTCCCCGTCAAAGATCTTCTGCGGAGGTGGACATTCCTTCTGATGAACCGTCAGTTCTTGGGTCAGTGTGCGGACATGAGGTGGCCGGCGCCCGTCGTCCGGCTCGCTGACCTGCTTCCCTTCCGCGCTGTTCTGTGAGGGGCGGGGGCCTTGGCCGGGCGGTCGGGGCGGCCGGGCGGGCAGCGAGGCCTGTTCGGCGGCGGCACGTACCTGGTCGGTGGTCACGAAGCTGACGCCCGCCCCCAAGGAGGATGCCGACCCCGAGGATGCCCATCGCCACGGCGAAGGACGCGTCGTCGATCTCGGGATCGATGGTGGAGACGAGCCACAGGAAGCCCGAGCAGCACCAGGAGTGCCGAACGCACCACGGTGCGTGGTGACGCCACCTCCTTGATCCACCGGATGAAACACAGGATGACCGCGACGAGGACCACTTCGGCGGCGAAGACGAGCCGCCACGTCAGGTACGTCGTCACCCAGCCGCCGACCAGCGGTCCCACCGCGATGCCCGCGCCGGCCAGACCGCCGATGGCGCCGGTCGGAGACAGGGCGGTGATCGCGGAGCCCGTCGCGTAGAGGACGAGTCCGACGGCGAACATGCGGCATCGGCGAGCAGCAGCCGTTCCCTGGGGCGCGCGAAGCCTTCCGCCGGTGCGATGCTGGAAGGAAAGGGGAGGATCGAGAGCAAGGGAGGTACGACGTGCCTGGTCTTCTTCGAGGAGTAGCGCGCACCGCAGTGGTGGCCGGTACGGCAACGGCGGTTTCCAATCGGGTCTCGCGGCGCCAGGCGGGCCGGTGGGCCGCGCAGGACACTCCAGCCGCTGAGCAGCAGGACGCCGCCCCCGCACCCGCACCCGCTGCTGCGCCACCGGTGGCCGATGACATGAGCAGCAGGATCGATCAGCTGAAGGAACTCGGAGCGTTGAAGGAGCAAGGACTCCTGACCGAGGCGGAGTTCGCGGAGCAGAAGAGAAAGATCCTCGGCACGTGACCCCTCCGGTCGTGCCGACCGGATCCGTACACCCTCCTCCGGAGGCCGGGACAGCGTCCCGGCCTCCGGCTACGTGAGGGGATAGCGGCCGCGCACCGACGACCCGGTCATCCCGTGGCCGGCGGCCCGCCGTTCTCGTCGGCCTCCTCCGCGTCGATGGAGGCCAGCAGGGCCTGCACGGGAATGCGGCCGCTCGCCACCAACTGCGCGCCGCTGCGCCGCAGGGCTACGGCGAAGGGGGCCGCCCAGCGGTTCTCGTACACCAGGATCGCGGCCGCGTTGCCCGGCTGCAGGGCGTTGCCCGCCTCGTCGAGGTCGTCCTGGCCCAGCAGTTCGGAGGAGGCGCCTTCGAAGACGGACAGGGTGAGCGTGCTCTCGCCGTCCCCGGCTTCCGAGAGCTCCATGGCGGTGACCGTCCCGTCGGCGTCCTTCCGTACGAAGCGGAGGTCGAGGAGGCGGATGATGCCCTTGTCCACGAGGTCGACCAGCAGGGGGAACGCCTCGCCCGTCATCTTGTTTCCCGGGAACTCGACGATCACGTAGTCGACGGGGCCCATTTCTTCGATGTTGTCGGTCATGAGCGCTCCTAAGCGGTGCTTGCGGTCCGGTCGAGTTCGGTGTCGAGTGCGAGTGCCGCGGCGATGAGGGCGAGGTGGGTGAAGGCCTGCGGGAAGTTGCCGAGCTGCTCGCCGGTGAGGCCGACCTCCTCGGCGAAGAGCCCGACGTGGTTGGCGTAGGTGAGCATCTTGTCGAAGGCGTAGCGGGCCTGATGGACCCGGCCGGCCCTGGCGAGGGCGTAGACGTACAGGAAGGTGCACAGGGAGAAGGTGCCCTCGGACCCCTGCAGGCCGTCGGGGGAGGCGGCGGGGTCATAGCGGTAGACGAGGCTGTCGGAGACGAGTTCTCTGTCCATGGCGTCGAGGGTCGAGAGCCAGCGCGGGTCCTTGGGGGCGATGAAGCCGACGAGCGGCATCATCAGCAGGGAGGCGTCCAGGACGGCGCTGCCGTAGTGCTGGACGAAGGCCCCGCGTTCCTCGCTCCAGCCGCTGGTCATGATCTGTTCGAGGATCGCGTCGCGCGCCGCGGTCCAGCGGGTCAGGTCGGCCGGGCGGGCGTTGGCCGAGGCCTGGCGGATGCCGCGGTCGAAGGCGACCCAGCACATGAGCCGGCTGTAGGTGAAGTCCTTCTGGCCGCCGCGGGTCTCCCAGATGCCCTCGTCGGGGCGGTCCCAGTGGTCGCAGAGCCAGTCCAGCAGGGCCGCGGAGCGCTGCCAGTCGTCGTAGCCGACGACACCGCTGACCTGGCCGGTCTGGGCCAGGGCGTAGACGGCCTCGCCGTAGATGTCCATCTGCAGCTGGTCGGCGGCGCCGTTGCCCACGCGCACCGGGGCGGATGCCTGCCAGCCCTCCAGGTGGTCGAGGACCTCCTCGGACAGGTGCGGGTCGCCGTCGACGCGGTACATGATCTGCAGGGGTTCGCCGTTGGGCGCCCCGCCGTCCCTCAGGCGCTCTATGAGCCAGCCGCGGAAGGCGTTCGCTTCCTCGATGAAGCCGAGCTCGCGCATGGCACGCACCGCGAGGGAGGCGTCACGGACCCAGGTGTAGCGGTAGTCCCAGTTGCGCTCGCCGCCCACCTGCTCGGGCAGCCCCATGGTCGCGGCCGCGATCGGCGCCCCCGTGGGCGCGTACGTCATGAGCTTGAGGGTGATGGCGGACCGGTTGACCGTCTCCTGCCACCGGCCGCGGTAGGTGCAGCGTCCGATCCAGCCGTGCCAGAACTCGCGCACGGCGTTGAACTCCTCCGCCACGGCATCCGCGGTCGGCGCCGGCGGGGCCGCGCTGTCGGCGTCACAGACGGTCAGCAGGGCGGCCGCGCGTTCCCCCTCGGCCAGGGTCACGGTGGCCCGCACATCCCTCTCGTCGGCCTCCAGGGCCATGGGGCCCAGGGCTTGCAGGTGTGCGGTGACGCCCGGTCCGTCGAAGCGTGCGGTGGCGCCGTCGACGGTCAGGTCGTGCGGCGCCCGGCCGTAGTCGAAGCGCGGCCGGCATTCCAGCGTGAAGCGCACGGTCCCGCGCACCACACGCAGGACCCGCACCACTTGGTGCCGGTCGGTGGCGGCGTGCGGCGCGTGGACGGGCATGAAGTCGATGACCTCGCCGACGCCTTCGTGGGTGAGGAAACGGGTGATGAGGACGGCGGTGTCGGCGAGGTAGAGCTGGCGGGTGACGACCTCGGCGTTCCTCGCGGGCTCGCCTTCGGCGACATCGGGCGCGTCCGCGGTGACCGCGAAGTATCCGCCGCGGTCGTGGTCGAGCAAGCCGGCGAAGATGCTGGGTGAGTCGAAGCGAGGCGAGCAGAACCAGTTGAGCACGCCCTCGGACGAGACGAGCGCGCAGGTCTGCAGGTCTCCGATCATGCCGTGCTCGGCGACCGGCGGGTAGGCGCGCATCGGTCCTCCAAGGTGGGCTGTCGCTGCCCGGCCGGGCAGCGACAGGAGGTGCGGCGGGCGGTTGCCGGGCAGGCCGGACCTGCCTCAGGCCGAGAGGAGCTTGGCTTTGGCTGTCTCGTACTCGGCCGCCGTGATGTCGCCGCGGTCCTTGAGCTCGGCCAGCTTGGACAGTTCCTCGACGTGGCTGGTGGTCCCGGCGCTCTCGCGCACGTAGGAGCGGAAGGCCTGCTCCTGGTCCTGGGCCCGCCTCAGCTCGCGTTCGCCCATTCCGCGCCCCCGGGCGATCAGATAGACGAAGACGCCCAGGAAGGGCAGCAGGATGACGAAGACGGTCCATCCCGCTTTGCCCCAGCCGCTCAGGTCGTCGTCACGGAAGATGTCTCCGATGACGCGGAAGAGCAGCATGAACCAGAGCACCCACAGGAAGATGAGCATCATGGTCCAGAACATGTTCAGCAGGGGGTAGTCGTACGCCAGGTAGAGCATCGAGTCCTGCATGGCCAGGTCTCCTGTCGATAGTCATTCACCGCGTCAGGCGGGCACCGGGGCGAAGGGGTGCAGTGAGTCCGCGCCGGGTTGTACGAGGCCGTAGGTGCTCTCCGGTACCTCGTTCCAGGCGCCTGGCAGGTCACCGAGGGGTTCGGACACGACGAGACGGGTCTCATCGGACACTTCCTGCAGGAAGGCCATATCGGGGTGCAGTCTGCGCAGGGCGTCCACCCGGCTGCTGTAGAACAGCGACCGGGAAGCGCCCTGGGTGGAGTAGCGGAAGGCCCACACGCGTTCGCCGTCGGTCACGGCGAGCGTCATCTGGAGCGGGAACTCCACGCCGTGTTCGCGCCCGGCGCGCTCCACCACCCCGGCCATTCGGGCCACGGCGGCCGGCGGGTCCTGGTCCAGGCCGAAGGTGAGGGCCAGGTAGAACATCACCTCGGAGTCCGTCGTTCCCTCGATGTCGGCGAACAGGGCGGGGTCGACGAGCAGACAGAGGTCCCGGCGCATGAGGTGGAAACCTGAGATGCCGCCGTTGTGCATGAACATCCAACGGCCGTGCCGGAACGGGTGGCAGTTCGACTGCTGTACCGCCGTACCGGTCGACGCCCGGATATGGGCGAAGAACAACGGGGAGCGGACATGGTCCGCGATTTCCCGCAGGTTGCGGTTGTTCCACGCGGGGCCGACGTCCCTGAGGAGCGCCGGAGTGCTGTTGTCGTCCTCCGTGTACCACCCGACGCCGAAGCCGTCGCCGTTCGTCGTCTCCACACCCAGCTTCGAGTGCAGGCTCTGGTCGATCAGCGAGTGGGCCGGTTTGTACAGGATGGTGTCCAGCAGCATGGGCGTTCCCGAGTAGGCGAGCCATCGGCACATACGCGATCACCTGTGTTCCTACTGCACCGCGGGAGGTACCAGTACGTTCCCGCACGTGCTGCGGGCGGCGCCGTCTGCGACCGGGCGCCTCTCATCCGGCCCTCTCATTCTCGTCTCCCTCACCGGGTATCGCCATGCGGGCGGGGAGGCGCTCGCCTACCGGCTCCGGGTGCCCGTGTCGCCCCGGGTGCCCGTGTCGCCCCGGGCAACCGCCGGGCGCAAGGCATAGGCCGCCGACGGCCGTTCGGACGCAGTGCTCCCGGCCGAGCACCGGGGCGAATGTGTTCAACCCACCCCGCTCATCAGCGAAATGACTCACCATCAGATTTCGTCCGATGGAGCGGAGGGCGACCGAGTGGCTCCAGGAGGGGTGCGGCCACTGGCCGCCAGCAGGGAGAGTACGGCGAGTACGGCGAGCAGGATCAGGACCAGCAGCAGGACCGTGAGCACCGTGGGGTGGTTCCACAGTGCGAACACGAGCGCGACGATGAGGAGTGCGCCCACGGTGAGCAGGCGCCGGTGGGCTTCCACCCACGTGCCGACGCCGCCGGTGCGTACCCCGTGACCGGCGCCCCAGTGCGCGGCGGAGTCGGCCGCGCGCTCGGCCCTGCCGCGCAGGCCGCGCGGCAGCCGGCCGGCGCCGGACAGGTAGGCGCCGAGCGCCACGACGACGCCGAGGACCATCGCGGTCCGGAGGCTGACTCTCAGGAACCGCACGAGCGTGTCGAAGACCGCCGCTGCCGCCGCCGGCGACTGAACCTGCTGCGGGAGGTGGTCGAGGTAGTAGCGGCGGGCGATGACCAGGCCGATGGCGACGATCAGGCAGGCGGCGGCCGCGCACAGCATGGTGGTCACCAGGGCACGCCGTCGGCGCCGCGCGAGCAGCACTCCGATCGCACCGAGGACCACCGTGAGAATGGGCAGCCAGTTCCCGACGACGTCCAGGAGGTGGACCCCTCCTCTGATCTTCTCCAGCTTGTCGGACTGGAAGAGCACCATCTGCTTCTTGACGTCGGGAATCTTCTCGGCCGGGGAGATCCCCGCCTTGACGAGCTCCTCCTTGACGTTCTCCACGGCGACGCCCACGTCGAGGGTGACGGTCCCGCCCTCGACCTCGACCGCGCCGCGGCCCTCACCGGTCAGCGCGCGCACCACCGCGGTGTGGGCGGCACGGTTCGCTCCGGTCCAGACCCTCTCGAACCGGTCGCTCTCCACGAAGCGGGTCGCCACCTTCGAGACCGCCGCGTTCGCGGCCGAGTCCAGCTGCGGACCCAGCGCCTTGACGGCCGTACCGACCCGGGGCGGCAGCCCCTGGGATTCCAGCCACTTCGCCAGGTCGGCGGTGACCTGCGCGCCGTTGACCCGCACGTCCGCTGCCTCCGTGATGCGGTGGACGGCGGCCTCCTCGATCGCCGGGTTCGAAGCGAGCGGGGACACGGTGGAGACGTACCGGTCGGTGTCGAGCACGATGTCGTGCACCCAGACGGTGAGCAGGGAGACCGGCACGAGGATGCACGTGAGCGTGATCAGCACGGCCGAGACACAGCTCTTCACGATCTTCCCGGCCCGCGAGGACTCGCCCTTTTCACGCGGTGCGGGCGCCTCGCCGGGCGGTTCGGACGGCAGACTCATGACGCTCCAGGGGACGGTGTCGGGGCGGGCTGCTTGTCGTACCCCCAATAGGCCACCGTGCCGACCGGGGTGCGGGTTGTGAGCGGCCGTTCGGGTGGCGCGACCCCGCCCCGGGGGCCTCGCGGCTCCTCGCGCCCGCCGTGCGTCAGGCGGTGGCGGAGCGGGAGCGACCGGGTTCGGTGCACAGCGCCCAGATCACGAAGATGTCGATGACGATCGAGATGATCGCCCAGAACGGCGTGTACGGCAGCCACATGAAGTTGAGGATGATGCTGCAGGCGGCGAATGCCACGCCCAGCGCCCGCGCCCAGGCCGCGACCTTGAGGACGCCGATGCCGACGACGACGAGGATGATCCCGAGGATGAGGTGGATCCAGCCCCACGCCGTCAGATCGAACTTGAAGACGTAGCTGCCCAGCCGTGTGTAGACCTCGTCGTCGGCGATGCTGGAGATGCCCTTGATGATGGCGAACACGCCGTCCACCAGGAGCAGGACACCGGCGAACATGGCACCTCCCGCCGCCCAGGCGTTACGGCTGTCGTGCGGCGCGCTGCCACGGGGAGCGGCGGGGGTGGAGGGCTGTGCCATGAGGAGCTCCTTCATCGGACTGCGCGCCGGAAGCAGGCGCGGACATCGGGCTGGTGCGGGCGACAGCACGGGCCGACCCGGACCTCGTGACGGGTGGGGGTCGAGACCATCCTGGACACGAGGCGGCCGATCCGCATTCCGGCGAAGCCGCCGCATCACCCGTCTGCCACGTCCGGCCGCGTCAGGGGAGGAGATCCTGTTCGGTCCAGACCGTCTTTCCTTCGGCCGTGTACCGGCTGCCCCACCTCTGGGCGAGTTGGGCGACGATGAACAGGCCGCGCCCTCCCTCGTCGACCGTGCGGGCATGGCGCAGATGAGGGGTGGTGATGCTCGTGTCATGGACTTCGCAGGTGAGGGTGAGGTCCTTGATGAGACGTAGCCGCAGGGGCGGAGTTCCGTAGCGGAGGGCGTTGGTGACCAGTTCGCTGACGATCAGTTCGGTGGCGGCGGCGGTGTCCTCGTCCACGTTCCAGTCCGCGAGTGTCCGTCGGGTTCGTCTGCGGGCGGTGGCAGCCTCGGCGAGGTCGTGGCCGAGGAGCCAGGTGACCGCGGAGTGGGCGGGAAGGGCGTGGGTGCGGGCGAGCAGGAGGACCGCGTCACCGGGGCTGCTGCCGTTGCGGGCGTAGAGGGCGTCGTCGCACAGCTCCTGGAGAGGCCGGTGGGGGTGGGCGAGGACATCCCGGACAAGGCCGGGGTCGTCGTCGGCGCCGTCACGGGCCGTGGAGAGGAGCGAGGGGGTGTACAGGGCGAGGATGCTGCCGTGGGCGAGTTCGACGGTGGTGGTGGCGAAGGGCGAGCCCTCCGCGCTGCCCAGGGCAGGTCCGACGGTGATGTCCGCGGCCTCGGTGGTGCCCCCGGGGTGGACGATCACCGGCGGCGTGGGGTGACCGGCCGAGGCGAAGGTGCACGCGCGGGTGAGGGGGTCGTACACCGCGTAGACGCAGCTCGCGGAGAGCGGTTGCCGGTACATGGGGTCACCGGCGGGCAGGGCCGCGCGTTCTCCTGCCAGGAAGACGGCCGTGTCGTTGAGGCGCGCGAGGAGTTCGTCCGGTTCCAGCTCCAGTGCTGCAAGAGAGTGAATGACGGTGCCCAGCTGCCCCATCGTGGTGGCGCTCTGGATGCCGTGGCCGGCGACATTGCCGACGACCAGGGCCGTGCGGGCGCCGGACAGGGGGATCGTGTCGAACCAGCCTCCCCCGCCTTCGGTGCCGGGCACGTGGAGGCGGGCGGTCTCCAGGGTGCTCCGCGGGGAGGGGCGGCGGGCCAGCAGATGGCGCTGGACCGTCGCGGCGATGGTGTGCTCGCGGGTGAAGCGGCGCGCGTTGTCGACGCACAGGGCGGTGTGGGTGGTCACGTCGCGAGCAAGGCCGACGTCGCGTCGGTCGAAAGGGTCGGACGGTCCGGTGCGGTAGAGGCTGACGAGGCCCAGGGCCGTCCCGCGCAGAGCCAGGGGGGCCACGAGGAGTGTGTGGGCTCCGGCCGCGCGGATGGCAGCGGCTCTCGTCGGGTCGGCCTCCAGCCACGGGCTGTCGCCGCTCAGGGGCACGAGGCGGGGCACGAGGTCGGTCAGCGTCTGGGTGAAGGGAGTCGGGTAGTGAAGGCTCCGCACGTCGCCCACGGCATGCGCCTGAGCCTGATGCCGGCCCTCGCGGGCGCGGAAGGCCACACGGCGCAACGGCATGTCCTGGGCGAGCGGCCCGGTCGGGGGCTCCTCACCGCGCACCACCGCCTCCACCATCTCGACGACGGCGACGTCGGCGAAGGCCGGCACCAAGGTCTCCACCAGCTCCTGGCAGGTGGCGATCACATCGAGGGTCTGTCCCACGCGTTCGCGTACGGCGTCCCGTACGCGCAGCCGGGCACGCGCCTCCACCCGATCCGTCACGTCGACCACCGCGACGGCGGCCCCCAGGACCTTCCCCTCCGGGTCCTGCAGGCGGAACACCGAGACCGAGTGCGTTCTCCCCCGGCCCTGGAAGGCCTCGAGCCGCGAGCGCACCAGCTGCTCACGCACGGCCACGCCGCTGTCCAGCACGCCGCGGATCATCCTGTCCACCTCCTCGGGCGAGGACATCGTCTCCACCTCCTCGGGCGAGGAGGGGTCCGCGAACCCCGGTGAGGAGGGACCTGCGAACGCATCGGTGAAACGCTGCCCGAGGATCCGCTCGGCGGGTACGCCGTGCATGGCCCGGGTGGCGGTATTGACCCGCACGATCCGCAGCTCCGTGTCCAGAACGTGCAGGCCCACCGGTGACTGGGTGAACAGGGCGTCCAGCACCGCCAGGCCCACGTCCTGCGGAACGCCCTGCGGCGGCTGCCGGAACGGATCGGCCTGCGTCACGGCGATCACCTCCGTTACCAGCGTGCCCCACGGGCAGGTCAGAGGCTCTTCGCGCTACCGCGGCGTACCTCGATCGGCCCTGCCCGCGACCCGGCTGGGGCCCCGGTGAAGGGTGCGCTGATCAGGGATTTCGTAGGGGACGGGGCCAGTGGGAGCGCGCGTGCGGCACCCCTTGAGTGGCCGAAAAGACGGAGAGGTAGCATATGAGCGCCGCCTAGCTCGAAAGATAAACCTGTGACTGTCAAAGACGACTCGTTCACCAACTGGAAGAACCGCGAGGAGATCGCGGAGTCGATGATCCCGATCATCGGGAAGCTGCACCGGGAGCGGGACGTCACAGTCCTCCTTCACAGCCGCTCCTTGGTGAACAAGTCGGTGGTCAGCATCCTCAAGACCCACCGGTTCGCCCGCCAGATAGCAGGCGAGGAGCTCTCGGTCACCGAGACCCTGCCGTTCCTGCAGGCGCTCACCACCCTCGATCTCGGCCCGTCCCAGATCGACATCGGCATGCTCGCCGCGACGTACAAGAGCGACGACCGTGGCCTGTCGGTGGAGGAATTCACCGCCTCCGCCGTCGCCGGTGCCACCGGCGCCAACAAGATCGAGCGCGGCGACGGCCGCGATGTGGTCCTCTACGGCTTCGGCCGCATCGGCCGCCTCGTCGCCCGCCTCCTCATCGAGAAGGCCGGCTCGGGCAACGGCCTGCGCCTGCGCGCCATCGTCGTCCGCGGCGGCGGTGACCAGGACCTGGTCAAGCGCGCCTCGCTGCTGCGCCGCGACTCCATCCACGGCCAGTTCCAGGGCACCATCACCGTGGACGAGGCGACGAGCACGATCATCGCCAACGGCAACGCGATCAAGGTGATCTACGCCAACGACCCGTCCGAGGTCGACTACACGGCGTACGGCATCAAGGACGCCATCCTCATCGACAACACGGGCAAGTGGCGCGACCGCGAGGGCCTGTCGAAGCACCTGCGCCCCGGCATCGACAAGGTCGTCCTGACCGCTCCCGGCAAGGGCGACGTCCCGAACATCGTGCACGGCGTCAACCACGACACGATCAAGCCGGACGAGCAGATCCTGTCCTGCGCCTCCTGCACGACCAACGCGATCGTCCCGCCGCTGAAGGCCATGGACGACGAGTACGGCGTCCTGCGCGGCCACGTCGAGACCGTCCACTCGTTCACCAATGACCAGAACCTCCTGGACAACTACCACAAGGCCGACCGCCGCGGCCGCTCCGCGCCGCTGAACATGGTCATCACCGAGACCGGTGCTGCCTCCGCGGTCGCCAAGGCGCTGCCCGACCTCAAGGCGCCCATCACCGGCAGCTCGATCCGCGTCCCCGTCCCGGACGTCTCGATCGCCATCCTCAGCCTGCGCCTGGGCCGCGAGACCACGCGCGAGGAGGTCCTCGACTACCTCCGCGACGTCTCGCTGCACTCGCCGCTGAAGCGCCAGATCGACTTCACCACCGCTCCCGACGCCGTTTCCATGGACTTCGTCGGCTCGCGCCACGCCTCGATCGTCGACGCCGGTGCCACCAAGGTCGACGGCGACAACGCGATCCTCTACCTCTGGTACGACAACGAGTTCGGCTACTCGTGCCAGGTGATCCGCGTCGTCCAGCACGTGTCCGGGGTGGAGTACCCGACCTACCCGGTTCCGCTGGTCTGATCCGCACCACCGACCGCCGGCTGCCGCCCAGAGCGGCGGCCGGCGGTTTGTTTTTGATCATGTGAATGTCATGGACATGACTATGACGGACGAGGCTCTGTTCGCTAATGCATCGACAAGTGTCTTCCATGTGTGGGTAGTTCGAAGGGTGTGGTCATTCTGTGGGGCCCGGGGGGAGGTCTCTTTAAGAAAGCTTGTTGAATAACGCTGACGCCCGGGGCGCCCTTGAATCAACTCCCGTAATCGGTCAGGGTTTCGAACTGACCCCCGGAGATCTTCCGGGTCCAGCGGGGTCACGCAACACGCTTTGACGCCCCACACGTCAACACGAGGAGCACTCTCTTCATGTCAACTCACAAGCACGCACGCACCCGTTCGCGCGGCTTCAGGATTCTTGCAGTGGCCACGGGAGTCGCCACTGCAACCGGTGTCTGCATGATGCTGTCCCCCTTCGCCGGCGCGAGTGCTCCGGCCGAGGGAACGGTGTACGGGCTCGGCGCACCCGGAGCGCTCAGCGGCAGCTACATCGTCATCCTCGACAAGAACGCCGACAAGCAGGCCCTCGCCAAGAAGTACGGCGGCGAGCTGAAGCGCACCTACACGTCCGCCGTCAACGGCTTCTCCGCGTCCGGGCTCTCGGAGACCGGCGCCAAGCGGCTCGCCGCCGACCCGGCCGTGGGCAAGGTCGTCCAGAACAAGAAGTTCTCCATCAACAGCACCCAGGACAACCCCCCGTCCTGGGGCCTCGACCGCATCGACCAGAAGGAGACCGCGGGGGACAAGAAGTACACCTACCCCGACGCGGGCGGCGAGGGCGTCACGGCCTACGTCATCGACACCGGCGTACGGATCAGCCACAAGGACTTCGGCGGCCGGGCCCAGCACGGCTTCGACGCCGTGGACAACGACCAGAGCGCCGACGACGGCAACGGGCACGGTACGCACGTCGCCGGGACCATCGCGGGCACCTCCCACGGGGTGGCCAAGAAGGCCAAGGTCGTCGCCGTCCGGGTGCTCGACGACAACGGGTCGGGCACCACCGAGCAGGTCGTCGCGGGCATCGACTGGGTGACGCAGCATCACAGCGGGCCCTCGGTGGCCAACATGAGCCTCGGCGGCGGCGCCGACGAAGCGCTCGACGAGGCGGTGCGCCGGTCGATAGCCGCCGGTGTCACCTTCGCCGTCGCGGCGGGCAACGAGTCCTCCGACGCCGGACAGGGTTCTCCCTCGCGGGTCACGGAGGCCGTCACGGTGGCCTCCAGCGCGGCCGACGACTCCCAGTCCTCGTTCTCCAACTTCGGTTCGGTCGTGGACCTCTACGCACCGGGATCGGAGATCACGTCCGCCTGGAACGACAGCGACACCGGTACGAAGACCATCTCCGGCACCTCGATGGCGACCCCGCACGTGGTCGGAGCGGCGGCCCTCTACCTGGCCGGGCACAAGGACGCGACGCCCGCGCAGGTCGCCGAGGCCCTGACCGCGGGTGCGACCGCGGGGAAGATAACCAACCCGAGCAGCGGAACGCCGAACAAGCTGCTCAAGGTGTCCGAGCAGTAGGCGGACCCGCCCGTTGAAGCACCGAGGCCGTCGCACCCGAGGGGGGATGCGGCGGCCTCGGCGCGTGGTTACGCGAAGTCCCTCAGCGCACCCACGGCTTCCACACCTGCTCGTTGCGCTCCACCCACTTCTTCGCCGCCTGCTCCGGCGGCAGCTTCTCCTCGGCGATCATCAAGGCCACCTCGTTCTGCTCCTCGACGGTCCAGTGGAACTTCTTCAGGAAAGCGGCGGCCTTGCCGCCGGCATCCGCGAAGCGCGTGTTCAGGTACTTCTGCAGCGGTGTGTGGGGATAGGCGCAGGCCACCTTCTGCGGGTCGGCGTCGCAGCCCTCCTGGTACTCGGGCAGCTTCACCTCCGTCATCGGGACCCGCTCGAACAGCCACTGCGGCTTGTACCAGTAGGTGAGGAAGGGTTTCCGCTCCTTCGCGAACTGCCTGATCTGGGTGATCTGCGCGGCCTCGGAGCCGGCGAAGACGACCTCGAAGTCCAGGTCGAGATTCTTCACGAGCGCCTTGTCGTTCGTGACGTACGACGGGGAGCCGTCCATCAGCTGGCCCTTGCCGCGGCTCTCGGCGGTGCGCAGCTGGTCGGCGTACTTGTCGAGGTTCTTCCAGTCGGTGACGTCCGGATGCGCCTCGGCGAAGTACGTCGGGACGTACCAGCCGATGTGGCCGGTCACGCCCAGGTCGCCGCCCGGGGTGATGGTCTTCTTGTCCTCGACGTACCGCTTCTCCTGCTCCGGGTGGCCCCAGTCCTCCAGGATCGCGTCGACCCGGCCCTGGCTGAGCGCGTCCCACGCGGGGACCTCGTCCACCTGGACGGTGTCGACGCGGTAGCCCAGCTCGTGTTCGAGCAGGTAGGCGGCGACGGCGGTGTTCGCCTGGGCACCGACCCAGGACTGGACGGACAGGGTGACGGTCTTCGCGCCCTGCGCGGCGGCGTACGGGGAGGTCTGGCGGGTCATGTCGGCCGCGCCGCAGCCGGTGAGCACGGCCAGGGCCGTGCCGGTGGCGAGTGCGGCGGGAAGCGCGGCGGCGACCCGCCGTCGGCCCCGGCGGCCGGATTCGTGGTGTCGGACCGGCATGTCAGGCCTCCTTCGCGGGCTGGGTGACGCGGTCGAGCATCAGGCCGAGGCAGACGATCGCGGCGCCGGCGACCAGGCCGGTGGCCAGATCGCCCTGGGCGAGGCCGAGGACGACGTCGTAACCGAGCGCGCCGCCGCCGACCAGGCCGCCGATGATGACGACGGCGAGTACCAGCACCACCGCCTGGTTCACGGCCAGCAGCAACGCGTGCCGGGCCAGCGGCAGTTGGACCTGCCGAAGCTGCTGCGACCCGGTGGCGCCCAGCGAGCGGGCCGACTCCAGGGCCGCCGGGTTCACGTCGCGCAGCCCCTCGGTGGTGATGCGGACGACGGCGGGCAGCGCGTACACGACGGCGGCGGCCGCCGCCGGCGCGCGGCCCACGCCGAACAGCGCGACCACCGGGATGAGGTAGACGAACTGGGGCATGGTCTGGCACACGTCGAGCACCGGGCGCAGCAGCCGCTGGGCGCGGGCGCTGCGGGCGGCGCCGATGCCGATCGCGAAACCGAGGACGAGGGTGACGGCGACGGCGGCCAGCACCTGCGAGAGCGTGTCGAGGGACGGCTCCCACACGCCGAGGACGCCGATGGCGGCCAGGGCGAGTACGGCGGTCAGCGCGGTGCGCCAGGTGCCGACGAGCAGGCCCAGCGCGGCGACCACGAGCAGGAGCAGCCACCAGGGCGCGGCCTGGAGCCCGGAGCGCAGCGGATCGAGGATCCAGCCGGTGAACCGGGCGGCCCAATCGGCGGTGCCGCCGACCACGGGCACCCCGGAGTAGAGGTGGTCGGTCATCCAGGCGACCGCCCGGTTGACGGGCTCCGCGATCGGCACGGTCCAGGACCCGGGCCACAGGGAGGTGCCCGCCATCCGGCCGGCGACCGCCGCGGCGACACCCGCGAGGACGGTGAGCAGCCGCCCGTACCAGCCCGCGAACACCCTGCGCAGCAGGGGCTGCTCCGCCAACGGCGCCGGGGGGACGCCCAGTCGGGTGCCCGCCGCCTCGGTGGTGCGGTCGAGGACCACGGCGAGCAGCACGATGGGGATGCCGGCGGCGAGCGCCGCGCCGACGTCGACCGAGGCGAGGGCCTGGTAGACCCGGTCGCCGAGGCCGCCCGCACCGATCACGGAGGCGATGACCGCCATCGAAAGGGCCATCATCACCGTCTGGTTGACACCGAGCAGGAGCTGGCGGCGGGCCAGCGGGAGCCGCGCGGTGAGCAGGCGCTGGCGCCCGGTCGCGCCGAGCGAGGCCGCGGCCTCCAGCACCCCGGCGTCGGCCTCGCGCAGGCCCAGCGCGGTGAGCCGGGCCATCGGCGGGGCCGCGTACACCACGGTGGCGAGGACGGCGGCGGGCACACCGATGCCGAAGACCAGCACCATCGGCAGCAGATAGGCGAAGGCGGGGAGCACCTGCATGGTGTCGAGGACCGGGCGCAGCGCGCGGTCGGCGCGCGGCGACAACCCGGCGGCGAGGCCGAGCAGCGCGCCGACCGCCACGGAGGCGGCGACGGCCACGAGCATCAGGGCGAGGGTCTGCATCGTCGGCACCCACATGCCGAGCAGCCCGCACACGGCGAAGGCGGCCACACAGGTGGCGGCGAGCCGGACGCCCGCCAGGCGCAGGGCGACGAGGCCCGCCAGGGCGGTGACGCCGATCCAGCCCGCGGCGAGCAGGACGACGTATACCGCGCGGACGGACACCACCACGGCGTTGCTGACGTGCCCGAAGAAGTAGAGGAAGAGCGGGTGCCCGTCCCGGTTGTCGATGATCCAGTCGCCGGCCCGGCCGAGCGGCCCGGAGAGGTCGACGGCGAGGGCGGCCGGCCAGCTGCCGGTGCCCGGGAACGCCATCGCGAGCGGGAGCAGCACCGCGGCGGCGACGGCGAGGGGCAGGACCCTGCGCAAGGCGCCGGGGTGGAGCAGCAGGGCCTTCAGGCGGCTGGCGGGGGACGCGGACGCCGCGGACCGCGGGCGGCCGGACTCTCCGCCCGCGCCCGGGCGCGCCGGCCGTCTGGACCGGTCCTGCTCACCGGGGTCCCGTACGGGTGTGGTCGTCGCGGTCATCCGCGCCACCTCCCCGTGCCGGCGACAGGGGCGGCGCAGCGGGCTCGGCGCGTCATGCCGCCACCCCCCGGCCGGCCCCGGCCGGCAGGCCGGCCACCACCGCGAGCAGCCCGGCGTCGTCGACGACACCCAGGCACCGGCCGTCGTCGACGATCCGCGCCGGACCGCCGTTGCGGGCGACCGCCTCGATGGCTTCCACCACCGTGGTGGCGGGGGTGAGCGCGGGGCCCTGGCCGGCCTCGTCGGCCGTCGCGGGGCGCATCGCGCTGCGTACGGTGAGCACCTGCTCGCGCGGCACGTCGCGGACGAAGTCCCGTACGTAGTCGTCGGCGGGCGAGCCCACGATCTCCTCGGGCGTGCCGAGCTGCACGATCCGGCCGTCGCGCATCAGCGCGATCCGGTCGCCCAGGCGCAGCGCCTCGGACAGGTCGTGGGTGATGAAGACCATCGTGCGGCCCTCCTCGTGGTGGAGCCGGGCCACCTCGTCCTGCATCTCGCGGCGGATCAGCGGATCGAGCGCGCTGAACGGCTCGTCGAACAGGAGCACTTCCGGGTCGGCCGCCAGGGCGCGCGCGAGACCGACCCGCTGCTGCTGACCGCCGGACAGCTGGCCGGGACGGCGGTCCCCGAGGCCTTCGAGGCCGACCTTGGTGATCATCTCGGCCGCCTTGGCGCGCCGGTCGGCGCGGCTCATGCCCTGGATCTCCAGGCCGTAGGCCACGTTGTCGAGGACGGTGCGGTGCGGCAGCAGCCCGAAGTGCTGGAAGACCATGGCGGCGCGGTGGCGGCGCAGTTCGCGCAGCCGGGCCGGGTCCATGGCGAGGACGTCCTCGCCGTCGATGGCGAGCGATCCGGCCGTGGGCTCGATCAGCCGGGTCAGACAGCGCACCAGCGTGGACTTGCCCGAGCCGGACAGGCCCATGACGACGAAGACCTCCCCCTTGCGCACGTCGAAGGAGACGTCTCGGACGGCGGCGGTGCAGCCGGTCCGCTCGCGCAGTTCGGCGGCGGGCAGCGCGGCGTGCTCGGAGCCCGGCACGCGGGCGGCCTTGCGAGCCGGGCCGAAGACCTTCCACAGGCCCTGGACGGAGAAGACGGGCGCCGCGCCGGCGTCGGGCGCGGCGGACCCGGTATGGGCCGCGGTCACCGGACCTCACCTCCCAGCAGCTCGGCGGCCTTCTCGCCGACCATCAGCACTCCGATCATCGGGTTGACCGCGGGCATCGTCGGGAAGACGGAGGCGTCCGCGATACGAACGCCTTCGAGACCCCGCACCTTCAAGTCCGGTCCCACAACAGCCCTTTCGTCGTCGGCGGCGCCCATCTTGCAGGTGCCGGCCGGGTGGTAGACGGTGTGCGCCACCGAGCGGGCGTACGCGCTCAGCGCCTCGTCGTCGGTGATCTCCGGGCCCGGGCACACCTCGCGCTTGAGCCATCCGGCCAGCGGCTCGGTCGCGGCGATCTCGCGGGCCAGCTTGATGCCGTCCACCAGCGTCCGGCCGTCGTAGTCGTCCTCGTCCGTGAAGTAGCGGAAGTCGAGGGCGGGTTTGACCTCGGGGTCCGCGCTGGTGAGGTAGAGGCGGCCGCGGCTGCGCGGCTTGGGGATGTTGGGGGTCAACGAGACGCCGTGCGCGGGCCGTTCGTAGCCGAGCCGCTCCGGGTTGTCGGTGAACGGGATCTGGTAGAAGTGGAACATCAGGTCGGGCCCGGGGGAGTCCGGGTCGCGCCGGACGAACAGTCCCGCGTCGCTGTCCATCGCCGAGTTCTCGGGGATCGGGCCGTCCGTCTCCCAGACGATCACGGACTCCGGGTGGTCGAGGAGGTTCTCGCCGACGCCGGGAAGATCGTGGACCGGGGGTATGCCGAGGGCCTCCAGGTCCTCGCGGGGGCCTATGCCGGAGTGCAGCAGCAGGCGCGGGGTGTCCACGGCGCCCGCGCACACCACCACCTCCCGACGGGCGGTGATCAGCGACTTCGTGCCGTCCGCGGCCCGGACGTGGACGCCGCGCGCCCGGGT
Source organism: Streptomyces sp. NPDC048258 (assembly GCF_043201995.1). NCBI lineage: Bacteria > Bacillati > Actinomycetota > Actinomycetes > Kitasatosporales > Streptomycetaceae > Streptomyces > Streptomyces sp. NPDC048258. The sequence continues at coordinate 138,883 of NZ_JBICZH010000004.1, forward strand.
GCCGTCCAGCTCCAGGCGGTACGCCCAGGTCTCCAGCAGGATCGTCAGGTTGGGCCGGTCGTCCATGACCGGGTGGAGGTAGGCGACCGAGGCCGACGAGCGCTTGTTGTCCTCGGGGTGGTAGGCGAGGTCGAAGAATCCGACGCCCTCGTGGAACGGCTTCCGGTTGAAGCCCTCGACGAGGGGCACTCCCAGCGCGCCCCGGGCCGCGTCCACGAAGTCGCGGGCGATGGCGTTGCGGTCCGCCTCGGCGACCGGCACGACGTTGTTGAGGAGCCGGTCGAAGTACGGGTCCATGGCGGCCGCGTGCCAGCCCTCGGCGCCCGCCTCGGACCACTCGTCCCAGTCGGAGGGGAGCGGCTTGAAGGCGATGAGGGTGTTGTGCGAGGAGCAGCCGCCCAGGACACGGGCCCGGCTGTGCCGGATGTGCGAGTTGCCGCGCGGCTGTTCGGTGGTGGGGTAGTCGTAGTCGAGCTCGCCGCCGAGCAGGCCCATCCAGCGGCGCAGGGTGAGCACGTCGGGGCGGTCGACGTCGCTCGGTCCGCCCTCGATGACGGCGACGGTGACGTCGGGGTCCTCGGTCAGGCGGGAAGCGATCACCGAGCCGGCGGTGCCACCGCCGACGACGACGTAGTCGAATTCCCCGTCTGGGTTCTGCTTCTGGTTCTCGTGGTGCTTGGTGGTCGTGGTCATGTCTCTCCTGCCCCCGTCAGCCCGCGAACCAGCGCACGGGGCGCGGTGCGAGGTTCTCGTACACGTGCTTGGTCTCGCGGTACTCGGCCAGGCCCGACGGGCCGAGCTCGCGTCCGATGCCGGACTTCCCGAAGCCGCCCCACTCGGCCTGCGGCAGGTAGGGGTGGAAGTCGTTGATCCAGACGGTGCCGTGGCGCAGCCGGCCGGCCACCCGGCGGGCGCGGTCCCCGTCCGCCGTCCAGACGGCGCCGGCGAGGCCGTACTCGGTGTCGTTGGCGAGCGCGACGGCCTCCTCCTCGGTGCGGAAGGTCTCGACGGTCAGGACCGGACCGAAGACCTCCTCGCGCACGACGCGCATGCCGCGGTGGCAGCGGTCGAGGACGGTGGGCCGGTAGAAGTAGCCCGGGCCCTCGGGCCGTTCGCCTCCGGCGCGCAGTACGGCGCCCTCGCCGAGCGCGGAGGCGACGTACGACTCGGTCCGCGCGAGCTGGGCGGCGGAGACCAGCGGGCCGCATTCGACACCCGGGTCGGTGCCGCGGCCGATGCGGATCTTCTCGGCGCGGCGGGCGAGTTCGTCGACGAAGCGTTCGCGCACGGACTCTTCGATGATCAGGCGCGAGCCGGCCGAACACACCTGGCCGCTGTGCATGAAGGCGGCGTTGAGCGCCTGGTCCACGGCGGTGTCGAAGCCGTCCGCGGTGGCGCAGGCGTCGGCGAAGACGACGTTGGGGTTCTTGCCGCCGAGTTCGAGGGCGACCTTCTTGACCGTGTCGGCGGCCGCGCGCATGACCTTCGTACCGCTGGCCAGTCCGCCGGTGAAGGAGACCAGGTCGACATCGGGATGGGCGGCGAGGCGGGCGCCGACCGGATCGCCGGCCCCGGTGACCAGATTGGCGACTCCGGCGGGCAGGCCCGCCTCCGCCAGCAGCTCGATGAGGACCACCGTGGTCAGCGGGGTGATCTCGCTCGGCTTGATCACGAAGGTGTTGCCTGCCGCGAGGGCCGGGGCGATCTTCCAGCTGGCCTGGAGCAGCGGGTAGTTCCACGGGGTGATCAGGGCGCACACCCCGACCGGCTCGTGCACGACGACGCTGTGGATGTCGGGGGATCCGGCGTCCACGACCCGGCCGGCGCTCTCCTCGGTGACGAGGTCGGCGAAGTAGCGGAAGGCGTCGCTGACGCAGTCGACGTCCACGCGGCCCTCTTCGAGCGTCTTGCCCGCGTCCCGGCTCTCCAGGAGGCCGATGCGCTCGCGGTCGCGCTGGAGCAGGTCGGCCGTGCGGCGCAGCAGGGCCGCACGCTCGGCGACCGGGGTGCCCGGCCACTGCCCGCCGTCGAACGCGGCCCGTGCGGCGCTCACCGCCGCGTCCGTGTCGGCGGCGGCGCCCTCGGCGACCACGGCGAGGACGGTGGCGTCCACGGGATCCAGGATTTCCCTGATGGCCCCCGAGGCCGCGGACCGCCATGTCCCGGCTGTGTAGATGGTCTTTTGCTCCGACACGACGCGCAGTACCTCCGGTTTCGTCACCGCGGCGAACCCGCGGCGATCTGGCAATCACCGCGCATGCCCCCCGCTCCGGAAGTCATGTCCCATCAGCCACTTGAAGTGACCGGAGTCACGTGGGCCACGTGGGATTTGTGGGGTGTGGGCCTCAGGAAGGTTTCGCCATGCGCAGCCGCAGGCTGTCGTAGACCGGCATGCTCCCCATCCGGTCGGCGGTCAGCGTCGCGGCGAAACAGGCGGCGAACAGCGGAACGACCAGCGAGGTGGTCCCCGTCATCTCGACGACGAGCGTGATGCCCGTCACGGGCGCGCGGACGACCGCGGAGAACAACGCGGCCATGCCGACGATCGCGAAGGGCACGGCGCCGGAGCCGCCGCCCGGGAGTAGGGGCAGCGCGAGGCCGTGCACGAGCGCCCCCCACACGGCCCCCAGCGCCAGCACGGGTGCGAACAGCCCGCCCGGCGTACCGGCCGCGTAGCTGAGCGGCCCGGCCACGAACCGCACCACGAGATATCCCGCGAGTACGGTGCCCACGGGCAGGTCGCCGCCCAGCAGGCGCCCGCTCAGCTCGTCCCCGCCGCTGCCCAGAAACGGGTCGATGCTGATCAGGAGTCCCACGACGGCCCCGATCAGGGCCGCCCGGGCCACCGGTCCGATCCTGGTGACGCGATCGGGGAGGTCCAGGAACCCGATGACGAGCCGGTTGTACGCCGCGCCCAGGACGCCCGTGGCCGCGCCGAACAGGAGGAAGGCGGGCAGCAGCGCGACCGGCGGGCCGGCCAAGGCGGCCGGGACCTGGAAGACGGGCCGGTCGCCCACGATGAGCTCGGAGCATCCGACGGCCGTGGCGGTCCCGATGAGCGTGAGGAGGACCACACGCGTCCTGACCACCTTGGTCACTTCCTCGCAGACGAACACCACCCCGCTGAGGGGCGCGGTGAAGGCCACCGCGAGCCCGGCGCCGGCGAGCGAGGTGTGCAGCAGTGTGACGTCCCGCGGGCTCATCCGCGTGCGGCGCCCCGCCTCCGCCCCGATCGCCGCACCCATGTGCACCGTCGGGCCTTCCCGGCCGAGCACCAGGCCCGAGCCCATGGCGATCACGCCGCCCACGAACTTGGCCGGCAGGAGCCACAAGAAGGGCCGCGGCTCCCGCTCGCCGCGCCACACGGCCTCGACGTCCTGGATCCCGCTGCCGGCGGCCAGGGGGACCCGCTGGGCCACCGCGCACGCGACGGCGGCGCCCGCCGCCGTGGTGAGGACCGGAATCAGCCAGCCGGGCCCGCCGAGGCGCTCCGATGCGCTCAGCAGCGAACCGTGCAGTTCCTGGGCCCGTACGAGGCACCAGCGGAAGCTCGCGCCGACCAGCCCGACGACGCAGCCCGCGACCGCCGCGACGAGGTAGACGGCCGGCCCGCCGCGGGGAGCACCGGGCATGCACAGACCTCCGCCGAGCCGTGGTTCGCGTCCGTCAGAGCCTGACCCGCCGCCGGCGGGCCGTTTCGGACGTCGCCGCAGCCGCGCCGAAACCGGCCCCGACTGGGCCAACGGGAGGCGGTCCGCAACCGGCCGGCCCCTTCACCGCCTGGTGGCCGACCGGCGCCGCAGGTCCTCCGCGGCCCGGGTGACGGCGCGTCCCTCCCGGCGGTGGCCGTGCTGGCGCAGGCGCCGGCCGAGCCATGCCAGGGACTCCACGAGGGCGGCGGTGTCGCTGCTCGGGTGGATGCGGGCCCGTGATCAGGGCGCACTGCGCCAACGACAGCGCGAGGCCCGGCAGCCATTGCCGCCGGTCCACCTCGGCGAGACGCCGGTACACCTCGACCGCCTCCGCCCAGGCGTCGGCCAGCTCCTCGTGCTGCTCCGGCTGTTCCGTCAGCAGCGCGCAGAGCCGGCACAGCCGGAGCCCGAATCCGGCGAGGTACCGGCCCGGATCGGCACGCGCCAGCCGGCGGTGTTCGTCGACGTCCCGCCGAGCGCCGGTCAGCTCCCGCTCGGCCTCCGACGTACCCTGACCGGTCATCTCGACTCCCCTTCCGGGGGCGGGGCCAGGCCGGGGCCGAGCCAGGTGTCCTCCACGGGGCGTCCGAGCAGGTACTCGGCGCCGTACGGATAGCGCTTGAACGCCGCGGGCCGGTACATCGCGTGCTCGCCCTTCCTGGGGGGCGGCAGCGCCGGGGCGTCGCGCAGGGCCTCGAACTCCGCGCGTACGGAGTCGGGGAGCATCCCGCGGTCGAGGTGGTGCGCGGCCAGTCGGCGGACCAGGTGCCGTGCCAGCTCCCCGCTGTCCGTGTCCCGCTCGAAGAGCAGGGTGAGCTGGTAGTAGGAGTCGTTCCCGTCCGCGCCGTCCTGCTGGACCTCCACCACCATCTCGCAGTCGTTGAGGAAGCTCTGCTTGGGCCGGAATCCGATCGAGTTGGCCCACGGATAGCGGATGTGGCCCGCGAGCCTGCGGCCCTCTGCATCCGGTTCGTCGGCGACCAGCACCAGCCGGGCTTCGGTCACGTACAGGCTCAGCCCGAAGAGCCGCCACTCGGTCTCCGTAGTCGAGCGGAAGCTGGCGAAGTCGAGCGTCTCCTTCGTCCACCACGCCCCGCGGACCGGAATGGGACCGCGTACCTCGCCGTCGAACGAGCTGAATCTGATCCGCCCGTCCGGATGGAACCGGGTGTGGCGCACATCGGCGAACTCCTGTTCGTCCAGGCCGTGCCGGGCCATCATCATGAACGGCTCGTGCACGACGCGGGAGGGCGGCCGGGGCGGGACGGCCGGACCGCCCGGAGCGGCGGCCCGCGCGGCCACCGGAGGCCGCTCCGGCTGCCAGGGTTCCTCGGACCGCCCGCGCCGCCGGGAATCCGGACGGGCCGCGGGAGCGGTGGGCGGTTCCCTGCCCGGTCCCTCGCCGAGTCCCACGTACGCGTAGGCGAGGAAGGCCAGCGGGAGCGAACCGCGCCCGTCGCGCCACCGCTGCAACTCCGCGCGCTGCACGGCGCGCAGCGCCGCCGCGGGTTCGGCGTGGTGGCGCAGGGCCTCGACGAGGCCGAGGTCGATCCGCTGCGCGGTCGGGGAGTCCGGGAGTTCGAACAGGGTGCAGTAGACGTGCTGGGCGCCACCGTGGACGACCGCGGCGCCCAGCCCGAGCCATTCGGGTACGTCCAGGAGGGACGGGGCGTACCCGCTGTCCGGCTGCCCGTACACACCGAGGCTCTCGCAGGCGGCGAGCAGCACACGGCCGGGCATCCGGTAGAGGGGCGCCCCCGCGTCATCGGTCCGGTACAGGTCGTGCAGTCCCAGGGGGCCGTCGCTGAACTTGAAGCCGGAGCCGCCGGGGTCGGTCCGGGTCGGGCCGGCCACGTGGCCGGCGAGGTAGAGGACGGCCTGGTCCGTGCCTTCCCGGGCGAGGAGAGAGGCGAATCCGGCCTTGCTCAGGGGACCGACGACCACCTCGCTGTCCTCGGGGATGGTGGCCACGGCGTTCCGCAGCCTCTGGCGCGGATGGTGCGGGGGCAGGTCGGGCGCCAGGACGGCCAGGGCCGCGGGGGCCTCGCCGCCCCTCGTGGCCGCCGCATCGTCCCGCGCGGGAGGCGCGAGCGCCGCGTCCCGCACGGTGAGCCGCCGCCGCTGCGACAACAGGGCGACCGACGGCAGGTAGGACACCTGCGCCGCGTCCAGGACCTGCCGCTGCGGCGTGAGCGTCAGCGCGCAGACCGGTACGAGGGCCAGCGCGCCCGTGGGGGCCACCACCAGCGGCACCGGCGCCGGGGCCGTGCGCAGGGCTTCGCGCAGCACCCCGGGGAGCATCGCGGCGCCGAGCCCGTCGAAGATCCGTGACCACACCTCGCCCGAGGTCAGGGACCCTCCCGCCACCGGGTCGTCGGCGCCGGTGAGCATCAAGGCGCTGCCCGGCAGCCGCTCCGCCTTCAAGGGCGCTCCCGGCAGCCGGACCGGCAGGTGCAGGACCAAGTCCTCGTAGGGACCGGCGAATTCCGCGTGCGCGGTGCGCTGGGCGTGCCAGTCGCCCGACGGGCTGCGGACCGCGTGATAGATCCACTCTCCGACCCGCGCGTAACTCCAGTACCACCCGCCCGGAAACATCGTGTCGATCTCGCCGTCGAGATCGACGGCCGCCGGCTCCTCACCGCCGACCCAGGAGGCGCTGCGCACCAGGATGGTCCGGTCGGTCAGCAGCGGGTCGGAGGACTGCGGATCCGACGGCGCGGCCTTCCCGTCCGCGCCGCCGGGGCCGGGCGGCGGCAGGCCGGTGCTGGAGACCAGCGCGTCGAGCACCGCGCGCAGACGGCCGCCCCGTTCGTCCGACTCGACGGGTACGGACTGCGCGCGGATGATCTCCAGCAGCTCGCCGACCAGGGCCGGATCGGCTGCCGCGAGGTCCAGCGCGAGGGCGTACGTGGAGGCGTGGGAGGCGACCCAGCGCGCCCGCCACTGGGTGGTGGGCAGCTGGTAGCGGACGCGCTGGACGGCGCCCAGGCTCTCCAGGGCGTTGCCCAGCGCTTCCTCGTACATCCCGACGGCGCGCTGGATGCGGGCGAGCACGGCGTAGGCCTGGGACTCCAGCAGCGGCATCCGCGACCGGCTCAGGTGGCGCAGCACGTTGTCCATGAGTCCGGCGGCGTAGACGTAGCGCTCGTGCCGTCCGTCCTCGTCGACGCGGTGGGTTTCGGGGTAGTCCTCCGGGTTCTCGATGACGTCCAGGTAAAGGGTGACGAGCAGCAGCACTTCCGCGGCGTGGTCCCCGACGGAGGCGCCCAGATCGGCCCCGCCCTCCTTCTGCTCGTACTGGCCCATCAGCTGTTCGACCACGCCGACCGCGTTGCCCGCCTCGTGCATCAGACGCAGGACCAGCAGCTCCGTCCGGGCCAGCACGGCCAGGTTCCCGGCGCGCACCGCGGCATGGCGGGTCCGGCACATGAACCGCAGGCCTTCGACGCACCGGGTGGAGTCCTGCGGGTCCGCGGTCAGCGCCTCGGACATGCGCAGCTCGGCCTCGGCGGCCCAGTACCGGGCCCGGCGGACGGGGCCCAGCAGCTGGACGGCCTCCCGCCAGCGCGCTTCGGCGGCCGCGGGCTGACCCGCGGCCAGCAGGACGTCCCCGGCCTGCAGCGCGCACCAGCCGCGGATCCCGGGCGGCGCGGCCGCCGCGAGGGCGCGGGCTTCCTGCGACAGCACCATGGCCGACTGGAATTCGAGCCGGGCGACGGCGGCCAGGGCCCGGCACTGCACGAGGACCGGCCCGAACCGGTCCGGGGTCGGTTCGCCACCGTCCCCGAGGAAGCACTCGGTCCGGGCCCGGTCGTCATGGGTCGCCTTGTCCACGGCGAGGATCACGCGGGCCGCCGTACGGTCCCACAGGGCGCGCAGCAGGAACCATCGGCCCAGGAACCGTACGGGGCTGCCGGCGGATGCCTGGGACATGATCCCGAGCCGCTGCACCATCAGCGCCAGCCGCACGAGGGCGACGACCGCGGCGCCGGCCAGGGCGGCGGCGATCAGCAGGGGAGGACCGGTCCAGGCGGCCCAGGAGAGGACGGCGACGAGCGAGGCGCCGGCCAGGGGCCTGCGCCAGCCGGTCAGGGCCCACGCCGTCACCGGGAAGCAGACCGCGGCCCAGCCGGGAGCGTCCAGCAGCAGGCACGCCGTCACCGTCAGCGCCACGACGGCCGAGCGGACGGCGAGGACCTTCCACCACACGGTGCGTTCGAGGGCGGCGAACAGATCGCACTCGTACAGCCCGATACGGGTCTTCCCCGACCGGCCGGACCGGGCCAGGTGCCAGGACACGGCGAAGCGGGGAAGCAGTCCGAGCCGGGTCCAGGGACTGAGCCCCGTCGAGAACAGGCCCGACAGGGGGATCGCGTCCTCGATGATCGCTTCGTCGTGGTCGAGCCGGTTGCGCTGTGCGAGCCAGTCGCGCAGCCCGTCCTCGGCGGCCGGGCCGAACGGATCGAAAACCGAGATGTTCACTCTGGAGCCAGCTTCCCCGTCAGCTTCAGCACCCGGTACAAGCCGGCCGCCCGGCGGTCCTCCCGGCGGTCGGCCCTGATGTCCTTCTCGGTCAGCGCCGGGTCGCCCGTGTCGCTCTTGACCTGGAGCAGCAGGAGCCGGCCGTCGAGCAGGTCGAACACCCGGTTCACCAGGGCGAGCAGGGCCAGCCACCAGGGGATGCCGAGAACCGCCGACGCGATGAGGAGGGCGAGGTCCACGGCCAGCCGGGCCGCCGGTGAGAGGTTCTGCCGTCGGGCCAGCTGGCTCGCGAGCCAGAGCGCGGACCAGGCGGTCACCGTGAGGGAGGCCCAGGCCGTGGCGGCCAGCGTGCACAGGACCACCAACTGGGCCCAGAGCCGCACCCAGATGTGCAGGCGGACGAGATGGGACTGCACCCGCGAGCTCACGTGTGCGACTCCGCTGTTCTCGGAGCGCATGCCGATGCTCCGCACCGTCCGCTTGGCCTGCTGCCGCGCCCGGGTCTCGAAGGAGTACGCCGCGGGGCGGTCCGGGCGGCCGGGCGAAAGGATCGGCCCCCGGTCGGAGGGCTGCCGGTCCTGGACGCAGACGCGGTGGCGTTCCGTCATGGCGCTGCGCACCACGACCCGTTCGGACAGCCCCGTCCCGCGGAGGAACCGGCGTACGTCCTCCTGCTCGGCGCGCGCCTCCAGACAGGCCAGCAGGAGATGGGCGGTGTCGGCGGAGCCGTCCCCGGTCCGCCTCGTCCAGTACCCCAGCCTGCCGAGCGCGGCCGCCGCGGCGGGGGAGAGCGGCACCGCCCGGGTCCGGCCGTTCACGCCGGCCTCCGCGGCGGCGACCGCGCCGGTCGCTTCCTCGGTGAGGAAGTGGTGCGCGGCCAGGGACTTCATCACGAGCCGGGACCGCGAGGAGGGATCCCCCGAGCACATCGCCGCCAGCAGCAGGTGCAGGACCCCGACCGGGTCCCCCTCGCCGTCGGCCAGTGCCCGCGCGACCTCGACGCAGCCGCTCAGAGCGGGCGTCCGGCGGACGGAGGGTAAAGCGGCGCCCGGGGGCGGCTGCGTGGTCATCGGGCGGCTCAGTCTTCGAGCGGGCCGGCCTGCGCGGGGACGCAGTCGGTCCAGCTGACGGGGGCGAGCTCCAGTTCCACCGGCTCGCCGGGACCCTGAGGGAGGCCCCCTTCGCCCTCGCCGTCGTATGCGTCCTCGTACGCGTCCTCGTCCTCGTCGTCCGAGCGGAAGACGAGCTCCGGCGGGCCCACCAGCCTTCTGCGCAGCTGTACGGCCTGGAACAGCGGGGTGGCGCCGTCCGGGGCGAGCACGCTGGCCGCGATCCCGGACTTGGCGGTGACCGCGTACTTCCCGATGGCGCCGGCGACCGCCAGGGGGCCGCCCAGGCTGCCCGCGCGGACCCGGAGGTTCATCTGGGCGCCGTGCTGCTCGGAGACCAGGATGGCGGTGGGGCCGGTGCGCACAACCTCGGTCACCACGACGTACTCGCTGCGCCAGGTCTTGTTCGCGTACCGCTCGCGCAGCGCGTCCTGGAGTGCGAGCAGGTTCCCGATGGTCTCCTGCACGCAGCCCGATGCCTGGAAGAGCGTGGCTCCGCCCCGGTCGAAGGTGATGGACAGATTGGTCATGACATCGGCCGTGGGGTCGTCCACGCGGGTGTCGGCGGTCACCGCGACACAGTCCGCGGAGGAGTAGTCGAGATCGACGATCTTGCTTTCGGCGTCCTTGGCGAAAGGGATGCCCAGCTCGTCGAGGGTGGTGACCTTCCTGAACCGGTGCTGCGAGATGAGGCCGACATCGCCCAGCGCGAGGGGGGTGGAGGGGAGCCAGCAGGCGAGGTACTTGTACTTCTTGTGCAGTTCGCGCGTGTACCGGTCGGGGATGGAGCTCATGTCTGGCCTGGCCTCTCGCGCCGGATACTCCCTGAAATGACGGGAGTTGGGACTCGGCCATCAGGCTAAGGGGGACGGGGCGGCCTTGTCCGGGATACGGGACGGAACGCCGGCCGAACCGCGGGCGGGCAGTCGGGCGCGGGCAGCCGGGCGGGCGTACGGGACCTGGGCGACGGAGGGCCCGGTACGGCCGATCAGAGGCGGGAACAGCACTCCTTCGAGGGAACCGGGGGGCCGGAACCAGTCGGTGGCGCCCTCGGCTGCCGAAGAAATCGTGTCGGCCCCAGCCGGGGCTGTGCGGCACCGCGGTGCCGCTGGCAGTTGCGAGGAGATGTACACGTGATGCGTGTGTGGAAGAGCGCGGGCCTTGCCCTGGCGGTCGGTCTGGCGGTCCTCGGCGGTGCGTCCTCGGCCTCGGCGGACGCCGAGGCCCACGGGATCGCGGCGGGCTCGCCCGGCGTGCTGTCGGGCAACCTGATCCAGATCCCGATTCACATCCCGATCAACGTCTGCGGAAACAGCGTGAGCGTGATCGGTGCGCTGAACCCGGCCGGCGGCACCGTCTGCGTCAACACCTGACGTTCCCGAATCCCCACTCGTCCCGTCCCGGCGCTCAGCCGGGGCGGGACGAGGTCGTTCATGGACGCGGCCCGGGCCGCGTCCATGAATTCTTCCTCAAGGCTCAAGAAGCGCGCCCGTAGCGGACGTTCCTGCTCCAGATCCGTTCCAGTCGTACGCGGGTGCCCGGGCGGGGGGCGTGCCAGATCTTGTCGTCGCCGGCGTAGATGCCCACGTGTTCCATGGTCGAGCCTCTGGGGAAGAACACGAGATCGCCGGGCGTGCGGTTCCGCCGGGAAATGTGCGAGGTGTTCTCGTACTGCTGGTCGGCGGTGCGGGGCAGCCGTCTTCCGGCTTTCCGGAAGGAATAGAGCATCAGGCCCGAACAGTCGAACCGTCTGGGTCCTGTGGCGCCGCGGGCATAGGGCGCGCCCTCCTTGGAAGCGGCCACGGCCAACGCCGTGACGCCGTACGGCGCGGCCGCGTCGGCGGCTGAGACGGGTCCGGTCGAAGTGCCGAAGGTCAGGAGGAAAAGGAGCAGCAATGCGCGGGGGAGACGGGATCGGGCGGCGCGGCGAACAGGGTGCTGAGCCTGTCGGGCCTTACGGGAGTCGGTCCTTGAGACGGACATCGCGATACCTCCGCGTTCGGTTGCAGATAACGGTCGGTCGAATACGTCGAAGTCCTGCTTTCGGTGACGTAGTTCCTGGCGAGCAACGGCCGACCAGTTTTCTCCGATGAGGCCCCCAATTCACTTTCGACATGGGTTGGCCTGTATCGGTTTTGCAACAAATCCGCGAAATTATGGAAAACATATCCGCGCGGGAACGTCCGACTCGCAAGGTGCGGCCGGGTAGTTCGCGTGGTGCGGTTGACCGGGACTGCCGGAGGTCGCCAGACTCGAATACCTGTGACCTCCGGCATCCGGACCGGGCGACCACCTCATGAGCAGGGGACGTTGTGACTGGACAGGTAATTCCGCACGAGGTACAGGGCAGCGGCTCCCGGCGCGCGCTCGTGCTCCACAACTGGTTCGGCGACCGGTCGAGCTTCGACCCGATGCGCGAGTACCTGGACGGCGACGCGTTCGGCTACGCCTTCCTGGACTGCAGGGGATACGGGGAAGCCATCGACACCGAGGGCGCCTTCACCATGGAGGAGGTCGCCGAGGACGCCCTCGCGGTGGCCGACCACCTGGGCTGGGAGAGCTTCTCCGTCATCGGCCACTCCATGGGTGCCAAGGCGGCCCAGTTGATGCTGCTGGACGCCCCGGCGCGGGTCCGCTCGATCATCGGCATCTCGCCCGTGCCCGCGTCCGGCTTCCCGCTCGAAGGGGAGATGTGGGAGCTGTTCGCCGGCGCGGCGAAGAATCCCGGCAACCGCAGGGCGATCATCGACTACACCACCGGCGGAAAGCGTGACGACACCTGGCTGGACGGCATGGTGGGCCGTTCGGTGGGGAACTCCTCGGCGACGGCCTTCCGCGCGTACCTGGACTCCTGGGCCCGTGCCGACTTCCACGAACGGGTGGAGGGCAAGGGAAACCCCGTCCCCGTACTCCTCGTCGCCGGCGCGAACGACCCGGCGCTGGGGTCCGAGGCCATGCAGGGCACCTGGCTCCAGTGGTACCCCAACGCCGAGCTCGAAGTGCTTCCGGACGCGGGCCACTACGCGCCGGAGGAGACGCCCGAGGCCCTCGCCGAGCTGGTGGAGCGGTTCCTCGGCCGCTGAGTCACGGGTCCACCGGAGCGGCGCCGCGCCTCAGTCGCCGATGTCCCGGCTGCGGAAGTCCTCCAGCGTCTCGCGCCGGACGAGGAGCCGGGCCGTTCCCTCGTGGACCGCGACGACCGCGGGGCGGCCCACGAGGTTGTAGCCGGAGGCCATGGACAGCTGGTAGGCACCCGCCACCGGTACGGCGAGCAGATCGCCGGGGTGGATGTCGCCCGGCAGTTCCACGTCGGCCGCCAGGATGTCGCCGGCCTCGCAGTGCCGGCCGACGACGGTGGCGGTACGGGGTCCGGCCGCCGAGTGGCGGCCGATCAGGCGGGGCGCGTAGCGGACCCCGTACAGGGCGGGTCGCGGGTTGTCGCTCATGCCGCCGTCGACGGCGACGAACACCTTCTCGCCGGTGTGCTTGACGGCGAGTACCCGGTACAGGGCGATGCCGGCCGGACCGGCGACGGCCCGCCCGGGCTCGATGAGGAGCCGGGGGACGGGCAGCCGGGCGGCGGCGCAGCCCGCGGCGAGTTCGGTACGCAGCTTGCGGGCGAGCGCGGTGAGGTCGAGGACGGGTTCGCCCGGCCGGTAGGCGACTCCGTGGCCGCCGCCCATGTCCAGCTCGGGCAGGGCGATGCCGTGCGTGTCGCGGATGCGGGCCATCAGCCCCACCATCCGGCGCAGGGCCACCAGGTAGGGCTTCACCTCGGTGATCTGCGAGCCGATGTGGCAGTGCAGGCCGGTCAGTTCGAGCTGCGGCTGGCCGAGGATCCGCGTGACGGCGTGCTGCGCGCCCCCGTCGGTGAGGGAGAGGCCGAACTTCTGGTCCTCCGTACCGGTGCGGATCTTGTCGTGGCCGCCTGCCGAGACGCCCGGCACCACCCGCACCATGACCTTCTGGTGCCCGTCGGGGCCGACGGCGGCCGCGATCCGGGCGATCTCGGACGGGCTGTCGATGACGATCCGCCCCACACCGAGGCGCAGCGCCGCCTCCAGATCGCGGGGCGACTTGGCGTTGCCGTGCAGCACGATGCGCTCCGGCGGGAAACCGGCGGTGACGGCCAGCTCCAGTTCCCCGGCCGAGCACACGTCCAGGCCCAGCCCTTCCTCCCGTACCCAGCGCACCATGGCACGGGACAGGAACGCCTTGGCGGCGTACAGCACGTCGGCGTCGGGGAAGGCGTCCCGGTAGGTCCGGCAGCGCCCGCGCACCTCGCCCTCGTCCAGTACGTAGGCCGGTGTGTCGAACCGGTCGGCGATCTCGGTGAGGGGTACTCCGCCGACGGCCAGGCCGCCGTGCGGGAGCGGGGCCGTGGACGCGGGCCAGATGGACAGTTCACCGGCACCGGACGGCGTTTCGGAAAGGACGGCGATGGTCATGGTGATCCCCTTCAGGCGGTCCGGGCCGTGGTCTCGGGTGCCGGCGGGACCGGCGTCCCGAGCGGCGCGGTGATCGCCGCCGGGGTGACCGGGGGAGCGGTGAGGGTCGGGTCGACGGTCAGCAGGTTCACTCCGAGCGGTTCGGCCATCGCCCGGAGCGCGGCTTCGGAGAGCCGGATCCAGGGCTGGGCCGCGCCGAGCGCGGCGGCCAGCCGGTCCGGGCTGGTGAAGCCGACGGCGGTTCGCGTTCCCAGCGGGGTGCGGAACAGCCGCACCACCAGGTGCGCGTCTCCCGGCCGGGCGGGCACGTACAGAGGCCCGGCCGGGGTCCGTTCTTCAGGCTCGGGGTCGTCGTCGTACAGGAACAAACACATGGGGCCCTCCCTGAGGAACCACGAGTGGCGGTCGGTGTCCCGTGCGCGGAGAGGCGGTCCGGGACGCACCGTCGAAGCTATCCCCGTATCCGCGCGGCTGTGGCCACCCCGTAACGCGACCCATACGGCGAGTGGCCGAGTCCTGACGGATCGCTGACGCCCGCCGGTGCCGGTGCGCCGCCGCAGGGCCCCGAAATATGACGGCTGATCAGGTCGGATCTCCGCAAGGGGGAGTGAGTGCGACGAGGGGGGCGCGTGGTGGTGCGCGAGATATCGACCTGATCACAAGGCACCCGAGCCGGGACCATTCCTTTTAGGTGTGCCTTACCTAAGTTGTATGGTGACGCGGTTAGTTCGGCAAATGGGGGAGGCAAGTGGTGTCCTTAGGTGACGTCCGTCTGGTGGCGGACGATCTGGACGTCGGGCACGCGGGTCGCCCGGTTCTGAAACAGGTGAACCTGTCGCTGCGGGCCGGCGCGATCACCGTGCTGGTCGGCCCCAACGGCTGTGGCAAGTCCACCCTGTTGCGCACGGTGGCCGGTCTCCTGCCGCCGCTCGGCGGCGAAGTGCGCATCGACGACGTGCCGCTGCGCCGGCTGGCCCGCCGCGCGCTGTCCCAGCGCCTGGCGTTCCTCCCGCAGACCTCGCACGCTCCGGCCGGGGTGACGGTACGTGAGCTCGTACGCCACGGCCGGTACGCCCATCGCGGCGCGCTCGCCCGGCACACCGGCGAGGACACCGAATCGATCGAGTGGGCGCTCGACGTCACCGACGCCGCCCCCCTCATGGACCGCCGTCTCGACGAGTTGTCGGGCGGTGAGCGCCAACGGGCCTGGCTGGCCATGGTGCTGGCGCAGCGGGCGGGGGTCCTGCTGCTGGACGAGCCCACCACCTACCTCGACATGCGCCACCAGTTCGAAGTGCTCGACGTGGTGCGCCGGCTGGCCCGGGAACACGGCATCGCCTGCGGGGTGGTGCTGCACGACCTGATGCAGGCGGCGGCCTACGCGGACGAGGTGGTCGTCGTCGCGGACGGCGCGGTCGCCGCGTCCGGGGCACCGGACGACGTGCTGACCCCCGACGTCATCCACCACGCCTTCGGCCTGCGGGTCACCGTCGTCCGCGATCCGCGGACCGGATACCTCGCCTGCTTCCCGCAGCGCTCCGACGCCGGCGCTGACGCCGGCGCGGACACGGGCGTCGAGCCCGCCGCCACGTCCTGAACCCGCACACCAAGGAGAGTTCCACATGCAGAGGATCCTGCGCGCCCTCGCGACGAGCGGTACGGCCGCGGCGCTCATGCTGTCGGCCGTCGGCTGCGGTTCCGGTACCGCCGGTGACGCGGCGGGCGGCAAGCCCGCCGGGGACAAGCCGGCGATCGGCAAGATCACCGTCGAGACGGCTCAGGGCCAGATCGCCCTGGACAAGCCCGCGACGAAGGTCGTGACGCTGGAGTGGACGTACACCGAGGAGCTGGTCGCCCTCGGCGTCACTCCGGTGGGCAACGCCGACAACAAGGGCTACGGCACCTGGATCACCGCGAAGGGGGCCGGCCTCGCGGAATCCGTCACCGACGTCGGCAGCCGCAACGAGCCGAGCCTGGAGAAGATCAGGGCGCTCCAGCCGGATCTCATCGTGATCGACGACGACCGCTCGAAGGCGAACCTCAAGGCCCTCCAGGGCATCGCCCCGGTCGTGTCGTTCAAGTACACGACCAAGCCCCAGCTCGACACGATGAAGAAGAACTTCACCGAACTGGCCAAGGCACTGGGCAAGGAGGACAAGGCGGCCGAGGTCACCCGGCAGATCGACACCAAGGCCGCCGACCTCAAGGGGCGGCTGGACAAGGCGGGCAAGGGCGGCCTCAAGTACGCCGTCGCGCAGGGCTTCACGGCGAACGGCACCGCCTCGATCCGGATGCTCACCGACGACGCCATCGCGCCCCAGGTGCTGAACCTCGCGGGGCTGAAGAACGGCTGGAAGGGCGAGCCGGACGCGTGGGGCATGACCACCGTCGGCGTGGAGGGCCTGACCAAGGTCGAGCAGGACGCGACCTTCCTGTACGTCGCCAGCCAGAAGGACAACCCGTTCACCGGCGACCTCGCCGGCAACGCGGTGTGGAAGGGGCTGGAGTTCGTGAAGAACGACAAGGTCCTCCCGCTCGACCCCGGGACCTGGCTCTTCGGCGGCCCGCTGTCGGCGCTGCACATCCTCGACGAGACCGGCAAGGCTCTGAAGGTCTGATGACTTCCCCCGCCCGTCCGCTCGACCGCGCCCGTCCGCTCGCGCCCGCCCGCGTGCCGGGCCGCAGCCCACGCGCCGTGCTCGTGGGCTGCGCCCTGGCGCTCGTCCTGTGCCTGGTCGCCGTCGTCCACCTCGGTCTGGGGGCCTCCGGTGTGGGCATCGGCGACATCGTGGACCTGCTCGCGGGTCATGGCGAACCCCACACCCGGGACGTCCTGGTCGGCAGCCGGTTGCCGCGCACGCTGACCGGCCTGGTCGTCGGCGTCGCGCTCGGTGTCTCCGGAGTCCTCGTCCAGGGCGCGACCCGCAATCCGCTGGCCGCTCCCGACACCCTGGGCGTCAACGCCGGTGCCTACTTCGCCGTGGTGCTGGTGGCGTTCACCGGGGTGAGCCTGGGCCCGCTGCCCGCCGGAGCCGCGGCCTTCCTCGGCGGCGTCCTCGCCATCGCCCTCGTCTACCTGCTCAGCAGCAGGGGCGTGCTCACACCCGGGCGGGTCCTGCTCGCCGGGGCGACCGTCGCGCTCGCCGGCACGGCGGCCGCCGAGTTCCTGCAGATGCTCGACCTCCAGGCGACCCGCGGACTGTTCTTCTGGGGCAACGGAACCCTGATGCAGTCCGGGCTGGAACGGCCGCTGACGCTCGGCGCGGTCGTCGGCCTGGGCGCGCTGGCGGCGCCGCTGCTGGCGCGCCCGCTGGACCTGCTGGCGCTCGGCGACGAGACGGCCGAGGCGATGGGCGTGCGCGTGGAGCGCATCCGTCCCGCCGCCTTCCTCATCGCGGTCCTGCTGTCCGCCTCCGCGGTGTCGCTGGCCGGACCGATCGGCTTCGTCGGACTCATCGCACCCGTCATGGTGCGGCAGTTGGGGATCCGCAAGCACGCCCTGCTCATCCCGATGGCGGCGGTGCTGGCCGCCACTGTGCTGCTGGCGGCGGACGCGGCCGCGCAACTGGCCGTGCCGCCGTCGGCCGTCTACACCTCGGAGATCCCGGTCGGCGTGGTGACCGCGCTGATCGGAGGCCCCGTCTTCATGCTGCTCGCGCGCCGGGTGAGCACCGGCGACGCCGACACCGGCGCCGCGGTCACGGTCTCGGGCGGCCGCCGGACCCCCGCCTACACCGTGGCCATCGGGAGCGGGCTCGTCGCGCTGGCCGTCGCGATGGCGCTCTCCCTGCGGGTCGGCGACGTCGAGATCGGCTGGAGTCAGCTCGGCACGGCGCTGTTCGGGTCCGCCGGGCAGATCACCGAAGCGGTGGTGTCGTACCGGCTGCCGCGCATCCTGGTGGCAGCCCTGGCCGGTGCCTGCCTGGCCGTGGCGGGCGCTGCCGTGCAGGCGGTCGTACGCAACCCCCTCGCCGAACCAGGGCTCGTCGGCGTGACCGGAGGGGCTTCCCTCGGCGCCGTCCTGGTCATCCTCGTCGTGCCCTCGGCGCCCCTGGCCGCCCTGCCCGCGGCCGCGGGAATCGGCGGTGTGCTGATGCTCGCCCTCGTGCTCCTCGTGGCCCGGGGGAGCAGGGAGGGGGGCCGTGCCGGCCTGGACCCGACCAGGGTGGTCCTGGTCGGGCTCGGGGCCGCCGCCACCTCGATGGCCCTGGTCAACATCATGGTGGTCGGCGCGCAGATGAACATCTCGGCCGCGCTCAGCTGGCTCGCCGGCAGTACGTACGCCCGTGACTTCACCGCGCTCGGCTGGCTCGCGCTGCCGGCGCTGGCCGCGATGCTGCTGGTGATCGCGGCGAAGCCGGTGAACCTGCTCGCCCTCGGTGACGAACTGCCGCGCGCACTGGGCCTGGACCTGGGGCGGGCCCGGCTGCTCGTGCTGGGCGCGGGCGCCGTACTGGCCTCCGGGACGGCCGCGGCGGTGGGCGCGGTGGGCTTCGTCGGACTGGTCGCCCCGCACCTGGCCCGGCGCATCGTCGGCAACAGCACGGCGCGGATGGTGCCGATGGCCGCGGTGCTCGGAGCCGTCCTGGTCGTCTCCTCGGACGCGCTCGGCCGCTGGCTCCTCGCGCCGACCGAGATTCCGGTGGGCATCGTCACCGCGCTGGTGGGTGCCCCGTACCTGGTGTGGCTGCTGCGCCGGACTCAGGAGGTCTGAGCGACCGAGGACGAGCGGCGCCGCTCGGCGGAGCCGAGGCTTCGCGCCTCGGCCCTGAGCGTGCGTGCCGCCAGTACGCCGAACAGGCAGACGAGAGCGGAGGCCAGACAGACGGCGGTGAAGGCGCCCGAGAAAGCGGACCGGGCGAGCGGCCGGAGGGCGGGTTCGAGGAGTTCGAACCGCCCGGTCTCCACCGCCGCCCGGGGCGGTACGAGGCCTTCGGGCCCGGACCCCGGTCCGGATCCCAGCCCGGCCTCCAGGCGGGCCGAGAACAGCGCCCCGAAGACGGCGACACCGGCCGCCGTGCCGAGCGGGTAGCAGGCGTTGGTCAGCCCGGAGGCCATCCCGGCCCGCTCGGCGGGCACCGCACCCACCGCCACGCCCATCAGCGGCGGGAAGATGACCGCCCCGCCGGCGCCGAGGAGGACCAGGCCGCCGGTCGTCGCGGCCGGCCCGGCGCCCGCCCCCGCGGCGGCGGCGAGCGCGAGCAGGCCCAGCCCCTGGAGGGCGAACCCGGCGGCGACCAGCCGATCGGGTGCGAAGGCCTTCTGCAGCCGCGCCACGAACAGGCCCGTCACCAGCAGACTGCCCGTCAGCGGCAGCAAGTACAGGCCGACTTCGAGTGCCGAGAACGCGTGGGCGCTCTGCAGCCAGAGCGTGGTGAAGGCGAGGACGCCCAGGCTCGACATCCGGGCGAGGAATCCCAGGAGAGCCGCCCCGGAGAAGGCACGGATGCGCAGCAGCGCCATGTCGATCAGTCCGTCGCCGCCGCGCTGACTGGCGACCAGGGCCCCGGCGAGTACGACGCCGAGTGCGGCGGAACCGAGTACCCGCGGCGCCGTCCAGCCGGCCTCCGGGCCGGTGACCAGCGGATAGTGCAGGGCCAGGAGCATGCCGACGCCGAGTGCCGCGCCCAGCGGATCCAGCCGCCGGCGCGTCTCCCCCGGCGCGGCGGACTCCGGCATACGGGCCAGCGCACCCGCCACGACCAGGATCCCGATCGGGACATTGACGAGGAAGATCCACCGCCACCCGAGCGTCTGCACGAACAGACCGCCGACCACGGGCCCGAGCGCCCCCGCGGCGGAGGCGATGGCCGCGAACGCGGCTATCGCCCGCTGGCGGCGGACGCCTTCGTAGGCGGCCGCGAGCAGAGCGAGCGTCGGTGCGAACACCAGGGCGCCGCCCAGGCCTTGGGCCGCCCGGGCGGCGATGAGGCTGCCCGCGTCGGGCGCCAGTCCGCATCCTGCCGAGGCGAGGGTGAACAGCGCCATCCCGGAGGCGAACACCGTCCGCCGTCCCACACGGTCGGAGAGCGCCCCCGCGGTGAGCAGCAGGGCGCCGAAGGCCAGCGAGTACGCCGACACCGTCCACTGCACCCGGCCGAGACCGGCATCAAGGTCCCGGGCGATGTCCGAGAGGGCGACGTTCACGACGGTGACGTCCAGGGTCATCACCACGCCACCGGCGCTGACCAGGGCGAATGTCCATCGGGGAGTGCGACGGCAGGGAGGCATCGCTGATCACCTCGAAGAAGAATCCCGAAGGAGAGGAAGGTTTGGTTAGCCTAACCTAATGAATCTATTGACATCCCGTCATGCGGCACGGATGGCCGGAAGTTGAGCTTGCTGGTTAGGTGAGGCTTACCTAATCTGACCTGTGCCTGGGCTGCTCCTGCCCCCAGGCGAGCCGATCCAGCGACCACGGAGCCGTTTGATGCCCATCCCCCCCGACCATCCCGTCCCCACCCTCTCCGAAGTGGCCCCCGCGGCCTGGCGGGAGGCCAACCGCCGGCTTCTCGCCAAGGCGCTGGGCGAGTGGTGCTTCGAGGACATGCTCAAGGCGACGGAAACCGGAGACGGCGGCTACCGCGTCGATCTCGACAGCGGTACGACCTACGCGTTCGACGCCGCGCCCGGCGCGTTCGGATGGCTGCGGGTCGACCCGGGCTCGATCACGCGCACCGCCACCAGCATGCTCGGCAACGCGGTGGCCGAACCGGCCTGGGACGCCCAGCAGTTCCTCCTCGAAGCGGCGTCGACCCTCGGCAGCGACGCCTCGACGATCGCCACCTACTTCACCGAGCTGTCCGCCACGCTCGCGGTCGACGCCGCGCGCATCACGCACGGCGGCGAGACCGTGGCGCAGCTGCGCGCCCTCGGCCACACCGAGCTGGAGTGCCGGATGACGGGGCACAACCTCCTCGTCGCGAACAAGGGCCGCATCGGCTTCTCGGCCACCGACGTACGGAACTACGCCCCCGAGTCGGCCCAGTCGCTCAGGCTCCGGTGGCTGGCCGTCCACCGCGGTCTCGCCGAGTTCCGCGGCACCTCCGAGCTGTCCGAACAGGAGATCCTGGCCCGCGAGCTGGACGAGGACACCCGGGCTCGCTTCACGGCGGTCCTGGAGGCGGCCGGAGTCGACCCGCAGGGCTACGTGTGGATGCCCGTGCACCCCTGGCAGTGGGACCACGCCGTCCAGATCCTGCACGCGGCCGACGTGGCGCAGCGGCGCGTCATCCCGCTGGGCGACAGCCCCGACGCGTACCTGCCGGGCCAGTCCATCCGCACCATGGCCAACACCACCACCCCCGACCGGTACGACGTCAAACTCCCCCTGAAGATCCTCAACACCCTCGTCTGGCGCGGCATCCCGCCGCACTGCACCATGGGCGCCCCCGTCGTCACCCAGTGGCTGCGCGGACTCGTGGAGCGCGACGCCTTCCTCGCCGACGAGTGCCGGACCGTGTTCCTCGGCGAGGTCGCCTCCGTCACCGTCCGCCACCCCTACCTGTCCAAGCTGGAGGACGCGCCCTACCAGCACCTGGAGACCCTGGGCTGCATATGGCGGGACTCGGTCACCGCCCGCAAGGACCCGGACGAGCGGGTCCGCACCTTCGCCTCGCTGCTCCACGTCGACCACACCGGCGACGCGTTCGTGGCCGAACTCGTCCGCGCCTCGGGCCTCGACCCGCAGGAATGGCTGCGCCGGCTCTTCGACACCCTGCTCGTCCCGATCCTGCACGTGCTCTACCGGTACGGGGTCACCTTCAACCCGCACGGGCAGAACACGCTGATCGGCTACGACGAGAACGACGTCCCGGCCCGCCTGTACCTGAAGGACTTCGTCGACGACGTGTGCGTGTCCTTCACCGACGTGCCCGAGCGCGGACCGGAGCCGGACGGACACGACCACGTCCTGCCCCGCAAGCACCCCTCCATCATCAAGCAACACGTCATGGACCAGGTCTTCGTCGGCCACTTCCGTTACCTCGCCCCGCTCTGCGCCGAACAGCTCGGCGTACCGGAGAAGACCTTCTGGCGCATGGCCCGCCAGACGATCCTCGACTTCCAGCACCGCTTCCCCGAACTGGCCGACCGGTTCGCCGAGTACGACCTGCTCACCCCGCAGATCCCCCGGTACGGGCTGAACCGCGACCGGATCGTCGTCACCCGCTACGGCGACCGCGCCCTGCGCCACGCGCTGTATCCGAACGGCACGCACCCCAACCCGCTGGCAGAAGCCTGAGGAGGCCAGGGAGTGATACCGCTCACCGAGGCACCACCCGCGCCGTTCCCCTTCCCGCCCTCCTTCCCGTCCTCCCTGCTCGCCGGGTCCCGTGAGGGCCTGGCCGAGGTCTCCGCGGCGCTGGCCGGCGCGGTCGGCGCCGTGCTGAACGCCCGTCGCCCGTCCGGACCGATCCCGGCCGGCACGCCCTCGGACGTCCTCGCGGCGGCGGCCGGGACACTGGGGCCGGCCCGGCTCCCCGCCGAGGGACTCGGCGCCGAAGCCGCGCTCCGCCTGCTGGCCACCGTGCTCGTCGAACACGGCATCGACCTGACACACCCCCGGGCCGCCGCCCACCTGCAGCCGCCCCCGCTGGCGGTCGCCGTCGCCGCCGACACCCTGGCGAGCGCGGCCAACGCCTCGCTGGACACGTACGACTCCGGCCCGTCGGCCATCGCCGTCGAGCGCTGGCTCATCGGCGTACTGACCCGCCTCGCGGGACTGGGGGAGCGTGCCGACGGCGTCCTCACCCCCGGCGGCTCGCTGTCCAACCTGCTGGGCCTGCTGCTGGCCAGGGACGCCGCCGCCCTGCGGCTGGGCGTCGACGCCCGGGAGGACGGGGTGGCGGCCCTGCCCGGCCCGGTCGTGTTCTGCTCGGAACTCGCCCACTTCTCGGTGCAACGGGCCTGCGCCGCCCTCGGGCTGGGCGAGCGGGCCGTGCACCTCGTACCCACCGACGAGCGGTGGCGGATGCGGCCGGCCGCGCTGGCCGCCGCCCTGGACGGGCTCGGCCCCGGCCGGACGCCGCTCGCGGTCGTCGCCACCGCCGGCACCACGGACTTCGGCTCCGTCGACCCGCTCCCGGAGCTCGCCGAGATCGCCGCGGGGCACGGCATCTGGATGCACGTGGACGCCGCGTACGGATTCGGCGCACTGTTCTCCGAGCGGCTGGCCGACCGACTGGCCGGACTGGAACTGGCCGACTCCGTCACCGTCGACCTCCACAAGATCGGCTGGCAGCCCGCCGCCACCAGTGTGCTGCTCGTGTCCGACCCGACCGCCTTCACCGCCCTCGACCGGGAGGTCGCCTACCTCAATCCGGCCGACGACTCCGAAGCCGGATACGACGGTTTGCTCGGCCGCAGTCTGCAGACCACCCGGCGCCCCGACGCCGTGAAGGCCGCCGCCACCCTGCTGGCCTACGGCCGCACCGGAATGGGCCGCATGGTCGACGTCTGCCACGGTCTCGCCCGGCACGCCGAGCGCCGCATCCTCGACGAACCGGAACTGGAACTCGTCTCGCCCGCCGAACTGACCACCGTGGTCTTCCGCTACCGGGGCGCCGACCCCGACCCCGACGCCACCGACCGCCTCAACGGCGCCCTGCGCAGGCGGCTCCTGGAAACGGGCAGCGCCCTCATCGGGCGTACCGAGGTCCGCACCGCCGGACCGGGCTCCCCGGCGCGGGTGTGCCTCAAGTTCACCCTGCTCAACCCCACCGCCACCGCGGACGACATCGACGGCCTCGTGGACATCGTCCTCGACGCCGGCCGCACCTGTGAACGACTCGTAGAGGAGAGCGCCGCATGAGCACGACCGCCGCGGCTTCCACCCCCGCCCCCGCACCCACCCCCGCCCCCTCCCCGGCCGCCCCCGCCGATCCGTTGCACGGACCCGACGCCCGCGGCGCCGCCGAACACGCGCACGTCGAGGCCCTGTTGCGCTGCTGGCTGCTGGAGACCGGCACACCGGTCACCCCCGGCCCGCTGCGGATCGAACTCCCCACCTCCGGACTGGCGCTCGTCACCGAGGTCACCCACCGCTCGCCGACCGGCTGGCACCGCTTCGCCCCCGTCCGCCTGGAGGGACCCGGCGGACCGCTCGGCGCGAGCGCCGACCCCGTCACCGCCGTCGCCCTGCTCTCCACCGAGGCGGCCGTACGCGGCGGAACCCGCCCCGGCGGCGTCCCGGCCGGCGAGGTCGCCGACCTGGTGGAGCGCACCGCCGAGTCCGTACGCCGCGTCGCCTCCTTCATCTCCGACCGGCGCGCGCACCCGCGGCCACCCGCCGGGGTGGACGGCTTCCTCGACTCCGAACAAGCCCTGCTGCTCGGCCACTTGAACCACCCGGCGCCCAAGAGCCGCGACGGCATCTCGGACAACGACGCGGCCGCCTTCTCGCCCGAGCTGCGCGGCTCCTTCCGGCTGCACTGGTTCGCCGCGGACGAGTCGGTGGTCTCGCACGACGCGGTGGACAAGGCGCCCTCCCTCGCCGGACAGGACACGGTCGCCCTCCTCGCCGATCTCGCCGGACGCCGCCTGGACGACGGCCGGGTCCTCGTTCCCGCACACCCGTGGCAGGCCCGCGACCTGCTGCACCGCCCGCGCACCGCCGCCCTGATCGCCTCCGGCGCGCTCGAACCGCTCGGCGAACTGGGCCCCGCATGGTGGCCGACCTCCAGCGTGCGCACGGTGTACCGGCCGGACGCCGACGTCATGCTCAAGCTCTCGCTCGGCCTGCGCCTGACCAACTCCCGCCGCGAGTCCACCCGTACGGAGCTGCGCCGCGGCCTGGAGATCAACCGGCTCCTCGACGCCGGGTACGCGGACAGCACCCTCCACGCCCACCCCGGATTCGCCATCACCCGGGACCCCGCCTGGCTCGCGGTGGACGAGCCGGGCCGCCCGGACGGACCCGAGGTCACCGGCCTCGACGTCGCCGTACGCGAAGTGCCCCGCGACATCGCCGACCTGCGCTGCCTGGTGGGCCTGGTCGCACCCCGCCCCGGGCTGGGCCGCAGCAGGCTGGGCGAGCTGGTGTCCGGCCTCGGCGCCGGGGCCGCCGAGCGGTGGACCGCCGACTACACCGACAAGGTGCTGGTCCCCATGCTGCACCTGTACGCCGCCACCGGGATCGGTCTGGAGGCCCACCAGCAGAACACCCTCGTCAGGCTGGACGGCCGGGGCCGGGTGACCGGCGGCACGTTCCGCGACAACCAGGGCTACTACCTGGCCGCCTCGTACCTGCCCGGTCTGCTGGGGCGGCTCGGCGCCGGCTCCTCCACCCTGGCCGTGGTCGACGACGCCCTCGTCGACGACCGGCTGTCGTACTACCTGCTGCGCAACCAGGCCCTGTCGGTCATCGGCTGCCTCGCCGTCGACGGCCTCGCGGACGAGCGCGAGCTGCTCGCCGTACTCGCCGACCGGCTGCGCGCCGCGCTGCCCGCCCTCGCCGCGGCCGGACCCGACGGCGACCGCCTCGCCCGCCGCTGGCTGGAGGCCGCCACCCTGCCCTGCAAGGGCAACCTGCTCACCCGGCTGCACGGAATCGACGAGGTGCTCGCCCCCCTCGACGCCCAGTCCGTGTACCTCGACGCCCCCAACCCCCTCCAGGAGGCCACGGCATGACCTCGGCACAGCCGTTACACCAGGACGACGACCGGCTCGCCGCCGGCGCCACCGTCCCCGGCCCGCCGATCCCGCTCCTGGGCGGCCCCTGGTCGGCACGGGTGGCGCAGGCCCACGGAGCCGACCTGGACCTCGTGCACGGCTGGATGCAGTCACCGCACATCGACGCCTTCTGGCACCAGGCATGGCCTCGCGAACGCTGGGCGGAGGAGATTGCCGGACACCTCGCCGACGACGCCATCCTGCCCGTCCTGATCGGCCACGACGGACAGCCGTTCGCGTACATCGAGGTCTACCGGGTGACACGGGACCGCCTCGCCGGCCACTACCCGCACCTGCCCCACGACCTGGGCCTGCACATCGCCATCGGCGAGGCGAGCCGCACCGGACGCGGCCTGGGCCGGACCCTGCTGCGGGTGCTCGCCGAGGGCCTGCTCACCGCCGACCCCGCGTGCACGCGGGTGGTGGCCGAGCCGGACGTGGACAACGCCCCCTCGCTCAAGGCGTTCGCCGCGGCCGGGTTCCGCCACGCCGGGGAGTTCGTCCTCCCCGACAAGACCGCCGCCCTGCTCGTGCACCCGCGCCGGGAGGAGGACATGCCCCGATGAACGGACCCACCAGCGAGCACGACGTGGTGGCCGTCGGCTGCGGCCCCTTCAACCTCGGGCTCGCCGCACTCGCCTCGACCGTGGACGGCCTGGACCTGGTCGTACTGGAGGAGCAGCCCGAGCTCACCTGGCACCGCGGGATGATGTTCGGCGACGCCTCGATGCAGGTGAACTTCCTCGCCGACCTCGTCACCCTCGTCGCGCCCGGCCATCCGCTGTCGTTCCTCACGTACCTCCACGACATGGACCGGCTCTACACCTTCACGGTGCGCGAGAACTTCTTCCCCTCCCGCCGGGAGTACGAGGACTACCTGCGCTGGGCGGCGGCGCGACTTCCCGCGGTGCGCTTCTCGCACCGCGTCCTGGAAGTCCACTGGGACGCCGCCGCCGAGGCCTTCACCGTGCACGCCGTGCGCGGCGACGGCACGCGCCTGCGGATGCGGGCCCGCAACCTCGTCCTGGGCATCGGCACGGCCCCGTACGTACCGGACGCCCTGGCGGGCCTGCCCCCGTCCCGGCTGCTGCACACCGCCGACTACCTGTACCGGGCGTCCGAGGTGGACGCCGCCGCGAAGGTCACGGTGATCGGCTCGGGCCAGTCCGGGGCCGAGGTCACGGCCGACCTGCTGGGCCGCAACCTCGCGGGCGGACCGGCGGTGAGCTGGCTGACGCGCACCTCCTCGTTCGCCCCGCTGGACTACACCAAGATGGTCCTGGAGATGACCACCCCGGCGTACATGCAGTACTTCCACTCCCTGCCGGAGGAGGTACGCGACCGGCTGACCCGCGAGCAGTGGCAGTTCTACAAGGGGATCTCCACCGACACCCTCGAAGAGATCCACGAACTGCTCTACCGCCGCCAGCTGGAGCACGGTCTGGCCGAGGTCGAGCTGCGCTTCGGCATCACGGTCGAGTCGGCCGCCACGGATCCGGCGGGGCGGGCGGTGCTGACCTGCCGGCACCGCGACACGGGCCGGGCCTTCGAACACACCACCGACCTGGTGGTGGCCGCGACCGGCTACCGCAACCGCCCGCCCGCGTTCCTGACACCGATCGAGGACCTGCTGGTACGGGACGCACGCGGGCGCCACCGGGTACGCCTGGACCACTCCGTCGAGCTCGCGGACGGGGTGACCGGCCGCGTCTTCGTGGCCAACGCCGAAACCCACAGCCACGGCGTCTCCTCGCCCAACCTGGACATCGGCGCGGTGCGCAACGCCACGATCCTGAACGCGGTCACGGGCCGGGAGGCCTACCGGCTGCCGAAACGGAGCGCGTTCACGACGTTCGAGGCCCCGCGCCGGACGCTCCGGGCAGGGCCGGACACGGCGTCCGGCGCGAGCTGATCAGCCGATCGGCGTCCGGGCCTCCGCGCGCACCTTGAGGGTGGTCTCCGCGACCTTCGCCAGGTCGACGGACGCGGGGGCCTGGCTCGCGCTCTCCGGGGTGATGACACCGACCGCGGCGCCCGTGTTCTCGTCCGCCCAGGCGCACATGGGCACGGTGGTCCTGGCCCCGTCCTCCGTCGTGGTCAGCACCTGGCAGGAGAGCGTGATGCCCGATCCGGCCGGAGTGATGTCCTTGGCGGGGACGGCCATGGACGCGCCCTCGGCGTCCGCGGCGCCGGACAGCATCTTCCTGCGGGCACTCGCGGGGTCCTTGAACTGGCCGTACATCCCCGAGATGACGAGGACGCCCATGCCCTTCGGACTGTCCGCGGTGTACTGGCCGACCGCCGGCTCCGGGTTGCGGATCTTCGGGTCGTAACCGCCCTTCACCGCTTCCTTGCCCTGGGTCTGCGACAGGTCCTGGGCCAGCTCGTACTCGCCGTTCAGCAGGGTCTTCGGCACGGTGAGCTTGTACTCCGCCTTCGGGAAGCCTGCTCCGCTCGCCACGGCTCCGGCCTCCGACAGCCGGTTCACCGCGAAGCCGGCGACACCGAGCCCCGCCAGCACGGCGATGACGATCCCGATCACCATGCCGGTCCGGTCCTTGCGCGGCGGCGGTCCCACCGGCGGGTAGCCCCACGGTCCTTGACCGGCGTACGGCGGCTGGTGCGGCTGGTGCGGGTGATGCGGAGGGGGCGGGCTCCCGTACGGGCCGGGGGAGTGCTGGGGCGGCGGCATGCTCATGACCGAACGTTACTTCACCCGGGGAGCCGCACTCCCCGTACCGCCCACGCGCGGGCCGTGAGCGGGACCGATCCGTCCGGCCGTACCGGCAGGGACGCGCGGAGTCCCGCGCGCAGCCGGCCCCGCCCGGGCGGGTCGAGGGAGGCGACGTAACCGGGAGCCGGGCCCTGGCCGGCCAGGAACGGCTCCCACAGGTCCGCGAAGTCGGCGAAGACGGTGGCCACTTCGATCGCGGCGAGGTCCACGTCCACCAGCCCCGCCCGAGTCCACAGCGCGCGCAGCGGCCCGGGCCGGCACACGGGGAACCGGCGGCCCTCGTGCAGCGGGGCGGCCGACGCGTCCACGCCCACGGCCGCGTCCCAGAAGTACCGCAGGAGGTCCATGCCCTCGGCGTAGTCCCACACGTAGGCGGCGACCAGCCCGCCGGGCCGCACCACCCGTACCGCCTCGGCGACGGCCGCCTCCGGAGCGGGCAGGAAGTTGAGCACCAGTCCGCTGACGACGGCATCGCAGACCGCGTCGGCGAACGGCAGCGCCTGCGCGTCGGCCACCACGCAGGGTGCGCCGGTGGCCCGGCGCGCCGAGGCCGCGAAGGCGGGGGAGCGCTCCAACCCCACCACCGTACGGGGCCGGGCGTGGGCGGTCAGCGCGCTGGTCAGGGCCCCGGTGCCGCAGCCCGCGTCCAGCCACCGCCCACCGGCTCCCCAGCGGAGCCACGCCACGAACCGCTCGGCCACCGGGTGGCTCCAGCGGCCCATGTAGCGCTCGTAGGCATCCCCGGCGGCCCAGGTGTCGAAGCGGCCTTCGAATCGGTCCTCGGTCATGTGCCCACGATCCCCGACCCGGGCCCCCGGCGCCGCATCGGACGCGCCCGCACGCGGCGGCCACCGCTCCGGACGTCCGGAGCGGTGGCCGACGGTGTGCGTCAGTTGACGTTGACGGCCTTCCAGGCGGCCGCCACCTGCTGGTACTCGGCGCCGGTCGAACCGTACAGGTCGGCCGTCGCCTGCAGGGTCGCGGTCCGCGCCCCCGCGTAGTTGGTGGTGGACGTCATGTAGGTCGAGAGCGCCTTGTACCAGATCTTGTAGGCCTTGGTCCGGCCGATGCCGGTGACCGTCGAGCCGTCGTACGTGGACGAGTTGTAGGAGACGCCGTTGATCGTCTTCGCGCCGCTGCCCTCGGACAGCAGGTAGAAGAAGTGGTTGGCGACGCCCGAGGAGTTGTGCACGTCGAGCCGGCCCACGTTCTTGGACCAGTAGTCGGCCGAGGCGCCGTCCTTGCTGGGCTTGTCCATGTAGCGCAGCGGCGTGCCGTCGCCGCGGATGTCGATCTTCTCGCCGATGAGGTAGTCGCCGACGTCGGTGGAGTTGGCGGCGAAGAACTCCACCGAGGTGCCGAAGATGTCGCTGGTGGCCTCGTTGAGCCCGCCCGACTCGCGGCTGTAGTTCAGCTTGGCCGTGGCGGCGGTCAGACCGTGGCTCATCTCGTGGCCGGCGACGTCCAGGGACGTGAGCGGCTTCTGGTTGGCGGCGCCGTCGCCGTAGGTCATGCAGAAGCAGCTGTCGGACCAGAAGGCGTTGACGTAGGCGTTGCCGTAGTGGACGCGGGAGTAGGCGGCCTTGCCGTCTCCGGCGATCCCGTTGCGGCCGAACTCGGACTTGTAGAAGTCCCAGGTCACGGCAGCGCCGTAGTGGGCGTCGACAGCGGCTGTCTGACGGTTCGAGGGCAGTCCGTCGCCCCACTTGTCGTCGGCGTCGGTGAAGAGGCTGCCGGTGCCGGTGGTGCCGCCGTTCAGGTCGTAGGTCTTGTGGCCGCCGCGACCGCCGTCGGTCAGGTTGTACGCCGACCCGCTCTGCGTGGTGCCCAGCGTGACGGTGCCGGAGTACCCGCTCGTACCGGTGCCGGTGTCGATGGCCTCGTACGCGTACAGCTCGGCGCCCGTGGCGGCGTCCGTGATGACGTGGCGCTCGCTGGGCGTGCCGTCGTGCTGGGTGCCGGTGACGACGGCCTCGTAGGCGAAGACCGGCTTGCCGCTCGCGGCCCACACGACCTGGCGGGCACCGGCGGGGGCGGCCTTCAGCGAGGCGCGGGCGGCGGCCGGGGCTATTCGGGCCTCGACGCCCTTGGTGGTCTTGCGGCTGCCGTCCTTCTTCTGGTGGACCACCAGGTCGCCGCCGAGGACCGGCATTCCGGCGTAGGTGCGCTCGTAGCGCGTGTGCACCGTACCGTCGGCGTCCTTGATCACATCGCGGGCCACGAGGCGCTCCTCGTCGGCCAGGCCGATGGCCCGCGCGGTGTCCGCCGCCGTGTCCTGGGCGGCGCTGATCGCCTGGGCGCGCGCGTCGGCGGTCAGGGCGAGAGCGGTGGCTCCCGCCTCCCGCTCGGCCGACGCGTTGGCGGAGCCGCTCTGGACGGAGATGGCGACCATGGCCGCCGAGGCGACGACGGCGGCGGCGCGCAGCGCTCGGGTGCGGCTGCGGGAGGTGCGGGATGAGGCCGTGGGGAGGATCACTCGTGCTCCTTCAATTGCCGTGGGGGGTCAGGCAATTGACCTTGCCAGGAAGGAGCGTCCGATTGACAGGTATGCAACAAGGATTTGACCAGCTGTTGTCCGGAGAGGGAGGAGCGATGTTCGCTCAGCGACCAAAAACGGAACATTCCGCTTCCCCGGACGCGGTGGTGTGCCACGTCCGGGGAAGCGGCCGGGTGTTACCGGATGCCGGGGATCTGACGGGCCTTGAACGCGGCGCGCACGGCGTCGGCGGTGCCCGTGCCGTACATGCGCTGCGCGGTGGCGATGGTCGTCAGTGCCGCGTCCTGGAAGGAGGTGTCGGGCGCGAACCCGAACTGCGCGTTGACGATGACGCGGTCGGCCGTCCGGGCGCCCAGGGCCCCGCGGATGTCGAAGAGGGCACGGGACCAGATCTCGCCGTCCGCGTGCACCTCGCCCTCCAGGTCGCCGTAGACCTTGTTCCCGTCGATGCGGCGCAGGCAGTGCGGGGCGGCGCTGTAGGCGATCGAGTCCCAGTCGGCGACGCAGGCCAGGTCGGCCCGCTGCGGCCAGCCGTACGCGGCGGCCGCGTGCGACCCGACCGCCACGGCCAGGTAGTCGCCGAAGGCCTCGCCTATCGCACCGGCTTCGGGGGAGGTGCCGAAGCCGGGGACCTGCGCGTTGTGCACGGCGTGGCCGTACTCGTGGACGATGACCTCGGCGTCCTCGGCATCGTCGACCCCGCCCTTGCCGAAGCGGATCTCGGACTTCTTGTCGGTGAAGAAGGAGTTGTCGGCCCCCCACTGGTTGATGCGGACCGGCTGGGCCCGGTCGTTGGCCCCGGGCAGTTCGGTCCCGAAGCCCAGCCCCTGCAGGTACTCCTGGGCCTCGTTGACCCAGAAGTAGGCCATGACCTGCTCGAACTGGTCGTCGGTGCGGTCGTAGCCGCCGGCGTCCGCGGGGTTCGCCGAGGCGCCGGTGTCCGATCTGACGTACGCCCACTTCCCCGACAGCCGGCCGCTCGCGTCGAGGTTGCGCAGGGCGGCGGTGGTGTAGGCCGAGGCGGGCACGGCGGCGGCGGAGTCCTTGGCGTCGGTGAGGGTCTGATCCCCCGAGGACTGGACGGGGTTGACCATGAAGACGCGGGCCTGGGGCAGCGGCGCGGCGGCGGCCGTCCCGGACGCCGTGGCCGGTCCGGCCAGGCTGGTCAGGGTGGCCAGCGCCAGGGTGGCGGTGGCCGCGGCGGTGAGGCCGCGGGGTGTGCGGCGAGGCATGGACATCCTCCTGTGACGGGATGTGGTGCGGGTGAGGCGTGATCCTCGCGCACCCCGGCCCGCGTGCGCCAGATCCATGTACCGGGCAGTTCGCCACCAGTCGCCCTATCCGGTCACACCCGATCTCCCGCGCCGCCCCCCGCACTCGCCCGCGCGGGCGCCGCCCTCTCACTCGGCGGAGAGGCGGCCGCTGAGCCACTCCAGGCTGGGCGGGATCTCCCGGCCCCAGGTGACGAAGTTGTGGCCGCCGTGGTCGAGGGTGATCGACGAGACGCGCGCGGGCGCCTTCACCTTCTCGATGAACTTCTGCGTCGGCTGGTAGTTCTCCTCGCCCTGCAGGGACGTGGAGACCAGGAAGGAGGAGTTGCCCTGCGGCAGATGGTCCAGGCTCCACAGGAGATCGGCCCGCTTCTCAGCGTCCTTGTCGCCGTGGAACAGGTCGCCGGAGTACTTGTCCAGCTCCGGCTTGTAGTCCGCCGACAGGCCCACACCGGCCGCGTAGCTCTCCGGATGCTCCAGCGCGACCTTCAGCGCGCAGTAGCCGCCGGTGGAATCGCCCATGATGCCCCAGCCGCGGGGCGAGGCGGCGATCCGGTAGGTGCCGGACAGCGCCTGCGGCAGGTCGGTGGCGAAGAAGGTCTCACTGGCGGGTCCGCCCGGGACGTCCACGCACTGGGTGTTGCGCGTCGGCTCGACCGTGGGCCGCATCATGACCAGGATCATCGGCTGCATCTTCTTCTGCTTGGCCTGCGTCCACGCGGTCTTCGGGTACGGGAGCTTCTCCAGCAGGTTCTCCGCCATCCCGGGGAATCCCGTCAGCACGACGGTGGCGGGGAACGTCCGCTTCTCGTTCCCCTTCTGGAAGTACTCCGGCGGCAGGTACACGTAGGCGGGGGTGGCGACCTTGGACAGCCGGCCCTGCACCATCACCTTCTCGATCTCACCGCTCAACCGGGGTGCCCCGTTGCCGGGGACCTTCGGCCGCTGCCTGCCGAGCACCTTCACGACCGAATCGCCCGAGTCCTGGGAGAGGAGCGCCGGCGCGCTCTTCCGGCCCAACAGCTCGGACCACGACCCGTAGAGCAGGAAGCTCCGGTTCGCGGTCAGGCCGACCGAGGCGAACAGCAGGACCTGCACGGTGAGGATCAGTCCGATCCGGCCCAGGACCGCGCGCCCGCTCCGCCGCGCCAGCCGGGGCCACAGCCACACCGTGGCGGCGAACACCAGTGCCGTGCAGAGCACGGCGGAGACAAGGAGCGTGGCACTGGTCAGACTCATGGATCAGGAGGACTCTCTGTCACGTCTCGGCCCGGACGGTGCACCGGGGCGGCACCGCCCTTGGGTGCGCATCCGGATAGAGCGCCCCACGATGCGATCCGTTGCCCGACGGGCCGTTCGACTTTCGGACGTTCGGCCGTCAGGACAGCGTACGGACGCGCTGGTCGCGCAGCTCGTAGCGGGCGGCCACCACGGCCAGTTCGCCGGCGGCCACCTTCCCGGCGAGGTCCGGCTCGGCCGCCAGCCGGCGGCTGACGCGCCGTACGTGCGCGTTCACCGTGGCGTCCACGCGGGCCTCGCCGTGCTGGCCGTGGTCGATGGACGGCCGTATCTGGTCGGCCAGGTACTGGATGTGGGCGGGGAGCGGCTCACCGGTCTCGTCGGCGTGGACCGCCGCCGCCACGGCTCCGCACGACTGGTGGGCCAGGACGAGGACCAGCGGTATGCGCAGTTCGAGGACCCCGTACGCGATGCTCCCCAGCACCGCCTCGTCGAGCACCTCACCTGCGGACCGTACGGTCATCAGATCGCCCAGGCCCTGGTCGAAGACCAGCTCCGGGGGCACCCGCGAATCGATGCAGCCGAGCACGACCGCGAAGGGATGCTGTCCCTGGACGAGCCGGCGGCGCAGGGCCGCGGACTCGTGCGGGTGCTCCTGGTCCCCGGTCCGCCAGCGCTCGTTCCCGGCCGCCAGCCGGCGCAGTGCCTGCGCGGGAGTGACCGGGCGGTCCGCGGTCTCCGACTCCCGCGGGGCGGCCGAGGCGGGGAAGGCCGGACCGAGGGCCAGGCCCGCTCCGGCGGCCGCCGTACCGGCCACGGCGGTGCGCAGCAGGGCGCGGCGGCTGTGTGGGAAGGCTGCGGGTCTCCGCGTGTTCGAATCCATGGCCGGACCGTAACCCGCCCTATGCGGAAGGAAGTTGACGTGACGGACGCAATGGCGCGATCCACTCGGCAGCAGGCCGGATGGGATCGGGATGATCTCATCATGCGGGCACGGCGGCCCGCGGCGCGGTTCGGCGGGCCCGGCCGGGCAGGCCCGGAGCCTGGTCGTAGGATGAGCGCGTGATCCCCGCACCGCAGCCGACGCGTCGCCGCCCTGCCGGGCCCGGCCGTCTGCTGCTGGTGCTCGCGGTACTGGCCGGTGTGCTGGCCATGCACGGTCTGGGGACCGGCGGGACGACCGCGCGGACGCACACGGCTGCCACCGGTGCGCACGGCATGGTGCTGACCCAGGAAGGGTCCGGGCACCAGGCGGGCGCGGACTGCTCGCACACCGCCGGCGGACAGGGGCACGCGCGTCACGCCGACGCCACCTGCGCCGCCGCCGGGATCGTCACGGCGTACGCGCCGCCCGCGCTCGCGGCCGCCCTCCAGGGCGCGTCCCCGGCCGCGGCACCCGCCACCCGCGCGCCGGCATTGGCCGGGAGCGGGCGCGCGCCGCCCGACCTGGCGGAACTGCAACTCCTGCGGATCTAGAGCGGCCCGCACGGCACCCGCACGGGCTGCCGCGCTCCGCCATGTCCTCACGCACCCAGGAGTCGCATCACCATGAACAAGAACCGTTCCCTGTCCCGCCGTACCGCGATCCGCCGGGCCACCGCGGTCGTGGCCGCCGGTGCCGCCTCGTTCGTCCTCGCCGCCTGCGGCTCGGGCGACGACGCGGCCCCCGCCGCGACGAAGTCGCCGTCCGCCTCGTCGTCCGCCGGGCAGGGGCAGCACAACGCCGCCGACGTCGCCTTCGCCAAGGGGATGATCCCCCACCACCGCCAGGCCGTGGAGATGGCGGACCTCGCCGCCTCCCGGGCCGAGTCGGCCGAGGTGAAGCAGCTCGCCGCGGAGATCAAGAAGGCTCAGGACCCGGAGATCAAGACCCTCTCCGGGTGGCTGGCCTCGTGGGGCGAGCAGGCGCCCGCCGAGGGCGCCATGGACCACTCCGGGCACGGCGCGGGCGGCGCGGGCGGCGGGATGATGACCGCCGAGCAGCTGGCCGGGCTGGAGAAGTCCTCCGGCAAGGCGTTCGACACCGCCTTCATGGAGCTCATGATCAAGCACCACGAGGGCGCGGTCGCGATGGCGAAGACGGAGCAGGGCCGAGGCGCCTTCCCCGAGGCCAAGACGATGGCCGAGGCCATCATCACCTCGCAGACCGCCGAGATCGCCACGATGAACGGTCTCCTCGGCAAGCACTGACCCGCGGCAGCGGGCGGCGGTCCGTCTAGGCCTCCTCCGACGGAAGGCCCAGCAGGCGGGCCGCCGCCTCGCGCATCTCGATCTTGCGGATCTTCCCGGTGACCGTCATCGGGAACTCCTCCACGACGTGGACGTAGCGCGGGATCTTGAAGTGGGCGAGCCGGCCCTCGCAGTACGCCCGTACACCGTCGGCCGTCAGCGGCTCGGCGCCCTCGCGCATCCGCACCCATGCCATCAGCTCCTCCCCGTACTTCGGGTCGGGTACGCCGATGACCTGGACGTCCAGGATGTCCGGGTGGGTGTGGAGGAACTCCTCGATCTCCCGCGGGTAGAGGTTTTCGCCGCCGCGGATGACCATGTCCTTGATGCGGCCGGTGATGCTCAGGTAGCCGTCCCCGTCCATGACCGCCAGGTCGCCCGTGTGCATCCAGCGGGCCGCGTCGACGGCCTCGGCGGTGCGCTCCGGCTCGCCCCAGTAGCCGAGCATCACCGAGTAGCCGCGGGTGCACAGCTCGCCCGGCTCCCCGCGCGGCACCGTACGCCCGGACTGCGGATCGACGACCTTCACCTCCAGGTACGGCCCGACCCGGCCCACGGTCGACACCCGGCGCTCGACGGAGTCGTCCGCGCGGGTCTGCGTCGACACCGGAGAGGTCTCCGTCATCCCGTAGCAGATGGACACCTCGGACATGCCCATCCGGTCGATGACCTCCTTCATCACCTCGACCGGGCAGGGCGAGCCCGCCATGATCCCCGTCCGCAGGCTGGACAGGTCGTACGAAGCGAAGCCGGGGTCGGCGAGCTCGGCGATGAACATGGTGGGGACCCCGTACAGCGAGGTGCACGACTCCGCCTCGACCGCGGCCAGGGTGGCCGCCGGATCGAACGACGGCGCCGGGATCACCATGGCCGCGCCGTGGCTCGTACACGCGAGGTTGCCCATCACCATGCCGAAGCAGTGGTAGAAGGGCACCGGGATGCAGACCCGGTCCTGCTCGGTGTAGTGGCACAACTCGCCCACGAAGAAACCGTTGTTGAGGATGTTGTGGTGCGAGAGGGTCGCGCCCTTGGGGAAGCCCGTGGTCCCCGAGGTGTACTGGATGTTGATCGGGTCGTCCGGGCTGAGCGAGGCCTGCGCCCGGGCGAGGTCGGCGGGGTCGCCCCGGCGGCCGCGCTCCAGCAGGGAGGTCCAGCGGGGGCCCTCCAGCAGGACCGTGAACTCCAGCTCCGGGCAGTGCGGCCGTACCTCCTCGATCATGGCCGCGTAGTCGGAGGTCTTGAAGCGCTCCGCCGCGACCAGCAGCCGGATCCCGGACTGCCGCAGGACGTACTCCAGCTCATGGGAGCGGTAGGCGGGGTTCACGGTGACGAGGACGGCCCCGATCCTGGCGGTGGCGTACTGCACCAGCGTCCACTCGGCACGGTTCGGTGCCCAGATCCCGACCCGGTCCCCCTTGCTGATACCGAGGTCCAGCAGCCCGAGCGCGAGGGCGTCGACGTCGGCCGCCAGCTCCGCGTACGTCCACCGGCGCCCGGCGGCCATGTCGATCAGGGCGTCGCGCCCGGGGAACCGGCGGACGGTGCGGTCCAGGTTCTCGCCGATCGTGTCGCCCAGCAGCGGCACGTCGCAGACACCGGACGCATAACTCGACGCGGAGGACACACACAACTCCTGGACTCGGTGGCGGGGCGCGGGACCCGGCGGGCCGGCGTCCCCTCATGATCCCCGCCGCCCGGTCCGCGGGCTACCCCCCGGACCGGCGGCGGTACGCGGGCACGCTCAGCGCGCGTTGTGCTCGGGCAGGTCCGCGTCGGCCGGGGCGACGGCGAAGCCGCGCGCGCCGGCCCCAGCCGGCCGCTTGCCGCAGAAGGCGGCTTCGAGGGTGCCGCCCAGGGCCGTGTTCGCCGCACCCTTGTTCGAGGTGTTCGCCATGGCGGCGAGGCTGCGGCGGCCGTCGCGGGTGGCGAACGCGTAGGTGTAGAAGCCCTGCACGGTGCCCGTGTGGCCGTACACCGACGTGCCGCACGAGAGGTCGTAGCGGCGCAGCCCCAGCCCGTAGAAGCGGGTTCGGGTGGTGTCGGTCGGGGTCATGGTGAGCATGGCGTCCAGAATCCGGGCGGGAAGCAGCCTGCCGCCCAGCAGCGCGGAGGTGAAGGTGTTCAGATCGGCCGGGTCGGAGATCATCGCCCCGGCCGACTGCGCCCAGGAAACGGTCTGCTCGGTGGAGTCGACCAGCGGCGCGCCCGCCTCGTCGGGGTGGAGGTAGCCGCGCGCGTGCGGTCCGTCGATCCGCGTGCCGGGGTGGACGTACGAGGTGTTGCGCAGGCCCAGCGGCTTGATGATGCGGCGCTCGTACTCCGTGGCCACCGGATGCCCGGTGGCCTTCTCGATGAGCATGCCGACGACGACGAAATTGGTGTTCGAATACGCGTACGCGGCCCCCGGCGCGGTCGTCCTCGGCTCCTTCAGCGAGAGGCCCACGAGCTCGCGGTAGCCGAACACCCTGGTGCGTACGGCCTCGAATCCGGGAACGGTGCGGGCGAACATGGCGTCCGTGTAGTCGGCCAGCCCGCTGCGGTGGCTCAGCAGGTGGCGCACGGTGATCCGGCCGTCGGGCAGCAGACCGGGCAGGTAGTGGTTGACCGGGGCGTCCAGCCGGATCTTGTTCTCGGACACGAGTTGCAGCAGCACCACGGCGGAGAACGTCTTCGTGACGCTGCCGATCCGGAAGCGGGACCCGGCGTCCATGGCCGCGCCCGTGGCCCTGTCGCGTACGCCCACCGCCCTGCTCCGGACGCCGCCGGGGCCGCTGATCCGGGCCATGGCGCCCGGCGCCCCGGCGGCGGTCGTGTTCCGCAGGGCCTGGACCAGAGCCTGCAGGTCGGCGGCGGGCGGGGCGGGCGGGGCGGCCTTCTCGGACCGCGTGACCAGGGTCGCCGCCTCGGCGGCGTGGGCGGCGCTCACCGGGGCCGCGGCGGCCACCACGGCCAGCAGGGCGGCTCCGAGGGCCAGACGTCGGTTCAAAGGCAGGAGCACGTCGTTCCTCGACTCGGTCGGTACCGGATGGGGGAGGGGCGCACACGGCCGGGGGCCGGAGGCGGTCCGACCCTACGGAAGATCGACAGCGGTATCCGCGACCGACGGCGCCGGCGCGGGACGGCACGGGCCGTCGGCGCGAGTCCCACCAAGGCCCGTTGCGGCCCCGTCCCCGGCGGAGAGGTCCGCCGGACGAGGAAGGGGCAGAATTGACGGGAAGCCGGGAAGCCCGAAAGGGGGCGTCTGGTGCCGACGGATCCGCCGGGGGGCGAGCGGTCTCCCGGCCTCCTGAGGTCGGAGCCGGGCACGCTGCTGGAACACGTCACCGTCGCGGTGTTCGGCCTCGACGACCAGGGCCGCGTCCGGTACTGGGGCCCCGGAGCCGAAAGCCTCTTCGGACACCCGCCGGAAGCCGTGCTGGACGGATCGGCCGACGTCCTGTTCCCCGCCCCGCCCCGGGGCCGCCCCGGCGCGGCCGCGCAGCTGGCGGAGCGCGCCCGCACCCTGGGTTACTGGCGGGTCCGCATGCCCGCCGCGCACCGCGACGGGACGGTCTTCGACTGCGGCTTCCGGGTCTTCCCCGTCACGGGCCCCGGCGGCAGTTCCGTGGTCATGGGCCTGGCCAGCAAGGGCGAGGAACTCGACCGGGTGAAGACGAACCTGGCCTTCCTCGACGCACTGTTCGAGACCTGCCCCATCGGCCTGGTCATGCTCGACGAACAGCTGCGGTACGTCCACCTCAACCAGGCGCTGGCCGACATGGACGGCATGCCCATCGCGGAACACCTCGGCCGGCCGATGACCGAGGTCATGCTCACCTCCGACGAGGGTGAGTACGAGCGCACGCTACGGGCCGTCGCCGAGCAGGGCCGCCCCGTGGTCGGGGCCCTGGTGGGCCTGCGCACACCGGGCCGCCCCGACCGTGACCAGGTCCGGTCCGTGAGCCTCTTCGCGCTCAGCCAGGCCGGCGACACGCGTCCCGGCGTGGGCGGGCTGCTGGTGGACGTCACCGACCGGGAGCACGCCATCCTGGAGGCGACGGCGGCCCGCCGGCGGCTCGCCCTGCTGGACCGCGCCGGAGCCCGGATCGGCACCACCCTGGACCTGAACGTCACCGCGCGGGAACTGGTCGAGACCGTGGTCCCGGAATTCTGCGACGGCTCCGTCGTGGAACTCGTGGAGTGGATGGAGGAGGCAGAGGCCTTTGACCCCGAGCGGCCGCTGATCACCCGCCGCATCGCCTCCGGGACCAGCCTGCCCCCGCCCGCCGACGAACTCGTCGGCGGGCTGGAACGCGTCACCTACCCGCCGGGTTCCAGCATCCACACCGTGCTGAGCACCGGACGCCCGCTCTCGGTCCCCGTCAACGAGGACTTCGTGACCCGGACCGTCGTCCACCAGGAGCGCGCCGAACTGCTGCGGGGCAGCGGGCTCGCGTGCATCCTGATCGCCCCGCTCATCGCCAGGGGAACTGTCCAGGGGATCACCATGTTCGGCAGGTCCGCCGCCCGCCCCGCCTTCACCGAGGAAGACCTCGCCCTGGCCTCGGAACTGGCCTCCCGCGCCGCGCTGTGCCTGGACAACGCACGCCTCTACGGCAGGGTCCGGAACATCGCGCTCACCCTCCAGCGGGCCCTGCTCCCCAGCGCCACCGGGGCCGGACCGTACGTGCGGGTGGCCCACCGGTACCTGCCGGCCGGCCATGTCACGGAAGTGGGCGGCGACTGGTACGACGTGATCAGCCTGCCCGGAGACCGGGTGGCCCTCGTCGTCGGCGACGTGATGGGCCACGGAGTGTCGGCGGCCGCGGCGATGGGCCGGCTGCGCATCACCGCCAAGGCGCTGGCCCGGCACCACACGGATCCCGGCGCGCTGCTCGCCGAACTCGACAGCTGCGCCCATGAGGCCGGGATCGAACTGGCCACCTGTCTCTACCTCCTCTACGACCCGGCGACGGGGCGCGCCCGCATGGCCAACGCGGGCCATCCGCCGCTCCTGGTCCGCCGCCCCGACGGCACCGTCGACACGGTGTCCGCCGTCACGGCCGTGCCGCTGGGAGTGGGAGGGTTCCCGTTCCCGACGACCGAGGTGGACCTTCCGGAGGGGTCCACCCTCGCCCTGTACACCGACGGCCTCATCGAAGCCAGGGGCCGCGACATCGAAGCGGGCATGGACGCCCTGCGCGACCAACTGCGGCGGGCCGAGGGCACGATGGAGGAGGCGGCCGACCGCATCCTCGCGAACCTGCTCCCCACCAACCCGGCCGACGACACGGTCCTGGTCCTGGCCCAGGTCAGCCGCGCGCCCGGGCGGCCGCCAGGTGGGTGAGGCCGTCGTGGGCCGTGGGTCGTGAGCCGTGCGAGGCTTGGCCCGAGCACAGGACCGGCACACAGCCTGGCACACCGGAGGGGACCCACACCATGCACACGCCGAGCAGGCCGGACGACCTCGAACCTCCCGAGCTGCTCTGGGCCAGGGCCGTGACCCTGGCCGTGATCGACGCCGCGTGCTCCGTCCGGACCGAGTACGCCGTCGACGACGACGGCGTGTGGTGCCACTCCACCGGCGCGGGCGGCTGGTGGCGCCTGACCGTGCTCGACGGGGGCGGACGCGCCGTCCTGTGCGGCCAGGACCCGGACGGCAGCCACACCCACGTCGGCGGCGAGCAGATCGACTTCCTGGCGGGCGGCCCCGGCTGGCTGCCGTGGGACCTCCTGCGCGACGACGCGGCCGGCAACCTCTTCGGCTTCGTCTACTGGTGGCAGGACGGCGCGTGGCACCGCATCCCGTACCCGGACGAGGTGCGGGAGGACGGGCTGGACGGCGCCGCGCCCTGGGCCGGCTCGCACGAGGAGTTCCTCGAACTCGCCGTGACCTCGTACGACGTCCCGTACGAGCGGCAGCGGCTCCTGACCGGGGCCGTCGAGCGGTTCGTGGAGCGGGCGCGGGAGCGCAAGGCCGACGAGGCCGCCGTGGCGGCGCTGCTGGCGCCGGCGCTCACCGAGGACGGGCCCGCGCCGCGGCTCGACGTGGCACTCGCTCTCGCCGCGCGCGCGGGCGTCCTCGCGTAGCGGCGCCTTCGGACTCCCGCGCCCGGGCGGCTACTTGTACGCCGCGAACGCCTTGGTGAAGGCCAGCGGCTCCTGGAGGATGGAACTGCACGTGGCGTCGGCGTGGTTGACGGCCCCGGCCGCGCACTGCCGGTCACGGGCCGAGGACCACATGGCCAGGCGGCCGATGCCCTTCGCCGCCGCGAACTCCACGAGCTGCGAGGCGTCCGAGACGGTGAAGATCTCACTCGCGACATCGTTGACGCCGATCATCGGCGTGACGGCCACCGCCTTCCAGGCCGCCGCGTCGGAGAGCCCGAGCACACCCTTGAGCTGAGCCTGGGTGGCCGTCGCGGCCTGGATCGCGTACTGCCCCATGTCCCCGCTGTACGCGGGCCCGTAGTCCATCGCCATGATGTTGACGGCGTCGACCCGCACGCCGTTCTTCCGGGCGTCGGCCAGCAGCGCCACCCCCGGCTGGGTCAGCCCCTCGGGCATCACGGGCAGGGTGAACGCCACGTCCAGGCCCGGGTGGGACTTCTGGAGCCGGGCGATGGCCTGGGCGCGGCGCGCGTTGGCCGCGGTGTCCGGCAGGGCCGCGCCCTCGATGTCGAAGTCGACCTTGGTGAGTCGGTACTGGTCGACGACCTTCCCGTAGGCGGCGGCCAGTTCGTCGACGGTGGCGCAGTTCAGCGCCAGTTCGTGCCCGGCGGCCCCGCCGAACGACACGCGGACGTCGCCGCCCTTGGCCCGCAGTGCGCCGATCTGGGCGGCGACCTTGTCGCTCGCGAGGTCCGTGACACCGCCCCACAGCGGCGCGCAGCCGCCGCCGGAGGTGATGAAGGCCAGGTGGAACTCCTTCACGCCGGTCCTCGTCGCCGTGTCGACCAGGTCGTACGCGGGGTACAGCGAGGTGTCCACGTACGGGGCGAAGCGCGCGCCGGGGGTGGCGGGGGCGGTCGCGGTGGGGGCGGGCGACGTGGTCCGGGTCGGGGCCGCGGTCGCCGTGGGCGTGGCGGTGGCGGTGGCCGTGGGCGCGGGGGTGGGCGCGGACGTGGGACGGACGGTGGGCCGCCCGCTCGGACCGGCCGTCGCGCCCTGGTCCACCGAGCACTTCAGCCCGTTGATGCGGCAGCCGGTCGGGTCGCCCGGGGTGCCGGATCCGCTCGTCACGAAGCCGACGGTGACGGAGGCTCCCGCCGCCAACTGCCGGTTCCAGTCGGCGGGCTTCACGGTGACGTGCTGCCCGTCGACCGAGTGGACGCCGTTCCACAGGGAGTCGACCTTCACGCCGGCCGGCAGGTCGAACTGGAGCGTCCAGTCCGACTGGACCTGCCCCGTGCTGTTGGTGATGACGTACTGGCCGGTGTAACCGCCGCTCCAGGAGCTGGACTTCGTGTACACGGCTCCGACGGAACTCGCCTGTGCGGTTCCGGTCAGCGCGAAGGCCGCGCCACCGATCACCGCCGCCGCCACGATCGCGCCCGTGACCTTCGCCGCCCGGCTCGTCGTGCGCCGGTGCCCACCTGTCCTGCTCATCGCGTGCCTGCCTCTGTGTTACTGGGGAGTTGGGAGGATGAGGCAGCACGCTAGTCGCCCCGAAACGGACATCCGTTCGTTTCGGGGCACCACCCGCGAGCCTTAGGTTCCACTTAAGGCAGGGGTAAGCGGGACCTCAGGAAGCGGGCCTGTCGAGCCCTTCCACCCCAGGGGTCCTGGCTCCCGACAGTCCGTGACAGTCCATGCGGAGCCGTGCTGTGCCGCCTTGGGCGGCTCCCTGCCCCCGCCCTCGCGGTTTGGAGCGTGCTGGTCAGCGGCCAGCGGCGACAGCTGGTGGGCCGCCGGCTTTGTCGTCTGGCACGCGAGTGGCACGCGGTCCTAGCAGTCGAGACAACAGCGCCCACTTGGTAGTGCAGGGAATCGGGCGCGCTACTGAGGCTGTGACGGTCCGGCGCAAGGCCGAACCGTCTCCACCTGGCGTGACCTTCTGATCCGTAGCTCTAGCCGGATCGGTCAGCCGGTCACGCGACCCGCCTCGGAGAGGTAGCGACGGCTGAGGATGCCATCAGCCTGGTGGTGGCTCACCTGCCTGCGGATCTGGGCGCCGATGCAGCCGGCCAACAATCTTGAAAACCGTCGTGGCGCGAGTCACCGTGGGTTCAAATCCCGCATCCATCGCAGTGGAACGGCCCCTGACCAGGATCGATGGTCAGGGGCCGTTGGCCTGTCCGGTCACGCTGGCCGCCCGGTGCTCCCCGTTGCTCCCCGCTCGATCGGGCACGCAAGGGGCACGCGGAACACGTGTGACGACGTGCGGCGTCAGCTGACGATGAGTGTCCCCTTCATCTGCGGGTGGATGGAACAGAAGAAGGGGTAGCTGCCGGGCTTGGACGGTGCAGTGAAGGTGGCGGACGCGCCGCCTTCGATCGTGCCGGTGTCGAAGGCATCGCCCTCGGTGGCGGTCA
The DNA here is from genome assembly GCF_043201995.1 of Streptomyces sp. NPDC048258. NCBI lineage: Bacteria > Bacillati > Actinomycetota > Actinomycetes > Kitasatosporales > Streptomycetaceae > Streptomyces > Streptomyces sp. NPDC048258. The sequence continues at coordinate 182,767 of NZ_JBICZH010000004.1, forward strand.
AGGTGTGCGGAGCCGAGTCCTCGTTCATCACGGTGACTGTTGCGCCGGCGCGTACCTTGAGGTCCGCAGGGATGAACTTGAAGCCTTGGATGCGAACCTCTGTACCCTCGATGGTGACGGTCGACGTGCTGGCGGGTGAGGACAGGGGCGCGGCGCTGGTACTTGTGACGCCGACGATGGCGAGCAAGGCGCAGGCGGCGCCGACCGCTGCTCCCCGAGTACGGTTACGAATGCGGCGGGAACGGGTGAGCGACATGGCCACCCCTCTCACGTATCTGTGATGGTCTTGACCGGCCCTGACGGTCTCTCCTGCGTGACCTCGCCAGGCCGCTTCACGTCCGCCTGCCGTGGGCGAGGCGGCTCATGCGCCGCTGGTAATCGGCCGCATCGATCCTGCTGTGGAGCAGCAGGATCGACGCACCACCGGTGGCTTCGCAGAGCCGGGCCCCGGCCCCGCAGCCGTGCCAGGGGAGGGGGCAACTTTCTGTGGCCGTGATCAGCCGCGCGATGTCCTACAGCACCGCATCGGTGCTGGGCCGGGAGCGGAAGGCTCCCGTTCGGATCTGAGTCTCTTCCTCGATTATCCCAGGCCGCCGCTACCGGGGCACTTCGTGGCCATGGGGCGGTCGGGCCATTGCCCCCAACGCTCCCCACAACGCACCGGCACCCGCGCACGGCGCCCCCGCCATCCCGGAGTCGGAGCGCCCCCGGCGGAGGGATGGCGGAGACGTACGGAGTGGCCCAGCTTCGTATCGCTGCTGTCTGACCACGGCCCGCGCATTGAAGACATCGCGCGATTGGTCGGACACAGCGGAAGCAACACCACCGAGCGCGGAAGCAATTGCGGCCGGTCATCGAGGCGGGCGCTGAAGCCACGGACGAGATCTTCAGCGACGGAGACGCGGCCGACGAGCCCGAGTAAGTCGGCGTGACTCTCGGTTTTGCTCCCGCGAGCCGAACCGAGCAGCCATGACCTGCCTTGAACTGCACGGACGCCGACAACCCGGCCTGTTGATCCCTACGTTCCACTAAGGAAGCGGTAAGGACTGGATCAGAAAGCGGGCTGCGGAGCTAGGCTCCGGAGATGGAGCGCGCAGAGGTTCTCAAGCGAGTCATCGGCATTCTCACGGAAGCCCAGGAGATCCGTCGGGCGGCGGAGGCAGGCGAGGACGGCGACATCCCTGAACGCGACGCAGGGGTCGTCACCAAGTTGCTGAACGAGATGCTGCCTTCCATCAGCGTGCCGGCCGAGTCCTCCCCCCAGCAGGTGGCCCGTCTGGTCGCGGAGGCGCTCGGTCCCGCCCTGCAGACCATGGTCGCCGGGTTCAGCCTGGCCTTCACCAGCCTCGCCATGGCGCACGACGGCGGCCGGACGGACCTCACCGCGCTCGACGTCCTCCAGCAGCTCGCCCTCGAAGTGGAGGCAGGGGTCTACGACGAGGGCGAATGAACCACCGTCCGGCGGGGGTCAGCCGTGGGTGGTGTCGATGACGCAGAAGCGGTTGCCCTCGGGGTCGGCGAGGACCACGAAGTCCGGGTCCTCGGGGTAGGAGTCCCAGTCGACGTGCCGGGCGCCCAGGGAGACCAGGCGCGCGACCTCCGCCTTCTGCTCCGCCGCGTCCGCCGCGTACAGGTCGAGGTGGACGCGCGGGTGTTCCTGTACGGGCGAGGTGCTGCGGCCCAGGGCCAGGCCGGGGCCCCGGCCGTCGGCGGGGACCAGGACGGTCCAGCCGGCGTCCACCTCGCCGTCCCGGGGGACGTACCCGAGCGCCCGCGTCCAGAATTCCGCCGCCCGCCGGACATCCTCGGCGCCCATGACAATCGTTCCGATGCTCAGCATGATCCGATTCTGGGGTACGCGGGCTACGCGAGTCGCTCGATCGCCACCATCGCGGCGTCGTCGCCGAGGGTGCTGCCGGCCGCGTGGGCGAGCAGGTCCTCGCACAGCCGGTCCAGGAGTGCGCGGGGGTGCAGGCCCGACCAGGCGGCCGCGCGTTCCGCGAGCGGGTAGAACGTCCCCGCCCGGTCGCGCGCCTCCAGGACCCCGTCCGTGTACAGGAGCAGGACGTCTCCCGCCGCGAAGGCGAAGCTCTGGGCGGTGACGGCCGACTCCACCAGCCCGGCCAGGCCCAGCGGCGGAGCGGGCTGGTCCACGTCCAGCGGGACGACCCGGCCGCCGCGCAGCACCAGCGGCGGCGGGTGCCCGCAGCTGACGAGGTGCAGCACGGGCTCCGCGTCGGGGATGTCCAGGACCGCCGCCGTGATGAAGATTTCGCCCTGGTCCTCGGAGTCGTCCAGGTCCGGGGAGACCGCCGCTTCCAGGTAGGCCACCAGCCCGGGGAGGCCGTCCTCCTGGTGGGCGGCCGCCCGGAAGGCGCCGAGGACGAGCGCGGCGTCCCCGACCGCCTCCAGCCCCTTGCCGCGGACATCGCCGATGATCAGCCGCGTCGCCGTGGCCGTACGGGCGGCTGCGTACAGGTCTCCGCCGATCTGTGCCTCGGCCGCCGCGGCCAGGTACACGGAGGCGACGCGCAGCGGACCGATCCGTTCGCGCAGGGGACGCAGGACCACCTCCTGCGCGGTCTCGGCCACCGACCGCAACTGGACCAGTTCCTTCTCGTGCACCTCGCGCAGGTGGGCGAAGACGGTCACGAACACCGAGATCATGATCAGCGCGCCGATCTGGAAGGTGTGGTTGAGATCGGTCAGGGTCGTGCGCGCCGCCGCCACCACCGCTTGCGCCAGTACGGCGACCAGGCCGACGAACCCCGTCATCCACGGCCCGGCGAACGAAGCGGTCACGGCCGGCGCGGCGACCAGGAACGGACCGAGGTGGACATCGGGCGGAGCGAGGACGTCGACCACCGTGACCAGGGCGATCAACGCGAACGGAACCGCCAGCTGTGCGTGGCGCACTGGCCGGGATCCTGGGTGGGACGCGTACGGCGGCCGGAGATCCATCTCTCCTGCATACACCGCCGGGGGATCGGTGTCCTCCAGCCCCGGCCGTCGCGGGCTTCCCTTCTCGCGCCCGCAGCGGCCCCCTTGGGCCCCCGTGGCCCGCGCGCCCTCGCTATGAGCGGCGGCGGGGCTTGCCGCCCTTGCCGCCCTTGGGACCGCCCGAACCGCCGCGGGCGCTCTTGCCGGCCGACTTTCCGGGTGCGGGCTTGCGCTGCGCGCCGCCGCCCGCATCCGGACGCTTCGCCTTCGCCTTGGCCTTCGCCCTGGCCGTCGCCTTGGGCTGCTCCGCGGCCGCCGGGCGGCCCCGGGTGCTGTTGACGGTCCGCCCGCGGACGATCCCGATGAACTGCTCCACCAGATCGGTGGTCTCGTCCTGCGGCCACGACAGCGCGACGCGCGACTCGGGGGCGTCCGAGACAGGCCGGTAGGTGAGGTCCTTGCGGTGGTGCAGGCGCGCGAGGGACTGCGGGACGACGAGCACGCCCACCCCCGCGGCCACCAGCTCGATGGCGTCCGCCGTCGTCGCGGGGCGCTCGATCGCGGGCTGTCCCGGCAGACGCTCCCAGTCGAGGGTGTCGTCGAGGGGGTGCAGCACGATCTCATCGGCCAGATCCGCCGTGGACACCTCTTCGGCCGATGCCACGAGGTGGTCCTTGGGGATCACGACCACCGTGGTCTCGGTGTAGAGGGGGATCGCGCTGAGATCCGTACGGTCCACCGGCAGGCGTACGAAACCGGCGTCGGCGCCGCCGTCGCGCAGCACGCCGAAGGCCTCGGTGGGCGACACCGCGACGAGGGTCAGCGGGACGTCGGGCAGTCGCTCATTCCAGATCCGGATCCACTTGGTGGGTGTCACGCCGGGGACATAAGCGAGCCGGAACGAATGGGGTACTTCCGAGCCTGTCACCCCGCCAGGTTACCGGCCGTGGTCGGAGGTAGCGCACACGATCGATACTCTTGACACCATGACGTCGCACCAGAGCACCCAGACTATGAAGCCCGCAACCGCGGCGAAGAAGCTGGGCGTGTACCTCGAGGCCACCCCCGCCGAGTTCCAGGAGGGTGTCGTCTCGCGCAGTGAATTGAGTGCGCTGCAGGCCGACCCGCCCGAGTGGCTGCAGGAACTGCGGCGCAACGGCCCGCACCCCCGCCCCGTGGTCGCGGCGAAGCTGGGCGTGTCCATCGCCGGCCTCGCACGCGGCGGAGTCACGGAGCCGCTCACCACCGAGCAGATCGAAGCACTGAAGCAGGAATCGCCCGAGTGGCTGCAGCGGGAGCGCGCCACCCAGGCCGACGTCCGCAAGGAAGCGGTGCGGATCAAGGAGAAGAACGCGGAGAAGGCCGCGAAGGACGCGGAGCGTGCCGAGCAGGACCGCGGTACGCGTTCCTGACGTCCGCCCGTTTCCGGTGATCAGGCCCGGCTCCCCCGCGGGGAGCCGGGCCTGATCGTCTCAGCCCGGTCGTCCGCCGGTCGCGAGCAGGTGCACGGCCTTCTCCAGCCGGGCCTGCCGGGACTCCGGGGTCAGCGCCTGGAGCAGCGGCAGGACCACCAGGTAGCGCCCGGTCCTGTCGAGGGCCTCGAACGCCTTCCCGGCTTCGGGGCTCGCGTCGAGCGCCGCCGCCGGGTCGGGCGGGACCGTCGCCGTCTTCTGCGACTCGTAGGCCCGCGCCCACCGGCCGTCCTCCTGTGCCTTGCGCACCTCGGCCAGTCCCGGTTCGCGCATCCGCCCCGCGGCCGTGAGCATCGCGACCTTCTCCACGTTGACCTGCGACCACAGGCTCCGGGGCCGGCGCGGTACGTACTTCTGCAGGTAGTGGGTCCCGTCGAGGGAGCGCCGCTGCCCGGAGATCCAGCCGTAGCAGAGCCCGATGTCGACGACCTCGTCGTCGCTGACGGACGGGATGCCGGACTTCTTCTTGGCCATCTTGATCCACACGCCCTCGTGGCGCGTGTGGTGCTCGGCCAGCCAGCTCTCGAACGCCGCGGCGTCCGTGAAGGCGACGATCTCCACTCCGTCGAGTTCATCCATGCGGCTCAGGCTATCCGCTGCCGTTCGTACACGCCGAAGTCGGCGCAGGACACGGCGAGTTCGCGCGGCGGCGTCCAGGTGTACCGCAGCGTCCGTACGGCCCTTCTCATGTCACGGCCCGACCGGGACGGTCGCCATGTCCGCCGGGGCCGTAAACCTGTGGACAGCCCCCGGGCGCTGGGCGAGCATCTTCGCGATGAACAACGAACCTCTCTCCGTCCCCCAGCGCGTCCGCTTCGTCGAGCTCAGCGAAAAGGCGCTGCGGGCGCTCGCCGACGGCGACCTCGCCGGCGGCAGCGCCGAGGCCGGGGTCGCCCTTGACGAACACTTCGTCAGCGACCGGGCCCGCTGGATCTTCCGATATCGCGCCGACCAACTCGCCGAGGACCCGTCTGCCGCGCCCTGGATCACGCGGGCCGCGGTGTCCGAGCCGGACGGGGCCGTCGTCGGCGACGCCGGGTTCCACGGACCGCCGGACGAGGCCGGCGTGGTCGAGGTCGGCTACACCGTCGTGCCCGGGTACCGCCGCCAGGGCTATGCCCGCGCCATGCTGAGGGCGCTGCTCGTCAGGGCCGCCGCCGAACCAGCTGTCAGGACCGTGCGGGCCACCATCAGGTCCGACAACACCGCCTCCCTGGCCGTCATCGCGGGCTTCGGTTTCACGCACGTCGGCGAGAAGGGGGACGAGCGCGACGGGCTCGCGATCGTCTTCGAGGTCCCCGCAGACGCCATTCAGGCCGCGTAGCTTCACGGCCTCGGAGGACATCCATCTCGGCGGCCACGGCCAAGTCGCATGTGGCGCGCCTGTTCAGCGAGCTCGGCGCGCGCGACCGGGTCCATCTCGTCATCACCGCCTACGAGATGGGCCTGGTCACGCCGCCACGGCAGGGCCCTCAGGCGGCCACGGCCTCCGGGCTGCGGTCTTCACCGGACCGGCGGCCGGAGGCGCGGGAGGCGAACAGGCCGTCCACCGCGAACGCGCCCGGGCCGGTGAACACCAGCAGGAGGAAGGCCCAGCAGAACATCGCCGAGGCCTCGCCGCCGTTCTGCAACGGCCAGAGGGCGCCCGGCTGGTGGACGGTGAAGTACGCGTACGCCATCGAACCGGAGGCGACGAAGGCGGCGGCCCTGGTGCCGAGGCCCAGCAGGATCAGGACGCCGGCCACCAGCTGGATCGCGGCGGCGTACCAGCCGGGCCAGGTGCCGACGGCGACCGTGCCGCCGCCGTGCGCGCCGCCGAGGACGCCGAAGAGGGAGGCGGCGCCGTGCGAGGCGAACAGCAGTCCCGTGACGATACGGAACAGGGCGACGGCGTACGGCTGGTTTCTGTCGAGATGCGTGGTCATGGGGGGAGACTCCTTCGGTTGGGGACGGGTCCCGAAGTCGTGCCGATGGGTGAGACGCGAGGCGTGAGGTACGGGTGTGAAGTACGGGTGTGAAGTGCGGGTGTGAAGTGCGGGATGGGGAGTGCCCACACGGGCGAGCCAAAGGTTAGGTAGGCCTAACCGCCCTGACAAGATCGAGTTCCGGCCACCGCCGAGCGGTGGCGACGCTACCCCGGCGCCGGAACGCGACGCCGACGGCACGCGGAACCCACCGGCGCCCGTGCCTCGCGCGCCCCGGTCGGCTGGCGGGGCGCGGGCCGGTGGGGTCCGCTGGAGAGGTGAGCGCTCTTCCTGGTCGCGGCTGGTGGGCCGGACTCCCGCCGGCGGCGGGAGCCGCCGTCATGGCCACCGGCATCCTCTCCGTCGGCCTGCACCTGACCGGACGCGAGGTGGTCTCGCTGGTGGCGCTGGTCCTCGCCACGGCGCTGTGGCTGGTACTCGCCGTCGACTTCGCGTCCCGGCTGCTGCGGGACCGCGGGCGGTTCCGGGACGAGGCCGACACCCCCGCCGCGCTGACCGCCGTCGCCGCCACCACCGTGCTCGGCACCCGGCTCTCGCTGCTCGGCTGGCAGAGCGCGGCCGCCGCGCTGCTGGCGCTGGCCGCGGTGATCTGGCCGGGGTTCCTGGTGCACGTCGTACGGCACTGGCGGAGCCGCATGCCGGGCGCGGCGTTCCTCGTCTGCGTCGCCACCCAGGGGCTCGCCGTACTCGCCGCCGTGCTCGCCGCCGTCGGCCACCACGACTGGCTGGCCCGGGCGGCGCTGGCGGCCTTCTGCCTCGGGCTGCTGCTCTATGCGGCGGCCCTGGTCCGCTTCGACCTCCGCGAGATCGTGGGCGGAGCGGGCGACCACTGGGTGGCGGGCGGTGCGCTCTCCATCTCCGCCCTGGCCGGCTCCAAGCTCACGGCGTCACCCGTATGGACCGGCGGGGCGCACACGGCCCTGCGGATCGTCACGCTGGTGACGCTGGCCCTCTCCCTCGTCTGGTACGCCGTCCTCCTCGGCGCCGAACTGCGCCACCCCCGGCCGCAGTACGACATCCGGCGCTGGGCCACCGTCTTCCCGCTCGGCATGACAGCCACCGCCTGCCTCTCCGCGGCCGACCCGGCCGGCGTGCCCTGGCTGCGCCCGCTCGGCGAGGTCCTGCTCTGGATCGCCGTCGCCGCCTGGCTGCTGACCTTCGTCACGTTCCTCGCCGCCCACCGGGCCGCGCTCCGGCACGACGGCGCGGCCCACCGGGGACAATGACCGGATGACGGCACCTCACCTGCTCCCCGCCCCCGAGCTGGAACGCTCCTCGGTGGTCGCGAACAACACGATGAACCGCGAACGCGGTCTCACCGGCGTCAACAGTTACGCCCGCGAGCTCGGCGTCGACCCCGTCACCCACCTCGCGGCCCGCCCGGCCCCGCCCTCCTGGCTCGACCTGTGCAGCGGCGAGGGCCGCGCCCTGCGCGAAGCGGTCCCCCGACTGCCCGCCGGGGCCGTGCTGACCGGCGTCGACCTCGTCGGCCCGCTCGCCCCCGCCCCCACCCCGCCCGGACTGCAGCTGCTCACGGCCTCCGTCGCCCACTGGTCCCCGTCCCGGACGTACGACCTGATCACCTGCGTGCACGGCCTGCACTACATCGGCGACCAGCTCGGTCTCCTCGCCCGGGCCGCCTCCTGGCTCGCCCCCGAGGGACTGCTCATCGCCCACCTGGACCCCGGCTCGCTGCGCCTGCCCGACGGCGCCCCGGCCGGCCGGGCTGCAGTGGCGGCGCTGCGCGCGGCCGGGTTCCGTTACAGCGCACGCAACCACCGGCTCTCCCTGCACGGCCCGCGCACCGTCCGGCTCCCCTTCCGCTACCTCGGCGCCGACCCGACGGCGGGCCCCAACTACACGGGGCAGCCCGCGGTCGGCTCCCACTACGTGCCCGCTCCTGTGGCGGCGGCCGGGCCCGCTCAGTAGGGTCCCGGCATGGCATACACGTTCCAGGTGACCATCGACTGCGCCGACCCGCACCCCCTCGCCGACTGGTGGGCCGACGCCCTCGGCTGGGACGTGGAGCCGAGCGACGAGGACTTCATCCGCGGCCTGATCGCCGCGGGACACGCGAGCGAGGACGACACCACCACCCACAACGGCACCCTCGTGTGGAAGATCGGCGCCGCCATCCGCCACCCGGAAGGCCTGGAACGCGCCCCCCGGATCCTGTTCCAGCTCGTCCCCGAGCCCAAGACGGTCAAGAACCGCGTCCACCTGGACGTCCGCATCGGCTCAGACGACCCCAAGAGCGTCGTCGACCGGCTGCTCGCCAAGGGCGCGACCTTCCTCCACGACGGCCGGGTGGGCCCCTCGGCATGGACCACCCTCGCCGACCCGCAGGGCAACGAGCTCTGCATCACCCACGAAGCGGACTTCGCGTGAACGTCATCCTCTTCGGCGCCACCGGAATGATCGGCCGGGGCGTGCTCCGCGAGTGCCTGCGCGACGACTCCGTCACCGGCGTCCTCGCCGTCGGCCGCACCCCGCTCGGCGCCACCCACCCCAAACTGCGCGAGCGCGTCCAGGACGACCCGTCCGACCTCTCCGACCCGGACCTCGACCTGGCCGCGTACGACGCCTGCTTCTTCTGCCTCGGCGTCTCCTCCGTCGGCATGAAGGAGGAGGCGTACCGGCGCGTCACCTACGACATGACGCTCGCGGTGGCCCGCCCCCTCGCCGCCGCCAACCCCCGCCTGACCTTCGTCTACGTGTCCGGCGCGGGCACGGACAGCACCGAGCGGGGCCGTTCCATGTGGGCCCGGGTGAAGGGCATGACCGAGAACGCCCTGCTCGAACTGCCCTTCCAGGCCTACATGTTCCGCCCCGGGATCATCCAGCCGGTGCGCGGGGTTCCCTCCAAGACCCGGCTCTACCGGACCCTCTACGCGGTCACCGCGGCGCTGATCCCGCTGCTGCGCCGGATCGCGCCGGACCTCGTCATCACCTCCGAGACGCTCGGCCGCGCCATGATCGCCGTCGCCACACCCGGCACCGAGGTCCCCGGCCGCGTCCTGCGCCCGAAGGACATCAACCGCCTGGGCGCGGTGCGCGACCAGGCGTAATCGAGTACCGGGCAGCCCCTTCCGCAGGCGAGAATGCAGCATCTCGAACTGGGAGGAACCCATGAGCCAGGACCACCTGACTCTGCATGACCTGCTGCCCGCTCAGGCGCTGGCGGACTCGATCGACGCCGGGTACGTGACGCGCAAGTCGCACCCCGACCTGCCGCTGTCCATCTACACGTACACGCGGACGGCCCAGTACGAGCGCGTCTGGAACCAGGTCACCACGCGCTGCCGTGGACTCGTCGCCGACGACACCACGGGCGCGATCGTCGCGCTGCCGCTGCCGAAGTTCTTCAACGTCGGCGAGCACGAGGCGGGTCAGCCCTACGCCCCCGCCCTCCCGGACGAGCCGTTCGAGGTGTACGACAAGGTCGACGGCAGCCTCGCCGTCGTCTTCCACTACGCGGACCGCTGGCGGGTCGCCTCCAAGGGCTCCTTCGTCAGCGCCCAGGCCACCTGGGCCCAGCGCCTCCTCGACACCAAGGACACCGCGGCCCTGCGCCCGGGCACGACGTACCTCGCCGAGATCCTGTACCCGCAGAACCGCATCGTCGTCGACTACGGCGACCGCCGGGACCTCGTCCTGCTCGCCGCGTTCGGGGCGGACGGCACCGAGGTCCCGCTCGCCGAGGCCGCGCCCCACTGGGAGGGCATCGGCTCCGTCGTCACCGTCTGGCCCGCCATGCCCCTCGACGAGCTGATCGCGCTCACCGAGTCCAACACCCTGCCCGACGGCGCCACGACCAACGGCATGGACGCGGAGGGCTTCGTACTGCGCTTCGCCTCGGGCGTGCGCGCCAAGGCGAAGCTGTCCGAGTACGTGCGCCTCCACAAGGTGCTCACCGGCGTCACCGAACGGGACATCTGGCGCAGCCACGGCATCCAGCGGTTCGCCGCGGTGCCCGCCAAGCTGCTCGCCCAGGGCCTGAACTGCACGGTCGCCGACATCGAGGCGTCGGGCGGCAAGCCGCTCGACGCGCTGCTGGAGCAGGTGCCCGACGAGTTCGACACCTGGGTGCGCGAGGTGATCGCCCGCCTGGAGGACGCGGCGGCCCGCCACGAGCGTGCCGTCGACGAGGCCTACGCGGGCCTCGCGCACCTGGCCGCCGACCGGGGCGCCTTCGCCCGCGCCGTCAAGGAACTGGGCGACCGGAGCGTCCGCGCCGCGATGTTCATGCGGCTCGACGGCCGGCCGACCGAGCTCACCACCTGGCGGCACGTGCGGCCGGAGACGGCCGACCCGTACATCACCGACGAGGAGTCCACGGCCGTGTCCGAAGCAGTGCCCGACAGCACGCCCGCCGAGGTGCGCGCACCCGCGCGCGAGGCCGCCCCGCGCGTGCCCGCGCCGGCCGCGGACCGGCCCGCGGACGGCGGCCCTGCGGAGCCCGCGCCACTGCCGGTCGTGCACGTCATGACGGGTCTGCCGGCTTCCGGCAAGACGACCGCGGCGCGCGCCCTCCAGGCGCGGTCCGGCGGCCGGATGCGCCGCGTCAACCTGGACGACCTGCGGAGCATGCTCGACCTGCCGGACCCGGAGCGGGGCCGCTCCTGGGCGCACGAGCAGACCGTACTGGCCGTCCAGGACGCGGCGGTCCGCGCGGCCGTCGACGGCGGTTTCGACGTGGTCGTCGACAACACCCACCTGACCAAGCACATCCCGAAGCGGCTCAAGGCGGCGGTCGGCGGACTCGCCACGTTCGTCGTGCACGACTTCACCGACGTCCCGCTGGAGGAGTGCCTGCGCCGGGACGCCGCCCGGGAGAACCAGGTCGGCGAGGAGATCATCCGGGTCCTGGCCGACAAGCACCAGAAGGCCCGCAAGGGCGGCTGGCGGCTGACGGCGGAGTGGCTGAACGGCACGTCCGGCGGGATGGCCGTGCCGCCGGTGCGGGAGTACGTCGCCGACCCCGCGCTGCCCGCCGCGGTCATGTGCGACATCGACGGCACGCTCGCCCTGACCGGCGACCGCGGGCCCTACGACTTCTCGCGCTGCGAGCTCGACCTGCTCAACGAGCCGGTGCGGCACGCGCTGGACGCCTTCCGGCGGGCCGACGGAGACGTGATCGTGCTGCTGTCGGGGCGGAGCGAGGAGCACCGTACGCAGACGGAGTCCTGGCTGCGCCGGCATCACGTCCCGTACGACGAGCTGTGGATGCGCGCGGCGGGCGACACGCGCCGCGACGACGTGGTGAAGGCGGAGCTCTTCGACGCGCACGTGCGCCACCGGTACGCGGTACGGGTGTCGCTCGACGACCGGGACCGGGTGGTCGCGGTCTGGCGCCGGATGGGCCTGCCCACCTGGCAGGTCAACTACGGCGACTTCTAGGGCGTGGCCGTCGTGGCGGGCGTGCTGATCGTCGATGCCGCGAACGTCGTCGGCTCGGTTCCGGACGGCTGGTGGCGGGACCGGCGGGGCGCGGCCGAGCGGCTGCGCGACCGGCTGGCGGCGCGGGGCGGGGACGAGGAGATCATCCTCGTCGTCGAAGGCGCCGCCCGGGGAGTCGAGTCCGTGCCCGGTGTACGGGTGGACCCGGCGCCCGGGAGCGGCGACGACCGGATCGTGGAGCTGGCGGCGGCCCACGCCGGTCGCGACTGCGTCGTGGTCACGGCCGACCGCGAACTGCGCGAACGGGTCCGGGCGTACGGCGTGCGGTGCGTGGGTCCGCGTGCCGTACGCCCGGACCGCTGACCCGGCTCCGGCCCGGGGCGCGGGTCAGCGGCAGTAGTGCACCGTGCTGAGGTTCTTGACGTAACGGGCCGAGACCCAGCGCTCCTTGCCGTAGGCCTTGTCGCTATCGCCGCGTCCGCCCGTGCCGCCGTTCTGGTTGCCGGCGTTCTGGTCACCGTTCTGCCAGTCACCGTTCTCGCCGGTGCCGTTCTCGTCGGTGCCGTTCTCGTCGTACAGGCGGTACCAGACGCGGTTGCCGTCGACCGACTCGCCGTACTTCTTGCACTCGATCTCGACCTTGCGGCTCGGCTTCAGCTGCCCGACGCTCTGCGAGCGCGTGGTCGGCTTGCTGCGAACCTTCAGCGGGCCCTTCGAGACGACCTTGCCGATCGCGTGCCGGCCGTCGGCGGCCGCCGCGGTCTGCCGCGACGCGGTGTCGGTCGCCGGAGCCCCGTCGGCGACCGCGGCCCCGGCCCCGACCAGGCCGAGCACCAGGCTTCCGGCGGCGAGAGCGAGGATGGTCCTGGTGGGCTTCAGCATGAGCCGGCTCCTCTACGAAGGCATCCGCCCGGCCGCGGCGCGCGGCCCGGGACGGCAACCGGGGGGTCGCCACCGACGACTATGGCGAGGGCGGGCCGGACCGGGCCGTCGGCGCACCGCCGTATAGCCCGATCTGCCCAATCCGTACCGCCGTTGTTCTCATGACCTCCGGGCCCGCGGCGGCTACGGTAAGGGGCACGTGGGGGGTTGGACGAAGTCTCAGGGGGCGGGAATGCGGCGTGGGCGGGCGATGGCGGGGGCGTTGAGCGGGACACTGGCCGCGATGCTGGCCCTGGCCGGCTGCGGATCGGGCGGGGACACCGGGGCGAAGCCGAAGCCCGGCCCGACGGCATCGGCAGCGGCATCAGGGCCGGCGTCGGCCGCGGTCACGGCCCCGGTCCCCTCGCCCTCCGCCTCCACCGCCCCCGGCACCCTGCCGACGGCGTACACCTTCACCCCCGACCCGGCCCGCGTCCCGCACACCCCCGAACAGGCGCAGCGCCTTACCCGGGCCGCCGCCCTGGACCCGGATTCCTGGACGGCGGGCATGGTGGCGCACGATCCGTACGAGAGCGCCGGCGACTGGCCGGTGCTCGCGGCGGACTGCTCCTGGTCGCGCGCCGGGCTGCCCGACGGCGTACTGGACAGCTACACCCGGAGGATCGACGTCCCGGCCAAGGACGGCAAGGGCCGGGTCCTCGGCTCGGTCACCCTCACCGTGCACCGGGACGCGGCGGCCGCGGACCGCGACATGCAGGAGACGGTGCAGCAGAGCTTCCGCTGCCCCGACCAGGACCTGGGCGGCGGCCAGTCCCTCCAGGGCCTGCTGTCGATGAACCAGCCGAAGGAGTCGGTCCTCAACGCCGACGCCTCGATGTTCGAGGCGGGAAAGTTCACCTCGCCCGAATCGGGGGGCCCGCAGGGCTACGTGTGGACCAAGTCGCGGATCGGCCCCGTGGTGATGGCCCTCTCCGTCAAGGGCGCCCAGGGGTACGAGACCAGGGACCTGCTGATGGTGGCCGCCGAGGGCGCGGCCAAGGCGCTGTACCGCGTCGAACTGGAGCTGAAGGGCTGATGCAGCCGCTGCACGCCACCGATCCCGCGCGGATCGGCGGCTACCGCGTTCTCGGCCGACTCGGCGCGGGCGGCATGGGTGTCGTCCTGCTCGGCCGGTCCGCCGGCGGGGCGCTGGCCGCCGTGAAACTCGTCCGGGCCGAGTACGCCGACGACCCCGACTTCCGCGTGCGCTTCCGGCGGGAGGTGGCGGTGGCCCGCCGGGTCCGCAGCCGCTGGGCCGTTCCGGTCGTGGACGCCGATACGGAGGCCCCCGCGCCGTGGCTGGCGACCGAGTTCGTGCCGGGGCCGCCGCTGAGCGACGCCGTGGCGCGGGCCGGCGGCCTCCCGCCGGACAGCGTCCGCTTCCTCGGGTCGCGGCTGGCCGAGGCATTGGACGCCGTGCACGAGGCCGGGCTGGTCCACCGCGACGTGAAGCCCGCGAACGTCCTGCTCGCCACCGACGGGCCCCGGCTGATCGACTTCGGGATCGCGCGGGCCCTGGACGACACCGTGCTCACCGCCACCGACGTGGTGATCGGCTCGCCGGGCTTCCTCTCGCCGGAGCAGGCACAGGGCGGCCACGTCGGACCGCCGAGCGACGTCTTCTCGCTGGGGTGCGTGCTCGCGTACGCGGCCACCGGGCGGCGGCCGTTCGGCTCGGGCCCGGCCGAGGCCATGCTGTTCCGCACCGTGCACGACACGGCCGACACGGCCGGAATACCGGACGGGCTGCTGCCCTCCATCACGGCCTGCCTGGCCAAGGCGCCGGGGGACCGCCCGACGGCCGCGCAGCTGCGCGACGCCCTCGCCCAGGACACCACCGGTCCCTGGCTGCCCGGCGGACTGCTCCAGCTGATCGCCGAACGCTCCGCGCAGATGCTCCAGTTGCCCGACATCGAGCCGACCCGGCCGACGGCGCCGACATCGCCGACGGCGCCGTACGTGCCGGACACCCCCGCGGACGCCCCTCCCGCCCCGGCACCCGTACCCGCCCCCACGCTCCCGGGGCCGCGCCGCCGGACCCTGCTCGCCGCGGGCGGCGCCCTCGCCCTCGTCGCGGGCGGCGGAGGCACCGCCGCCTGGCTGCTGCGGGAGAAGGAGTCCGGACCGGACGACAGGGGCTCCTCCCCGGGTCCCGTCCGCCCCACGCTGGCCATCGGCCTCCAGGCCGACCTGAGCGGCCCCGGCCATGCCGTGGGCAGGGCCCAGCGCGACGGCGCCCTGCTGGCCGTGGAGGAGCTCACGTCCCGCGAGGACCTGCCGTTCGCCTTCCGGCTCGCCGAGGCCGACGACCGGGGAGCGGCCGGCCCGGCGGCCACCGCGGCCGCCGGGTTCGCCGCCGACACCTCCGTCGTCGCCGTACTCGCCGCCACCGGCGCGGCGGCCGTCTCGGCGGTCCTGGCCCGATACGACCAGGCCGGCCTGCCCGTCCTGACCGTCAGCGACGGCGACACCACCCATCTGAACCGCGTCTACACCTGCCTGCGCCCCAACGACGCCTACCAGATGCGGCCCGTCGTGGCCTACCTGACCGGGCGCGAGCGCGGCACCACCCTGGTCGTGGACGACGGCACCCCGTACGGCTGGCAGACCACCCGCTTCCTCAGCGAGGCACTGCGCGCGGGCAAGAGCCCGATGACCCCGGCCACGGTGGCCGCGGACGCCGACCACACGGAGCTCGCGCGCGAAGCCGTACGGGCCGCCGCGGGCGCCGTGCTCTACGGAGGCGGCCCCTCCGGCGCGGCCCGCCTCGCCGTGGCCCTGGCCGCGGCCGGCTACCGGGGCCGGACCCTCGCCACCCAGGCCGTCCACGACCCCCGCTTCCTCCAGGAGGCGGGCGCGAGCGCCGAGGGCTGGCTGCTGGTCTCCACCGCGGTCGACCCCGCCGCGGCCCCCGCGGCCCGCGCCTTCGACACGGCGTTCCGCGCCCGCCACCGGACGCCCGCGCCGCCGTACGCGGCCGAGGCATACGACGCCGTCCACCTCCTGGCCCGGTGCGCGCAGGGCCTGGGCCGCGCCCAGGTCGGCCGCGGCGACCTCGTGCCCACCCTGCGCGGGACCACGTACGAGGGCGTGTCGAAGACGTACGCCTTCGAGCAGGCCAACGGGACCTACACAGGCGACGGCCTCTTCTTCTACGAGGTCGCCTCGGGCCGCTTCCGCTTCCTCGGCAACCGCTCCACCGCGTGGCCGGTCTGACTCCCGCCGTCGCCGTCGCCGTCGCCGTCGCCGTCGCCGCCGTCGCCGTCGGCTTTCGCCGACGGCGAAGCGAGGCCGTGCCCGCCCCCGAACGGGCACGGCCGCGCGGCGGGACCCCGGGGGGACAGGGCCGGTGCCGGCCGGTGAACCGGCGAAGGTGAATCTACGGGCGGACGCCCACCGGCCGCGCCCATCCACGGATTGAAACCGGCCTACCCCCTTGGGTGGTGACCCTGTACAACCAGGGGTGTACACAAGGGGGGTGACGTGCAGTTCTCCGCACATCCGGCGGTGGCCCGGATCCGAGCCGTGCTTCCGGCCGTCGGTGAGACCGTATGGGCCGGCGGTTCGATGTGGATGTCGTCCACGCTGCTCCACAACTGGCCCGACCCCCACGGCTACTGGCGCGACACCGACGCCCTCGCCTACGCCCTGCTCGCCGCGATCTACCTGCCGCTCGTGCTGCGCCGCCGCTACCCGGTGGCGCTTCTGGTGAACACCGGGCTCTGGGCCGGCGTCTACTTCACCCTCGGCTACTACCACGTGGTCGCCGCGTGCGGGGTGCTCACCGCCCTGTACACCGTGGCCTCCTGGTGCCCCCGCAGGGTCTCGGCCAAGTCCGCGGCCGGGGCGCTCGCCGTGCTCCTGTGGGGTACCCGGCTCGCCGAGCCGGGCGTCGTGCCGATGAGCATGGCCTTCGTCACCGTCGCCACCGTCGTCTGCTGGGTCGCCGGGGACGGCTCCCGCCGGCTGCGCGAGCTCACCCGCCAACTCCGGCTGGAGCAGGAGGAGAAGGCCCGCCGGGCCGTCGTGGAGGAGCGGATCAGGATCGCCCGCGAACTCCACGACGTGATCGCGCACCACGTCTCGGTGATCTCCGTACAGAACGGGCTCGCCTCCTACGTGCTCGCCTCCGACCTCCCGACCGCCCGCAAGGCCCTGGACACCGTGGGGGACAGCGCCCGCGAGGCCCTGGCCGAGATGCGCCGGATGCTGCTGGTGCTCCGCGAGGAAGGACCGCAGCCCGCCCCGGAGGAGCACCACGGCCCGGTGGCGGGGCTCGGGCGGCTCGACGAGCTGGTCAAACGGGTCGGCGAGGCCGGGGTGCCCGTGCGCGTACGGGTCACGGGGACGCCGTACGACCTGCCGCCCGGGATCGACCTGTGCGCCTACCGCGTGGTCCAGGAGGCCCTGACGAACGTGATCAAGCACGCCCCCGGGGCACACACCACCGTCCGGGTCGACTACGGTGCGGACGAGGTCCGCGTACGCGTCGACGACGACGGCAGGGGTCGCACACCGGCCCAGGTGCCGGCCGGCCCGGGAAGAACGGCCGGTCAGGGGTTGATCGGCATGCGCGAGCGGGCGACGATCTACCACGGCACGGTGACCGCGGGGCTCGCCCCCGAGGGCGGCTTCGAGGTCAGCCTGCGGATTCCCGTGCCCCGACCGGGAGAGGAGGACGCGGATGCCGTCCGTACTCGTCGTCGATGACCAGTTCCTGATCCGGTCCGGGCTGACCGCGCTGCTCACCGCCGCGCCCGGCTACGAGGTCGCGGGCGAGGCGGCGGACGGCGAGGAGGCGGTCCGGCTCGCCGCCGAGACCCGGCCCGACGTCGTCCTCATGGACATCCGGATGCCCGGCACGGACGGGATCGAGGCCACCGAGCGGATCCTGGCCACACGAGGGGACGGCGCGGACGGCCCGCACGGTGGGTCGAAGGTGCTCGTGCTCACCACCTTCGACTCCGACGAGTACGTCTTCCGGGCCCTGCGGGTCGGCGCGAGCGGGTTCCTCGTCAAGGACACCCCGCCCGACCGGCTGCTCGCCGCCATCGCCACCGTGCACGCCGGCGAGATGCTGTTCAGCCCGGGGGCCCTGCGCGGACTGATCGACACGTACGCCGCCCCCGTGGTCCGCGCCCCCCACCCGGGCCTGGAAGCGCTGACCCCGCGTGAGCGCGAGGTGCTCGGCCTCGTCGGCGCCGGGCTGCCCAACGCCGACATCGCCGAGCGCCTCGTCCTCAGCGCCGCCACCGTCAAGACCCATGTGCACCGCTGCATGAGCAAGCTGGGGCTGTCCAGCCGCGCCCAGGCCGTGGTCGTGGCCCACGAGTTCGGCCTCGCCGCCCGAATGCCCTGACGCCGCCCGCCTCCGGATGCGGGCGGCGGCGGCCCGGGCGAGAGTGGGTGCCATGGGTATCGAAGACTACGGCGGCGGATCCGGCGCCCAGCAGACCGGCGTCCTCGTCGTGACGACCAACGACGTCCCCGGCTACCGGGTGGAGCAGGTCATCGGCGAGGTCTTCGGCCTCACCGTGCGCTCCCGCCACCTGGGCAGCCAGATCGGCGCGGGCCTGAAGTCGATGATCGGCGGAGAGCTGAAGGGCCTCACCAAGACCCTGGTGCAGACCCGCAACCAGGCCATGGACCGCCTCATCGAACAGGCGAAGGCGCGGGGCGCGAACGCCGTCCTGATGATGCGCTTCGACGTGACCGACGCCGCCGACGTCGGGACCGAGGTGTGCGCGTACGGGACGGCGGTCGTCCTCGTGCCCGCCTCCGCCTGATCCCCTTCGTCCGCTTGGTCCCCAGCCTCCCCACGTAAGTCCAGGACGGCGCTCCGCTTTGTCCATGGGCGTGCCCGGCCCCGGTCCGCAAGCTGTCAGGTCAGTGAGCGGACCGCTCGGGCCTGCGTGCCGAGCGGTCTTCCGCCAAGGAAGAGCCGACTCCCGGAGGTCCGATGCGTACCCCCCTCTGGCCGGCCGCAGCCGCGGTGGCCGGCCTGGTCGCCACCCTGGTCGTGGCCGCGCCCGCCGCCCCCGCCGCGGCGGCCGCACCCGTCACGATCGCCTCGCCCGAGCTGTCCGTCAGCGTGGACAGCGGCTTCCCCCGCGTCATCGGCTACACCCGCCGGGCCACCGGCGACGTCCTGCACGGCAACGAGGACCCGCTGAGCACCATCCTCGTCAACGGGACCGGCTACAGCCCCACCGTGACCTCGACGCCCTCCGCCTCGGCCGTGGACTACGCGCTCGCCTTCTCCGGAGTGACCATCAGATCCCGGCTCTCCGTGACCGGTTCGGTCGTGGAGTTCAAGGTCACCGCCATCGAGGACACCCCTGCCCTGCGCGTACGCAGCCTCGCGATCCCCGACCACAACCTCGTCAGCGTCCGCAGCGACCAGCCGGGTGCCGCGCTCGCCACGGCGACCATGCACACCGCCACCACCGGCACCGGGGACACCTTCACCCCCGTCACCGCGAACACCCCCGTCGACCCGGCCGCGACCACCGTGATGTACGGCCTGGCCAACACCGGCAAGCTGGCCGCCGCCATCGACTCCAACTCCCTCTACGACACGCCCTCGGGCGGCACCGCCCGGGAGAACGGCCGGATCAGCAAACGGGTCACGGACAAGGGCTCCTACCGCCGCGCCGGACTGTGGAGCGGCGCCTGGCTCCACCGGGCCGCGGGCGCGGCCGACACCGACACCGAGCCGCTGCCGTACGCCCGCGTCACGATCACCGCGGACCGCAACGCGGACTCCGTCGTCGACTGGCAGGACGCCGCCGTCGCCTACCGGGACATCTGGACACCGCCCACCGGCTGGCAGGACACCGCCGACCGGGTCGTGCAGCGGATCCCCTTCAACTTCGCCTCCCAGGCCACCCACCCCTTCGCGCAGATCCTCGACGAGACCAAGCGGGTCAACCTCGCCACCGACGGCCTGGGACAGTTCGTGCTGCTCAAGGGCTACGCATCCGAGGGGCACGACTCCGCGCACATGGACTACAAGAACGTCGGCTCCAAGCTCGGCGGCGCCGTCGACCTGAACGCCCTCACCACCGCGGGCCACGCCTACAACGCGGACTTCGGCGTGCACATCAACGCCACCGAGGAGTACCCGGTCTCGGCCACCTTCGACCCGGCCCACCAGAGCGGCGGACTCGGCTGGGACTGGCTCGACCAGTCGTACTACGTCGACACGCGCAAGGACGGCCAGTCGGGCGAGCGCCTGCGGCGCCTCCAGGACCTCAAGGCGGCGGCACCCGGCCTCGACTTCCTCTACGTGGACGTCTGGTACGGCGACGGCTACGTCTCGCGCAAGCTCCAGCGCGAGATCGGCGGCCTCGGCCTCCAGCTGGCCACCGAGTTCCCCAACACCCTCACCGAGCAGTCCCTCTGGCACCACTGGGCCACCGACGTCGACTACGGCGGCAGCGACCTGAAGGGCATCAACTCCACCATCGCCCGGTTCATCGCCAACCACGCCAAGGACGACTGGATCGCCCGCAGCCCGCTGCTCGGCGGCGCCGAGGTCACCGCCTACGAGGGCTGGCAGGGCAAGAAGGACTTCACCGCCTTCCTGAACACCACCTTCGGCGTCAATCTGCCGACCAAGTACCTCCAGGAATCCCCGATCGTGAAGTGGACCGCCGACACGGTCACCCTCGCCGACGGGACCACCGTCACCACCGCCGGCAACAAGCGCCGGATCACCACGGGCGGCCGCACCGTCCTGTCCGGGGACGCCTACCTGCTGCCCCGCGACGGCAAGCTCTACCACTGGAACGACAAGGCGGGCTCCACCACCTGGACCCTCCCCGCCGGCTGGTCCGCTCCCAAGCTGTACAAACTCGACCACACCGGCCGCCAGTTGGTCGGCGACCTCGCCGTCGGCGCGGGTAGCCAGGTCACCATCAACGCCGCCGCCCGCACGGCGTACGTGGTCACGAACGGCGCGGCGCCCGCCCAGGCCGACCCCAGGTGGGGCGAGGGCACCCCGGTCAAGGACCCCTCCTTCTACGCCGGGAACCTGAACGCCTGGACGGTCACCGGGACCGGCGCCGCCGTCACCCGCAACGCCCAGGGCCAGAGCGAACTCACCTTCGCCCCCGGCACCGCCCCGGCCGTCTCCCAGCAGCTCACCGGCCTCGCCCCCGGCACCTACGCCGCCTCCGTCTGGGTCTCCACCCCGGCCGGCCGGGCCGCCACCCTCACCGTCACCCCGGCGGGCGGCACCGCCGCCTCCGTGTACGCCGACTCGTCACCACTGACGAACAACCTCGGCGGCAGCGAGAAGAACGGCACCAGGATGCAGCGCATGAAGGTGCTCTTCGACGTGCCGTCCGGCCGGTCCACCGCCACCCTCAAGCTGTCCGCCGCCGCCGGATCGGGCACGGTCTACCTGGACGATGTACGCGTGGTCCGCTCCGCCCGCACCCCGCTCGGCGGGCACTGGTTCGCCGAGGACTTCGAGAACGTCGACGCCGGCTGGGGGCCCTTCGCCTTCGGCGGCGCGGGCGGCTCGGCCACCGACCCCCGCACCCACATCGCCCAGCGCAACGCCCCGTACACGCAGGCCGGGTGGAGCGGGAAGCTGGTCGACGACGTGATCGGCGGCCAGAACTCCCTCAAGTCGCACGAGGAGCGGACCGGCCTGGTCTACCGCACCCTCCCGCAGACCCTGCGGCTGACCCCGGGGCGCTCGCACAAGGCGGCCTTCACCTACGAGACCGGCTTCAGCGGCGACTACCAGTTCGTCACCGGATCCGGCTCCACCGAGACCGCCACCGCACTGAACCAGGCCCGTACGCCCACCACCTTCACCAAGACCTTCACCGCCGGGGCCGACGCCTGGATCGGCGTACGGAAGGTCACCCCCGAGGGCTCCCACAACGAGGCCGACCTGATCCTCGACGACCTGACCGTGGACGACCTCGGTCCCGGCGGCGGCGGTGAACTCCTCGTACCCCAGGGCCAGATGAGCGTGAAGTCGGTCGACAGCCAGGAGACCGCCGGCGAGAACGGCAGCGCCGCCAACGTCCTGGACGGCGACGGTTCCACCATCTGGCACACCCAGTGGTACGCCGCCACCGCCCCCATGCCCCACGAGATCACCCTCGACCTCGGCGCCTCGTACGACGTCACCGCCCTGCACTACCTGCCCCGGCAGACGCAGCCCAACGGACGCATCGCCGACTACCAGGTGTTCACCTCCACGGACGGGGTGAACTGGGGGACGGCCGCGGCCTCCGGGACCTTCCCGAACACCGCCGCCCAGCAGGACGTCACCTTCCCCGCCCGCACCGCGCGCTACGTCAGGCTCAAGGCCACGAGGGAGGTGGACGGCAATTCGTGGACCGCGATCGCGGAGCTCAACATCGGCCATAGGCCTTAGGCCGTCCCCGGTCGTCTCCGGGTCGCCCCACGGATGCCCTCGGCATAGGCTGGTCCTGCCGAGGGCGCCCATCGGTCCCCCGACCAGCGCACTTTGTCGCCGATGGCCTTCCCGGCCATCGCACGAGCCGGCCATGCGGCCCGCTTCAGCGACGGCCGTGAGCCACGCCGGCACCTCCCAGTAGGGTCTCCCTGCTGCCGTTTTCCGTGCGACCGGGGAGTCGCAAATGAAGAATCCCACTCGGGTACACCATCGCGCCGTGACCGTCCTCGCGGCGACGCTGATGACCGGAGGCATGGTGCTGGCGACTGGTTCCGCCTCCAACTCGGCGGTACTCCCGGCCGAACTCACCCCCGCCGAGCAGCAAGCCATGCTCTCCGAGACCAACGATGTGCGCCAGCAGGCCAGCCAGCCGCCCCTGACCTGGGACGCCGCGCTCGCCACCGAGGCCCAGGCCTGGGCCGACGATCCGGCGTCCACCGAGGGCGGTTCGCTGCACCACGCTACGATCGACAACGCGGCCGAGAACATGTCCGGCTATCCGCCGAACCAGGCCGTGGGGGAATGGGCCAGTGAGAAGAGCGCCTATGACGCCGATCCCAACCATGACACCGACAGCCCCGGGTACCAGACGTGGGGTCACTACTACAACATGATCGACAGCAGGTGGCACAAGATGGGCTGCGGTGCGACGAGCGGCGTTCCCATCCCCGGCGGCGGCTGGGTCGTGGTGTGCCGGTACGGGCCCTGACGCAACCGGTACCCCCTCTCACACGAGGACGCCGAGTCCCGCCCGACCCGCGGGCCCGAACGGCGTTACTTCGCGGGCACCCGGCAGTACGGTGGCCGCTACGAGAGACGGGGGTCCCATGAGCCAACGCAAGTCGGCGGCAGAGGTGTTCGACGAGCTGGGGGAGCGCTACGAGGAGGTGTTCGGGCGGGTGCCCGGTCAGCTCGAAGCCCTCGACTGGCTCACCGCCAGGCTGGCCTCTGGAGCCCGTGTGCTGGACGTGGGCAGTGGCACCGGACGGCCCACCGCCGAGGCACTGGTCCGGGCCGGCTGCGCCGTGACCGGCATCGACGTCTCGGCGGCCATGGTCGAACTGGCCCGCGCCAGGGTCCCGCGGGCACGCTTCGAACAGGCCGACGTGCGCACCTACACGCCGGAGCCGGCCGGCTTCGACGCGGTGTGCGCCTTCTTCCCGCTGCTCGTGATGGACCAGCCGGAGGTCGCGGCGGCGCTGGACCGGATGGCGTCCTGGGTCGCGCCGGGCGGGTACTTCGTGATGGCGACGGTCCCGGGCGACATCCGGGGCCTCGACATCGAGTGGATGGGCCACGAGGTCACCGTCAGCAGCCTCTCCACCGAGGACCATCTGGCCCGGCTGACGGACCGCGGCCTGGAGGTGTTGCACCACCACACCGCCCCCTTCCGTCCCGCCGACGCCCTCGCCGGTCCCGAGGAACACCTGTTCTGCTACGCCCGGCGGCCCTGATACGGGACCGACTCACCGGCCCGGGCCACGCACCGACTGCTGGGCCCGGAACCGTACGGGCGCCATGCCCACCCGGCGGCTGAACAGCCGGCTGAAGTAGGCCGGATCCTCGTAACCGACCCGCCGGGCGACCCCGGCGACCGGCAGGTCGGTGCGGGCCAGCAGCTCCTTCGCCCGGCTCAGCCTGATGCCGAGGAGGTACTCCTTGACCCCCTCTCCGGTACTGCGCCGCACCGCCCAGCGCAGCTGGGGCAGCGGCATCCCGAGCCGGGCCGCGTGCTCGGCCACCGATATCGGCAGCAGGGCGTCCCGCGCCAGGGTGTCCATCACGGTGTCCCCGTGCCGGGACACCTCGGCGCGGGCGTAGCGCAGGGCCACCAGCAGGGCGTGCACGGCGGCCGCGGCCTCGACCTCCAGCAGCGGGCCGCCGCGCCGGGCGGCCCGTACGATCCCGTCGATCACGTGCTGCACCCCGGCCGTCCCGCTCAGCGGCACCAGCGGCCGGTCCGGGGTGACGTAGCCGAGGTCGGTGTACGCCTCCACGCTGAAGCCCGTGAAGTCGACGAAGCACTCGTCCCAGCCGGTGCGCGGATCGGGCCCGTAGTGGTGCTCCACCCCCGGCACCAGCCACAGCAGCGCGGGCGCGGTCACCGGCTGGGGCGGCCGGCCACCGTGGCTGAACCAGCCCCGGCCGCGGGTGACGACCACGGCGACGTGGTGGTCGAGCGCGCGCGGCCCCACGACCGGCAGCTCGCCCTGCTGCACCCCCACCCCGAGGCAGACCAGGCCGAGCCTGCGGTGGTTGGCGGTGGGGGAGAAGTACCGCATCCAGCTGCTGTACGGGGGCGTCGCCATCTGCGGATTGTGATCCACAAGGCCCGGCGCCCTCAAGGGGACGCGGACTCCGGGAGCGGAAGCGGCCCGGGCGGCCCGGGCGCGGGGCGCGGCCGGGGGTGTCTTGCCGGTCGGGCCGGATCAGGGCGCGGTGCCAGGCGGCGCGAGCCCGGCCTGACCGGCAAGCCACCCCCCTAGGTCGTGTCGTCAAAGTCCCGTCTGGCTGGTGGGGCCTGGAACGCACTCCCCCAGACTCCGTCCGGGGGGACCCCCAGCCGCGTTGTCGTCGGTCACCGACGTTCCGCGTCGATTCCCTCCTCCGCCTTGCGATCGCACGCACCAGGCCCCACCAGCCCCGCCCTTCGGGCGGCCGACGACACTTTGACGACACTCCCTAGCCCCGCCGCGAGGCCTGCGACGACGACGGCCAGGCCCAGCCACACCGCCGGGCCCGGGACGCCGCCGCCCGTGAGGGCCCCGGTGGCCGCCGCGGCGAGCGGGGCGACCCCGGTCAGCAGCCCGGCCCGGCCGGAGCCCACGGCGGCCACCGTGCGGTACCAGAGCAGGAACGCCACGGCCGTCACCATGACGGCGAGGTACCCGGCGGCCGCCCACTGGGCCGGGCCGAGTTCCAGCAGGTCCGCAGGCCGCTCCGTACACACCGTGAGCCCCGCCAGCATCACCGCCCCCATCCACACCGCGTGCACGGACACGCCCCACGCGCCGTGCCGGCGCAGCACCGGGACGGCGAGCAGGGTGAACCCGGCCTCGCAGCCCAGCGCGAGCGCGGCCCAGGCCACTCCGGCGGCGTCGGTCCGGCCCGTCCCCTCGACCAGTACGGCCCCGGCCACGACGACGGGAGCCGCCAGCAGCACCTGGCGGCTGGGCCGCCTCCCCTCCAGGAACGGGCCGATCAGACCCAGCAGGATCGGTACGGAGGCCACCGCGACGGCGATGACGGCCGGTTCGGCATGCGCGACCCCGCGCACGACGGCCACGTTGAACAGCACCAGCCCGGTCGCCGCGATCCCGGCCAGCCACAGCCACTCCCGGCCGCGCGGCCGCAGGATCGGCACCTTCGCCGCCCGGGCCAGGGCCAGCAGGAGCAGAGCGGCGGCCGCGTACCGGACGGCCTGGACGGCGAACAGCGGGGAGTCGACGAGGGAGCGGGAGACGGTGACGCTGCTGCCGACCAGCGCCATCCCGGCGATGCCGGGCGCCAGGTCCCGGAAGGCGGTGGACGGTGTGTTCGTCTTCATGCCGTCCAGCCTCGCGGCACAATGGTCCGGTGAGCAGGTCCAATGAAAGCCGGGTCGAGGGGTCCAAAAGCGGATCGGACTTCCTCCAGCTCGACATCGGCCATGCCCCGCCGGGCGGCCGCACCGAATGGCTGGCGGGCCGGCTGCGCGCCGCCATCGCCGACGGCACCCTGCCGGTCGGCAGCCGGCTCCCGGCCAGCCGCGTGCTCGCCGCCGAACTCCGCGTCTCCCGGGGGCTGGTCACCGAGGCCTACCAGCGGCTCGCGGAGACCGGCCAGGTGTCCGGCCGGGGCCGGGGCGGCACCGTCGTCGTCGCTGCCCCGCCCCCGGCGGCCGGGCCCACCACGGCCCCCACGCGAGGGGGGCTCGTCGACGCCTTGCGCGCCGTACCCTGCCGGATCGACCTCTCGCCCGGGGTGCCCGATCTGACCGCCTTCCCCCGTACCGCCTGGCTCCAGGCCGAGCGCCGGGTGCTCGCCGGGCTCACCCCCGCCGACTTCGGCTACGGCAACCCGCAGGGCGCGCCCGCGTTGCGCGAGGCCGTCGTGGGCTGGCTGGCCCGCAACCGGGGGATCCGCGCCGACCCCGACGAGGTGGTGATCGTCGCGGGCGTCGCCCAGGCCCTGGGGCTGCTGGCGCAGGTCCTGCGGGAGGACGGGGTACGCCGGATCGCGGTCGAGGACCCCGGCTCGCTCGGGGCCCGCCAGCAGCTGGAGTACGGGCGGCTGGAGACGGTGCCCGTACGGGTGGACGAGGCCGGACTGGACGTGGCCGCGCTGCGGGCGAGCGGGGCCGGCGCCGTCCTGCTCACCCCGGCGCACCAGTTCCCGACCGGGGTCGTACTCGACGGCGAGCGCCGCCGGGACCTGCTCGGCTGGGCGGCCGCCGGCGGAGTGGTCATCGAGGACGACTACGACGCCGAGCACCGCTACGACCGTGCCCCCGTCCCCGCGCTGCGCGCCCTGCTGCCCGAGGGCGTCTGCTACGCCGGGAGCGTGTCCAAACTCCTCGCCCCCGCCCTGCGCCTCGGCTGGCTGCTGGTCCCGCCGCGGCTGCGCGAGGCCGTCACCGAGGCCAAGCGCTACGCCGACCTCGGCAACCCGGTCCTCGCCCAGCTGGTCCTCGCCCGGCTGATGGACTCCGGCGAACTGGAGCGCCACCTGCGCTTCGTCCGGCGCCGCCACCGCCGCCGCCGGGACGCCATGCTCCGGGCCGTCGCGGACCGGTTGCCGGGGGCCCGGGTGCACGGCGCGGCCGCCGGCCTGCACCTGATGGTCACCTTCGACGGGGCCCGCTTCCAGGACACGGCCCTGGCCTCGGCCGCCCTGGCCCTCGGAGTCAAGACCCACCCCTTGTCCTGGCACCGCCTCACGCCGGGCCCGCCCGGCCTGATCCTCGGCTACGCGGCGGGCTCGACGGGCGAGATCGAGGAGGGCATCGCCACGCTGGGCACGGCCCTGAACGGTCTGCCGTAACCGCCTGCCGTGACCGCCTGCCGTGGAGACGGTGAAAAGTTTCTTCGCAAGAGCGGCAACCTCGGCGGGCTTCGCGCGTCGTGCGGGGGTGAAGGGTGCGATCCCGCGCCCTCGACCCGACCGTGGAGAACCACCGTGATGAACCTGAAGCGCGTCCCCCGCACCGTCCGCCGGGCTGCCGTCACCGCTGCCGCCGCCGGGGCGGTCGTCGCTCTCGCCGGACCGGCCTTCGCCGCGGGGGGTTCCGCCTCGCCGACGCCGGCGCCGGCGTCCAGCACGTCGCCGAGCGCCGCGCCGAAGGCGGCCGTCACCAGTGTGCCGCCGAGCCCGTCCGTCAGCCTGCCCGGCAGCGCGGCACCGAGCGCCGCCCCCAGCGTCACCCCCAGCGCGGCCCCGAGCGCGGCCCCGAGCGCGGCCCCGAGCGCGGTTCCCGGCGGTGCCCCGCAGCCCTCGGCTTCGCCCGCCGGGTCCGAGCTCGCGCATACTGGCTCCTCCGCGACCACCACCGCGCTGGGGGCCGGGGCCGCCGTCCTCGTCGTCGCCGGCGCCGGGACCCTGTACGCCGTGCGGCGCCGCGCCAACGGCTGAGGAATCCTGTGCTCCACCTCGCACCACCCGTCGGCCCCCTCACGCCCGGCTTCGGCCGGGGGTGGCGGGGCCTGTGGTCGTTGCTGCGCCGCGACCGTTCCGCCCCGGCGGCCGAACCGAGGCCGTACGGGGACCCGTTCGACCTCGCCGCCGCCGGCGGCCCGGGTGACCCGCCGCCCACCGTCACCGCGCTCTACCACGCGCACCGGCTGCGCATGGTCCGCCTCGCGGTGCTCCTCGTCGACGACCTGGCCACCGCCGAGGACGTGGTCCAGGACGCCTTCACCGCCCTGTACCGCCGCCACGGGGAGCACATCACCGAGGTGGACAACGCCCTCGGCTACCTGCGCACCGCCGTCGTCAACACCTCGCGCTCGGTCCTGCGCCGCAGGCGGACCGCCCGGGCCTGGACCCCGCCCACGGAGGCCGACGTGCCGTCGGCGGAGGCGTACGTGGTCCTCGACGAGGCGCACCGCGAAGTGCTCGCCGCGCTCGGCCGGTTGAGCCCGCGCCGACGCCAGGTCCTGGTGCTGCGGTACTGGGCCGAGCTCAGCGAGGCGGAGATCGCGGCCACGCTCGGGATCAGCCGGGGAGCGGTGAAGTCGAACGCGAGCCGGGCCCTGGACGCGCTGGAACGGATTCTGGAGGGACGGGTATGACCTACGGCGAACGCCCCGTCGAGCGCAGGCTGCGGGAGGCCCTGGACGCGCGCGCGGCCGGTGTCACGGTCCGGGAGCTGCGCCCCGCCGATCCGCCGGGGCCGCACGTACGGCGGTTCCCCGTACTCCCCGTGGGGCGGCTGCGGAGCCTCGGGCTGCCCCTGGCCGGGCTGGCCGCGGCGGCGGCCGCCGTGGTGGGCTACCTCGTGCTCGCTCCGGAGCCGTCGGCGGTGCGCCCGGCGCCGCCGGCCGCGCCGCCCGAGATCGGGTCTCCGACGCCGACTCCGTGGCCGACGCTGTCGCCGTCCGTCATGCCGGGGCCGAGCTCGGCGCCGAGCCCGGCCCCGAGCGCCACGCCCTTGTCGATGCCGACCCGCACGGGGGTCCCGGTCCCACCGTCGAAGTCCGCGCCCTCGTCGCAGACCCCGCCGCCCACGAGCTCCCGCTCGGTACCCCCCTCGGCGTCCCTCTCGGCGTCCCCGAGCCCCTCCAAGCCTTAGGCGGAGGGCGTGTTCTCCACCACGGCGACGAGCGGGGCCAGTTCGGGGTTGCGCGCGGCCTCGTCCAGCGCCTCGCGCAGGGCGGTGTCGTTCGTCGGCCGGGCCGCGGCCAGCAGGGCCAGGCCCGCCTCGCTCACGTCCGTGTAGATGCCCCGCCGGTCGGTGTCGCAGATGTAGCGGTTCAGCAGGCCGCGGTCCTCCAGCCGGCTGACCAGGCGGGTCGTCGCGCTCTGGCTGAGCACCACCGAGTCGGCGACCTGGTGCATCCGCAGGTGCCCGCCCGGCCCGTTGTGCTGGCGGCTCAGGACGTCGAGCAGTGAGTACTCGCGCACGCTGAGGCCGTGCCCCGCCTGGAGCGCCCGCTCGATGTGCGCCTCGATCCGCCCGTGCAGGAGGGAGAGGGCGCACCAGCCCTGGGAGAGGGCGGTGAGCGCGCTGTCCGTGGCCGTCATGGGCTCCTCCTTCGAAGCGTGTACTGCGTGTGTCCACCAGGATAGGACACCTCTGCAATAGCCCGCGCTTGCACATATCCCGCGTGTGCAATTAATGTGGACGCACGTAAGCAGCGACGGCAACGTACGCCTCGCCACACCGGCGGCCGCGGGCCGCGAACCGCTCCACCCCCTCCCCTGAAGGGCACCTCCCCTCATGCCTCTCGCACTCCTCGCCCTCGCCATCGGGGCCTTCGGGATCGGCACCACCGAGTTCGTGATCATGGGCCTGCTCCCCGAGGTCGCCGTCGACTACGGCGTCTCCATCCCCACCGCGGGCTTCCTGGTCACCGGTTACGCTCTCGGCGTGGTCCTCGGCGCGCCGCTGATGACCGTCCTCGGCACCCGCATCCCCCGCAAGCGGATGCTGATGCTGCTCATGGGCCTGTTCATCGCGGGCAACGTGCTCTCCGCGCTCGCCCCCGCCTTCGGGGTCATGCTGACCGGCCGCGTCGTCGCCTCCCTCGCCCACGGCGCCTTCTTCGGCATCGGCGCCGTCGTCGCCGCCGAACTGGTCGCCCCAGAGAAGAAGGCCGGAGCCATCGCCATGATGTTCACCGGCCTGACCGTGGCCAACGTGGTCGGCGTGCCGCTCGGCACCCTCGTCGGGCAGACCCTCGGCTGGCGCGTCACCTTCCTGATCGTCGCCGGGCTCGGCGTCCTCGGCCTGCTCGGCATCGCCCGGCTGGTACCCGACCTGCCCCGGCCCGAAGGCGGCGTACGGATCCGTCGCGAACTGGCCGCCTTCCGCAACGTCCAGGTGCTGCTCGCGATGGCGATGACCGTCCTCGGCTTCGGCGGCGTCTTCGCCGCGATCACCTACATCACGCCGATGATGACGAACGTCGCCGGCTTCGCCGACTCCTCCGTCACCTGGCTCCTCGTCCTCTTCGGCCTCGGCATGGTCGCCGGCAACCTCATCGGCGGCCGGTACGCCGACCGCGCGCTGATGCCGATGCTGTACGTGTCCCTGGGCGCGCTCGCCGTCACGCTGGCCGTCTTCACGCTCACCGCCCACACCAAGGCCGGCGCCGCCGTCACCATCGTGCTCATCGGCGCCCTCGGCTTCGCGACCGTGCCGCCGCTCCAGAAGCGGGTCCTCGACCAGGCGGCGGGCGCGCCGACCCTGGCCTCCGCCGTCAACATCGGCGCCTTCAACCTGGGCAACGCCCTCGCGGCCTGGCTCGGCGGCCTGGTGATCGCCGCCGGCCTGGGCTGGACCGCCCCGAACTGGGTCGGCGCGGCGCTGGCCGCCTCCGCCCTGGTCCTGGCCCTGGTCTCCGGCGCGCTGGAGCGCCGTACGGCCGACTCCGCGGACCGCACCGGCCGGGTGGCCGCGGCCGGGACCCCCGGGACCCCCGCGACCCCGGGGACGCCTGCCGTCGCGCCCGCCGCCGTCCCCGCCCACCACTGATCAACCACGCCCCCGCGTACACGCCCCCGCAAGGAGAAGCCCGCATGTCCAGCGCCACCCGCACCGCCGTCGCCCCCCTGACCACCGAGGACGCCGACCTGCTCGTCGCCGCCGCCCGGACCGCCGCCGAAGCGGCCGGGGTCACGGTCAGCGTCACCGTCCTCGACGCCGGCGGCCACCTGCTCGCCTTCCGCCGCGACGACCGCGCCGTGCTGATCTCCGGCGAGACCAGCACCCGCAAGGCCTACACGGCCCTCCAGCTGAACGCCCCCACCGCCGACCTCGTCGACGCCGTGCGGCCCGGCGGCCCGTTCCACACCCTGCCCACCGCGCTCGACCGGCCGCTGCTGTTCATCGCCGGCGGGCTGCCCGTCCACCGCGACGGCCGCCTCATCGGCGCGATCGGTGTCGGCGGCGCGGCCCCCGACCAGGACCACGGTTTCGCCGCCGCCGCGCTCGACGCCCTGGTCTGAGGCCGCCGGGTCGCGCGCCCGTGTCCCCCGTGCCAGGTTGGTACGGGGGAGACGGGCGCATGATGCGAAATCCGAGGTTTCACGTGAGAGGCCACGTCATAGCGACGGCCACGGTCGCCGCACTGGTCACCCTTGCCGTCCCGGGTTGCACGGCCGCCTCCGACGAGGCCCGCGCCCCCGCCGCCCCGACGCCCGTCCCCAGTACCCCGGCCGGCTCGGCGGCCCCCTCCCCGGAGCCCACCGGAGCCGCACCGTCCCCGACGCGCTCCTACGCCCTGTCCGCCGCCCCTCGCACCATCCCGGCCGTACGGGAACACATACCCGCCCGGGGCCCCGGCTGGAAGCCCGCCCCCGCGGCCCGCGTGGTCGTCGCACAGGGCGACAAGGCGGCCCTGTCCGACGAGGGCAGGCTGCTCGCCGGTGAACTGCGCATGGGATACGCCGAGTCCGGGGAGCCGCGGACCGGAGACGTGGAACTCGCCCTGGGAGCCAAGGGATCCGGCCCCGCCGAGTCGTACACCCTCGACGTCAAGGACGGCCGGGTCCGGATCACCGGCCCCGACGAGGCCGGGGTCTTCTACGGCACCCGCACCCTCAAACAGGCCGTGCGGAGCGCCGGTTCGGCCCCCGAGGGCACCGTCCGCGACGGCCCGGCCAAGCCCCAGCGCGGGCTCAACCTCGACATAGCGCGCAAGCACTTCACCCCCGACTGGATCGAGGACCGGCTGCGCGAGATGGCCGACCTCAAGCTCAACCAGCTCGGCCTGCACTTCTCCGACGACCAGGCCTTCCGGATCCAGTCCGACAGCCACCCCGAGATCGTCTCCACCCCGCACCTCACCAAGGCCCAGGTGCGCTCCATCACCGCACTCGCCGCCCGCCTGCACATCACCGTCGTCCCCGAGATCGACTCGCCCGGACACCTCGGCGCGGTGCTGCGCGTCCACCCCGACCTCCAGCTGCGCGACGTACAGGGCAGGGCGGTGAAGGGAGCGGTGGACATAGCCAACCCCGCGTCCGCGAAGCTCGTCGACGAACTGCTCCGCGAGTACCGGCCGCTGTTCCCCGGCGGGGCCTGGCACCTGGGCGCCGACGAGTACCAGGCGCTGGTGGTCCGCGACCCCGAAGCCTCCTTCCCGCAGCTCGCGAGCGCGGCGCGGCAGCGGTACGGGGCCACGGCCCGCGTGCAGGACCTGGCCACGGGCTGGCTCAACGACCGCGCGGACACGGTGCGGCCCTCGGGCAAGGCGCTGAAGGCCTGGAACGACGGCTTCTTCCGCGGCGGGGTCGCGAACGCGGCCAAGGACATCCAGGTCGAATACTGGACCGGCAAGGAGATCGGCGCCCGCCCGCCGCTGGAGTACCTGCGCGAGGGCCGCAAGGTCGTGAACCTCAACGACGAGTACCTGTACTACGTGCTGGGCGAGCCGAACCAGTTCACGTACCCCACAGGCCGGCGGATCTACGAGCAGTGGACCCCGCTGGTCCTGCGCGGCACCACCGCCGTCCCGGCGCAGTACGCGGACCAGATCCTGGGCGGGCGCCTCGCCGTCTGGTCCGACCTGTCCGGCGCGCAGACCCAAGCCCAGGTGGCGGCGGGCATCCGGATGCCGCTCGCCGCGCTCTCCCAGAAGGTCTGGGACGCCCGCACCCCGGCCCTGCCGTGGACCGGCTTCACCGCGCTCGCCGACCGCCTGACCCCGCCGCGTTGATGCCGCGGGGTCAGGCCGCCGCCGTGAAGGCCCCGTCGGTGAGGACCGGAACGGTGGTGCTGACGTCCAGTTCGGTCGCGACGGCCACGTCGTCGGCGAATCCGCCGCCGTCGAGCTCCCGGCCGGACGCGCTGGCGGCGACCGCGGTGACGACATCCGGCGTCGCCTCGAAGCAGGCGGCCGCGGCCGCCGCCTCGGGCGACAGGGTGGCATCGAAGTGCTTCCTCAGGGCCGCGAGGACCGCTCCGGCACCGAGCAGGTCCTCCAGCGCGGGGCGCAGGCTGCCGTCGGGCCATCGCTCACCGGAGGCGATCACGGCGACCGGCCGGTCCGGGGTCCCGTAACCGTGCCGGGCGAGCCAACGGCCCACCGCCGTCGCATTGCGCAGACACCCCGCGGCCACCGGTGACTCGCCCGCCGCGGCGGCGATCGAGGAACCGTTGGGAGAGGGCAGGACCAGTCTCGGGGTGGACGGAGCACGTCGCAGCGCCGCAGGGGACAGCGACCACGGCGAAGCCGGTGTGGCCATGCGTCGCCCGACGGCCAGACGCGCGCCCCTCCGGCTGGCGAACTCCGCCGCGGAATCGTCGCGCCAGGGATAGGGGAAGACCCGCGTCCCGGACTCCACCGCCACCGTCACCGAGGTCGTGAACGACAGCACGTCGACGACGACCAGGCACGCGACATCCGCCGCGAGCCGTTGCGCTCCGACGGGCCCCCAGTCGAACCGCGCGCCACTGCCCGTCTGCAGGAACCAGTCGACGTCGCGCTCCACTAGCAGCCCCCGGGCCCCGGGTACGCGGCGTCGCACTCCCCGCCGCCCCGGGTGACCTCGGTGCACAGGGTCGCCTCCACCTTGCCCAGCAGACGGGTCAGTTCGGCGCGTTCGGACTCGTCCAGGCCGTCCAGGGTCTGACGTTCCAGCTCGCCCCAGGCCCTGCGGACGTCGACGAGGAGGCCGCAGCTGGCGTCCGTGGCCTCGACGAGGGAGGCGCGCCGGTCGGTCGGGTCGGGGCGGCGTCGTACGTGTCCGGCCTGTTCGAGGCGCTGGAGCATCTTGGTCACCGTGGAGGGATCCAGTCCAACGGACTTGATCAGCTCGGACTGGCGCACGGCCCCGCTGTCCCACAGGTGCATCATCAGGAACTCCTGCCCCGGATGCAGCCCCAGGTCCCGCAGGACCCGGCCCGCGGCGATCCGGTGCAGCCGGGCGACCCGGCTGATCGCGTGGCTGACGGGCCCGTCCAGCACGGCGCCGGGGGCCGCCGCGCATTCCGGGGCGGTGCGCGGTTCCCGGGCGGCTTGCGCGGTCATGGCGGCGCTCCTCTTTCGTTGCGGCCGGCGCGGCGTCCGGGCCCGGTCCTCGTAGGTGGATCCTATCCGCCCTCCCGATTTTACCTTGGTCGGCCAACTAATGAGGTACTGTGCATTCCACGCGCTTTTATTGGCCGACCAACTAACTCTGTGAGGCGGATATGACCACCGCATTCGAACCCGTTCGCATCGCCGGCAGCACGCTCCCCAACCGGATCGCCCTGGCTCCCATGACCCGCAGCCGTGCCGCGGAAGGCGGGATCGCCACCGGCCTCGTCGCCGAGTACTACACCCAGCGCGCCTCCGCCGGGCTGATCATCAGCGAGGGGATCCAGCCCTCCGTCGTCGGCCAGGGCTACCCCTTCACCCCCGGCCTGCACAGCGCCGAGCAGGTCGCGGCCTGGCGCGAGGTCACCGACGCGGTGCACGCGGCGGGCGGCAGGATCTTCGCCCAGCTCATGCACTCCGGCCGGATCGGCCACCCGACGCTGCTGCCGGACGGCCTCGTGCCCGTCGCGCCCTCGGCGGTCGCCGCCCAGGGGCAGCTGTTCACCGGGGACGGCATGAAGGAGTTCGTCACCCCCCGAGAACTGACCGGCCCCGAGGTGCGGGCGACCATCGCCGACTACGCCCAGGCCGCCCGCAACGCGGTGGAGGCCGGCTTCGACGGCGTGGAGCTGCACGGGGCCAACGGCTACCTGATCCACCAGTTCCTCGCTCCGGGTACGAACCGGCGCGGCGACGAGTGGGGCGGCACCACCGAGAACCGGATCCGCTTCGCCGTGGAGGTGGTCAAGGCGGTCGCCGCGGCGATCGGCGCCGAGCGCACCGCCCTGCGCATCTCGCCCGGGAACGCGTACAACGACATCTCCGAGCCCGACCCGCAGCCCGCCTACGAGGCCCTGGTCAAGGAGATCGACGGGCTCGGACTGGCCTACCTGCACATCTTGGAGCACGGGCCCGAGGCCCGGGAGGCCACCCTGGCGCTGCGCAAGCAGTTCACCGGCCCGCTCGTGCTGAACCCGGCGACCGAGGGCCCCACCGACCACCGGGCGCTGACGCTGATCGAGGACGGCACCGCCGACCTGCTCGCCTTCGGGGCCCTCTTCCTGGCCAACCCCGACCTCCCGGAGCGGCTGCGCACGGAGGGCCCGTACAACACCCCGGACCCCTCCACCTTCTTCGGAGGCGACGCCCGCGGCTACACGGACTATCCGGCCCGCTAGTGCTGTGGCCGGAAAGGTTCACCGGGGCGGGTGTCCTGCCCGGGTCGCCGGCTCCGGTCAGCCCAGCCGCTCCCGGCGTTGCCAGCGGCGGCGGGCCCACTGGGCGATCAGCGGCAGGGCCGTGACCACCGTCAGGATCCACGCGGCGGCGAAGCCCCAGATCAGCGGCTGGGACACGGTGACCGAGGCCGCGACGAGCAGGGCCACCGTCACCGCGCCGAGCAGACAGGCCGCGAAGGTGCGGTGACGCCGGTGAGCGGACCGCAGGATCCGGTCGAGCGACCGGTCGCCTTTCAGATGGGCTTCGATCGCCGAGAGGGCGCGCTGCTCGCGATCGGACAGTCCGGCTCCGTCCATGACGACGTACCTCCGTGGGGCTGCCCCGTCGGGCGCGGACCGCAGCCTCTGACCTGCGAATACCCGGCCCAGGCGCGGCCCAACCCCCGGAGGACGTCATGGCTGCCCGTCCGGTCACCAGATGGAGTTGACCCACTCCGGGTGGTCGATGAACGGGTTCCGGTTGTGCTGGTAGGTGTCGAATATGACCTGGTTGCGGCGCTGCTCGAAGGCGTCCGGCGGGTCCATCTGGTTCCACTGCTTCAGCAGGCTGATCCGGCCGAAGAGGGGGGCACTGCCGTTGTTGACCTTGTCGTTCATCTCCAGGTCCGCGAAGCCGTCGCCGCCGTCGTAGCGCACGGCCATGTAGAGCAGCATCCGCGCCACATCGCCCTTGACCGCGTCCCGCGGCTCGAAGGAGTCGGCGTCGGTGTAGCTGCCCGGGGCCTCGGAGACCGGGCCGCCGCCCATGTCGAAGTCCTTGTTGCCGCGGGTGCTGTTGACCGTGACGTCCTCGGGGCGCAGGTGGTGCAGGTCGGTGCCCGGGCCGGTCGCGGTGCCGAAGTCGCCGTGGCTCTTGGCCCAGACGTGCTCACGGTTCCAGTCGTTGGGGTCGCCGCCGTTGGTGGACTTGGACTGGGAACGGCCGGAGTAGACCAGGATGACGTTGTTCGGGTTCGCCGGGTCCTGGTCGGTCACCTTGAGCGCGTTCCACACGCCGTCGTAGGACACCTTGGACTGGGTCTTGATGATGTCGTGCAGGGCGGTCTTCAGCGCGGCTCCGGTCTTGCCCGCGGCGGGTGCGTAGTAATCGTCCACCGTGGCCGTGGCCGTGGCCGTGCCGGACTGGGCGTCCGCCGTCCGCTGCTGGCCGGCCGAGGCGGCGGCCGGTACGGCGAACAGGGCGGCAGCCGCGAGGCCGGCCGCCCAGGGAGTCAGGCGCGAGATTCTCATCACGTGGGGGTACCTCTCCACACGCACCGCCCCCGCCCGGGGAATTGGCGGGGTGTCAGGTGGCAGAGCGAGGCTCACATTGTCATGTGCCCTACAGGTTAAAACCATGTGTCCGGCATGCGGATCTTGGTGTGTGCCGGGCGCGTGGCGCGGGCAGGGTAGCGGTGGCCCCGCGGGGCCGAGCCGACCGTGAACAGCCTTCCTGGAGCAGCCCATGGCAGTGAAGATCCTCATCGTGACCGGTGACGCGGCCGAGTCGCTGGAGGTCCTGTATCCGTACCAGCGCCTGCGCGAGGAGGGGTACGAGGTCCACATCGCCGCTCCGTCGGTGAAGAAGCTGCGGTTCGTGGTCCACGACTTCGAGGACGGCTTCGACACCTACACCGAGAAGCCCGGCTACACCTGGCCGGCCGATCTGGCCTTCACCGACGTGGCCACCGAGGACTACGCGGCCCTGGTCGTCCCGGGCGGCCGGGCCCCGGAGTACCTGCGCAACGATCCCGAGGTGCGGCGGATCCTGGCCGCCTTCGCCGACGCGGACAAGCCGATCGCCCAGATCTGCCACGGCCCCCTGATCACCGCGGCGGCCGGGGGCCTGACCGGCCGCCGGGTGACCGCGTATCCGGCGCTGGAGCTGGACATGAAGGCGGCCGGGGCCGAGTTCGAGGACTCCGAGACCGTGGTCGACGGCACGCTGGTGTCGGCCAGGGCCTGGCCCGACCACTCGCGCTGGATGCGGGAGTTCCTGACGGTGCTGCGGAGCAAGGCCCCGGTGGTCTGACCGGACGGCTCCCGCTCCATCCGTGAAGGGGAGGCTCCCCATTCCCTTGTGAAGTGTCCGGATGCGGGACTGACGGGGCGCGGGCGGTGTGCTGAGGTGTGAGTGTCAACCAACGCTCATGTCAAGGCAGTTGAAAGGAACCACCGTGACTGGACCCTTGGGTCGGCGCAGGTTCATCGGCGCGGCCGCGGCCCTCGGCGGCGCCGCGCTCGCGGGTCCGCTCGCCCCGCTCGCCCAGGCCCGGCCGGCCGGGGCCCCTTCGCCCGGGGCCCCCTCGGCCGGGACTCCGGCGTCCGGGGCCCCGTCGTCCGCCGCCCGGTGGCCCGACAGCCTCGCGACCCCGCCCGGCTTCCAGCCCGAGGGCATAGCCGTCTCCGCCCGCGGCGTGGCCTACACCGGTTCGCTGATCGACGGCTCGATCTACCGGGCCGACCTCGCCACCGGGACCGGCCGGATCCTCACCCGGGGTCAGGGGCCGCAGTCGGTCGGGCTCAAGCTCGACGCGTACGGCAGGCTGCTCGTCGCGGGCGGCGCCAGCGGGCAGATCCGGGTCGTCCACTCCGGCGACGGCCGGGTCCTCGCCACGCACCAGGCCGTGACCGGCACCGGGTTCGTCAACGACGTCGTCGTCGGATGCGGCGGGGCCTGGTTCACCGACTCCTTCGGCGACGTCCTGTACTTCCTGCCCGCCGGGCGCGAGCTCACCGGCCCCGGCGCCGCCCCGCGCGCGCTGCGGATCGGCGGCGAATGGGTGCCGGTCCCGCCCGGCGGCGAGTACTGGGGCGCCAACGGCATCGAACGGACCCCCGACGGCCGGGCCCTGCTGGTGGTGCACGACACCGCCCAGGCCCTCTTCCGCATCGACCCCGGCAGCGGCGTCGCCACCCGGACCGTGCTCGACGGCGGGTCGGTGGGCAACGGCGACGGGCTCGTGGTCCACGGCCGCACCCTGTACGTCGTACGCAACTGGAGCTACGCCGTGGACGTGTTCACCCTGAGCGGCGACGGCCGCCGCGCCCGCTTCGTCCGGCAGATCACCGACCCGCGCTTCGACGAGCCGACGACGGCGGCGGTCTACGGTGACCGGCTCTACGTCGTCAACGCCCGCTTCGACGCCGACTGGTCGGACCCGGCCACCGCCTCGACGATCGTCAGCTGCCCGTTGTGATCGCCGGCGCCGGCTCGTACTTGTAGTCGGCGCCGAAGTTCTTCTTCACGGCCGCTTCCCAGGACCCGTCCGCGACCATCTTCTTCAGCGCGGCGTTGATCTTGGTCTGGAGTTCCTTGTTGCCCTTCTTGACCCCGATGCCGTAGTTCTCGTTGCTCAGGCTCTGGCCCGTCAGCTTGAACTTGCCCTCGTTGCCCTTGTGGGCCGCGTACCCGGCCAGGATGGAGTTGTCCGTGGTCATGGCGTCGACCAGGTTGTCCGCGAGGGCGACGACGCACTCCGAGTAGCCGGGGAGCTCCAGCACGCTCGCCTTGGGGGCGACGCTCTTGCGGATGTTCTCCGCCGAGGTGGAGCCGGTGACGGAGCAGAGCCTCTTGCTGTTGAGGTCCTCCGCCTTGGTGATGGTGGTGTCGCTGGCGCGGACCAGCAGGTCCTGGTGGGCCACGAAATACGGGCCGGCGAAGTCGACCTTCTCCTTGCGCTTCTCGTTGATCGAGTAGCTCGCGGCGACGAACTGCACCTCGTTGTACTGGAGCAGCAGCTCACGGTCGTTGCTGTAGACCTGCTTGAACTCGATCTGGTCCGGCTTGTAGCCGAGCTCCTTGGCCACGTAGGTGGCGACGTCCACGTCGAAACCGGAGAAGACGCCGCCGGTCTCGCGCAGCCCGATGCCCGGCTGGTCGAACTTGATGCCGATGGAGAGGGTCCCCGTGGCCTCGTCGTCACCGCCGCACCCGGAGGTGGTCAGGGCGAGGGCGATCACTGCGGCGACCGCACCGGCCTGGGGAACCTTCATCTGCTGCACTCTTTCCTCGGTAACGCGGGACGCGCACCGGGATCGCCGGAGCGCGTGGAACCGCGAATGCGTGGGGGACGTCACGACACGTGTACGAGGAAGCTAGGAAGGTGGCGGCCGCAGCGTCACTACATCTGAGCAAAACTTGAGGATAACGATCCGGTCCGACCGCAGATCCTGCGGCGGATCCGGGCCGGAGCGGGAGAAGGCGGGAGAAGGGGCGGGCATGGGAACAGGTTCGGTACGGGTCGACGGGAACGCGCTGCTACTGGGGGAAGGGGTGCAGATCCGCTTCATCCGGACCCTGCGGCTGCCCGAATCGGGCACGCACGCGCTGCCGCCGGGGCTGGGGGAGTTCCCGCTCCGCCGGGTGGAGGACTATCCGGACACGGTGCCGCCGGAGTGGCTGGCGAAGGGCGGCGTGATGCTGCCCGTGTACCTGCGCGAGGCGATGTGGCTGAGCTTCGCCGGGACCCGCGAGCCCGCCGCGCTCCAGGTCGGGGTCGGCAAGGTGTGCGCGGTGTCGGGCGAGCGCTGGACGGGCCGGCTCGCCCGAGGTCCGCAGAACTACGTGGTGCTGCCCCGGCAGCCGTGGCTGGACGGGATCAACTCGGGCGACGGGACGGTGCGCCAGTTCGTCGCCGTACCGCTGGGGCTCGGCGCCACCGTCGAGGGACAGGTCACCGGTGAGGAGACCACCGGCGGAGTGCAGCTCCAGGCGTTCCCGCTGGCTCCGGCGGTGCTGGAGGAGTGGCGGCGGGCGGAGCGGGCGCGTGCGCAGGCTCCCGGCTCGCCGTACGGGGCCCCGCTGCCCCCGACCCCGCCGCCCGGACCGGTCGGCGGTTTCGCGGGCTACGGCGGCCCGGTGCCCATGCCGATGGCGGCGGCTCCGGGCGGGATCCCGGCTCCGGGGGCGGCCCCGGTGGCCCCGGCGGCTCCGGGGTGCCCGCCCACCCGCAGCGCGCCGCCCGCGGCTCCGGCGATGGGGCTCGGCGTCGGCGGTTCCATGCGCCAGGAGGTCTACCAGGACGACCGGCCGCTCTCCGCCTGGGCGGGCGAGCCGGCCGCGCGGGTCTTCGTACACCTGGTGACTCCGCCCGAGTGGCGGCGCATCACCGGGGAGGACGCGCCGCCCTCGCCGGTGGACCGGGCCGCCTACACCCAAGCCGGGCTGCCCTGGTTCGACTACTACGACGAGTCGGCCGCCGACCTCGCGCCCTCCGCGACGCTGGCCGGGGTCAAGCCGGTCGGGGAGTGGATCGGCGACGACCACGCGCCCTGGGCGGAGCCGGGCCCCGCCCAGGTCAAGCCGCTCGGCAATACCCCGAGGCCGGGCAAACCCGTACAGGACGGCAACTGGTAGACAAGCCAGGCAAATCGCAGCAGTCGGGGATCGATCGCCCAAACTGGTGATCGATTTTCGGCCACCGGGCCGGTATGATCGTCCGCAGCAAGGCCGTAGCGCAGAGGTCGTCGCGCCCACGCATCGAGCTGGAGGACGTCGGTTCGAATCCGACCGGTCTTGCGTCTACTTGCTGTCTTCAGATGTTCACGTCTTCAAGTCGTGATGGACGCCGGGCACCGGCGAAGGAACCGGTGGAGTGGTGATGACACAGCCGACACCCGTACGGTGCCCCGCGATCGAGCACCCGGACATGCCGCCGGCCGACCCCGCGGGACTCGACCCGCTGCTCGCCCGGCTCGCGGCGGACCGCCCGGTCGAGACCGACGAGGCCTTCCCGCTCGGCACCCTGCGCACCGACGGCCGCGTCGACCTCTGCAAGCAGGGACTCGGCCCGGGCGGCGCGGCCCGGCTGCTGCCCGCGGCGGCCGCCTCCGCGCACGCCACCCACCTGCTCCTCGGCACCAACGCCATCGGCGACGACGGCGCCCGCACCCTGGCGGAGAGCCTGGCGGCCGGAGCCGACGGGCACGGGCTGCGCACCCTCTACCTCGGCTGCAACCGGATCGGCCCCGACGGGGTGGCCGCCCTGGCCGGAGCCCTCGCCGACGACACCACCGTCCGAGCCCTCTGGCTCAAGCGGAACCCGCTCTTCGAGGACGGCGCCCGCACCCTCGCGGCGCTGCTGCGCCGCAACACCGCCCTGCGCACCCTCGACCTGGTCAACACCGGGATCGGCGCGGACGGCGTACGCCTCCTCCTCGACGCCCTGCTGGAGCGCGGGCAGCCCCTGGAACGGCTCTTCCTCGGCGGCAACGGCCTCGGCCACGACGCCGCCCCGCTGCTCGCCGCCCTGATCCGGGAGGCAGGGGTGCGCGAGCTGTACGTACCGGCCAACCACCTCGGTGACGACGGCGCAGCCGTGCTTGCCGACGCGGCCGCGTCCGCCGCCGGCCCGGTCCGCCTCGGCCTCGGCGGCAACGGCATCGGCGCCGCCGGAGCGCGCTCCCTGGCCGGCGCCCTCGGCTCCATCGAGGCCCTGGACCTGGGCCGGACGATGTCCGAGCGGAGCCTCGGAGCCGCCGGCAACGACCCCGGCGACGAAGGGGCGTACGCCCTGGCCGCCGTACTCCCCGGCAGCCCCCTGCGCCGCTTGGAGCTGCGCCACACCGGCCTCACCGGGCGCGGCGCGAAGGGCCTGCTCGCCGCGGTGCCCGCCGACAGCCCCCTGGAATACGTCGGCCTGGGCCCCGGCCTGCCCCGCCGGGTCAAGCGCTCCTTCGCCGAACGGCTCCGCCCGGCCCGGGCCGCCCATCCGGACCTGCGCGCCATCGGCAGCGTGTACCGGTGAGCCCGTACGCCGAACTGCCCGGCGGCTTCCTGCCCGAGGACGGCCCGGCCTGGCAGCGGATCCGCCGGTACGCCGTACCCGGCTGGATGATCGAACAGGCGACCGCGCACCGCCTGGCCGGTGACTGGCGGGCGGCCTGCGCCGCCGCCGCCGTGGACGTCGGCTTCGACCTGCCCGAGCTCGCGGACCGCTACGGCGCCTCCGTCGCCGAGGCCGTGGAGGAGGACCTCCGCCACCTCGCCCCGGACCTGCTGCGCTGGCACCTGCCCCGCGTCCTGGGCGGCCGCACCACCATCGACATCGACCTGCGGATCCTGCTGGCCTCGTACGGCGGCGCCGACGGCCCGACCCTGTCGGTCACCACGCCCGTCATGACCGAGGGTGCGCAGCGGTTGCGCCTGCACTGCGCGCCGGTCGTCCCGAACAAGGGGAACCGGTACGCGGGACGCGGCTTCGTCCCGGAGGACTGGACCGCCGTCCGGCCGTTCTGGGACGCCAGATGCGCGGCCGAGCTGGGCGAGCGCTTCGGCGACCCGCAGGGCCGCGCCGAGCGGATCGACCTGCTGCACGCGCGGGGGGACATCGCCGCGGCGTACGAGGCCGCGGGCATCGAGTGCGACCTGACCGTGCCCGCCCCGCAGTCGTACCAGCGTCCGCTGGACCCGGAGGCCCTGTTCGGGCGGATGCCGATCGACCTCACCCGGCTCGTGCCGGAGGTGGGGCGGCTCGTGGCGGGCGGGGTGGGTGACACGTACCGGATCGCGGCCGACTGGCGCAGCCACCTCCTGCTGGAGCCCGACGGTCCCGGCCGGCTGCGGGCCCGGTTCATCGAGATGGACGAGGCACGCGCCGTGCCGCAGCTGCCGCGGTACATCTGGCGGCGACTGCCCGACCTCGAACTGGTGCGCACCGGCCGGATCACCCCGCGGGAGCTGCACCCGCTGGTCGCCGCCGCCCTGTTCCCCGGCTCCGGACCGGCCGTGGGACCGCCCGGCCCCGCCGAGGCCGGGCCCGTCCGGGTGCGCTGCCGCGGCGAATGGCACGAGGTGCGCTCGCGGGGCGGCGTACTCGACCTGCCGCACACCGCCGAGGAGCAGCAACGGGAGCGCGCCATGCGGGCGTTCGGCGGTGCGGTCTCCGGCTGCTTCGCCGTGCAGCAGACCTGGACCACGGGTGAGGGCCGGCTGCCCCGCGCCCTGCGCGACCAGCGGCGGGAGCTGTTCCTGCGCGCCCAGCACGGGGACACCCCGGGTGTGGTGGCGCTGCTGGACGCGGGCACGGACCCCCGGATCCGGGACGCCCGCGGACGCGGCCTGCTGCACGAACTCCACCTGCTCGACCACGACGTGCTGCTGCCCCGGCTGCTCGCGGCCGGCCTCGACCTTGAGGCGCGGGACAAGCACGAGCGCACCCCGCTGCTGTCGGCGGTGCACTGGGGCGGCTCGCCGGACCTGGTCAGGGCCCTGCTGGCGGCCGGTGCCCGGATCGACGTCATCGACGAGATGGAACTGTCGCTGTCCCAGGAGATCCACCGCTACAAGCGCACCGACCTGGACTTCCTGCGGCAGCGCGTCGACGAGGAGTTCCCCGGCATCGGCGCCGACTGGTTCGACGAGTACATGGAATACCGCGAGGAAGACGAGGACGA
Organism: Streptomyces sp. NPDC048258; assembly: GCF_043201995.1. Taxonomy (NCBI): domain Bacteria; kingdom Bacillati; phylum Actinomycetota; class Actinomycetes; order Kitasatosporales; family Streptomycetaceae; genus Streptomyces; species Streptomyces sp. NPDC048258. The sequence goes on from NZ_JBICZH010000004.1 coordinate 226,762, forward strand.
CGACGCATGAGTGCCCAGCCGCAGCCCTCCCGGGCACTGGCCGCCGCCGACGCCCTGGGCAAGCGGCTGAGCGCCACCCGGAGCGAACCCGCCACCGACCCCCAACTGGAGGCGCTGGCCCTGGCCGTGACGGCCAATCAGCCCGTCCTGCTGTGGGGTGAGCCCGGCATCGGCAAGTCCGCCGGCATGCGGCAGCTCGCGACCGCGCTCGGGGTGGAGCTGGAGACCGTCATCGCCAGCGTCCACGAGCCGTCCGACTTCTCCGGGCTGCCCATCGTCGGCGACGATCCCGCCACCACCGGCGTTCCGATGGCCCCGCCGGACTGGGCGGTACGCCTCGCCCGGACCGGCCACGGGCTGCTGTTCTTCGACGAGCTGTCCTCCGCCCCGCCCGCCGTGCAGGCGGCGCTGCTGCGCGTGGTCCTGGAACGCCGGGTCGGCAGTCTCGAACTCCCCCCGGCGGTACGGATCGTCGCCGCGGCCAATCCGCCCGCCAGCGCGGCCGACGGCTGGCACCTCAGCCCCCCGCTGGCCAACCGCTTCGTCCACCTCGACTGGACGCACAACCCGCGCACCGTGGCCCGGGGCATGGCCGGCACCTGGCCCGAGGTGGCGATCCCGGCCGTCGATCCCGCCAAGGCCTCCGGCTCGGCCGCCCGCGCCCGTGGCGCGGTCTCCGGCTTCCTCACCGCCCGGCCGGGCCTGGTCCACCACATGCCCGCCGAGGCCGCCTCCCGCGGCCGCGGCTGGCCCTCCCCGCGCACCTGGGAGATGGCCCTGCGGCTGCTGGCCACCGGGTACGCGGCCTCGACGGGCCGGGAGGCCCTGGCCGCCGCGCTAACCGGCGCCGTCGGCGAAGCCGCCGGGATCGAACTGCTCTCGTACCTCGAACACCTCGACCTGCCCGACCCGGACCGGGTGCTGGCCGACCCGGACGCCTTCGCCCTGCCCGAGCGCGGCGACCGGCAGCTGGCCTTCCTCATCGCCGTGGTCGCGGCCGTGCAGAGCGAGCTCACCCGCCCCCGCTGGGAGGCGGGCTGGACGGTGCTGGCCAAGGCCGTGGACGCGGGCGTGCCCGACGTCGCCGCCCGCGCCGCCGCCGACCTCGCCGCGATGCGCGACCTCGACTGGCCGGTACCCGCCGGCATCGACGCCTTCGTGGAACTGCTCCAGCTGTCCGGCTCCCTGCCGGGCGGCGGCTGAGCCCGGCGAGCCCGGCCGTGCGCCTGGACCGCGCGAAGCTCCTGGCGGCCCGCTACAAGGCCGCCGAGGCCCGCCCGTACCTCGCCTCCGCCCTGTACGCCCTGACGGTCGTCCCCTCGGAGGGCGTCCGCACCATGGGTGTGGACCGGCACTGGCGCTGTTACGTCTCGCCCGCCTTCGTCGACGCGACCCCGGTCGCCGAACTGGCCGGGGTGTGGATCCACGAGGTGGCCCACCTGCTGCGCGACCACCACGGCCGGGCCGAGCGGCTACCCGCCGCCGACCAGCGTGATCCGGTCCGCGTCAACATCGCCCAGGACTGCGAGATCAACGACGACCTGCTCGCCGACGGGCTGACGCTGCCCGCGGGCCGGATGGAGCCCGCTCTCTTCGGCCTGCCCACGGGCGGCCTGTTCGAGACCTACCTGCCCGCGATCCCCGCACGGTGCGGAACGTCCCCGGCGCACGGGGTGGACTGCGGATCCGGCGCGCACGGCACGCCCATGCCCTGGGAGCTGGGCGAGGACGGCGGCCCCGCCCGGGTCGGCCCGGTGGAGGCGGAGGCGCTGCGCCGCCAGACCGCCCAGGCCGTACGGTCCCACCAGCGCACCCGGGGCACGGTCCCCGAGGGCTGGGCCCGGTGGGCCGAGGAACTGCTGGAGCCCTCCGTCGACTGGCGCCAGGCCCTGTCGGGAGCGGTCCGCGAGGCCGCCGCCTGGGCGGCCGGCGCGGTGGACTACACGTACCGCCGCCCCTCGCGCCGCACTCCCGCGCTCGGCGGCCGGGTGGTGCTGCCCAGCCTGCGCAGGCCGCTGCCGCGGGTCGCGATCGTCATCGACACCTCGGGATCGATGGGCGCGGACGACCTCGCGGCCGCGCTCGCCGAAGTCACCGGTGTCCTGCGGGAGGTGGGGGTCGGCGGCAACCGGGTCGCCGTCCTGGCCTGCGACGCCGACGTGCACGCCGTGACCCGGGTGCGCAGCGCGGGCGAGGTGACCCTGGCCGGCGGCGGGGGCACGGACATGCGCGTCGGCATCAGCGCCGCGCTGGCCCTGCCCGACCGGCCGAACGTCGTGGTCGTGCTGACCGACGGGTACACGCCGTGGCCGGACGAGACGCCGTCCTGCCGGCTGATCGCCGCGCTGGTCGGGGCGGACGCGCCCGCGCCCCCGGCCTGGGTGGAGACCGTACGCGTCGACCTCGGAGCGTGAGCGGACTGGCCGGGAACGTACGGTCGTTCGGACCGCAGCGGGGGACACGTGGGAGCATGGCCGGGCAATACCCGTAAGCGAAGGGGGAGTTCGGTGACCGGAGTACGCAAGGGTCTGGCCAAGGTCGAGGTCGCGCTGCGGTGGGACCCCAGTCCCGCCGAACGGCCTGCGCACGACCTCGACATCGTGGCCGCGGTGTACGGCGCCGCGGACCTGCACGGGGTCCCGGTGCACCTGGTCCACTTCGGCAGCCGGTCACCCGACGGCACCATCACCCTGAACCGGGACAGCCACACGGGCCAGGGCTTCGGCTTCGACGAGGTGATGACCCTCGAACTCGACCGGATGGCACTGGAGTTGCGCCGCGTGGTGGTCGGGGTGCTCATTCAGGACACCGGTGGGCGGCGCGCGACCTTCGCCGATATCGCCGGTACGGGGGTCCGGATCCGCGAGGGGCACACCGACCTCGCCCAGGGCGACTTCGACGCCGTCCCGTCCGCCACCGCCGCCACGGTGGCGGTGTTCACCCGCGACGCCGCGGGAGCCTGGTCCCTCGACGCCCGCCTGCAGGGCTTCGACGCCAACCCGGAGGAGTTCACCCGCACCATGGGCGCAGTCCGCTGACGACGGACCGAGTGCGACCGAGGACCGCTCAGATCGGACGGCGGTCACTCCTCGAGTGAGTGACCGCCGCCCGGTCCGGGTGGCGCGCTGCCGCCGTCCCCACGAGGCAGCGCGGGCAGGTCACCGTCCGGTCATCGGGACGGCGGCCCGCCGGTTCAGGGGGTGCCGGGGCTTCCCGGCGGTGTGAGGCCCAGGGACGGGAGCATGACCGCGTCGACGAACCGGACCAGGTAGTCGGCGTCGGCGTACCGGCCTTCGAGCACCGGCCGGATGCGGAGCACACCCATCAGCTGCGCCGGCAGGAACTCCACGGCCGGGTGGTCCGCGGCGATCTCGCCGCGCTCCACCGCCCGCTCCACCATCGTGTCGAAGGCGGCCAGCTCCGGCTCCACCAGCGCCTCGCGCAGGGCGGCCTGCAGCTCCTCGTCACTGAGCACGGCGTGCCCGAGGGCCTGCATCAGCCGCGTGTCGCGGCCCGAGGTGCAGGCCGCGATCCGAGCCGCCTCGCGCAGGTCGCCCGCCAGCGTCCCGGTGTCCACCGCGACGAGGGTGCCCTGCCGGTTCGCCCGCAGGGCGGCAGCGACGAGCTGGGGCTTGGTCTTCCACTGCCGGTAGAGCGTGGACTTGCCGCAGCTCGCCCGGGCGGCGATGCCCTCCATGGTCAGGGCCTCGTAGCCGTGCTCGCGCAGCTGCTCCAGGACGGCCTCGTAGAACTCCTGCTCCCGCTCCGGGGTGATCTTGGAGCGGCGCGCGGTGGTCGGCGTCGACGTCATGGGGGTGCGGCTCTCCTCAGGGGCGACTCGGCGGCATGTTCCCGTACGAGAAGTGTACGGGAACGCGAGCGTATCGGTACACCGGCGTATCGATACGCGAATGTATCGATACACTGGCGTGTCGATCTGTGCGAGCAGGAAGCGAGACCGGGGGATGACCTCCCACACCACACCCGCCGGGGCGGCGGCCGCACGGCGAGCCGCGCGCCGCCGCCTCATACGCGAGCTGCTGCTCGTCGCGGGACTGTTCACGGTCTACAAGGCGGGCCGGACGCTCTCGACCGGACGCACGGAAGAGGCCTTCCGCAACGCCGCGCGGATCTGGGACGCCGAGCGCGCCCTGCACCTGCCCGGCGAGGGCGCGGTGCAGCGGCTGCTGCTGCACGGCGACGCCCTCGTACACACCGCCAACACGTACTACGCGGCCGTCCACTTCCCGGCGACCGCGCTCTTCCTGGTCTGGCTCTACCTACGCCGCCCCGCCCACTACCTGTGGGCCCGCCGCGTCCTCGCCGTGCTCACCGGAGCCGCCCTCGCCCTGCACCTCGGCTTCCCGCTCGCGCCCCCGCGGATGCTGGGCGCCGCGGACCTGATCGACACCGGACAGGTCTACGGACCCACCGTCTACGGGGCCGCGCCCGCCACCGACACCATGGCCAACCAGTTCGCGGCGATGCCCTCCCTGCACTTCGGGTGGGCGCTGATGCTCGCGCTCGGCATGATCGCCGCCACGAAGTCCCGGTGGCGGGTCCTGTGGCTGCTGCACCCCCTGCTGACCCTGCTCGTGGTCGTCGGCACGGCCAATCACTACTGGCTCGACGCGATCGTCGCGACCGTCCTGCTCGGGGCCGCCCTGCTGCTGGTCCCGCGGCCGGACGCCGGTGCCGGCGACGATGGGGATGCCGATGCCGATGCGGGCGCCGGACGCGGGCTGCCCGGCCCGCGGACCGCCCCCGCCCCGGCCGCCGCCCCAGGAACGCGTACCGCCGACGGCCCGGCCGCCGCTCCAGGAACGCATACCGTCGACGGCCCGGCCGCCGCGCCCGTCCCCGCAGGAGCCGAGCGGTGAACGCCACCGCCCTCGCCGTCGTCCTCTGCCTCGCCTCGGCCGTGACCTACGCGGCCGCCGCCGTCGCCCAGGAGCGGCTCGCCCGCGCCGCCGTCGCACGCAGCGCCAGGGCCCTGCTCGGCTCCGGCGCCTGGTGGTGGTCGGCCGGGCTGAACGCCGCTGCGGCGCTGCTGCACGCGGCGGCCCTGCGGTACGGACCGCTCACCCTGGTCCAGCCGCTCGGCGCGCTCACCCTCGTGGCCGCCGTCCCGCTCGGGGCGCGCGGAGCCGGCCGCCGGGTGGCGGCCACCGAATGGCGGGGCACCCTGGCCACGGTCGCGGGCCTGGGCCTGCTGCTGCTCCCGGCCTCCGGGCCGGCCCCCGACGACACCCTCAGCCTGGCGGAGGCACTCGCCGTCTCCGGGGCCACGGCCACCGTGATCCTGCTGCTGACCGCCGTCAAGGACCCGCGCTCGGGGCTGCGGCACGCCACGGCCTCCGGACTGGCCTCCGCCGCCGCCTCCGCCCTGACCCAGACCGTGGCCGTGGCGGGCGGGCGCGGCGGATCCCTGCTCAGCGTCCGGGTCGTCGCCGTGGCCCTGCTCGTCGTGGTGTTCGCGGTCGGCGGGATGCTCCTGTCCCAGCGGGCCTACCGCGGCGGGCTCGGCGCCCCGCTGGCCGTGGTGAACCTGGCCAACCCGCTGGCCGCGGCGGCGATCGGCATGGTCCTGCTCGGCGAACGCCTACAGGGCGGCGCGCTGGGAGTGCTGCTCGCGCTGGCGGGAGGCTTCGCCGCGGCGCGCGGCGTGCTGCTGCTGACCCGTACGCCCTCGGCGCCCCCCGCCCGGCCCGTGCCCACCGCCCCTGACCGGCCGGCCGCGCCGGCCGCGCCAGCCTCGCCGACCTCGCCGACCGGGCCGGTCAGCCGCGTGGCGGCGTGAGCCGCGCGGCCGACCGGCGGCCGGAGAACCGTTTCGGCCCCGGCCGCGTCCTCCCTGGAGAACATCGGACAACCGAAACGGAGTGAACGGGCATGGGGATCGTCGGCTGGATCATCCTGGGACTGCTGGCCGGAGGCATCGCCAAGGTCCTGCTGCCCGGCCGGGACCCCGGCGGCCTGATCGGCACCACCCTCATCGGCGTCGCCGGCGCCTTCATCGGCGGCTGGCTCTCGGCGAAGTTCCTGGACCGGCCGATCCAGACCCAGTTCTTCGACCTCGCCACCTGGGGCTCCGCCATCGCCGGCTCGCTGGTCCTGCTGATCGGCTACCGTCTTGTCTTCGGCAATTCGCGCGACTGAGTGTTCGACACACGGGCGGAGGTGACGGCGGGTCATGAGCCGGCGCGCATACGTCGCACGCGGGGTCCCGGGCGGCTACCGGATCTGGAAGACCAAGGGCGGCCGTTGGTGGGGCGACCTCTACGAACTCTGTCCCGACGACCTCCTCGCCGAGCTGAACGGCAACGCGGATCCTGAGAAGATCACCGCACTGCTCAAGCGGTACCGTGCCCTCAAACGCTAGGGGGTGTCTTGCCGATCAGGCCGGGCTCGCGGCGTCTGGCACCGCGCCTCGCCGCGTTCTCGTCGGTCGCCGACGCTCCGCGTCGACTCCCTCCTCGGCCTTGCGATGCACGGCACCAGACGCCGCTCCCTGATCCGGCCTGACCGGCAAGACACCCCCAGAGCCCAGGGCGCACCGGATCGAGCAGCGAGGAATTCCAGCGACATGAGCGTCACCCCCGTCCCCACGGCGGACATGTACGACGAGCACGGCGAGGACCTCGGCATCTGCGCCACGCAGTTCCGCCTGCTGGGCGGCCGCCGGCTGTTCGCCGGCCCGGTACGGACCCTCTCCTGCCACGAGGACAACGCGCTGCTGCGCGAGCTCGTCCACGGGCCCGGTGAGGGCGCCGTCCTCGTCGTGGACGGCGGCGGCTCGCTGCGCACCGCCCTCGTCGGCGACCTCCTCGCCGGCGCCGCCGCGCGCAACGGCTGGGCCGGCCTGATCATCAACGGCGCGGTCCGCGACAGCGTGGCCCTCGGCGGACTCGACCTCGGGGTCATGGCACTGGGCACCGTGCCCCGTAAGAGCGGCAAGACCGGCGCGGGCGCGGTGGACGAGCCCGTCACGATCGGCGGGACCACCTTCCGTCCCGGGGACACGGTCCACGCGGACGCCGACGGCGTCGTCGTCCTCCCGGCCTGACCGGCGATTTCACGCCAGGGCCGGCGCACCGGCCCTGGTGCCGGCCGGGCGGGCCGGGTTTCACTGCGGGCCCATGAGACGACACAGGATCACGGGCGTGCTCGGCGCGATCGCGCTGGCCGCGGCCACCCTCGCCGCCGCGGGACCCGCGCACGGCGCAACCCCGGCGGCCACCACCCAGGCATCCGCCCAGGCACCCGGGCAGGCACCCGGGCAGGCACCCGGGCAGGCACCCGGGCAGGCACCCGGGCAGGCACCCGGGCAGGCACCCGGGCAGGCACCCGGGCAGGCACCCGGGCAGGCACCCGCCCAGGCCCCCGCGCCCGCGGGCCCGACGCCGCCCGCCGAGTTCGGCACCGACTGGCACGACCCCCTCACCCCCGCCCCGCCCGTCACCCGGCCCGGGACCCGCTCCTGCGAGGTGACCCTCGCCGAGGCGCAGTTCCGCGACTTCACCCCGTACCAGGGCAGCTACACCCCGCCCCGGGGCTGCGGCGCCGACCACTGGGCCAAGGTGGTCCTCCGCCTCGAAGGCAAGGTCAAGGGCCGCCAGTACGACCGCCTCGGCCACCTCTCCCTCGGCGGCGTCGAGATCCTGCGCACCTCCACCCCGCAGCCCTCGCCCGACGGCATCACCTGGTCCGTCGAGAAGGACGTCACCCGCTACCGCGACACCCTCGCCCGCCCGCAGCCCGTCGAGATGCTCATCGGCAACGTCGTCAACGACACCTACACCGGCGTCATCGACGTCAAGGTCACCCTCACCTTCTACGCCGCCGAAGGCCGCACCGGCCCCACCGGCCCCACCGAGACCCCCGACCGCGTCCTCGCCCTCACCTCCCCGGACGTCACCACCCCGCGCAACACCGAGCGCCTCCTCGCCGAGGTGTACGCCACCGGCTCGGGCGGCGGTTGCGAGGAGTACTGGTACATGACCACCCCGGACGCCGCCCCGTACTCCTGCAAGGCGGCCGACGGCCCCTACCGCGAGGTCCGCGTCTCCGTGGACGGGCAGCTCGCCGGCATCGCCGCGCCCTTCCCCACCGTCTGGACCGGCGGCTGGTCCAACCCCTTCCTCTGGTACGTCACCCCCGGCCCCCGCGCCTTCGACGTCCAGCCGCTCGTGTACGACCTCACCCCCTTCGCCGCACTCCTCAACGACGGCCGCCCGCACCGGATCGAGGTGTCCGTGGCCGGGGTGCCGGCCGGGCAGAGCGGCTGGAGCACCCCGACCAACCTGCTGCTGTGGCAGGACGAGGCCCGCGAGGTCGTCACCGGCGCCCTGACCAAGCACGAGCAGAGCGATCCGGCCAACTCCTCCCGCTGGACCCCCGCCGCCCCCACCCCCGGCGCCGAGCACCGCCTCGACACCGAGGGCGGACACCGGCTGACCGTCGCCGGGCACCTGGACACCTCCCACGGGCGGGTCACCACCACCGTCACCCGCGCCGTGCGCAACACCTCCGTCCACCGCTGGACCGACGGCGAGAACCGCGACGCCCTCACCGCCACCTGGACCGACGAGGAGACCGTGACCCGGGGGGCCACCAGCACCCGTACCGCGCGCACGTACACGATGGACGGCGAGACCACCCTCGGCGCCGGCGACCGGCTGCGCACCGTCCTCTCGCTCGGCGACCGCGCGGACACCGTCACCCTGCGCGGCGGGCGGAAGGTCGACGCCTCCCGGCTCGACGACCGGTACACGGGTGACGCCACCTACACCGCGAACGTCCCGCGCGACCAGCGGCACGCGGTCGCCACCACCACCGCCCGCTCCCGCCTGTACGGGTCCCAGGCCCCCGGCGGGTGCTACGACCGTACGGTCACCGCCGTGCAGGGCAGCCTCACGGTGGACCGCCGACGCTGCTGACACCCGCGCCCCTTACGATGACCGGCCATGGACACGAGTGAGGCCGGCAGACAGCTGATCGACGGGCGCTTCGAGCTGGTGGCGCCCCTGGGCAGCGGCGGCATGGGCACGGTCTGGCGCGCCCGCGACATCGCACTGCACCGCGAGGTCGCGCTCAAGGAGGTGCGCCCGCCGGACCCGGCGACCGCCGCCGCCCAGCCCGGTCTCACCGGCCAACTGCGCGAACGGGCCGTCCGTGAGGCCCGGGCGCTGGCCCGCCTCGCCCACCCGCACGTGGTGACGATCCACCACATCGTGGAGCCCGCCGAGGGTTCGGACGGCCATCCGTGGATCGTGATGGAACTGGTCAAGGGTGGTTCCCTGCACGACCGGCTGGCGTCCGGCCCGCTGCCGGTGGCGGACGTGCTCCGGCTCGGCCTCGACCTCCTGTCCGCACTGCGCGCCGCACACGCCGAAGGGGTCCTGCACCGGGACGTGAAACCGGCCAACGTGCTGCTGCGGTCCGACGGATCGGCCGTGCTCACCGACTTCGGCATCGCGGCCCTGCACGGATCCACCGGGCTCACCTCGACCGGCGTGCTGATCGGCTCGCCGGAGTACATCGCGCCCGAGCGGGTCCGCGGTGAGGAGGGCCTGGCCGCCTCCGACCTGTGGTCGCTGGGCATGCTGCTGTACGTGGCCGCGGAGGGGGTCCATCCGCTGCGCCGCGCCACCAGCCTGGCCACGGTGGTCGCCGTCCTCGACGAGCCGATCCCGGCGCCCGTACGCTCCGGCCCGCTGGCGCCCGTACTGGAACGGCTCCTCGTACGGGACCCGGCCGCGCGGCCCGACGCGGCGCGACTGGAACAGCTGCTCCGGGACGCGAGCACCGCTCTCGCCACGGCCCCGGCGGCCCACGCGGCCCCTGCGGCTCCGCCGGTCGTGGGGCAGTACGGGCCGCCCACACCGCCGCCGTTCGGCCCGGTGCCTCACCCCTACGCGGCCACCGCGCCCCTCCCGGCGGCGACCCCGCGCAGGCGCCCGGTCCTGCTCGGCGCCGCCCTCGCGGCGGTCCTCGTGGCCGGGACGGTCGGGATCGTCAGGTTGCTGCCGGACGGCAACGCCTCCGGCGGCGACGCGAAGGTTGGCACCGGCCGCCCCGGCGGCACCGTCAGCAGCGTCGCCCCCTCCGGCGGCGGGGTCCCCGCCGCCCCCTCGACCGCCTCGACCCCCGGCCCCGAGGCGGGCGCGAGCAAGGGTGCCGCCCCCCCAGGGCAGCCTGCTCACTCCCGCCAACATCCGGACCGCCGTGGCGGCCCTGAAACAACAGACCGGTACCACCACGTACGTGAACCTGCGGATCTACGACGCCTACGTCATTGCCGACGTCCCCACCGCCCCCGGAGCCAGGACCGTCGACTCCTGGCAGTACCGCGACGGCGGGGTCACCCGCACCGGCCCCGCCGGCACCGTCAAGGACCGCGCCCCGCTCATCGACATGGCCAAGGTCGAATGGGACACCCTGCCCGCCCTCCTGGAACAGGCCAAGCAGGACCTGGGCGTGGCGAACCCGACCTCCCGCTACGTCATCGTCGAGCCCTGGATGATGGACCAGAGCCCGTCCATGCGGCCCTACCTCAGCGACGAGTACGGCCAGGGCGGCTATGTCCTGGCCGGCACCGACGGCAAGGTCAGGAAGGTCTACCGCTCGTAGGCCGCGGCTCGGGGCCTGCGATCCTGATCTCCGTACACGCGCGGAGAAACGTTTCGAGGGAGCACGACCACCATGCCGAGCTGGCGCACCACACTCACGGCCGCCGGGATCTCCGGCACCCGGCTGCGGGACGACTACACCCACGCCGCCCGCCGGGTGCTCCGCCGCGAACCCGCACCGTACCTCGCGCTGCGCCTGCTCGCCGCGCCGCCCCTGGTGCCCTGGCTCGCCGCCGGCCTCGCCTTCATGAACCTGGTCGACGACGTGGCCGAGACCGGCACTCCGCCGCAACGGGCCGCCAACCTGGCCGCGTTGACCGGCCGGGTCGAGGCGGCGCTCACATCCGGGGACAGCCCCGACCCCCTGCTGCGCGCCTACGCCCACGCCGTGCACGCGCGCGCCCTGCCCGCGCACTGGGTCTCCCGGTTCCTCGAAGGCGCCGCCACCGCCGAGGCCGGCTTCGACGGCTTCGCCGCCGAGGAGGACTTCCAGGCCTACCTCGACGCCTACGCCTGGCCGGGGGTGCTGGTCTTCACCGGCCTCCAGTACCAGGGCGGACCCGACCCCGAACAGGCCGCGGGGTGGCGGCGGTTCGTCGACGCCGCCCAGCGGGTCGACTTCCTCGCGGACCTCGCCGGGGACCTCGCGGACGGCCGCCTGTGCATCCCGCGCGCCCGCCTCGACGAGCATTCCGTGACCCGCGCCGACCTCGAACAGGCCCGCGACACCCCCGCCGTACGCGCGCTCCTCGCCGACGAGACCCGGCGCGCCCGGGCCGCCCTCGACGCCACCGACGGCATCCTCGAACTCGCCGAACCCGGGCTGCGACCCGTGATCAAGACGATGACGGAGCTGATGGCGCACCAGCTCACCGCCGTGGAACGCGCGGGAATCACCGCCCTGAGCCGGGACACCGGCTACGGCCTGGCCGCCCCCCTGCGCACCCTGCTCCGGGCCCGGGCCGGGGCCCGCTCACGCGCCTCGTAGCCCCTGCGAGTCGGTGACATGTGTACTGCCGGTGTCCGTACACGCGCATCTGCCGGGGAAGCGGCGGGAAGCGTGCGGCGCGGGAGGCCGACGTCCTCAACGCGGCGGTGGACGGGGCGACCGTGGCCGACATCGCGGTGCCGTCCGCGCCGCCCGCCGCCAGGGCCGGCTCTGGGCCCCTTTTCCGGCGGGGCCCGTCGAACAGGACCTAGTAGGGCCCGTTGACGTTGTCGATCGAACCGTAGCGGGCGGCCGCGTAGTTGCAGGCGGCCGTGATGTTGGCGACCGGGTCGTAGGAGTCCTGCGAGGTCCCGGGCACGTGATAGGCGCGGAACGTCGGGTCGATGACCTGGAGCAGGCCCTTGGACGGGATCCCGTTCTGCGCGTTGATGTCCCAGTTGTTGATGGCGAGGGGATTGCCCGAGGACTCGCGCATCACATTGCGGTGAATTCCGTTGTAGCTGCCGGGAATGCCGTGCTTGGCCATCACGTCCAGCGACTCGCGGATCCAGCCGTCGAGATTGTTCGGGTAGGTGGTGGCGGGTTTGGCGGCCTCGCTCTTCGCCTGGGCGGTGAGGGTCAGCTTGAGGCCGGGCCGAATGATCGACGGGTCGGCGCCGACGGCGCTCTTGTTCGCCGCGTACAGCTGCTCCCAGCCGCCGCTAAGGGAATGCTCCGCCGCGATCTTGGAAAGGGTGTCGCCGACTACCACGGAATAGGTCGTGGGAGCGGCGGCCGCCACGGAATGGGCCGCGGGAGCGACAGCCGTCTCCGCCGCCCCGGCGGTGGTCGTGCTGATCAGCGGGAGGGCGAGCGCCGCGCCGCCCGTGCCGGCGATGGCCAGCTTGCGGGTGATCGGGTGGTGCTTCGGCCGACGGTGCTTTCCCTTAGCGGGCATGGCGGAATTCCTCACGTGGGGGGACGGAGAGGCCCCGGGGGTGGCCGGTTTCGGCAGCGGACCACCGGGAATGAGGGTGACCGTAGGCGAGCTCGCCGGGCCGGAACAAGGCCCGAATTCCACCGGTAGATCGACTTCCTGCTTTCCGTCCCGAAAATGACCTTGGCGACCCCTTCGCGCATGAGGCAACTTTCTTTTCGGGAAAAGGGAATCGGCCTTCCGGTGGAAATGATGTTGGCGGTTTCCGAGTGACTCACATCACGGGTCGCGGACCCGGTGAGGACCGGGCGCCGAATAGGGGCAAGTCCACTCTCCGTGGGCCGGATTCGGGCGACACGCCCGTTGGCGGCGAATCGCCCATCATGGACGCTTTCCGGCACTGTTCTCCCCGAGTGGCGGCGCCCGGCCCCCGGCCGTCAGAGCTCCGCCAGCCGCCCCAGGGTGGCCGCCACCGCGCCCTCGGAGGCCGGGAGCAGGGGGAGCCGTACGTCGGGCGTGGGGATCCGCCCCTGGGCGTGCAGCACGCCCTTGACGACCGCCGGATTGGGCTCGGCGAAAGCCGCCGCCGACATCCGGGCCAGGGCGTGCCCCAGGGGCCGCGCCCGCGCCACGTCACCCGCCCGCCAGGCCGCGGCCAGCTCCGCGAACCGGGCCGTCGCCAGATGCGCCGAGGCCAGGATCCCGCCCGCCGCGCCCAGCGCCAGCAGCGGCGAGAGGTACGCGTCGTCGCCGGCCAGCACCTCGAACCCGGCCGGGAGGTCACCGAGGAGCTCCACCGTGTCCGGCCCGATGCCGCCGGCCGCGTACTTCACTCCCGCGACCCCCGCGAGCGAGCCGAGCGCCCGCAGTGCGGCGGCGTCCAGCGGCTGCCCCGTCCGGTACGGGATGTGATAGACGATCAGCGGTACGGGACTCACCTCGGCCAGCCGTGCGAAATGCGCCGCCACGCCCGCCGCCGAGGGCCGTACGAACGAGGGCACGGTCACCAGCGCGGCCCGCGCCTGCGGCCACCGGGCCAGCCGGGCCAGCGAATCCTCGGCGGCCCGGGTCCCGCTCGCCCCGGCGCCCACGGTCAGCAGCGCGCCCCGCTCCTCGCAGACCCGGGCGCAGACGCCCGTGACGAGGTCGCGCTCCGCCCCGTCGAGCGTGGCCGTCTCGGCGGTGGTGCCGAGGGCGACGATCCCGGTGGCGCCCGCGTCGAGCACCTCGTGGGCGAGCGCCTCCAGGGCCTCGGCGGCGATCTCCCCGGTACGGGTGAAGGGGGTGACGAGCGGTACGTGGATCCCGTGCAGGGAGAGGGCTTCGGTGATGTCACGTGCCGTCTCCGGCGTCATGTCCAGTGTCATGCCGTCGAGCCTGACCCGCCCCGAGCCTCGAATCCAGTTCGCGTTTCTTACGTGACCCGTAAGCTGAGCCGATGCTCGACGTACGACGCCTGCGCCTGCTGCGCGAACTGGCCCGCCGCGGGACCATCGCCGCCGTCGCCGAAGCCCTCGCCTTCAGCCCTTCGGCGGTATCCCAGCAACTCGGCGTCCTCGAACGCGAAGCCGGGCTGCCCCTGCTGGAGCGCACCGGCCGCCGCGTCCGCCTCACCCCGGCCGGGCAGAACCTGGTGCACCACGCCGAGGCCGTGCTCGAACGGCTGGAGCAGGCCGAGGCCGACCTGGCCGAAGCACGCAGCGGCCTGGCCGGCGCCCTGCGCATCGGGGCCTTTCCCACCGCCACCCGGGCCATCGTCCCGGCGGCCCTGACCGCCCTGGCCCGGCGCCACCCGGGGCTGGAGCCGATGGTCTGCGAGACCGACCCGGCGGCGGTCGGGCACGCCCTGCGGGCCGGGGACCTGGACGTGGCCCTGGTCCACGCCTACGACTTCGTGCCCGCCGCCGAGGAGCCCGGGCTGGCCACCGAGCCGCTGTACGGGGAGGCGATGTACCTGGCCGCGCCCGCCGGGGAGACGCCCGAACCGCCGCCCGGCACCGACCAGGGCGCTGCCCTGCGCACCTACGCGGACGCCCCCTGGATCACCGCGACCCCCGGCACCCTCTGCCACGCCATGACCGTACGGGCCTGCCAGGCGGCCGGTTTCACCCCGCGGGTCCGTCACCAGGTCGACGAGTTCGCCACCGTGCTCGCCCTGGTGGCGGCGGGTCAGGGCGTGGCCGTCGTACCGCAGCTCGGGGTCACCGGCCCCGCCGGACCGGGCGTGCGCCTCACCCGGCTGGTGATGCAGCGCCGTACCAACCTCGCCTTCCGCAGCGGATCCGGTGCCCACCCGGCCGTGGCCGCCTTCGGCGCGGCCCTGCGGGAGTCCGTACCGCCGGAACTGGCTGGATCCGGCGCCGTGGAGTGAGGCAACTCCCGTACCGCGCCGCGCCCGTGTACGTTCGGACGGGAGCCGACGAGAGCAGAACGGGGTAGGACGTGACGCATCGCGTACGAGGGGTCATCGCCCGGAGCAAGGGCGCACCGGTGGAGACGACGACGGTCCTCGTGCCCGACCCGGGACCCGGCGAGGCCCTGGTCAAGGTGCAGGCCTGCGGGGTCTGCCACACCGACCTGCACTACCGCGAGGGCGGCATCAACGACGAGTTCCCCTTCCTGCTCGGCCACGAGGCCGCCGGGATCGTGGAATCGGTCGGCCCGGACGTCACCTCCGTGGCCCCCGGCGACTTCGTCGTCCTCAACTGGCGTGCGGTGTGCGGGACCTGCCGGGCCTGCCGGCGCGGACGCCCCTGGTACTGCTTCGCCACGCACAACGCCACCCAGCCCATGACGCTGGAGGACGGCACCCCGCTCTCCCCGGCGCTCGGCATCGGCGCCTTCGCCGAGAAGACCCTGGTCGCCGCCGGCCAGTGCACCAAGGTGGACCCGGCCGCGGCGCCGGCGGCCGCCGGACTCCTCGGCTGCGGGGTGATGGCCGGCCTCGGCGCCGCCCTGAACACCGGCAACGTCGGCCGGGGCGACTCCGTCGCCGTCATCGGCTGCGGGGGAGTGGGCAACGCGGCCGTGGCCGGTGCCCGGCTCGCGGGCGCGTCCCGGATCATCGCGGTCGACCTCGACGAGCGGAAGCTGGAGTGGGCGCGCGGGCTGGGCGCGACGCACACCGTCAACGGCCGCAAGGAAGACGTGGTCCAGGCCATCCAGGCCCTGACGGACGGGAACGGCGCCGACGTGGTGATCGAGGCGGTCGGGCGCCCCGAGACCTATCGGCAGGCCTTCTACGCCCGCGACCTGGCCGGGACCGTGGTCCTGGTCGGCGTGCCGACCCCGGAGATGAGGCTCGAACTCCCGCTGCTGGACGTCTTCGGCCGCGGCGGGGCCCTGAAGTCCTCCTGGTACGGGGACTGCCTGCCCGAGCGCGACTTCCCGATGCTCGTCGACCTCTACC
The DNA here is from genome assembly GCF_043201995.1 of Streptomyces sp. NPDC048258. Classification (NCBI taxonomy): domain Bacteria; kingdom Bacillati; phylum Actinomycetota; class Actinomycetes; order Kitasatosporales; family Streptomycetaceae; genus Streptomyces; species Streptomyces sp. NPDC048258. The sequence continues at coordinate 242,667 of NZ_JBICZH010000004.1, forward strand.
TGCAGGGCCGTCTCGACCTGGACGCCTTCGTCTCCGAGACCATCCCCCTCGACGGGGTCGAAGAGGCCTTCGCCCGGATGGAGCGCGGCGAGGTGCTCCGCTCGGTCGTCGAGTTCCCGTAAGCCCCGGGCCCCTGCTGGACCCCGTACTAGTATCGGGCGGAACGTCGCACCCGTGCCCCGGCCGCACCCGGCCGGGGCACGGGGCTCCCGCACCTCGTACCCCAGGGGCCCTCCGTGACCATCGAGCACAGCTACCGCCAGCCCGGAACGGTCCTCACCGACCACCGGTTCACCGTCCCCCTGGACCACGCGCGCCCGGACGGCGAGCAGATCGAGCTGTACGCCCGCGAGGTGGTCGCCTCCGGCAAGGACCCGGCGAGCCTGCCGTGGCTGCTGTACCTGGAGGGCGGACCCGGCTTCGGAGCCCGGCGCTTCACCGGCCGGCAGGCGTGGCTGGAGCGGGCGCTGGCCGACTACCGCGTACTCCTGCTCGACCAGCGCGGAACCGGCCGTTCCACCCCGGTGAACCGGCAGACCCTGCCCCTGCGCGGCACCCCCGCGCAGCAGGCCGAGTACCTCGCCCGCTTCCGGTCCGACTCCATCGTGCGCGACGCCGAGGCCATCCGCCCCGGCCTGACCGGCGGCGCCCCCTGGACCGTGCTCGGCCAGAGCTTCGGCGGATTCTGCGCGACCCGCTACCTCTCCACCGCCCCCGAGGGCCTCACCGCCGCCCTGATCACCGGCGGCCTCCCGTCCCTGACGGCCACCGCCGACGAGGTGTACGAGGCCTCGTACCCCCGCATCGAGCGCAAGAACCTGGCGCACTACGAGCGTTACCCGATGGACGTGGAGCGCGCCCGCCGGATCGCGGCCCACCTCGCGGAGCGCCCGGCCGAACTCCCCGGCGGCTACCGCCTCACCGTCGAGGCGTTCCAGTCCCTCGGCCTGATGCTCGGCTCCGGTGACGGCAGCCACCAGCTGCACTACCTCCTTGAGGACGCCTTCGTCCCGGCCGCCGCCGGCCCCGCCCTCTCCGACGCCTTCCTGGAGGGCGCCCGGGCGCACCTCTCCTTCGCCGGACATCCCCTCTACGCCCTGGTCCACGAGTCGATCTACGCCCAGGACCCGGCCGCCCCCACGGCCTGGGCCGCCGAGCGGGTGCGCGCGGGCCACCCGCGCTTCGACGCCGCCAAGGCCCTCGCGGGCGACGAACCCCTCCTCTTCACCGGCGAGACCATCCACCCCTGGCACTTCACCGCCGACCCCTCGCTCGCCCCGCTGCGCGAGACCGCCGAACTGCTGGCCGCCCGTACCGGCTGGGAGCCCCTCTACGACCCGGACCGGCTCGCCGCCAACGAGGTGCCGGTGGCCGCGGCCGTCTACCACGACGACATGTACGTCGACACCGCGCACTCCCTGGAGACCGCCCGCGCGATCCGGGGCCTGCGGACCTGGGTGACGGACGAGTTCGAGCACGACGGAGTCCGCGCGGGCGGCCCGCGCGTCCTGGACCGGCTGCTGGCCCTCGTACAGGGCGACGCCTGAGCCCGGCGCGGCTCAACCGCCCCGCCCGCGCCGGCCGTTCGCCTAAGGGCTGTCCCGTAATCCCCGGCGGGCGCACGACGCCGGCTACGGCACCTCGCTGCGTTGTCGGAACGCCCGAATACGCCCAGTACGGGGGCGCCCCTCCGCCTTGCGATGCACCGCATCTGACGCCGTGCGCTGATCCACCGGGGATTACGGGACAGCCCTTAGGGTGCGACTCATGACCGAACAGCATGATCAGCCCGCCCCCTTGCAGCCCATGCCCACCGACTGGCAGCGCGCCCTCGCCGTCGTCGCCCACCCGGACGACCTGGAGTACGGCTGCGCGGCCGCGATCGCGGACTGGACCGACGGCGGCCGCGAGGTCGTCTACCTCCTCGCCACGCGCGGCGAGGCGGGTATCGACACCACCGCTCCCGCCGACTGCGCCGCGCTGCGCGAGGCGGAGCAGCGGGCGAGCGCGGCCGTCGTCGGGGTGTCCGAGGTGGAGTTCCTCGACTACCAGGACGGCATCATCGAGTACGGGCTCGACCTGCGCCGGGACATCGCGGCGGCCATCCGCCGGCACCGCCCCGAGCTGGTCGTCACCCTCAACCACCGGGACACCTGGGGCGCCGCGGAGGGCGGCGGCTACTGGAACACCCCCGATCACAAGGCCGTCGGCCGGGCCGTCCTGGACGCGGCCGGAGACGCCGGCAACCGGTGGATCTTCCCCGAACTGCTCACCGAGCGGGGCCTGGAGCCGTGGAACGGGGTGCGCTGGGTCGCGGTGGCCGGAACCAGCACGCCGACGGACGCGGCCGACGCCGGCCCGGGCCTGGAGCGTTCGGTCAAGTCCCTGCTGGAGCACAAGGCGTACATCGAGGTGCTGACGGACCAGGACCCCGAGGACTACGTCCGTACCTTCCTCACCGGCAACGCCCAGCAGGCGGCGGCCCGGTTCGGCGGCCGTCCGGCGGTCCCGTTCGAGGTCTTCCCCCGCTGACCGGAGTCCCCGTAGGCTGACGGTCCGTCAGATTCCAACGGGGGTGCAGGCCAGGGTGATCGACACCGTAGCCACGGACATCGCGGAGGGTGAGGAGCGGATCCGACTGGAGGCAGCGGACGGGATCGCGGTCCTCACCCTGTGCCGGCCGGACAAGCTCAACGGCTGGAGCTGGGAGTCCACCCGCCAGCTGGGCCTGCTCGCGGACCGCGTCCGCTTCGACCCCTCGGTGCGGGCGGTGCTGCTGCGCGCCGAGGGCCGGGCCTTCTGCGCGGGCATCGACGTGACCGCCCCCGGCGGCGCGATCACCGGCGGCACCGCCGCCGAGCGGACCCGCAACTACTACGAGGGCATCCGCTGGGTCCACGAGCGGTTCGCGGTCCTCTCCCGCCTCCCGCAGCCGGTGGTGGCCGCCGTACAGGGCTACTGCCTCGGCTTCGGCTTCGAACTGGCGCTGATGGCCGACATCAGGGTGGTGGCCGAGGACGCCGTCTTCGCCCTGCCGGAGGCGCGGCTGGGGGTGGCGGTGGACGCGGGGGGCGACCTCCGCATCGCCCGCGAGAGCGGCGCGGGCTGGGCCAAGTACCTGGCCCTGACCGGCCGGCGCATCGACGCGGCGACGGCGCAGCGGCTGAACCTGGCCCAACTGGTCGTCCCCGTCGAGGAGCTGGAGTCCGCCGCGCGGACCCTGACGGCGGAGATCGCCGCGAACGCCCCCCTCGCCGTCCAGGGGATCAAACGCGCGGTCGACGCCTACGCGGACGCGGCCCTCCCCGCGGCCCTCGACCGCGTCGCGATGACGGCCGCCCTCACCCTCACCTCGGACGACTGCCGCGAGGGCTACGCGGCCAAGGCGGCCCGCCGCCCGCCGGACTTCACCGGAGGCTAGGCCCTGTCCGGAACCTGGGCCGTGCCGAACGGCCCGCGGCCCAGCTGCTCCCGCACCGGCACGACCTCGGGATTGACCAGTGCCCGGCGCTGCCAGTTCGCGCCGTCGACCACCAGTGTGTGGCCGGTGACGAACCGGGCGTAGGGCGAGGCCAGGAAGGTCGCGGCCCAGCCCAGTTCGCGCGGGGCGCCCACGCGGAGGGCGGGCTGCCGGGCATCCCGGGCGTCGGCGGCGGGTGCGGCGCGCTCCAGGCCGCCCCGGATGTCCTCGGTCATGTCGGTGTGCGGGAACAGCCCCGGGACGAGCCCGTTGATCTGGATGCCGTACGGGCCCCACTCGACGGCGAGGGTCTCCACCAGGTTCTTCACGCCCGCCTTGGCGGCCGCGCTGTGCGCGAAACCCGGCCCGCCCGTCCAGGCGTACGAGGCGCCGATGTTCACGATCGAACCGGGGGTGCCCGCCGCCAGGTGGCGGCGGCCGAACTCACGGGTCATGAACCACGTGCCGGTCAGCGTGATGTCCACCCCGCCAGGCGTTGGGGGACAAGTCCTCCGCCGGTGAGGGGAAGTTGGCGGCCGCGTTGTTGACCAGGACGTCCGGCAGCCCGAGCGCGGCCTGCGCCGCGTCGAACACCTCCGCGACCCGCTCGGGGTCCCGGATGTCGCAGACGGCGGCCGTCACCCGGCCCGCGCCGGGTACGGCCGCCAGTTCCTCCCGCGCCGCCTTGAGCTGCTCGGCGCGGCGGCTCGCGATCACCAGATCGGCTCCGAGCCGTGCGAACTCGGCGGCGATGGCCTTGCCCAGCCCGGTGCCGCCGCCGGTCACGAGGACCACCTGCCCCGCGTACGTACCGGGAGGCAGGGCGGCGGCGCCGAGCGGTGGTGGCGCGGGCAGGCCGCGCCGGTTGTCGTCCGTCATGGGGCATCGATAGCGCGCGGGCGCTCAGATCACCATGCCCCCGACGGGGTCAACTCTTCGGCGTGTACGCCTGCTTGCTCGCGCAGGTCCAGATCACGGCGCTGCTCGCCTGGGTATCCCGGTCGACGACGGTGCCGCCGACCCGGTCGTCGTCGGTGGCGGCGAAGGCGCGGCTGAGCGGCACGGCACCCGGGCCGCCCGCCGGGAAGGGGAGCGCCAGCGGAGCCCCCGTGCCGGGCCAGTAGACGGCCTGGAAGGAGCTGGGCCAGCTCTCCTCGAAGGTGGTGGCGGTGCCGACGGCCACGTTCGTGGTCGGGCTGCTGCCCGAGAGCTCCAGGTTCCGGTAGCCGGCCAGCCGGCCCGGGTCCGCGGGCAGGGCGTCGTAGGGCTTCTTCCAGACGGCCGGGGTCAGCTTCGGGTCGTTGCGGTAGTGGTAGTCCTCCACGCCGACCACCCGGCCGCGGTCGTCGATGTCCCTGCCGATCGTGGAGAACGAGTAGTGGTAGCCGTTCCACACCTGGAGGCTGTAGGGCGGGTAGCCGCCCCCCGCGGGCCAGACCACCGGGAAGGTCTTGGTGACCTCGATGTCGTTGTCGGCGTCGTAGAAGGAGCCGGTGGCCGTGCCGACGATGTCGCCGCGCTTGTTGATGCCGCTCAGCGAGACGGCCTTGGTGCCGGGGATCGCGTCCGCGGGAACCGGCAGTTCGCGCACGACCTTGCCGTTCACCCACTCCTTGGCGACGCCCTGGTCCACGGCGACGACCCGGCCCGACTCGTTGACGTCGATGTCCACGCCGTACCCCTCGGCGACGGGCGCGGTGAGCGCCTCGGAGGTCGCGGCGCCCGTCTGGTGGGTGAAGGAGACCCTGGCGCGGTCCGCGTCGCGGGTTGCCGTGCCCACCATCAGGCCCTTGGCGCTGACGGCCTTGACGCTGCCCCGGTCGAAGCCGGCGGGCAGCGGGACGGCGTGGACCGTGTGCTCGGCGCCGGTCCAGTAGGCGGGCCGGCCGCCGCTCTCGCCGACCACGAGTCCGCCCGCGCCGAAGCCCGCCACGGTGCCCCCGCTCAGTCCCGGCAGGGCGGGCAGGAGCTCGATGGCCGGGCTGCACGCCGTCGTGCCGGCCGCCGCGGCCGGTCCGGCGGCGGTGATCAGCCCCGCGAGGACGACGGCGGCCCCCGCCGCGGCCGTCACGCTTCTCCTACGGATTCTGTTCATGGTCCTGGTCCCCCCGATGGTCGTGTCATATGCCCTATGGCATCTGCCCGTTGATGCTAACTCCGCGCCCCCGGATCGACCGCTTGCCCTCCCGCGTGTCCCCGTGGTTCACAGAAGGGCAAGCGACCGCTTAGTATGCCCGCGGAGCATGGTTCCTCGCGGCGGCTGGAGGCCCCGGATGCAGGCATGGCGCGTACATACCCCCGGCGAACCCCATGAGGCCATGCGCCTCGAAGAGGTTCCCGAACCGGTCCCCGGCGAGGGCGAGGTGAAGCTCCGGGTGCTCGCCGCCAACGTCAACTTCCCCGACGCGCTGCTCGTCCGCGGGCAGTACCAGATCCGCCCGCCTCTGCCCTTCACCCCCGGCGTGGAGATCTGCGGCGAGACCGAGGACGGCCGCCGCGTCATCGCCAACCCGAGCCTGCCGCACGGCGGTTTCGCCGAGTACGTCACCGCGCCCGCGCGCGCCCTGCTCCCCGCCCCCGACACCCTCGACGACGCCGAGGCGGCCGCCCTGCACATCGGCTACCAGACCGGCTGGTTCGGTCTGCACCGCCGGGCCCGCCTGCAGAGCGGCGAGATCCTCCTCGTGCACGCCGCCGCCGGCGGGGTCGGCAGCGCCGCCGTCCAGCTCGGCAAGGCCGCCGGCGCCACCGTCATCGGGGTCGTCGGCGGCAAGGCCAAGGCGCGCACCGCCGAGGAACTCGGCTGCGACCTGGTCATCGACCGTACGACGGAGGACATCGTCTCCCGCGTCAAGGAGTTCACCGGCGGACGCGGCGCCGACGTCGTCTACGACCCGGTCGGCGGGGACGCCTACACCGCCTCCGCCAAATGCGTGGCCTTCGAGGGCCGGATCGTCGTCGTCGGCTTCGCGAGCGGCACGATCCCCACCCCCGCGCTCAACCACGCGCTGGTGAAGAACTACGCCGTCCTCGGCCTGCACTGGGGGCTGTACGCCACCAAGGAACCGGCCGCCATCCTCGCCTGCCACGCCGAGCTCACCCGGCTCGCCGCCGAGGGCACCGTGAAACCGCTGGTCAGCGAACGGGTCCCGCTCGCGGAGGCCGCCGACGCCGTGCAGCGCCTCGCCGACGGGACCACCACCGGCCGGCTGGTCGTCGTACCGGCCCTGGACGGAGGTCTCCGATGACCGGCAAGGCCCTCACCGCGGAAGGACTGCGCGCCCGGGTCCGGGACCTGCTCGCCGCCCACCCGCCCGCGACCACCCCGCGCACCGACTTCCTGCGCGCCCGCTTCGACGCCGGACTCGCCTGGGTCCACTACCCCGAGGGTCTGGGCGGCCTCGGCGCGCCCCGCTCCCTCCAGACCGTCGTCGACGCCGAGCTGGAGGCCGCCGGAGCCCCCGACAACGACCCGCGCCGGATCGGCATCGGCCTCGGCATGGCCGCGCCCACGATCCTGGCGTACGGCACCGAGGAGCAGAAGCACCGCTTCCTGCGCCCCCTGTGGATCGGCGAGGAGGTCTGGTGCCAGCTCTTCAGCGAACCCGGCGCGGGCTCCGACCTCGCCGCGCTCGGCACCCGCGCCGTCCTCGACGAGGACTCCGGCGAGTGGGTGGTCGACGGCCAGAAGGTGTGGACCTCCAGCGCCCACACCGCCCGCTGGGCCATCCTGATCGCCCGCACCGACCCGGCGCTGCCCAAGCACCAGGGCATCACCTACTTCCTCTGCGACATGCACGCCCCCGGCGTCGAGGTCCGGCCGCTGCGCCAGATCACCGGCGAGGCCGAGTTCAACGAGGTCTTCCTCACCGGCGTCCGGATCCCCGACGCCCACCGCCTCGGGGCCGTCGGTGACGGCTGGGCGGTCGCCCGCACCACCCTGATGAACGAGCGCGTCTCCATCGGCGGCATGCGCATCCCGCGCGAGGGCGGCATGATCGCGCCGGTGGCCGCCGCCTGGCGCGAACGCCCCGAACTGCGCACCCACGCCCTCCACCAGCGGCTGCTGGAGCTGTGGGTCGAGGCCGAGGTCGCCCGCCTCACCGGGGAACGGCTGCACCAGCAGCTCGCCGTCGGCCAGCCCGGCCCCGAGGGATCCGGGATGAAGCTCACCTTCGCCCGCCTCAACCAGGAGATCAGCGGGCTGGAGGTCGAACTCCTCGCCGAAGAGGGCCTGTCGTACGAGGACTGGACCATGCGCCGCCCCGAACTCGTCGACTTCACCGGCCGCGACGCCGGCTACCGCTACCTGCGCGCCAAGGGCAACAGCATCGAGGGCGGCACCAGCGAAATCCTCCTGAACATCGTCGCCGAACGCGTACTCGGCCTGCCCCCCGAGCCGCGCGACGACAAGGACCTGGCCTGGAAGGACCTCGCCCGATGACTGCACCGATGGGTCTCCTCTACTCCGAGGCCGAGGAAGAACTCCGCGCGGCCGTACGGTCCCTCCTCGCCGCCCGCTGCGACCCGGAGCGGGTCCTCGCCCGGATCGAGACCGACCGGCCCCACGACCCCGACCTGTGGCAGCCCCTCGCCGCCGGGATCGGCGCGGCCGGACTCCTCGTACCCGAGAAGCTCGGCGGCCAGGGCGCGAGCCACCGCGAGGCGGCCGTGGTCCTGGAGGAGCTGGGCCGGGCCGTGGCTCCGGTCCCGTACCTGACCAGCGCCGTGCTCGCGACGGAGATCCTGCTCGGCTGCGACGCCGAGGACGTCGCCCCGCTGCTGCGGGAACTGGCCTCGGGGCGGCAGGTGTGCGTACCGGCCGTGCCGCTGACCCTCGCCCCCGGCGGCCCCCTGCCGACCGCGGTCCGGGACGCCGGCGACGGGACCCTGACCGGCACGGTCACCTCCGTCGCGGACGCGGTGGCCGCCGATGTGCTGCTGGTCCTCGCCGACACCGGGCTGTACGCCGTCCCGGCCGCCTCGGCGGCGCTGACCCCGCAGGTCCCGCTGGACCTGACCCGCCCGCTGGCCACCGTCACCCTCGACGCGGCCGCCGGCACCCGGCTCGCCGACCCCGCCACGGCCCGGGCCGCCGTCGCCGGAGCCCTGCTCTCCGGAGCCGGGCTGCTCGCCTCCGAGCAGCTCGGCATCGCCGAGTGGTGCCTGACGGAGACCGTCGGGTACCTCCGGGTCCGCCACCAGTTCAACCGGCCCGTCGGCTCCTTCCAGTCCCTCAAGCACCGCCTCGCGCGGCTCTGGCTCGACGTCGCCTCGGCGCGCGCGGCGGCCAGGGCCGCGGCCGACGCCCTCGCCACCGCGTCCCCCGACGCGCCCCTCACGGTCGCCGTCGCCCAGGCCTACTGCGCGGGCGTGGCCGTCCGGGCCGCCGAGGAGTGCGTCCAGCTCCACGGCGGCATCGGCATGACCTGGGAACACCCGGCCCACCTGTACCTCAAGCGGGCCAAGGCCGACTCGCTCGCACTCGGCACGGCGGGCCACCACCGCGGCCTGGTCGCGGACTTCGCCGAACTCCCGGCGCCGTAGGCGGTACCCGGGCCGGGGCAGGGCCATCCCGGCCCCGGCCTCGTTCCGGCCTGGTCCCGGTGGGGTGGCCGGACGGCCGATGCGCGGGCGGCACGTGCTCCGGCACCCTCGACGGGTTGCCCCCGTACCCCACCTGCCCCGCCTGCGGCGCGTCGCCGCCTGATCCCTATGCTCGGCCGTATGACGGCCGCCATCACCCCGCTCACCGCCACGGAACTGCGCGCCCACCGCGACGAACTCGCCGCCCTGCTCCTCGACGTGGTCGCCACCGGCTCCTCGCTCGGCTTCCTCGCCGACCTCGACCACGAGGGCGCCGCCGCCTGGTGGGATTCCCTGCTGCCCGCCGTCGAGGAGGGCTCCCTCGCCCTGTGGGTCTCGCGCACCGGCGGCGACGGCCGCATCGACGGCACCATCAGCTGGTACCGGGAGTCCAAGCCCAACGGCCGCCACCGCGCCGAGCTGCGCAAGCTCATGGTCCACCCGGCGGCCCGCGGCCGCGGCACCGCACGCGCCCTGCTCACCGAGGCCGAGGCGGCCGCCGCCCGTGCCGGCGTGGTGCTGCTGTTCCTGGACACCGAGACGGGCAGCGGCGCCGAGAACGTCTACCGGCGAGCGGGCTGGACGGAGGTCGGCACCATCCCCGACTACGCCACCGACCCGGCCGGCCGCTTGCACCCCACCACGCTCTTCTACAAGCACCCTCAAGAGTGACCTCGCCCGCCGCGCCGCGTTAGACCCGTAGCCGTCGGCCATCGAGCGAGGGAGACCAATGTCCGCAGCACCCGCCGCCCTTCCCACCCGCCGCGCGTTGCTCCGTACGGCCTTCGCCGCGGCCGTGCTCGCCGGTACGGCCGCGGCCCTGGCTCCCGTACTGCGCGCCCGCCGCCCCCGGCAGACGCTCACGCCGGCCCCGCTCGCGGAGGAGACGTACCGGGGCCGGCACATCGCCGTAGACCAGGCCGGGATCCGTATCGACGGACGCCCGCTGCACGTCATGCGGCGGGCCGACGGCAGTTACCTCAGCGGGGTCAACCACTTCCAGTCCTTCGGGACGCCGCTGGAACTGGCCCGCGCGGCCGTCGACGAACTGGGCACGGCCCAGCTGGCGTTGGCCGCCGCCCCGCACCACGGCTGACGGGAGGAGCCCCGCGTTGTACACCCGGCAGAACCAGAAGAACCTGACGAGCGCCCAGAAGAAGCGGTTCACGGCGGCCGTACTGGAGCTCAAGCGCAACGGCGTCTACGACGCCCTCGTGCGCACCCACGACAAGTACTTCGTGCCCGACCGCGACCGCAAGCTGCGCGTCGGGCACATGTCCCCGTCCTTCTTCCCGTGGCACCGGTGCTATCTGCTGGAGTTCGAGAAGCAGCTGCGGGCGGTCGACCCGGGTGTGTCCATCCCGTACTGGGACTGGACCACCGACACGAGCCCGGTCTCCTCCCTCTGGGCCGACGACTTCCTCGGCGGCACGGGGCGGGCGGGCGACCGCAAGGTGATGACCGGGCCGTTCGCCTACGACAAGGGCAACTGGACCGTGACGGTGGGCATCACGGAGTCCGCCTTCCTCACCCGCAACCTCGGCCGGCCGCAGAACCCGATCGCGCTGCCCACCCCGGCCGAACTCCAGTGGGCGATCGACGACCCGACCTACGACATCTCGCCCTGGAACTCCACCGTCGACGGCTTCCGCAACAAGCTGGAGGGCTGGGCCGCCCCCAAGAGCGAGCGCTGGCGCAATCACAACAAGGTCCACCAGTGGATCGGCGGCCACATGACGGGCGGCACGGCGCCCAACGACCCGGCCTTCTGGCTGCACCACGCCTTCGTGGACCTGGTCTGGGACCGCTGGCAGCGGAAGCACCCGCGCTCCGGCTACCTGCCCGCCGTACCGCCCGCGCCCGGCGACCTCCAGCGCGGCCGGGTGATCGCCCTCGACGAGCCGATGCCGCCGTGGGACGTCACCCCGCGCCAGATGTTCGGCCACCAGGGCCTCTACCGCTACGAATGACGCGGGAAAGGGCCCCCGCCCGGAGGCGGGGGCCCTTCAGCCGATCAGAGGCCGATCAGGCGATCAGCGGCCGACGATCAGTGGCCGTAGTCCCCGCCCTCGGTGTGGTGCTTGTCGTCGTGGCCCGACGCGTTGACGCAGGTGTTGCCGAACGCCGGGTTCAGCAGAGCGATCACGTTGACGGTGTTGCCGCAGACGTTGACCGGGACGTGCACCGGAACCTGGAGCAGGTTGCCCGACAGGACACCGGGGGAGCCGACCGCCGCACCGTGCGCTCCGGCATCGGCGACGGCCAGACCCGCACCGGTGGCCAGGGCGCTACCGGCGACAGCGGTGATGGCGAATGCCTTCGCGATACGCGACATCAAGATCTCCTCGTGAGATATGGGGCGCCGCAGAATCTGCGGCATTTGACATGGCATACAACGCGGCGCCGGCCGAGGGGTCACGGCCGCTGGGCCTACCCGGTGACGGCGAAGCGCACGGAGGCGAAGTACGGCCGCACCTGGGTGACCGTTCCCGGCCGCAGGACCGCGACCGCCCGGCCCGTGCACCCGGGGTCGCGGTAGAGGGTCGCGGTCCGCCGGGTCCCGTTGGTGACGGCCCGGGCGCCGCCGCCATCCGCTTCGACGCAGCCCGGGGTGGCGCCGAGCCGGTGGACCCGGTCGTCCTGGCCGACGTACTGGAAATCCGGCCCGGCCGCCCGGGCCGACGCGCCGACGGCGAGCGCGGCGGCCGCCAGCAGCAGGACGGGCATGGTGTGGTGGATACGCAGGGATCGCATGCCCGTCCAACCGGGCCGGGCGCGGGCACGGTCACGCCTTGTCACCCGATGGACGGCTGTGCGACCGTGCGCCGAGCACCGGATCCAGGAGGACGAGATGAGCGCAGCGGCCGGCGGCCGGCCCCGGGCCAGGACCGCGTACGGCGTGGTCGAGGGCCGGACCGGGACGGGCGGCACCGCCGTCTTCCGGGGGATCCCCTACGCGGCCCAGCCCGTCGGCGCCCTGCGCTTCGCGGCGCCCGCGCCCCCGGAGGCCTGGGACGGCGTCCGCGACGCCGGTGCGTACGGGCCCACCGCGCCCAAGGTGCCCTACCCGCCGAAGTTCGCGGCCCTGCTGACCGACCCGGAGATCGCCGGGGACGACTGCCTGAACGTCAACGTGTGGACCCCCGACCCGTCCCCCGGGGCCCGGCTGCCCGTCATGGTGTGGATCCACGGCGGGGCGCTCACCCGGGGCTCCTCGGCCGTCCCCGTCTACGACGGCTCCGCCTTCGCCCGTGACGGGGTCGTGCTCGTCTCCTTCAACTACCGCCTCGGGGTCCTCGGCTACGGGCTCTTCCCCGACGCGCCCGCCAACCGGGGCCTGCTGGACCAGATCGCCGCGCTGGAGTGGGTCCGGGACAACATCGAGGCCTTCGGCGGCGACCCCGCCCGCGTCACCGTGTTCGGCGAGTCCGCCGGGGCGATCAGCATCGGCTCCCTGCTCGCCGCCCCCCGTGCCGCCGGGCTCTTCGCCCGGGCGATCCTGCAGAGCGGAGCCCCCGAGACGCTTCCCCGCGACCGGGTGCGTGCCATGGTCCGGCGGATGGCCTCGCTGCTGAAGACGGACGCCACCGCCGCGGCCTTCGGCGCCACCGGCCTGCCCACCCTGCTCACCGCGCAGGCGGCCGTCCTGCGCAGATCGAGCCCGCTCGCCGGCGGCCCCGCCTTCGGCCTGGTCACCGACCCGGACACGGTTCCCGGCGACCCGCTCGACGCCGCGTGCCGGTCCGGCGTACCGCTGCTGCTGGGGTGGACCACCGAGGAGTACCGGCTCTGGCTCGCCCCCACCGGCGCGATGCGGGTGCTGGACCAGATGGGCCCGCTCGCCGTGGAGCTGGCTCGGTTCCGCAGCGGCAAGGACCGGGCCGCCGTACGGGCGCTGCGCGCCGCCCTGCCCGGAGCGGGACCCGCCGATCTCGCGGGGCAGCTGCTCACCGACCGGCTGCTGCGCGATCCGCTGCGCCGGCTCGCCGGGGCGCGGCGGGCGGCGCCGAGCTTCCTGTACGAGTTCGCATGGTCCTCCGGCGTCCCGGGCCTCGGTGCCTGTCACGCCCTCGAGCTGGGCTTCGTGTTCGACACGCTCGACGTGCCCGAGGCGTCCAGGCTGGCCGGGCCGGACGCCCCGCAGGCGCTGGCCGAGGAGATGCACGCGGCCTGGGTGCGCTTCGCGGTGCACGGGGAGCCGGGCTGGGCGCCCTGGAACGGCAACGGCCCGCCGAAGGTGTTCGGCGGGCCGGAGCGCGAGGACCTGGAGCCCGGGGAAGAGGAGGCGGACGCGTCGCCCGTTACTCGACGGGTCCTTCCATGACCTTGCTGATGAACTGGATCGGTCCCTCACCCATGTTCGGGACATAGGTCTTGGCGTTGTGCTGGCCGCCCTTGATGACCCTCAGGTCGGTGTGCACCGGCCCCTTGTTCCCGAAGGTGGCGATGAACTTCTGCACGTCCGGCAGGGTCTTCTTGTTGTTCTCGCTGTCCCCGACCTGGAAGGCGAGGTAGACGTCCGGACCCTTGCGGTCGATGAGCTGCTTCGCCAGGATCTCCGGGTTGTTCTCGGCCTTCTCCTTGTCGTGGCCCTTCCACAGGGAGGAGTCCGGGACGATGTCCGGGCCGGAGGCGATCACGGCCTTGAACTTGTCCGGGTGCTTCAGGACGGCCTTCAGACCGGCGAAGCCGCCGGTGGAGGAGCCCATGAAGGCCCAGCCGTCACGGGACTTGACCGTGCGGAAGTTCGCCTTCATCAGGTCGGGGACGTCCTCGGTCAGCCAGGTGCCCATCTTGGGCTGGTCGGGTATGTCGGAGCCGTCCCAGTAGATGCCCTTGTCGTCCGGCGCCGGGTTGAGCACCGGCATGGCCAGGATGAAGGGCTTGCTCTTCCCCTCGGCGTACCACTTGGAGATGCTGGACTGGAGGCCCAGGTCGGTGCCCATCCAGTAGTTGCTCGGGTAACCCGCGCCGCCCGGCAGGGCGATCATGACCGGGAAGCCGCTCTTGGCGAACTTCGGGTCGTTGTACTCCTTGGGCGCCCAGACCCACACCTTGCCCTTGAAGCCGGACTTCTTGCCTTCCAGCGTGGTGACGGCGACGTGCGTCCCGTCGGGCAGGGTCATCGTGTTGCTGAACTTGGCGTCCGGGCCGGTGGGCATGAGCATCTTGGAGCTCGCCGGCTGCGGGGCGGCGTCCTTCTTCTTGCCGTCGCCGGCGGGCGGCTTTCCGAAGGACACCGCGGCGCCCTTGTCGGTGAACGGGGGTATCTCGAAGTGGTACATCACGCCCGCCGCTATGCCCGCGAGCGCGAGAACGGAGACTCCCGCGATCACCCAGCGCCGCACCCGGGACTTGCGCCGGGGCTCGTACTCCGGCTCCTGCCCGTAGGGCTCCTGCGGCTCGTACGGCTCCTGCCCGTACGGCTGCTGGGGTTGACCGTACGGCTGCTGCCCGCCGTGGGGCTCGTTCGACTGCTGTCCGTACTGCCGCCGCCCGTACTGGTCGCCGTAGGGCTGCTGCGGGTTCTGCCCTTCCGGCCGGTACGGCGGCTGGTACTGCTGCCCCTCGGGTGCGTACGACATGTGCGGTGGCTCTCCGGCTGGTGCTGCCCCGAGGGGCGGGTGGTCTGGCGGTCGGTTCTTCCGTTCGAAAGATGAACGAAAGCATGCCAGGGTTCCGGATTTTTCCTTCTCTTGGGGTGCTCTAGGGAAGGCCGTTGCCCGACGCCGGAACGGCCCGCCGAGTTCCGGTTCTGTTCTCCGAACGTCCCTGGCCCATGCACATGCCGCTGGGTATGGTGCCTGCGCGCCGCCCCCAGAACCCCCGCACCCCGCCCGGAGGTAACCCGTGCTTGGCATGACCCTGCCAAAGTCCCGTCGTGGGACCGCTCTCGCCACCGCATTCGGCATCACCGCCGCCGCCGCGGCCCTGTGGGCGGGCATCGGCGTCGCCCAGCCCGCGCACGCGGCCGCGCTGCCCGCCCCCGACCACGTCGTCGTCGTGGTCTTCGAGAACCACGCCTACAGCCAGGTCATCGGCAGCTCCAGCGCCCCGTACATCAACTCCCTGAAGGCCGGGGGTGCCAACCTCACCCGGTCCTACGGCATCACCCACCCCAGCCAGCCCAACTACCTGCAGCTCTTCTCCGGCTCGAACCAGGGCGTCACCGGAGACAGCTGCTACACCCCCGGCTTCAGCTCCGCGCCCAACATCGCCTCCGAGCTGATAGCCGCGGGCAAGAGCTGGGCCAGCTACAACGAGACCCTGCCCAGCCAGGGCTCCACCACGTGCAGCAGCGGCAACTACGCCCGCAAGCACAACCCCTGGTTCGCCTTCTCCAACGTGCCCACCAGCACCGCGAAGACCATGACGCAGTTCCCGACCGACTTCACCACCCTCCCCAAGGTGTCCTTCGTCGTCCCGAACCTCTGCAACGACATGCACGACTGCTCCGTCGGCACCGGCGACACCTGGCTCAAGAACAAGCTCAAGGCCTACGCGGACTGGGCCAAGACCCACAACAGCCTCCTCGTCGTCACCTTCGACGAGGACAACCGGCTCGCCGGAAACAAGATCCCGACCGTGCTCTACGGCCAGCCCGTGACCCCCGGCAGCACCTCGAGCACCACCTACAACCACTACGACATGCTCCGCACCCTGGAGGGCCTGGCCGGCCTGACCACCCACGCCGGGAACGCCGCCGGCGCCAAGGACATCACGGGGATCTGGGCTTCCTGACCATGTACGTCGCGGACAGCCGCGGTACCCCCGCGCCCGCCGTGACCCCCGAGCCGTCGGCCGCCGCCCCGGGCACCCGGCCCGGGCGGCGCGCCGCGCTCGCGCCCACGGTGCTCGCCCTCGGCACGGTCAGCCTCATCACCGACGTCTCCTCCGAGATGGTCGCCGCCGTGCTCCCGCTCTACCTCGTCGCCGGACTCGGGCTCTCCCCGCTCGGATTCGGCCTGCTCGACGGCCTCTACAACGGGGTCAGCGCACTGGTCCGGCTCGCCGGCGGCCACCTCGGCGACCGCTTCGGCCGCCACAAGGCCCTCGCCGGAACCGGCTACGCCCTCTCGGCCCTGTGCAAGCCGCTGCTGCTGCTCGCGCACACCCTGCCCGCCATCGGCGCCGTCCTCGCCCTCGACCGTACCGGCAAGGGCCTGCGCACCGCCCCGCGCGACGCGCTGATCTCCCTCGCCGCCGCCCCCGAGGACCGCGGCCGGGCCTTCGGCGTGCACCGGGCGATGGACACCGCGGGCGCGCTGATCGGCCCGATCCTCGCCTTCCTCATCCTGCGCGGGGCCGCCGACGGCTACGACGCCGTCTTCACCGTCAGCGCCTGCGTCGCCGCGCTCGGGGTCCTCGTCCTCGTGCTCTTCGTCCCCGGGCGCCCCGCCCCCGCCCGGCCCGCGGCCGGCGCCGACAGCACCGACAGCACCGACGAGCGGGTCTCCTTGCGCGCCTCCCTCGGGCTGCTGCGTGGCCGCGACCTGCGCCGGACCGGCCTCTGCGCGCTGCTGCTCGGCCTGTGCACGGTGAGCGACGGCTTCGTCTTCCTGCTGCTCCAGCGCGCCACCGGGATCGCCGACCGCTGGTTCGCCCTGCTGCCGCTGGGCACCGCCGCCGCCTTCTTCCTGCTCGCCCTGCCGCTCGGGCGGCTCGCCGACCGGATCGGCCGAACGCGCGTCTTCCTCGGGGGCCACCTCGCGCTGCTGCTCGCGTACGGGCTGCTCCTCGCCGGAGGCCACCACCCCTGGCTGCCGTACGCGGTCCTGCTGCTGCACGGCGGCTTCTACGCCGCCACCGACGGGGTCCTGATGGCCGCGGCCGCCGCGGCCGTGCCCGCGGAGCACCGCGGCGGCGGCCTCGCCCTCGTCCAGACCGGCCAGGCCCTCGCCCGCTTCGCCGCCGCCCTCGGCTTCGGCGCCGCCTGGACCTTCTGGGGTCCGCGCCCGGCGCTCGCCGTCGCCGCCGTCCTGCTCGCGGCCGCCGTCGCGCTGTGCGTCCGGCTGCGCCCCGCCGCCGACTGATCCCCCGACCGGTCCCCGCCGCCGGCCGATACCCCCGCCGTACGAGAGAAAGGCCCCCATGACCCTCCAGCGCCGGATCCTGGTCCTCGCCGCCTTCGTCGTCCTGCTCGCCGCCGTGGCCGTGTACTCCTTCCTGCGGGCCTCCTCCCGGGCCGACGAGAAGAACCAGACGCAGGCGGGCGGCCCGCAGATCACCCGGGGCGCGGTCTCCCTCGCCCCAGCCGGGGGCGGCCGGCGGATCGTGTTCCGGAACATGGCCTGGGGCCCGCACCGCGACGAACTCGCCACCGTCCCGGCCGCCGCTCCCGAGGGGGCCCGTACCGCGTCCGGGGTGAGCTGCCTGCGCTTCCACGCCGCCGCGGGCGCCGGAATCTGCCTCCAGGCCGACAAGAGCGGGATCCAGGACGGCTACCGGGCCGTCGTCCTCGACGCCGGTCTCAAGGAGGTCTCCGCGCACGCGCTGGCCGGCATCCCCACCCGCGCCCGGGTCTCGCCCGGCGGCCACCTCGCCGCCTGGACCGTCTTCGTCGGCGGGGACAGTTACGCCGGTACGAACTTCTCCACCCGGACCTCGGTGCTCGACCTGCGCACGGGCAGGCTCGACGCCTCGCTGGAGGACTTCACGATCCTCAAGGACGGCAAGCCGTACCGCAGCGCCGACGTGAACTTCTGGGGGGTCACCTTCGCCGCCGACGAGCGGACCTTCTACGCGACGCTGGCCACCGGCGGCCGCACCCACCTGGTCCGCGGCGACCTGGCCGGGCGGACGGTGACCACCCTGCGGGAGAACGTCGAGTGCCCCTCCCTGTCGCCCGACGGGACGCGGTTGGTGTTCAAGAAGCGGGTGCCGGACCTGCCGGCCGAGGCGCCGTGGCGGCTGTACGCGCTGGACCTGGCCTCCGGGGCGGAAACCCCGCTCGCCGAGGAGCGCAGCGTGGACGACCAGGTGGTGTGGACGGACGCCCGGACCGTCGTCTACTCGCTGCCGGGTGACTTCGGCGCCGACCTGTACGCCGTACCGGCCGACGGGAGCGGCGCCCCCGCCCGGCTGATGGCATCGGCCCTCGCCCCGGCCTTCCTCGGCTGACGCCGGGAAGGCCGGGGGAGGGCCTCCGCAGGACCGTTACGCCGGAATCAGGGTCTTGCGGCGCCGCTTGCGCTGCGCGCCGGCCGACAGCCTCAGCTCGATGATCGACCGCACGGCAGGCCACTCCTCGTCGAGGATCGAGTAGAAGGCCGTACTGCGGACCGCGCCGTCGAGCCCCCGCGAATGGGCCCGGCGGACCCCCTCGCAGGTGAAGCCGAGACGTTCCATCGCGGCGCGCGAGCGGCCGTTGCGGGCGTCCGCGCGCAGCGAGATGCGCCGGACGCCCCAGGTCTCGAAGGCATGGCGGAGCATGAGCAGCTTCGCCTCGGTGTTGATGCCGGTGCCCTGGGCGCTCGGGGACAGCCAGGTATTGCCGATCTCGGCGGCATCGGGGATCGCCGTCGCCGGATCGCCGAACGGGACGCCGGGCACGGCGGGCCACACGAGGGGCCCCTGCCAGTAGTCGAGTTCCAGGAACCGGGTCGAACCGACGACCCGCCCGTCGGTGGCTCTGACCACCGCGAACGGGACCGATCGACCCGCCGCCTGATCGGCGAGGGCACGGTCGATGTACTCGTGGGACGCCTGCACGCCGTGGGGTACGGGAGTGAAGGCGTAAGTCGTACGATCCTCGGCCCCGGCCACGGCCAGAGCCTCGGTGTGGTGGGGGGCGAGGGGCTCGAGCCGCACGGTGCGGCCGGCGAGGAGTATGGGTACGGGCACGGAGCCTTCGGTCCTTCTGGGCGGTGGGGTGGTTGCACAGTCTGCGTCCCTGACGTCGCCCCCCGTGCAAAACACGGGTGAAAGGCAACGGGCTGTCAGGTGAACGCGAGTGGCTCAATGTAGCCCCTTAATGTCCTCTCATGAACCCCCAATTTGGCAATGGCGTGAACCTCTTTTTCGACGACTTGGGTCCCCGCGGCGGAGCGCCCGTAATCCTGATCCACGGGCATCCGTTCAACCGCACGATGTGGGCCCCCCAGACGGCCGCGCTGACGGCCGCCGGATACCGCGTGATCACCCCTGACCTGCGGGGATACGGGGAAAGCCCGGTGCTGGCCGGCAAGGCCCTGCTCGCTGATCTCGCCGACGACATCGCCGCCCTCCTCGCCCGTCTGGGAATCGAACAGGTGGTCGTCGGCGGTGTGTCCATGGGCGGGCAGATCGCCATGGAGGTGCGACTGCGCCACCCGGGTCTGGTAAGGGCCCTCGTACTCTCCGACACCAGCCCCGTGCCGGAGTCCGAGGAGGGCGCGAAGCACCGCCGCGAGCTCGCCGACAGGCTGCTCGCCGAAGGCATGGGGCCGTACGCCGAAGAAGTCATCGACAAGATGCTGGCGCCCTACAACGTGACCGGCATGCCGGAGGCCGCCGCGTGGGTGAGCGCCATGATGCGGGCCACCGATCCCGAGGGCGCGGCCGCCGCCCTGCGCGGCCGGGCGGAGCGCCCCGACTACCGGCCCTTGCTCGCCGGGGCGGCCGAGCCCTGCCTGGTGGTCGTCGGCGCGGACGACGTATACACCCCGGTCGCGGAGGCCGAGGCCCTGCACGCGCTGATGCCGCACTCGGTGCTCGCCGTCATCGAGCGGGCCGGGCACCTGCCGGGCGTGGAGCAGCCCGAGGCCTTCAACCGGGTGCTGCTGGAGTTCCTCGCCGGCCTCTGACCCGCAGGGCGATTGGTCCGCAGTACAAAGCCCTGAATGGCCCAGTGGCGTGGGCCGTTCGGCTGGTCCAATGGCCCGGTGACGATACGGTTCCTGCCCCCGCCCGGGGCGCCGCGCCGGCTGGCCGCGGCCCAGCTGGGCAACTCCGTCGGAGACGGCGCCTACTACGTGTGTTCGGCGCTCTACTTCACCCGAGTGGTCGGCCTCTCGCCGGCGCAGATCGGCCTCGGACTGACCATCGCCTGGGCCATCGGCTCCGTCGCCGGCGTGCCGCTCGGGGCGCTCGCCGACCGGCGGGGGCCCCGGGGCACGTCGGCGGCCCTCGCGGTGGCCACCGCGGTCTCGGTCTTCGCCTTCCTCTTCATCCGGTCCTTCTGGGCCTTCCTGATCGCCGTCGTCGTGTACGCCACCGCCCAGTGCGGGCTGGCGGCCTCCCGGCAGGCACTGCTCGCGGGCCTGGTCCCGCCGGAGCGGCGGACCGGGGTGCTGGCCCACCTCCAGTCCATGCTCAACGGCGGACTGGCGCTGGGCGCCGCGCTCGGCGGCCTCGCCCTCGGCGCGGACACCGAGCGGGCCTACCTCGCGGTGTTCGTGCTGGACGGGGTGAGCTTCCTGGTGTGTGCCGCCGTGCTGCTGCGACTGCCCGCGGTGGCGCCGGTGGCGGGGAGGGCGGCCGGGGAGCCCCGGCTGGCCGTGCTCCGCGACCGGCCGTACGCGCTGGTCACGCTGCTGAACGCGATCCTGCTGCTGCGGATGCCGCTGCTCAGCCTCGCGATCCCGCTCTGGATCGTGGAGCGCACGCACGCCCCCGGCTGGCTGGTGTCGGCACTGTTCGTGCTGAACACCGTCGCCGTGATGCTGTTCCAGGTGCGCATGGCCCGCCCGGTCACCGACCTCGACAGCGCGCGGCGGGCGGTGCGGGTGTCCGGGCTGGTCATGGCCGCCTCGTGCGTGGTGTTCGCCGTCTCCGCGCTGCCCGGGTCGGGCGGGGCGGCGGCAGCGCTGCTGGTGGTGGGCGCGGTGCTCCAGGTGGACGCCGAGATGCGGCAGTCCGCCGGGTCCTGGCAGATCGGCTTCTCGCTGGCCCCAGCGGACCGGATGGGCCAGTACCAGGGGTTCTTCGGCACCGGGGTGCCCGTGGCCCGGACCGCCGGTCCGCTGGTGCTGACCGGGCTGCTCCTGGTGTGGGGGATCCCCGGCTGGCTGCTGCTCGGCGCGATCCTGCTGGCCGCCTCGTACGCGATGGGCCCGGCGGTCCGCCGGGCCGGGAAGATGCGACTCGGGGACGGGGCCGCGGGGGCCGTCGTACAGTCGGGCTGATACCCCGACCTGGAGGACACGCATGCTGCGAGGGCTCGCGACGATCAGTTTCTGGGCGGACGACCTGGAGGCGGCCAAAGCCTGGTACACGGAGCTGCTCGGGATCGCCCCGTACTTCGAGCGGCCCGGGTACGCGGAGTTCCGCATCGGCGACTACCAGCACGAGCTGGGCATCATCGACCGCGGCTACGCCCCGCCGGGCGCGGCCAAGGAGCCGGGCGGCGCGGTGGCGTACTGGGTGGTCGACGACCTGCCGGCGGTCCGGCAGCGGCTGCTGGACCTGGGCGCCGAGGAGTACCAGCCCGTGACCGCGCACGGTGACGGCGG
This sequence comes from Streptomyces sp. NPDC048258, assembly GCF_043201995.1. Lineage (NCBI taxonomy): Bacteria > Bacillati > Actinomycetota > Actinomycetes > Kitasatosporales > Streptomycetaceae > Streptomyces > Streptomyces sp. NPDC048258. The sequence continues at coordinate 264,144 of NZ_JBICZH010000004.1, forward strand.
CTTCGTCACGGCGGCCGTCACCGATCCGTTCGGCAACGTGCTGGGCATCATGCGCAACCCGCACTACATGGAGATCCTCGACGGGGCGACCCCGGATCCCGCCTGAGGCCTGACGTGGACGACGCATTGCGGCAACTGGCCTCCGTGGGGCCCTTCTTCAGCGTGCCGTACGGGAAGGAGCCGCCCGGCCCGGGCTTCCGGCCGCTGACCGCCCTGTACGGGGAGCACCTGGCGCCGTACACCGCCGAGGTGGGGCGGCGGATCGGCAGCGGGCCGGGGCGCGTGGCCGCCTCCACCGCGCAGCTCGGGATCGCCTCGCGGCTGTGGTCGATCGGGCTGGGGTGTGCGGCCCTGGCCGGCCGGGTGCCGGACCTGGCCGCCGACCGGGTGTGGTGGCGGCTGCCCGGCGCGGGATCACTGGAGCTGTGGCTGCCCGAGCCGGGGGAGCTGCCGGCCGAGGAGCTCGGGGAGAGCGTGCTGGGAAACCTGGCCCTGCTCGACGCGGGCCTGCGGGAGCGGTACGGGGTCTCGCCCAAGGTCCTGCGCGGCAACGCCGCCTCGGGGCTGGTCGGGGCACTCCGGGTGCTGATCGACCGGGTTCCGGCCGGCAAGGCCGTCGACCTGGCGGCCGCCCTGCTCGCCGACGGCGGAGCCCTGGCCGGCACCGGCACCTTCGTCCACGAGGACGGCCTCGGCGTGGCCTTCGTACGGCGCAGCTGCTGCCTATACTACCAGGTGCCGGGCGGCGGCTTCTGCGGGGATTGTGTCCTGCGCACGCGCTAGTGCTGTGGCCGGCAAACCTTGCCGGTCACAGCACTAGTTCCCGCTCGCGGGTACCTGGCCGCGGAACCGACGGAGGCCGTCGGGGAGCAGGTGCACCGCTCCCCGACGGCCCCGTACGGCCAGAACTTCTAGAAGGTGAGGTTCCAGGAGTCGATCTTGCCGATGTCGCCGCCGGCGTTGTCGTTCACCCGGAGCTTCCAGGTGCCGTTCGCGACCTCCGCGGAGGCGTTGACGGTGTAGACCTGGTTGATGTTGTCGGTGCTCCCGCCGGCGCGGTTGTGCACGGTGTACACGGTGCCGTCGGGGGCGATGAGGTCCACCTTCAGGTCACCGATGTAGGTGTGCACGATGTTCACGCCCACCTTGAGGGTGGCCGGGGCGTTGCCGGTCACCCCGCTGACGGTGATCGGGCTCTCCACGGTGGTGTTGTCGCCGATGGCGAAGTCACCGAGGTTCTCGAAGTACTTGCCGGGCGGCGGGGTGGAGCCCACCGCCTTGAGCGCGTCGACCTGGCCCTCGCCGAAGAAGCCGTTCTTGGCGGTGGTGCCGGTGCAGCGGCTGTCCGACGGGCAGGCGACGTCGTTGGCCTGGGTGGCCAGCTTGTCGCGCAGCTGCGCCGGGGTGATGCCCGGGTTGGTGCTCGCCAGCAGCGCGGCCACACCGGCCACGTGCGGGGAGGCCATCGAGGTGCCGCTCATGGTGCCGTACTTGCCGCCCGGCTGGGTGCTGTAGATGCCGGTGGCGTCTCCGCCGGGGGCCGTGACGTCGATGACGTTCAGGCCGAAGTTGGAGTACGAGGCCTTCGCGGTGGTGCCCATCGCCGAGACCGTGACCACGCCCGGGAGCTCGGTCGGGATGTCCAGGCAGGCGTTGGTGATGGTGCGGGTGACCGGCGTCGAGTCGTTCGGGCTTTCGGTGTCGGTCCGCTTGTTGGCCAGGTCGATGTTGGAGTTGCCGGCCGCCGCGACCTGCAGCGAACCCTTGCCCTCCGCGTACTCCTGGGCGCGCTTGACGCCCTCGATGATCGCGGCCTGGTCGGCGTTGTCCGGGCAGTTGAACTGCCACGGGTCGGTGTAGTAGCTGTTGTTGGTGACCTTGAAGCCGTGGTCGCCCGCCCACATGAAGCCGCAGACGGTGTTCTCGGCGAAGAACAGCGAGGAGCCCGGCTCGGCGATGCGCACCGAGGAGATCTTCACGCTCGGGGCCACGCCGATGACGCCCTTGCCGTTCTTGGCGGCCGCGACCGTACCGGCCACGTGCGTGCCGTGGGTGCCCACGTCGCGCCAGGAGCCGGTGCGGGTGTCGGCCTTGCCGTACGCACAGGACGCGGAGTCCGCCGCGTTGAAGTTCGGCGCCAGGTCCTGGTGCTGGTCGTCCACACCGGTGTCCAGGATGCCGACCTTGACGGACGGGGAGCCGGTGGTGACGGCCCAGGCCTGGTCGGCCTTGATCTGGGTCATGTCGGCACGGACCGGCTCGCCCGACGGGGTCGTGGCCTGCGCCGGGTTGGCGGGCAGCGCCGGGTTGTAGGCGTCCGCCGGCACGTCCGAGGTGCGGGTGGCACCGACCTGCTGGACCCCGCTCACACCGCGCATGGTGGTGGCGAAGGAGCCGGAGGCGGAGTGGGCGACGATGACGCCGATCGCGTCGTAGTTCGCGAAGACCGTACCGCCGTTGGCGGCGACGGCGGCGCGTACCGCCGAGCTGTCACCGGGGGCGGTGATCACGAGGTAGGCACGGGTGCCGGCAACCCAGGTCGCACTCTGGGAAGTCGGGGCCGCGGCCCGGGGCGCCGCCGCGGCCGCCGGGGCGGAAGCGGGGGCGGAGGGGGAGACGGGGGCGGTGCCGGCGAGCGCGGCGGGGGCCCCGAAAGCAAGTGCGGCGCCAAGGGTGGCGGCCAGCACGAGGGTACGTCGAGGTCGGCCGGATATGTGGGGTATCAATGCGTCCTCCGATGACCCGGTGGTGCGGATGGCACCTACCGGGCCGTACGAAACGAGTGGTGGACGCAAGATGTCAGACGCGTGCCCCGGTATGGAAGTACCTTTTACAGCACGCGCATTCTCCGGGGTGTGGCTGAAAATAGCCCCTACCGGGAGTAGTCGGGGCCGACCGGGCTGGGCACCGTGGGGGCGAGCCCTGCCCGGCCGGCCCGTGCGGGCGTACCGGCTGCACCGGTAGCCCGTACAGGCGTACCGGCTACACCGGTACGCGGTCCTTGTCGCCGGCCGCCTGGGACGGCATGGCGCCCGCCGGCTCGCCGTGCGCGTCGTCGACCAGCGTGGTCTCGTCGAACGGCAGCCGTCCGGCCAGTACTTCGGCGGCCCGTGCGTGGTCGAACTCCTTCGTCCACGTCCCGATGAGCACCGTGGCGACCGCGTTGCCCGCGAAGTTGGTCAGCGCCCGCGCCTCGCTCATGAACCGGTCGATGCCCACGATCAGGCCGACCCCGTCCACCAGTTCCGGCCGGTGCGACTGGAGTCCGCCGGCGAGCGTGGCCAGGCCGGCGCCGGTCACCCCGGCCGCTCCCTTCGAGGCGATGATCATGAACAGCAGCAGCGAGATCTGCTCGCCCAGCGCGAGCGGCTTGCCCATCGCCTCCGCGACGAAGAGCGAGGACATCGTCAGGTAGATCGCGGTCCCGTCCAGGTTGAAGGAGTACCCGGTCGGCACGGTGATCCCGGTGACCGGGCGCGACACCCCCAGGTGCTCCATCTTCGCGATCAGCCGCGGCAGCGCCGACTCCGAGGAGGACGTGGACAGGATCAGCAGGAACTCCCGGCCCAGGTAGCGCAGCAGGGCGAACACGCTGACCCCCGTGCACACCCGCAGCAGGGTGCCCAGCACCACGAACACGAAGATCAGACAGGTCGCGTAGAAGCCGATCATGATGACCGCGAGGGACTTCAGCGCGTCGATGCCGGTCGCGCCGACCACCGCCGCGATCGCCCCGAAGGCGCCCACCGGGGCCGCCCACATGATCATCGCCAGGATCCTGAACACCAGCTTCTGCACGTGCCCGATCCCGCGCAGCACGGGTTCGCCCGCCGTGCCCATCGCCTGGAGCGCGAACCCGCACAGCAGCGCCACCAGCAGCGTCTGGAGCACCTCGCCCCCGGTGAAGGCGGACACCAGCGTGGTCGGAATGATCCCCAGCAGGAACTCGGGCGTGCTCTTGGCCCCGCCCGCCTTGGCCTGCGCCTCGCCGGCGTGCTTGGCCGCCTCGGTCAGGTGCAGACCGCTGCCCGGGTCCAGCAGGTTCCCCACCAGCAGGCCGATGGCGAGGGCCACCGTGGACATCACCATGAAGTAGCCGAGGGCGAGCCCGCCCACCGCCCCCACCTTGGCGGCCTTGCGGACCGAGCCGATCCCCAGCACGATCGTGCAGAAGATCACGGGCGAGATCATCATCTTGATGAGGTTCACGAAGCCGGTGCCCAGCGGCTTGAGCTCCACGGCCACGCCGGGGGCGGCGAAACCGACGGCGATGCCGAGGAGCACCGCGGCGATCACCGCGATGTAGAGATAGTGCGTTCTGTCGCGCCTGGCGGCCACGATGCCTCCTGTGGTGAATACGTCCCGGGAGGACCATCACCCGGCGCTGTGACCCCGGTCACCCTTGCGTTCATTGAGTTCATGAGCCGGTGCACACTGAGCGCCATGTTCCGTTTGCCCCGGCCGCCGCGCAGCCTCGCCGGCCAGCTCTTCGCCATGCAGGTGCTGCTGGTCGCCGTGGTCGTCGCCGGATGCGCCGTCTTCGCGTACGCCACCGCGCGCGGCCAGGCCGAGGAGGCCGCCCGGCGCCAGGCCGGGGCCGTGGCCCGCGCCGTCGCGGACTCCCCGTCGGTCCAGGAGGCCGTACGGGAGGCCGTGCGCGGCATCGATCCCACGACCAGGCTCCAGCCGTACGCGGAGCGGGTCCGGGTCGACTCCGGGGTGGACTTCGTGACGATCATGGATCCGGCCGGCCGGCGCTGGACCCACCCCGACCCGCGCCGGATCGGCGAGCGCTTCATGGGGAACACGGCCCGCGCCCTGCGCGGCGAGACCTTCAGCGAGACCTACACCGGCACCCTCGGCCCCTCGATCCGCGTGGTCACCCCGCTCACCGACGACGGCCGCGTCGTCGGCATGGTCAGCGCCGGGATCACCGTGCGCGCGATCAGCGCGCGGCTCGCCTCCCAGCTCTCCGCGCTCGCCTGGGTCGCCGCCGCGGCCCTCGCCCTCGGCGGGGCGGGCACGTACATAGTCAACGCCCGGCTGCGCCGCCACACCCACGGGATGAACGCGGCCGAGCTCAGCCGGATGTACGACTACCACCAGGCGGCCCTGCACGGGGTTCGCGAGGGGCTGCTGATGCTCGACGGCCAGCGCAGGATCACCCTGATCAACGACGCCGGACGTGAACTGCTGGGCCTGCGGGACGCGATGACGGGCACCGGCGTCGCCGACCTGGGACTGCCCGCGCCGCTCACCGGGGCGCTGCTCGCCGACCGGCCCCGGGTGGACGAGGTGCACCTGACCGCCGACCGGGTCCTCGTCGTCAACAGCTCGCCCGTCGCGGGCGGCGGCCGCCGGGGCACCGTGGTCACTCTGCGCGACCACACCGAACTCCAGGTGCTGGCGGGGGAGTTGGATCACGAACGCGGTTTCACCCAGGCCCTGCGGTCGCAGGCCCACGAGGCGGCGAACCGGCTCCACACGGTGGTCTCGCTCATCGAGCTGGGCCGCGCGCAGGAGGCGGTGGAGTTCGCCACCGCCGAACTGGAACTGGCACAGGCGCTCACCGACGAGGTGGTCACCGCGGTCGGGGAGCCGGTGCTCGTGGCGCTGCTGCTCGGCAAGGCCGCCCAGGCGCACGAGCGGGGTGTCGAGCTGGTCGTCACCCCCGACAGCACGGCCGTCGACGGCGGGCCCGGGACCCCGCCGGCCCGGGACCTGGTCACCGTGGTCGGCAATCTCGTGGACAACGCCATGGACGCGCTCACCGGCGTCCCGGGCGGGCGGATCGCGGTCACGGTGCGCTCCGGCGCCGACGGGCTGCTGCTGCGCGTGACCGACAGCGGCCCGGGGCTGCCCGAAGGGGTGGACGTGTTCCGGCGCGGCTGGTCCGGCAAGGGCGAGGGGCGGGGCCTGGGCCTGGCCCTCGTACGGCAGGTGGCGCAGCGCCACGGCGGCACCGCGGAGGCGGCCCAGCCGCCGGAGGGGGGAGCCGAGTTCACCGTACGGCTCCCCGTGCGACCGGAGCCGCGACCGGAGCTGCGGCCGGAGCCGCGACCGTGAGCGCGCCCGAGGTGCGGGTCCTGATCGTCGAGGACGACCCCGTCGCCGCCGACGCGCACGCGCTCTACGTCGGCCGGGTCCCCGGCTTCACCGCCGTCGGCACCGTCCACTCGCTCGCCGAGGCCACCCGGGCCCTGGAGCGGACCCGCGTCGACCTGCTGCTGCTCGACCTCGGCCTGCCCGACGGGAACGGCCTGCGCTTCGCGCGCGGGCTGCGGGCCGCCGGGCATCCCGTCGACGTGATCGCGGTGACCTCGGCGCGCGACCTGGCCGTGGTCCGCGAGAGCGTTTCGCTCGGGGTGGTCCAGTACGTGCTGAAGCCCTTCGCCTTCCCGACCCTGCGCGAACGGCTCCTGCGCTACGCCGAGTTCCGTGCGACGGCGGGGGAGGCGGCCGGCCAGGACGACGTGGACCGCGCGATGGCGGCCCTGCGCGCACCCCGCCCGGCGGAGCTTCCCAAGGGGCTGAGCGCGCCGACCCTGGACCGGGTCGCCGCCCTGCTGCGGGCGGCGGCCGAGGGGCTGACCGCGGCGGGGGCGGCCGAGGCGGCCGGGATCTCCCGGATCACCGCCCGCCGGTACCTGGAGCACCTGGTGGACACCGGCCGCGCGGACCGCACTCCCCGGTACGGCCAGGTCGGCCGCCCCGAACTGCACTACCGCTGGCTGGCGGCGGCGGCCGGCTCGGTGTCGAAGGTGTAGAACTTGCGGTGGTCCAGCATGTCCGCCGGGGTCACGTCGTTCCACGGCCGCATCGTGTCGTTCAGGTCCACGACGTTCGGGGTGCCGGCCGCGGGCAGGTAGGTGGACCGGGGGTGGCGGGCCTGCCACTCGGCCCACAGCTTGTCCACGTACGCGTGGTGCATCCAGAACACCGGGTCGTTGGGGGAGACGCCGGTGGCCATCTGACCGCCGACCCACACGTGCACCCGGTTGTGCAGGTTGGCTCCGCGCCAGCCCTCCAGGTTGTTGCGGAAGCCGCCGTTCGAGGAGCTGTTCCAGGGGGCCGTGTCGTACACGGGCATCGCGAGTACGGCCTCCACCTCCGCCTTGGTCGGCAGCTCGGCGACGCCCGCGCCGAGCGCCCGGCGCAGGTAGGCGCGCCCGTCCACCCGTACGGCTATGTTCCACTTGCCCGTCGCGTACGCGAACGGGCCGTCGAGGACCTGTCCGTCGCGGGCCCGGCCGGTACCGCCGAGGAAGTCGGCGGCCCAGAGGGAGGATCGGGTGGTGCGGTCGGCCGTCCAGTCCCAGTACGGGAGCGAAACGCTCGCGTCCACAGCCTGCAGAGCCGCCTCGAACTCGAGCAGAAAGCGGCGGTGCCAGGGAAGAAAGGAGGGCGAGCGGTGCCCCACCCGGTCGGCCGAATCGGTGTCGCTCATGATGAAGCCGTTGTGGGTGGTGACGAACCGGTCGTAGCGGCCGGTGCGCTTCAGCTCCAGCAGCGCGTTGGTGAAGGCGCGCTTCTCCTCGGGAGTGAGCGCGGCCTGGTTCTTGCGGACGGTCATGCCGTGCCTCCCATCGGTGCGAACGGGGCGAGCTCGGCGCCCTGGAGCTCGCGCACGGCGGCTCTGGCCAGCGAGGTCGGGTCCGCAAAGGTCTCGTAGTGGTTGACGACGCTGATCCAGGTGCCGTCGGCGTTCCGCATCACGTGCAGCTCGCGGCCGTCTATCCGGACGGTGGGCAGACCGGAGGGGTGGTGGCCGCCGTGGTGGCCGCCGCCCGTGCCGGCGGTTATCCGGATGCGTCGGCCCTGGTACACCTCGTCGACCGGGCCGACGGGTGTGGTGGCGGCCCGGGAGTCGGTGGTGGCCGCGTGCGCGGTGACGCCCGCCAGGCCGAGGGCGGTGAGTGCGCCGGCAGTGGTGCCCAAGGCCTGCCGACGGGTGATCTTGTTCATGCCCGAAGAACTATCAGGGCGCCAGGGGCAGTTGACCGCTATCCGGACATCAGTGGACAAGTTTCGTTTAGAACGAATGGGGGGATCTTCTCGTCCGGAGCGGCTCCGGTGGCCATGGCGGGAAGTTTTGCTGTGTAAATGCTACCCGTCAGTAATTCTTCCGGTTCGGCCGGATGGCTATGGGGGCGGTCACATCACGGAGTCGGCCGGAAGCTGCGCGCTATATCAGGGGTATATGTCCGTGACTCCCCTATAGTCCCGATATGGCTCTTCATGAGACGAAGGACGCAGCCGCCCGCGATGCCGACACGGACGTGTTCGCGTCCGCCCTGAGCGGCCAGGTACTCCCCAAGTACCGGATCCCCGACGACCACTCGTCCACCGAGGTCGTCTACCAACTCATCCACAACGAACTCCTGTTGGACGGAAACGCCGCGCAGAACCTGGCCACCTTCTGCACCACGTGGTCCGACGACGGCGTGCACCGCCTGATGAACGAGTGCCTCGACAAGAACATGATCGACAAGGACGAGTACCCGCAGACAGCCGAGATCGAGGCCCGCTGCGTCCACATCCTGGCCGACCTGTGGAACGCCCCCGCCGGCGCCGCCTCGGCCGGCTGCTCCACCACCGGCTCCAGCGAGGCCGCCATGCTCGGCGGCCTTGCCCTCAAATGGCGCTGGCGCGCCCGCCGACAGGCCCAGGGACTCCCCACCGACCGGCCCAACCTGGTGTGCGGCCCGGTCCAGATCTGCTGGGACAAGTTCGCCCGCTACTTCGACGTCGAGCTGCGTCAGGTCCCCCTGGAACCCGGCGCCACCGGCCTGCGGCCCCATCAGCTCGCCCAGTACGTCGACGAGAACACCATCGGCGTCGTCGCCATCCTCGGCGTCACCTACACCTGTGACTACGAGCCCGTCGCCGACATCGCCGCCGAACTGGACCGGATCCAGGCGGAGCACGGCTGGGACGTCCCCATCCACGTGGACGGCGCCAGCGGCGGCTTCGTCGCCCCCTTCCTCCACCCCGACGTGGTGTGGGACTTCCGGCTCCCGCGCGTCGCCTCCGTCAACACCTCGGGCCACAAGTACGGACTCGCGCCCCTCGGCGTCGGCTGGATCGTCTGGCGCACCGCCGACCTGCTGCCCGCCGACCTCGTCTTCAGCGTGGACTACCTGGGCGGCGACATGCCCACCTTCGCCCTCAACTTCTCCCGCCCAGGCGGCGAGGTCATCGCCCAGTACTACCTGTTCCTGCGCCTCGGCCGGGGCGGCTACCGCCGCGTGCAGCAGGCCTGCGCCGACACCGCCCAGTACCTGGCCTCCGAGATCGCCGCGATGGGCCCCTTCACCCTCCTCTACGACGGCCGGGGCGCCCTTCCCGCCGTCTCCTACACGCTCACCGACCCGGCAGGCGCGGGCTTCAGCCTCTACGACCTCTCGGACCGGCTGCGGATGCGCGGCTGGCAGGTGCCCTCGTACCCGCTGCCGGCCGACCGCGACGACACGGTCATCCAGCGCGTCCTCGTCCGGCACGGCGTGACCCGCGATCAGATCGCCCTGCTCGTCGCCGACCTGCGCACGGCCGTGGAACACCTCACGGCCGCGCCGCCGCCCGTGCCCGCCGCCGAACCCCGGTCCGGCTTCCACCACTGAGCGGCTCCCGCTCCGCCTACCAGCGCATGTCCAGTGCGTTCAGGGCCTCGACCCGCTCGGGGGTGAGGGAGGCGGCGCGGGAGCGCTGGTTGGCGATCCAGGAACCCAGGCGCAGTTCCTGGTCGCCGACCGGTTCCACATGGGTGCGGGGGACCGTGAGGTGCCGTTCGCGGGCGTGGAACCGCCGGGCCGCCTCCAGGTGGTCCGCCCACGCGGCGGCATGGCTGCGGCGCGGCGGCGGACGTTCCGCCTCCGCCGCCGGGGTCATCCCGAGGGTGTGCTCCAGCAGCCAGCGCTGCGCCCAGGACAGCCGCTCCCAGCTCAGCCGCTGGGTACGGACCCACCCGCCCAGGTCCTCGCCCTGGACCAGCACCTCGCCGGGCGCCAGGGGCAGCCCGCCCCCCGCGTCGAGATGGACCCGGTTAAGGTGGAAGGCGCGCTGCCAGGAGATCTCCCAGGCGGGACACCAGGACGCGTCGATCGCCTCCAGGGCTTCCCGCCGCTCCGCGGACAGGGCCCCCGGCCCCTCGCGGCGGGCCGCGGCCCGCTGGTTCTTGACCCACACCCCGACCGGGGCGCCGCGCCAGGTGGCGTCCACCGGCGGCAGCAGATGGCCGTGCTCCGCCGCCCAGGCGCGGGCCACCGCGAGCCCCTCCTCGAAGGCCACGTCGAAGTGGCTCCACACCATGCCGAGTTCGTCGAGCCGCGCCACCCGCTCGCGGCCGAGCGCGCCCCGGCGGTACGTGCGCCGCGCGTCCGCGATCCACTGGCCCAGCGGGAACCGGGCCAGACCGGGCGGCCACGCCCCGTCGCCCGCCGGCACCTTGAAGCCGAACGGAACCTTCAGGTCCCCGGCCGTGGCGGCGTAGATCCGGGCGGCCTCGACACCGCGCCGCCAGTGCTCGTGCTCCGGATTCAGCACGCGCAGCCGGACGAACGCGGCCAGCAGCGCCGGATCCCGGGGGGCGGAGAAGCTCAGCAGCGCCTGCGCACCGGTCCGCGCGCCCGAGGCCGCCGCCGGGGCGGCCGCCCGGCTCGGCGCCTGCGGCTGGGCCAGGGACTCGACCAGGCGCGAGTCGTGCGCCCGCAGCGCCTCCAGCAGCCGCGCGAGGTCCCCGTACGCCCGCGAGGTGAGCATCGTCTCCGGCGTCTCGTCCGGTCCCAGCAGTACGGGCACCACCAGGGAGGCGACCTTTCCCTCGCCGGGCCGGATCCGCAGCGCCCGCCCGACCGCCTGCACCAGGTCGGGCATGGAACCCCGTACGTCGGCCCAGTAGACGGAGTCGCACTCCTTCGTGTCCACGCCCTCGCCCAGCACGCGGACACTGCCGAGGAAGGCCTTCTCGGCGACCCGGCCGTCCGCGAACGCGCCCAGCACCCGCCGCCGGTGGGCCGCCGTGTGCTGCCCGCACAGCCAGTCCGCCCAGACGGTACGGGGGTACACCGGGTGCGGCCGGCGGCTCGTGAGCCGCAGCCGCGTCGCCACCGCCGGGAGCCCGGCCGCGAAGGCCTCGGCCTCCTTGGTCAGGTGGTGGAAGACGAGCGTGCGCCGGAACCCCTCGTGGGCGGCCGCCTTCACCAGCGCCGTCTGCAGCGCCGCCAGCCGCGCCCCGCGCACCGCGTCCGAACGGCCGTCCCGGCCCAGCAGCACGGCCGCCCGGAACTGCGGATCGGTGACGTCGACGCACACCACCCGGTACGGGGCGCAGATGCCGCGGTCGATGGCCTCGGACAGGGACAGCGTGTAGCAGCGCGCGCCGAACGGCCCCCGCGGATCGTCCTCCATGGACGCCACGAGTTCGCCGCGCCGCCGCGGACCGTCACCCTCGTCGGGCGTTTCCTCGCCGTCCTGCCAGACGCGGGGCGTGGCCGTCAGGTAGAGCCGGCGCACGGCGGGGATCCGCGCGTTGTCGTGCACCACGGCCCAGGGTTTGCCGATCCGGCCCGACGTCCGGTGCGCCTCGTCGACCACGATCAGGTCCCAGCCCGGGAGCCCGGCGAGATGCGCGCGCTCGAGGGTGCCCAGGCCCAGCGAGGCGTACGTGGCGAACACCGTCAACCGGTCCACCGACGGGGCGCCCCAGCGGGCCAGTTCGGCCGGATCGGTGGTCGTGGGCACACCCGCGTCCTCCCCGCGCAGCGAGCACACGGCCAGCGACCGCCCGCTACGGCCGCCCTCCCGCCACGCCGCGACGGTCTGCACCAGCAGGTCCAGGGAGGGCACCAGCACCAGCACCCGCCCGGCCCGCAGCTCCTCGGCCGAACGGACGGCGACGAGGGACTTCCCCGAACCGGTGGCCATGATCACCTGGGTGCGCAGCCCGCTCTCGGGCACCCGGCCCCCGGCGGGCAGCTCCAGTGCGCGCACCACGGCGTCAACGGCCTCGCGCTGGTGCGGACGGAGGTCCTTCCTCGCCATGTGCGTCGTCACCCCCACCCCTCTGATCGGCCGGTTTGCCTCCAGCTCCTATCCTGCCCCCATTTTGATGCAGGTGCGGGAAAGGCGGGGAGCGGCTCCGGCCGATGTCGAGCGGCGTCTGCGGCTACCGTGCCCCGAAGTTCTGCGTCCACCAGGGACCGCCCGCGCCCTGGTGGATGCCGACGCCGATGTCCTTGAAGGAGCAGTTGAGGATGTTCGCGCGGTGTCCCGGGCTCTTCATCCAGGAGTCCATGACCGACTGCGGAGTCTGCTGGCCCTTCGCGATGTTCTCCCCGTACGTCGACCAGCGGTACCCGGCAGCGGTCGTCCGCGCGCCCGGGTCCGCGCCGTCGGGGTTGGTGTGCGAGAAGAAGTCCCGGCTCGCCATGTCGTCGGAATGCCCCTGGGCGGCAGCCCGCAGCTGCGGGTCCTCCTTCAGCGGGCCGCAGCCGGCCGCCGCCCTCTCGGTGTTGACCAGGGCCACGACCTGGCCCGCGACGCCCTGCGGGGCGGGGGCCGGCGCCGGCGCGGAGGTCCGCGGGGTCGGTGAGCTGCTGCGGCTCTTCGTGGGGCTCGCGGACGGGCTCGGCGAGGCGGAGGCCGACGGCGACGGGGAGGCGGACGGCGAGGGGGACGCGGAGGGCGAGGGCGACTCGGAGGGGAGCGCGGGCTCGGTCGCCGAGAGCGCGGCCAGCGGGGGCGGGGGAGTGGCGCCGTCCGCCTTCGCACCGCCGGAACCGGGGAGCGTGCCGAGGTACACCAGCCCGCCGCCCGCGACGCAGGCGGCGAGCACGGCGCCGCCGATCACCCGGCGGCGGCTCTGCTTGCGCCTGCGCAGCGCGCCCCGGCCGCCTGCCGAAGACGCCCCGTCCGCGGCGAGGTGGGCCACCGTGTCGGAGAAGTCCGCGCCGGCGCCATCGGCGTGGGCGGAGCCCGCGAGGGCGAAGTCGGCCGCCCCGGCCGAGCGCACCCCTGCCAGCAGGGCCGCCGAGACGGGTACGAGGGCCAGCCCGGCCAGCAGCCCCTCCGCCGGAACCAGACCGCTCCACAGGCCGGAGCACCGTACGCATTCACGCGCGTGCCGGGCTATCCGCTTGCGCCACAGCGCCGAGGGCCGACCGTCCCAGCCCGCCACGACCGCCCGCAGCTCCTCGCACACCGGCTGGGCGCCCAGGGCCCGTTCCACCACCCGCGCCGATTCCAGCTGCGCCTTCATCCGCTGCACCCGAACGGCGGTGTGCTGAGGAGGCAGCTCCAGCGCGGCGGCCACCTCGGCCCGGGTCAGCTCCCCGGCGCACTCCAGCCACCACAACGACAGCAGCGCCCGGTCGTCGGGCTCCAGCCAGCGCGTGGCGCGGGCCGTCTCGCGGCGCTGGCCCGCCAGCTGCAGGCGTACGACGGTGAGGTCGACGAAGTCGGCCCCCGGGTCCGCGACCTCACCGGCCGCCTCCAGGGTGCTCTCACCGAAGCCGCTCTGCCGGGCCTGCCAGTGCGCCCGTACGCGGTTCATCGCGATCGCCACCAGCCAGGACCGGAAGCTTTCGTCCGCGCGCAGGCCGCCCAGCCCGTCGAGGGCCCGCAGCATCGTGTCCTGCACCACGTCGTCCACGTCGCAGGACCCGTTCAGGGCCCGCCCGACGATGTTGTAGACGAGCGGCAGATAGGCGCCGACGAGGTCGTCCTGCGCGCGGGGATCGCCCGCGCGGGCCGCCGCGACCAGCGCTGCCGTGTGCTGAGTGCTCATGTGATGTTCCCTGTCCGTACCGGCGGTCGATGATGCCCAATGCCTGGGAGACCGTCGAGAGGGGCCTCGATAACACTTATCCGGAATTCTTGTCGCAAGAGGATTCCGCGGCCTCCTCCGGAACGGAAGGCCGCGGGTAGCGCCTGGCCGAGGAGTCACCCTGGGCCAGTCGGCGCAACGCCGCCAGCATGGCATCTCCCAGTACGGTGCCCACGACCACCCGCTCCACCATGTCCTCCGGGCTCTTCCCGCGCGCGACGAAGGTCAGGTCGGAGTCCGCGATCCGCTCGGCGGCGGCCGCGAACTCGTCCAGGAAGTCCAGATAGTCCCCGTGTCCGACCGTCAGCAGGGAGGCCGCGGCGGCGGCCAGGGCGCGCGCCGAGGGGTGGTCCGCCGGCACCCGCCAGCCGCGCCGCGCGATCAGGTCCTCGACCACGGCCCGGGCGCGTTCGCCGCTCACCGGGTCGGCGGCCGGTGTGAAGTCGGGGTCGACCGTACTGGCGGCCGCGCCGAGCAGGTCGTGCACCGGCCGGCCGCGGTCCTCCACCGCCTCCACCACCTTGCCGACGGAGGCGAGCGGCAGGCCGCCGACATCGGTGAGGGCGCGGATCAAGTGCAGGCGCCGGACGTGCTCTTCGCCGTAATGGGCCTGATTGGGGCTGGTCAACTTCCCGGCGGGCAGCAGGCCTTCGCGGAGATAGAACTTGATGGTGGGCACCGGAACACCGGTCGACCGGCTCAACTCTCCCATGCGCAAGGTGAATTCTCTCCTTCGTTCGGTCCAGGGGCTTGCGTGGCCGGGCTGGATTATGGACAGTGGCACTATCGGATACCGGATAGTACCGCTATCCATCAGGGGGGTTGCAGATGCGGAACCACATCGAAGGATGGCACCGGCCGCTGCTCGTCTTCGCGGCGGCCATGGGAGTGCTCACGCTGGTCTCGGGGGTCGGGCTGATCGTGGACGACCGCGTGCTGGTCGGATCCCCGATCTGGCACAAGCCGTTCAAGTTCTCGGTCTCCTTCGCCCTCTACGGGCTGACGTTGGCCTGGATGCACTCGCTGCTCACGCGCGGCCGGCGGACCGGCTGGTGGGCGGGCACGGTGACCGCGGCGGCGAGCGTCATCGAGATGGCGGTGATCGTCGGTCAGGTGGTGCGGGGGAAGCGCAGCCACTTCAACCAGGAAACCCCGCTCGACAGCGCCCTGTTCGGCGTGATGGGGGCGACGGTCGTCGTGCTGTGGCTGGCCACGCTGCTGATCGCGGTGGTGCTGTGGCGCCAGCCGCTCGCCGACCGGGCCACCGCCTGGGCCGTTCGGGTCGGTTCGGTCCTCGGGCTCGCCGGGCTCGCGCTCGGCTTCCTGATGGTCCAGCCCACCGAGACCCAGCTGGCGGCGCAGATCACCGACACCGTCGGCGCGCACAGCGTCGGCGTCCCGGACGGCGGGCCGCACCTGCCGGTCACCGGCTGGGCCGCCACCGGCGGCGACCTGCGGATCGCCCACTTCGTCGGGATGCACGCCCTCCAGGTGCTGCCGCTGCTGGCGCTCGCGCTGACCTTCGCGGCCGGGCGGTACGGCTGGGCGGCCCGCGCGGCGGTGCGCACGCGGCTCGTCCTGGTGGCGGGGGCGGGTTACGCCGCCCTGGTGGCCCTGGTCACCTGGCAGGCCCTGCGGGGGCAGGTGCTGACCTCACCGGACGCGGCGACGCTGACCGCGGCGGCCGGGCTGGCCGTCGCCGTGGCGGTGGGGGTGGCACTCGCCCTGCGCGGCGGGGCGGCCGCCGGGGCCGAGCCGGCGCGGGAGTCCGTGTCGGCGGCAGGGCGCTGACCGCTGTCGGCGCCGACAGCCGAGGGGTGCTGATCGCCGTCGGGTGCTGACCATCGGAGCGCGCGGTCACCGGATGCGTGGTCACCGGATGCGTGGTCACCGGAGGCGCCGGCTCCGCTGCGGTTCACAGCAGCGGAGCCAGCGCCTCCGTAGCCGCGCGCAGGGCGGGCGCGTACGACTCGATCTCCTCCCGGGAGACCAGGAAGGTGACGGTGGTGACGCTGACCCCGCCGACCGGCCGGCCGTCCGCTCCGAGGATCGCGGCTCCGATGCAGCGGATCGTGGGCTCGTTCTCCTCGTCGTCCAGCGCGAAGCCCCGGGCGCGGGCCGCCGCCAGCTCCGCGTGCAGGGCCCGTGCGGTGGTGACCGACTTCGGCGTCCTGGGCGGCAGTCCGGTGGCGGCGATCAGCTCCCGCACCTCCTCGACGGGCAGGTGCGCCAGGATGCTCTTGCCGATCGCGGTCGTGTGCAGCGGCATGCGCATGCCGACCCGGGAGGCCGTCCGGTAGGGCTGCTCGCCCTCCAGCTTCCGGATGTAGGTGATGGTCTCCCCGCTGTGCAGGGCCAGATGGACCGTCTGCCCGCCGACCGCCTGCCGCAACTCGTCGAGGACGCGCCCGATGCTCGCCGGCTCCCCGCCGCTGACCAGCGCGGACAGCCCGCGAAGCCGCGGGCCCACCCCGTACCGGCTGTCGGCCTCCTGGCGCACGAAGCCCTGGTCGATCAGCGAGGCGAGGATCCGGAAGGTGCTGGACTTGGGCACGGCGGCCGCCGCCGTCACCTCGGCGAGCCGGTGCGGCCCGCCGGGCGCGGCCACCGCCTCCAGGATGCGCAGGGACTTCTCCAGCGCGGATCCGGCGGCGGAGGTCCGGCCGCCGCGCGCGCCGTCGGACGCCTCGCTCGGGGCTACTTCCACATCTTCCGTTGACACGAGAACTCCCGGTCCGGATAGGGTCTAGACCACACGGTTCCGGTACACGATACCTCGTTCCACTACGTGGAACGAACGGGAGGGTCCCTTGTCCTGTCCCCTGTCCTGCCACCCGTACGCGGTGATAGCCGCCCAGCGCCTGCTGCCGGTGCTGCGCGACTCCGACGCCGACGAGGCCGTCCGCCACACCACCGCCCTGCTCGCCGCCGGCTGCCGCGCGGTCGAGCTGACCACCTCCACCCCCGGCTGGGCGGACGCCGTCACCCGGACCGCCCCGCTCACCGACGCGTACGGCCGCCCCGCCCTCATCGGCGTCGGCACGGTGACCACCACCGCGCAGGCCGAGACCGCCCTGGACGCGGGCGCCGGATTCCTGGTCTCCCCCCACCCCGCCCCCGAAGTGCGCAAGGTCGCCGGGCGCCGCGAAGCCATCTTCATCGAGGGCGGGTTCACCCCCGGCGAGATCGCCGCCGCCGTCCGGGCCGGCGGCGCCGCCAAGCTGTTCCCGGCGCACGTCGGAGGCCCGCGGTTCATCCGCTCCCTCAGGGCCGTCCTCCCCGAGGGCCTGATCATCCCGACCGGCGGGATCCGGCCCGGAGAGGTCCCCGACTGGCTCGCCGCCGGCGCGACCGCCGTCGGCATCGGCAGCGGGCTGCCGGCCGACCCGGCCGAACTGGCCGCCGTATTCGCCGAGCTGGCCCGTCCGTGCCGCGGCCACAGCGCCGGCTCCACCGCGCGGGACCTGCGGTGACCGGGGGGTACGACGTCCTCGTGCTCGGCGAGGTGCTGGTGGAGATCCACGCCGCGGCCGCCCTGCGCGAGGCCGCCGACGGCACCACGGCCCGCATCTCCTACTCCGGCGACGCCCTGAACGCGGCGGCGGCCGCCGCCGCGGCCGGAGCCCGCACCGCCCTGCTCGCGGTCGTCGGCGACGACGAGCTCAGCATCCCGCTGCTGCGCCGCGCCGCCGAACTCGGCGTGGACGTCTCCCACGTACGCCGCGCCCCGCGCCCCAACGGCGCCTACCTGCTGTCCGCCGACACCGAGGGCGACCGGGAGTTCGTCTACTGGCGCACCCGGAGCGCCGGCTCCACCCTCTCGCCCGCGCACGTCGCGTCCTGGCACGACCTGCTGACCGCCTCCACGGCACTCGTCACCAGCGGCGTCACCGGCGCCCTGTCACCGAGCAGCCACGACGCCGTACTGGCCGCCGCGCACCTAGTGCACGTGGCCGGCGGGCACCTCTCGTACGATCCCAACTTCCGTCCCCGGCTGACCGGCCGGGACCGTGCCCGGGAACTGCTGGCCGCCGTCGCCCCGCTGACCGGGCTGCTCAAGACCTCGTGCCCGGCCGACGCGCTCGCCCTCGTCGGCACCGGCGACCCGCGCACCGCCGCCGCCCGCTACCGCGCGCTCGGCGCCCCTACGGTCGTGGTCACGGCGGGCGCCGACCGGCTGCTGCTGGACGACGGTACGGGCGCCCGGTACGAGCCCGTGCCCGTGAACCCGGCTCCGGTCGACGCGACCGGAGCCGGCGACTGCCTCACCGGCACCACCACCGCCCGGCTCGCCCTCGGCGACAGCCTCGCGGACGCGGTGGCCTACGGCGTGGCGGCCGCCTCCCTGTCCGTCTCCGGCCGCGGGGGCACCGGGCGCGTCCCCGCCTTCACGGAGACGGCGGCGCTGGCGGCCGAACACCGCCGGATCACAGGGAGTCGAGCAGCGCCATCTCCTCGGCGGTGAGACGCACGGACCCCGCGGCGATGTTCTCGACGAGGTGGTCCGGGTTCCCCGTGCCCGGGATCGCCAGGACGTGCGGACCGCGGTTCAGCGTCCACGCCAGGCGCAGCTGGGCCGCCGACACCCCGTGGGCCTCGGCCACGGCGCGTACCCGGGGGCTGTCCTCGGCGGTGACCCCCGCCTCTTTCGCGGCGCCCGCGATCGCGAAGAACGGCACGAAGGCGACGCCCTGCTCCCCGCACGCGTCCAGGAAGGCGTGGTCCTCGGCCGGGGACCCGATCCCGTACGGGTTCTGCACGCACACCACGGGAGCGATGGCCTGCGCCTCGGCGAGGTGGTCGGGCCGGGCGTTGGAGATGCCCAGGTGCCGTATCAGCCCGGCCGTGCGGAGCTCGGCGAGCGCCCCGAAGTGCTCGGCGATCGACCCGGTCGTCTCGCGGCGCGGGACACGCAGGTTGACCACGTCCAGGTGGTCCCGGCCCAGCTGGCGCAGGTTCTCCTCCACCTGCCCGCGCAGCCGGCCCGGCTCGGCCCACCACCACTCCCCGGCCGCGTCGCGGCCGGGCCCGACCTTGGTGGTGATGACGAGGTCGTCGGCGTACGGGGCGAGCGCCCGGTTGATCAGTTCGTTCGCGGAGCGCAGCGGGGAGAAGTAGAAGGCGGCGGTGTCGATGTGGTTCACGCCGAGTTCGACGGCACGGCGCAGCACACCGGTCACCCGCTCACGGTCGCTGGGGGAGCCGTCGGCGAGCTGCGTCAGCCGCATCGCGCCGAAGCCGATCCGGTTGATGGTCAGGTCGCCCAGCTGCCAGGTGCCCGCACCGGCCGCGGTGATCGTCTCTGAAGTCATCCGGCGACCGTATCGGGCTCGGCGACCCAGCCCGCGGCCAGCACCAGCCGGGAGCTCCGGTGGACGGCGAGGAACCCGAAGGGCCGGTCGAATCGGACTTCGGCCCGGCGGGCGCGGTACTTCGTGCGGGGCGCGGCGCCACCGGCTCTCGGCCCGATGGCGGTGACGGCCGCGGCCTCGAACCCCGCCGCGTGGAAGCGGGCCAGCACGGACTGTTGGGCCGAGCCGATCGCCAGGGGCTGCGGACTGATGCCGGGGAAATGCCCGTAGTCCGCGTCGCCGGCGGTCCCCAGCCCGAACAGCGGGGCGTGGTCCAGCAGATCGTGTTCGGCGCGCAGGGAGAACGCGACGGTGTCGATGCGCAACAGGGGCTGCGGGCGGAACGAGTCCTCCGTGCGGATCGTCAGGCCGGGACCCGGATCTCCGTCGGGGAGGGAACTGCCGGTCACGGACGGGACGGTACCGGTGACGGCCGCGATGCCGGTCCCCAGTACCCCGCCGGCCGGGGCCGCCGGTCCACCGAGGAGCAGGTGCACGTCCACGTCCTCGGTGCCGGCCAATTCCAGGACGGTGACGGCCCCGGCCGTGCCCTGAGCCACGCGGACCTCGTCCAGCGAAGCGGTGGTGCGCGACAGCCGTCCGAGGTTCCGCCCCGACCACGGGCCTTGGCCGGCCCGGCCGGGCACCTCCCGGAAGGGCTCCTCCCACCGCAGCCTCAGCACGAGCGCCGAGGCCAGCACCAGCTTGACCTCCTCGGCACCCTGCGGCAGAGCGACCGGCATGCGGTCGATCAGGCCGCCCGTCCGGTCCGAGGCCCACCCGTCCAGCGTCTTGCGGTCGGTGTCCTCGTCTCCCGTCAGGAGGCCCCGGGCGCCGGCCGGGAGTTTCGCCGACCAGCTCTCCCTGAGCGGGAGCCCGGCCTTGGTCCACAGCCCAGTGGCCGCCTCGAGGCCCCGTACGCCGGCCAGCCCGGCCAGCAGGTCCCGGGCGCCCTCGGCCGCGGCCTCGGCGGGTATGCCCAGGGCCTCCGCCAGTTCGGCGCGGGCCGGGCCGCCCGAACCGTCCGCGAGCAGGGCGAGCAGCGGCCAGACCCCGGCCGCGGTGAACACCGTGCCCGCGTCCCCGGCCGGGACCTGCTCGCCCGAACCGTCCGCGAGCAGGGCGAGCAGCGGCCAGACCCCGGCCGCGGTGAACACCGTGCCCGCGTCCCCGGCCGGGACCTGCGCGGCCCAGCGCGTCGTGAGGCGGTTGACCGCCCGTACCGTCGAGTTGTCCATGAGGCGCGAGCGTACGTGGAGGGCGCCGCCGGGCCGGGTCGAATTCCGCGGCCCGGCGGCGCCGGTCGGTGGGGCGGGCGGGGCGTCGGTCGGTGGGGCGAGGCGGGGCGGGGGCGTCGGTCAGCGGCCGCGCAGGCCGCGGTCGACGGCCGTCATGAGCTCGCCGTCGGCGGTGTCCGCGTCCAGCGACCAGAACATCGCGCCGCCCAGGCCCTGTTCGCGGATGTAGCCGGTCTTGGCGCGCAGCACCTGCGGGTCGTCGTAGGTCCAGAGCGTAGCGCCGTCGAACAGCCAGGCGTGCCCGCCCCGCCGGTCGCGGTAGACCGTGTAGGTCCCCGAGTCGGCCAGCTTCTTGAGGGCCTTGTAGTCCTCGTAGCCGGCGGACCAGGTGGCGGGCGCGGGGCCCGTGGCGGGCTGCCCCATGCCGTCCCCGCCGCCGCTGACGCCCGTCCAGCCCTGCCCGTAGAACGGCATGCCCATGACCAGTTTGTGCGCGGGCGCGCCGCGCCGCCGCCAGGCCTCCACCGTGCCGTCGACGCTGAAGTCGCCCCGGGCGCGGAGCGCGGACTGCTGGGCGGTGGTGGGCTCGCCGGAGACGTGGAAGTCGTAGCCCTGGAGGGTCACGAAGTCGAGGTCGCGCATGATCCGACGGACGTCGAAACCCGCGTCGATCTTGGCGGGGGCCGTCGGGACGAAGGCCGTCAGCTCGTACGCCGACTTCTTGTCCTTGTCCTTGTCCTTGTCCTTGTCCTGCTTCTTGTTCTGGCTCCGCGCGTACGCGTCGAGCTGCGTGCGGAACTCCTTGACGAGCGCGGCGAAGTTCTGCTTGTCCTCGGGCCGGAACTTCGTGTCGGTGTCACCGGCGGAGCCCGGCCACTCCCAGTCTAGGTCGATGCCGTCGAACAGGCCGGCGGCCGCGCCCGCGCCGCCTCGGGTGCCGTCCTGCGGCAGATTGCCCTTGATGTACAGGTCGATGCAGGACTCGACGAAGGCCTTGCGGGAGGCGGGGGTCAGCGCGGCGTCCGAGAAGTGTGTGGACCAGCTCCAACCGCCCAGCGAGATCAGCACCTTGAGGCCGGGGTGCCGGGCCTTGAGCTCGCGCAGCTGGTTGAAGTTGCCGGCGAGCGGCTGGTCCCAGGTGTCGGCGACCCCGTCGACGGAGTTCTCGGCGTCGAGGGGCCGGACGTAGTCCGCCCAGGCGTCGGCCTCTCCGGGTACGTTCCCGGCGAAGCACTTGCCCTCCGGACTGACGTTGCCGAAGGCGTAGTTGATGTGGGTGAGCTTGCCGGCGGAGCCGTTCGACTCAAGGTCCTGGACCTGGAAGTCCCGCCCGTAGACGCCCCATTGGGTGAAGTAGCCGACCTTCCGGTACGAGCGGCCGTGGCCGCCCGTCGCATCGGCGTCCGCGTCGGCGGTGGCAGCGGGTGCGAAGGCGGTCAGCAGGGAGAGGGAGCAGGCGGCGACGGCCAGCCTGCCGAGCATGCTGCGGCGCATGGGCTTCCTTTACGGATGCGGGAGCGGGGCGTGAGCGCGTGCGCGGTGCATGCCGGAAACTATTGGTCTGGACCAGAGTGGTCAAGGGGGCGGCCGGAACTCGGACCCGTCAAGGCAGGCTCCACTGGCCGACGTCGTCGGCGAGGCCACCGTTGAGGGCGAACTGGACGGCCGCCGGGCCGGCGTCCTTCGGGAGCCGGAAGGTGACGAAGCCCTCGGCGGAGCCGCCGGGGCCGAGTGTCACGGTGTCAGGGAAGGAGGGCCCGGCGGTCGTGGCGGTGTTGAGGCCGGCGAACCGCTTCCCGGCGGTGTCCAGCAGGTGGGCGGCCGGTGCGGGGGAGTCGTTGTACTCGACGGTCCCGGTGTTCTCCAGCCGGAACCGCGCGGCGAGCAACCGGGTCGAGGCGTCGGCCGCCGGGCCCTCTGGGTCGGCCGGGCTCGCGGGGTCGACCACCCGTACCAGGGTCACGTCGAGCCGCTGGCCGGGCTCGTTTCCGGCGAGGGAGACGGTCTCGCCGGATCCGTCGGGCCCCGCGCCCAGGAGCAGGGGGCCGAGGAGTGCGACCGTGGCGAGGGCGCCTCGCAGCCGGGGCCGCCGCGGCACCCGGGCCGGTGCTCGGCCTCCGGGCATGGGGAGACCTCCTGATCCACCGATCACCCAGTCCACGATCCTCCCCACCCCGGCCTGACGCCACCCACCAGCCCCACCCGTGCAGCCCCACCCCGCTCCCCGTCGCCGCCACGCCCGGCCCCGAGACGACGCGGCGGGCAACTGTCCACCGCCCCATGTCGGTTGTCTCAAGGGACGGACGTCGACTGGAGGGGCCGCGGCGGGACGACCTCGCTCGATATCGCTCTGACCAGCAGGAATGACGCGTTGATCGACTGGCTGCAGGAATCCGGCGTCCACAGGGCCGAGAAACTTCCACCCGGTTGATCGAAGAATTTGGTGGATCTTCGGCCCGAGCCGTGTCATCGTTGGTCCCACCGAAGGGGTGTAGCTCAGCTGGTCAGAGCGCCGGTCTCCAAAACCGAAGGCCGCAGGTTCGAATCCTGCCGCCCCTGCCATGTCGAACAGCGTGGTCGCACGCCCAGGCGGGAGCTCTGCTCTCACCTGGGCGTCGCTGTTTGCCGCGGGGGGCGCTCCGCTGTCACGCCCCGGCGGGCATGACCGAGGGCCTATTCGGCCCCGTCCTCCTGATAGCCGTACGGACGGGTGATGATCTCCATCCCGTGGCCGGCCGGGTCCGTGAAGTAGACACCGCGGCCGCCGTCGTTGTGGTTGATCTCGCCGGGGTGCTTCCCGTGCGGATCGGCGAAGTACGCGACCCCCGCCGCCCGGATCTTTCCGAACGCCACGTCGAACTCTTCCTCGGAGAGGAGGAACGCGTAGTGCTGCACGGTGATGGACTCGGCCGGGATGGTCGCGAAGTCCAAGGTGACGCCGTTGGCGGTCTCGACGGGGATGAAGGGTCCCCATTCGGTCCCGATCTCGAGGCCGAGGATGTGCGCCAGGAATTCGGCGGACTCCCGGTTGTCACGGGAGTGGACGATCGTGTGATTCAGTGCGACTGACATGGGTGAATGCCTCCGAAAGGCACGTCGCGGACACCTCCATGCCTCACCCAGCCGGTGACCGACACGCGATGCCGCGTCCACGATCCTAAGCACCGGTTCCGGACGAAGTCCACCGCATACCGGGCGTCGACCGCAGGTCGCCCTCGGCGGCCTCGCCCGGTCGGCGCGCCCGGCATCCGTCGCTCACGAACGCTCACGAACCCCCGTACACCGCCTTGACGTTGTCCTGCGCCGGGTGCGTCCGGCCGGCCGGGCCCGCGGCGAACACCCGCAGCAGGTTCTCCGTCACCCGATTCGTCAGCGCGCCGCAGCGCGCGTCCAGGCCGTGGTTCGCGCCGCCGCGGCCGTCACCCTTCGCGTCCAGGGCCTCCACCCACCGCATCGTGCCGGTCGCGAAGACCCCCGCCCCGCTCGGCACCGTGTAGTACGCCGTGTCCTGGTGGCTGGGCCGGCCCTCGCACACCACGGGGGAGTGGGCCAGGATCTCGATCGGCCGCGGCGTCGGGAACCCGGTGTTGACCTTGTCGTACTCCACCCCCACCAGGTGCTCGAAGCGGTCGCCCGCCTTGGCGCCGGTGCCCTCGAAGAGCCAGTGGCCGGGATTCGTCACCACGTACGGGGCGTCCACCGGGTAGCCGTCGTAGATCACGCCGAGCAGCGAGCTCTCCGGGTCCGCGCCGGGCGCGGAGCGGAAGTCCACGGTCGCCGGATGGCCCCGCTTGAACCCGGGATCCTGGTCGTAGGAGGACTTGTAGCAGACCACCGTGCGGTCCGGGCCCAGCTCCGAGGCCTCCAGCCGGATGCGGCGGAAGCAGCAGTTCGCGCCCAGGACCGCGATGTTCGTGCCCGCGTCGCGGGCGGCTGCGACGTGCGCCCGCTGCTCGGGCGACCAGTACTCGTCGTGCCCGAGCGAGAGCACCGCCGCGGCCCCCTCCAGCAGCCGCTTCTCCCGGGCCACGTCGGTGGTCGTCGTGTAGGCCAGGGGTATGCCGACCCGTTCGGCGAGCGCGATCAGCGGGGCCTCGTACACCAGGAACAGGCCCGCGCCGTCGTCGTACTCGTACGGCCGGTCGAAGGTCACCGAGAGGGAGCGCGCCGCGTAGCCGCCGCTGGGCCCGTCGTAGCTGCCGTAGCCGCCCCACCGGTTGTAGGCCTGCCAGGTCGCCACCGCGTTGACCACGACCGTACGGCCTGCGGTTGCCGCAGACCGGACGGTGACCGGCACGAAGCGCTGGCCCTCGCCGCCCTGCGCGTCGAGCCGCAGCAGGTAGCAGCCCTCGGGCCAGCCCTTGGTGTCGACCGTGGTGGTACGGGCCCACCGGGTGCGGACCATCCGCGTACCGGAGTCCACCGTGTGCTCGGGCTGCCGCGCCCCGGGCAGGGCCTCGGAACGCCACACCAGCCGGGCCCGGGCTCCGCCGTACCAGCCCATCCGGTAGGCGGAG
Source organism: Streptomyces sp. NPDC048258 (assembly GCF_043201995.1). Lineage (NCBI taxonomy): Bacteria > Bacillati > Actinomycetota > Actinomycetes > Kitasatosporales > Streptomycetaceae > Streptomyces > Streptomyces sp. NPDC048258. The sequence continues at coordinate 289,072 of NZ_JBICZH010000004.1, forward strand.
ACGGTGAACCGGGGTGCGGTGGTGGACACGTACAGCCCGAAGGGCTCGCCGGGCAGGACGCTGACCCGGTCCGCGAAGCCCTCGATGGCCCGGGCCGGTCCGGCCTTGGTCACCGGCCAGTCGGCGTGACCGGGCCGGGCGTTCTCGGCCTTGACGTCGAACGCGCCGGGCCCCGCCTCCGACGGCTTCCCGGCCGCCGCGGTCCCGTCGGCCGGGTTCCCGCCCTGCCCGCCGCTGCCGCCGCCCCCGCTCGCGCAGCCCGCCACGGTCCCGAGCCCGGCCGCCGTCGCGGCGCCCGTCGCGATCGCGAGAAACCGCCGCCTGCCTGCGCCTTCGCCATCCCCGGCTATGTGCTCCTGATCCATGGGGGCACGTTATGTCACCCTTCGGCCATACCTCCCACCGGCTCGTGATCTATGCTGACCCGCCTGCCGTGCTCGGCATCAACTGACCCTGGGGGTAAGCGACATGACGTACAGCGGTGCGCACGGTCTGGGCACGGTCCGGCAGCTGTGGCAGCTGCTGGAACCCGTCCACGCCCTCGTCTACTTCGCCCCCGAGAGCTACGAGGAGGCCGCCGGCCTCGGCTACGCCACGGACGAGCGGTGGCCCTTGTACTTCGCCTTCCGGGCCGCCCCGCTCGGCCCGGCCGACGCGGAGCTCGTGAACGCCCTGTTCTACACCTTCAGCCCGAGCATGGTGCGGCGCTACGTAGCCCACTCCTGGCAGCCCGCCCCGCCGGCCCGGGTCCTCGCAGCCCGCGCCGCCGCCATCGACCGAGCCCTGCAGGCCCTGCTGGGCGAGCGCACCGCTTCCCCGGACCTGGCCGAGGCGGCGCGCCTGGCCCGCCGCGCCGCCGAGGCCGCCGACACCGCGGGACGCCCGCTGGCCGCCGCCAACGCGGCGCTGCCCTGGCCCGAGACGCCGCACGCCGTGCTCTGGCACGCCGCCACGATCCTGCGCGAGCACCGCGGCGACGGCCACATCACCGCCCTTCAGGCCCACCACCTCGACCCGGTCGAGTCCCTGGTCCTGCACTCCGGCGCGGGAGCCGCCCCCGCCGAGGCGTTCGCGAACCGCGAGTGGCCCGCGGCCGAGTGGAGCGCCGCCCGCGACCGCCTCGCCGCCGGGGGTCTGCTGGCCCAGGACGGCGCGGCCACCGCGGCGGGGCTGGCGCTGCGCACGGCCGTCGAGAAGCTCACCGACGAACTCGCGGCCGCCCCGTGGTCCGCGCTGACCCCGCAGGAAGTGGCCCGGCTCGCCGAACTCCTCCTCCCGCCCGTCCTCGACATCGTCGGCGCCGGACTCCTCCCGACCCAGGGCACCCTGGGCATCGGGATGAAGTACGACTACGAGGGCTGAGCCGAGCCGACCTGTCAGTCGACGTGCTCGCGGTAGCGGTCGATCACCTCCCGGAGCACCTCCGCGCCGTCCCGGGCCCACAGCCCGGGGTTGAATATCTCCACCTCCACCGGGCCCCGGTAGCCGGCCGCGTCGGCCTGCCGGCGGAAGCCCCGCAGGTCGATGGAGCCGTCCCCGAGCTGCCCGCGACCCAGCAGGACGCCCTCAGGGAGCGGAGTCACCCAGTCGGCCACCTGGACGGACACGAGGCGCCCGCCCTCACCGGCCCGGAGCAGATCGGCGGGCAGCCGCTCGTCCCACCACAGGTGGTACGAGTCGGCCACCACCCCCACCTGCTCCGCCGGGAACTGCTCGGCGAGGTCCAGGGCCTGGCCGAGGGTGGAGACCACGCAGCGGTCCGAAGCGAACATCGGATGCAACGGCTCGATCCCCAGCCGCACCCCGTGGGCGGCGGCCCACGGTGTCAGCTCGCCGAGGACCCCGGCTATCCGCGCACGTGCCCCCGCCAGATCCCGGTCGCCGTCGGGCAGCCCGCCCGAGACCAGGACCAGCGTGTCCGCGCCCAGTTCGGCCGCCTCCTCCACGGCCCGGCGGTTGTCGTCGAGTGCGGCCGCCCGCCCGTCCGGGTCGGCGGCGGTGAAGAAGCCGCCCCGGCAGAGCGAGCTGACGCGCAGCCCCGCCCCGGAGACCAGCTCGGCCGTCTCCCGCACCCCGAAGTTCCGCACCGGATCCCGCCACAGCCCGACCGCCCCCACCCCGGCCGCGGTGCACCCGGCGACCAGCTCGGGCAGCGACCACTGGCGGATGGTCTCCTGGTTGAGGCTGAACCGGGTGGGGGCGGGGGTCGGTGCGGGTGCGAGTGCGATTGCGGGTGCCGGGACCGGGGCCGGGACCGGGACCGGGGCCGGGCTCATGACGCCACCCCGTACGTCGCGAGCAGTCCGCGCATCCGGTCCTCGGCGAGCTCCGGATCCGGGAACAGCCCCAGCCCGTCGGCCAGTTCGTACGCGGTCGCCAGATGGGGCACGGACCGCGCCGTCTCCAGGCCGCCCACCATCCGGAAGTGCTCCTGGTACCCGGCCAGCCATGCGAGCAGGACCACCCCGGTCTTGTAGAAGCGGGTCGGCGGGGCGAAGAGGTGTCTCGACAGGGGGACCGTGGGATCCAACAGCTCCCGGAAGCCCACGAGGTCCCCCCGGTCGAGGGCGAGCGCCGCCCGCGCCGCGACCGGGGCGATCGGATCGAAGATGCCCAGCAGTGCGTCGCTGGCCAGCTCGCCGTCCCCGGCGATCAGTTCCGGGTAGTGGTGGTCGTCGCCCGTGTAGCAGCGCACCCCGGCCGGCAACCGCCGCCGGATGTCCACCTCCCGCTCCGCGTCCAGCAGCGAGACCTTGACCCCGTCCACCTTCTCCGGACATTCGGCGATGATCTTCAAGAAGACCTCCGCGGCCGCGTCGAGGTCGTGATGGCCCCAGTAGCCGGCCAGCTCCGGGTCGAACATCGGCCCGAGCCAGTGCAGTACGACCGGCCGCGTGCTCTGCCGGAGCAGGCTCCCGTACACCTCCAGGTAGTCATCGGGTCTCCGGGCCGAGGCGGCCAGCGCCCGGGAGGCCATCAGGACCGCCGCCGCCCCGCACGCCTCGGTGTGCGCGAGCTGTTCCTCGTACGCGGCGGTGATCGCGGCAAGGGAGTGCCGGGTCCCGTCGCCGGGCAGCTGGTCGGTGCCCGCACCGCAGACGATCCGGCCGCCCACCGCCCGGGCCTCGGCCGCCGAACGGCGGATCAGCTCCGCGGCCGTCGGCCAGTCCAGGCCCATCCCGCGCTGCGCGGTGTCCATGGCCTCGGCGACCCCGAGGCCCTGAGCCCACAATCGGCGCCGGAAGGCCAGCGTGGATTCCCAGTCGACCGCGGGCCCGGCCGCGCCCGGCGGGGCCTGCGGATCGGCGACGACATGCGCGGCCGAGTAGAACCTCCGGCTGCGGGCAGGGCCGCAGCTCAGCGGTGCGAACGGATCGGTGTTCGGCCGGTGCAGGCGGTACCCGCCGTCCGCCGAGGGAAGCCGGATGCTCACAGGACCACCTCCGGCACCGGCAGCCGCCGGCCCTCGGCCGAGGAGCGCAGACCGAGATCGGCGAGCTGCACCCCGCGTGCCCCGGCCAGCAGGTCCCACTGCCAGGGCTCGTCCAGGACGACATGCCGCAGGAAGAGCTCCCACTGGGCCTTGAAGCCGTTGTCGGCGGGGGCGTTGTCCGGTACCTCCTGCCACTGGGAGCGGAATTCCCCGGTCTGCGGCAGGTCCGGATGCCATACGGGTTTGGGCGTCGCCCCGCGGTGCTGGATGCGACAGCCCCGCAGTCCGGCGACGGCCGACCCGTGCGTACCGTCGACCTGGAACTCGACGAGCTCGTCACGGTGGACGCGCACCGCCCACGAAGAGTTGATCTGGGCTACGGCGCCGCCCTCCAGCTCGAAGATTCCGTACGCGGCGTCATCGGCCGTCGCCTCGTACGGCTTGCCCTGCTCGTCCCATCTGCGGGCGATGTGGGTGCGGGTGAGGGCCTGCACCGAGCGGACCCGGCCGAACAGCTCGTGGAGCAGGTACTCCCAGTGCGGGAACATGTCGGCGACGATGCCCCCGCCATCCTGTGTGCGGTAGTTCCACGAGGGCCGCTGGGCGGGCTGCCAGTCGCCCTCGAACACCCAGTACCCGAACTCCCCGCGCACGGAGAGGATCTCGCCGAAGAAGCCGCCCTCGATCAGCCGTCTCAGCTTCAACAGCCCGGGCAGGAACAGCTTGTCCTGCACCACGCCGTGCTTGATCCCGGCTGCCGCGGCCAACCGGGCCAGCTCCAGCGAGGACTCGAAGGTCAGGGCGGTCGGCTTCTCGCAGTACACGTGCTTGCCGGCCGCTATGGCCTGCCGGACCGCCGCCTCACGGGCGCCGGTGACCTGGGCGTCGAAGTAGATCGCGACCTCCGGATCGGCCAGCACCGCCGCCAGGTCGGTGCTGAAGTGCTCGAGGCCGTGCTGTTCGGCGACGGCCCGCAGGGCCGGCTCCCGGCGTCCCACGAGCACCGGCTCCGGCCACAGCGCCGTGCCGTCTCCCAGCTGAAGTCCGCCCTGCTCGCGCAGGGCGAGCAGTGACCTTACCAGGTGCTGGCGGTACCCCATGCGTCCGGTCACGCCGTTCATGGCGATCTTGATCGTCCTGCGTTCCACGGTGTCCCCCTCGCTCGATAGAAAGCGCTTTCACTTCATTCAGGCTAGGGCTGCGGTCGCCGTCGGTGCAACACCCGTTCGGGTGATGGAAAGCGCTTTCACAATCCGGGAGTATGGAGGTCCACGCACCGGATGAGACGATGACCCGGGATCAAGAGAAGGAGGGGTGCATCATGGCGGTGACTCTCGCCGAGGTCGCGGCGCACGCGGGAGTGTCGCCCGCCACGGTCTCGCGCGTACTCAACGGCGGATATCCGGTGGCCGGCGGCACCAGGACCCGTGTCGAGCAGGCCGTCGAGGAGCTCGGCTACATCGCCAACGGCCCCGCCCGCGCACTCGCGGCCGCCACCTCCGACCTCGTCGGCGTCCTCGTGCACGACGTCGCGGACAGCTTCTTCGGGATCCTCGCGGGCTCCCTGCAGAGCGCCCTCGCGCCCACCGGCCGGGGGGACGCCCGGCGCCTCGCGGTCGTCTGCAACACCGAGGGGGACCCCGCGGCCGAACTGGCCTACCTCGCGCTGCTGGAGGGGCAGCGGGCCGGCGGTGTCGTCCTCACCGGCGGCGCCGCCGAGGATCCGGAGCACACCTCGGCACTCGCGGCCCGCGTCGCGCGGATGGCCGCCACCGGGGCCCCGGTGGTCCTGTGCGGTCGGCCTCCGCTGACCCTGCCCGCCGCGCTGCCCGTCGCCACCGTGATGTTCGACGACCACGGCGGCGCCTTCCGCCTCGCCGAGCACCTGCTGACGCTCGGGCATCGGCGCATCGCCTACATCGCGGGCCCTCCCGGCCTGAGCACCACCCGCGAGCGGCTCGCCGGGCACCGCGCCGCGCTGCTGCGGCACGACCCCGGCTTGCCCGAGGCCTGCGCCGACCTCACCCTTCACGCCGGTTTCGCACGCTCCGCCGGCTACGACGCCACCCGCGAACTGCTGCGCCGCGGCGCACCCTTCACCGCGATCGCCGCGGCCAACGACACCGTCGCCACCGGTGTCGCCGCCGCCCTGCGCGAGGCCGGGATACGGATTCCCGAGGACGTGTCCGTCGCCGGTTTCGACGACCTGCCCTTCTGCGCGGACACCGCCCCCGCCCTCACCACCGTCCGGGTGCCCCTGCGCGAGGCGGGCATACTCGCCGCCCACCTGGTCACCGGGCGCAGGCCGCTGCCTCCGGGCGGCATCACCACCCTGCCCACCGAGCTGATGGTGCGCGCCTCCACCGCACCGGCCCCGGTCGAAGGGAGCCACCCGTGAAGTACGCCTTCTCCACGCTCGGCCTGCCCGGAACACCGCTCGAACGCAGCGCAGCCCTCGCGGCCGCCCACGGGTTCGACGGCCTGGAGCTGCGCGCCCATCCCGAGGAGCCACTGCACGCCGACAGTCCGGCAGCCGAGCGCGCGGCGGGCTTGCGGACCCTCACCGCCGCGGGGGTCGCGGTCCTCGGAGTCGCCGGCTACGCCAAGGTGGCCGCCGCCGGTGCGGACGAGCCGGTCCTCGCCGAACTGCGCGCGCTGGTCCGGCTCGCCGCCGACCTCCGAGCGCCCTACGTACGGGTCTTCCCGGGCGGCGGCGACCTGTCCGAGGCGGACGCCGACGCCAACGCCGTGCGCAGGCTCCGGGCCGCGGCGCCCTTCGCCGAGCGGAACGGTGTGCGGATCCTGCTGGAGACCCACGACTCCCATGGCACCGCGGCGGCCGCCGCCCGGGCCCTGGACCGGGTCGCGCATCCGGGCGCGGGCGCGCTGTGGGACGTACTGCACACCTGGCTGGGGGGCGAGACGCCGGAGCGGTCGCGGCAGGCCCTGGCCGCGCACCTGGGCTACATACAGGTGAAGGACGTGGCGTCGGCGCGCGAGCTCACCCCGCTCGGGCTCGGCGCCGGAGTGCTGCCGCTGGCCCAGGCGGTGGCCACCGCACCGCGCGACGGCTGGCTGTGCTGGGAGTACGAGAAGCGCTGGCACCCCGAGGCCGCCGACCTGCCCGGTCAGCTCGCAGGGGGCCGCGAGTACTTGGCGCGACTGGTGGCGGCCGGCGCCGCGGCAGTTCAGGCGAATTAGGCCCGGGCGGCCCGGGCAGGCGGCCACCGCGTCTTGTGCGGCGCCCTCCCGGCAGGGGTGAGTGCGGCATTCGATCGAAGTGATCGGTTCGGTGGGCCGCTGGGACTGCTACGGGCGGATGGTCAGGCGGGGGAGCAGGTCCAGGTGCTGTCGCGGGGGCTCCTCCGGGGCCCCGGACGACAGGCGGTCCAGGAGGAGGGCCGCCGCGCGGGCGCCCACCTCGTGCTTGGCCGGTGCGACTGCCGACAGCGGCACATCGGCCATTCCGGCCACCTCGTCGTCGTACGTGATCACGGCCAGGTCCTCGGGGACCCGCACACCGCGCGCCTGGAGCCGCGGGATCAGCATGATCGCGTCGGTGTCGCTGTGGATCAGGGCCGCGGTCACGCCGCCCGCCGTCACCGCGTCGCACAGGTAGTCCAGCGTCCGGGCGAACAGGTCCGCGTCCGAGAGCGGGCCCGGCCCGGCCGGCGGCCACGGAGGCGCGGGCTCCAGCCCGAGCGCGGCCACGGCGGCCTCGTACCCGGCCCGAAGCCGCGCCGTGGTCGGCGTGGACCGGCTGGCGAGCGCGATCCGCCGGTGCCCCAGCCCCACCAGGTGTTGCACCGCCCGGGCCGCGCCGTGCGCGTGGTCGGAGGACACCCGGTCCAACCCCGCCGCCGGATGCCCCGGCGGCGCCCACCGCTCCACCAGCACGGTCGGAACCGGGAGTTCCGTCGTCCAGACGCCTTCCCCGGGCCCGGGCGCCCCGGTCTCCCAGTTCGGGGTCAGCAGCAGCCCGTGCGCGCCGGTGGACAGCAGCCGGTCCGCCTGCGTCCGGTCCTCGCCGGGCAGATACCGGGTCAGCCCCACCGTCAGCCGCGCGCCCCGGGCCTCCACGGCCGCGCGGGCCCCCCGTACGACATCGGCGTAGTAGTACTCGGTCGTGGGGACCACCATCCCGATCACCAGACCTTCGCCGCCGCCGCCTGCCGCAGCACCCGCACCCGCCCCGCCCGACGTCGCGGTCCCGGCCGTGCCCGGCCGGCCGCCGGCCGCGGTCCGTCCCGCCTCCACCCGGCTGATCACCCCGTGCATCCGCTGGATCTCGCCCCTCGCCGCCATCGCCTCGATGTCCCGCCGCAGGGTGACGGGGGAGACGCCGAGCTCCTGGGCCAGATCCGCCACGCGCACGCTGCCCCGCTCCCGGACGAGCGCGAGCACCTGTGCCTGGCGCTGGTCTACGTGTGGTCTCAAGGTGTCCCCCTGCGGTCTGCGGGCCGGTCTGCGGCCGACGTGCGCGGTAGCCGGCCATGTGCGGTGTCCGGCCGTGTGCGGTAGGCGTGTGCGGTCTGCTGGTACGCGTTGCGGAGCCATCATAGGGAATCGATCCGATCGATTCGATCGATTCCGATCAACCGGTCATTGACGGCGTGGTCGACGCGTTCATATATTCGGCGGAGTCCCGCACCTCACGGCAGCATCTCGACCTCTCTCGGGAGTCAGCGCATGCTCACGCACGACCAGGACGGATTCCGGCGCGCAGACCTACCCCACCGCATCGTCTCGGGGGCCCTGCACTACTTCAGGATCCATCCGGACCTGTGGGAGGACCGGCTGAAGCGGCTGCGCGCGATGGGCGCGAACACCGTGGACACCTACGTTCCCTGGAACTTCCACGAGACCGCCCCCGGCAAGGCCGACTTCACCGGCTGGCGCGACCTCGGCCGCTTCCTGCGCACCGCCCAGGACCTCGGCCTCGACGCCATCGTCCGCCCCGGCCCCTACATCTGCGCCGAATGGGACTTCGGCGGCCTGCCCGCCCGCCTCCTCGCCGTCGACGGCCTCCACCTGCGCTGCTCCGACCCGCGCTTCCAGGCCGAGGTGGACGGCTGGTTCGACCTCGTCGTCCCCGAACTGCTGCCCCTGCTGGCGAGCCGCGGCGGCCCGGTGGTCGCCGTACAGATCGAGAACGAGTACGGCTCGTACGGCAACGACACCCGCTACCGGGCCCACGTGGAGCAGTCCCTCGTCGAACGCGGCGTCGACTGCCTGCTGTTCACCGCAGACGGCCCCGAGGACGCCATGCTCCAGGGCGGCATGCTCCCCGGCCGGCTCGCCACCGCCACTTTCGGCGCCCGGCCCGCCGAACGCCTCGACGTCCTGCGCCGCTACCAGCGGACCGGCCCGCTCGCCGCGATGGAGTTCTGGATCGGCTGGTTCGACCACTGGGGCGAGGACCACCACGTCCGCGCCGTCGAGGACGCCGCCGACGCGCTCGACGAACTCCTCGCCACCGGCGCCTCCGTCAACCTCTACATGGCCCACGGCGGTACCAACTTCGGCTTCTGGGCCGGGGCCAACCACACCGGCTCCCGCCCCGGAGAGCCCGGCTACCAGCCCACCGTCACCAGCTACGACTACGACGCGCCCATCGGCGAGGCCGGCGAACTCACCCCCAAGTTCCACGCGTTCCGCGAGGTCATCGGCAAGTACGTGCCGCTGCCCGACGGGCCGCTGCCCGAGCCGCAGCCGCGCATCACCCCCGCCCTCGCCACCCCCGCGGGCACCGCGCCGCTGCTGGCCGCCCTCGAACTCCTCGGCGGCCCCCTGGTGCTGCGCCCCGCTCCCGAGCCGATGGAGCGGCTCGGCCAGAGCCACGGGATGATCCACTACCGCACCACCATCACCGGGCCGCGCCCCGCCATGCCCGTCAAGATCGACGGCCTCGGCGACCGCGCGTACGTCTTCGCCGACGGAAGTCCGCTGGGTGTCCTCGACCGCAACGCCCCCGACGAGGGGCTGGACCTGCCCGTCGGCGAGGCCGGAGTGGTCCTCGACATCCTCGTGCGGGCCCAGGGCCGGGTGAATTACGGGCCGCTCCTCGACGACCGCAAGGGCATCTGGCGCGGGGTACGCCACGGCCACCAGTTGCTGTTCGAGTGGGAGATCCGCCCGCTGCCGTTCACGGACCTCACCGGACTCGACTTCGCCGCGGACACCCACGCCAGCGAAGCCCCCGCCACAGCCCCCGCCGCAACTCCCGTCGAAACCCCCGCTGAAGCCCCCACCGAGACCGACGCGGGCCGCCCGCTCTTCCACCGCTTCACGCACACCCTCACCGGCGCACCGGGCGACGCATTCCTGGACATGTCCGGCTGGGGCACCGGCCTGGTCTGGCTGAACGGCTTCCTCCTCGGCCACCACGACACCCCGCGCGGCCCGCAGCGCACCCTCTACGCCCCCGGCCCCCTCTGGCGCACCGGCGCGAACGGGACCAACGAGATCATCGTGCTCGAACTGGAGCGTCCCGGCACCGAACTGCCGCTGCGCGACCAGCCCGACCTCGGCCGCCCCACGGTCGTCACCCTGCAGTGACGGAGGATCCTCGTCCGCGAACGACGCCCGGCCGGTGCCTTCTACACTGATCCGACGGCCGGTCAGGCATCGCACCAACGCGGAGGCAGGAAACGCATGCGCCATCTCTCCCTGGGCAGTTCGGGTCTTCAGGTCTCCGCCGTCGGGCTCGGCTGCAACAACTTCGGCGGCCGGCTCGACGCCCAGGCCACCCGGGCCGTCGTCGACGCCGCCCTCGACGCGGGCATCACCCTCCTCGACACCGCCGACATCTACGGCGGCCTCGGCGGCTCCGAGAGCCACCTCGGGCAGGCCCTCAAGGGCCGCCGGGACCAGGTCGTCCTCGCCACCAAGTTCGGTTTCGCCGGCATGGACATGAAGTACGGGCCCGCCGCCGGCTCCCGCGGCGGCCGCGCCTACATCCGGCGCGCCGTCGAGGAGTCCCTGCGCCGCCTCGGCACCGACCACATCGACCTCTACCAGCTGCACAGCCCCGACCCGGCCACCCCCATCGCCGAGACCCTGGCCGCGCTCACCGAGCTCGTCGCCGAGGGCAAGGTCCGCTACATCGGCCACTCCAACCTCACCGGCTGGCAGCTCGCCGAAGCCGCCCACGTCGCCCGCGAGACCGGCTCGGTGCCCTTCGTGTCCGCGCAGAACCAGTGGTCGCTGCTGGAGCGGTCGGCCGAGCGCGAGCTCGTTCCGGCCGCCCTGCACTACGGCGTCGGGGTGCTCCCGTACTTCCCGCTCGCCAACGGCCTCCTGACCGGCAAGATCCGCCGGGGCGCACCCGTCCCGCCCGGCTCCCGCCTCGAAGGCCGCGCCGCGTACCTCACCGAGGAACGGCTCGACGTGGTCGAAGCGCTGGCCGCCCTCGCCGAGAAGCACGGCCGCAGCGTCCTCGAACTCGCCATCGGCTGGCTCTCCGCCCAGCCCGGCTGCGCCTCCGTCATCGCGGGAGCCACCTCGGCCGAACAGGTACGCGCCAACGCGGCCGTCGCCGACCGCCCGCTGGAGGCCGAACTCCTCGCCGAGATCGACGCGATCGCACCGGGCGTCGCCGCATGACCGGTGACAGCACGAGCGGTGCAAGCGTGACCGGTGAGCCCGCAGCCGGTGAGCCCGTAACCGGTGAACGCGTCACCGGTGAGCCCGTAACCGGTGAACGCGTCACCGGTGAGCACGTGACCGGTGAACTGCTGCGCTGCGCCCTCCTCGACGACTTCCAGGGCGCGGGCCCGACCGCCGCCGACTGGTCGCCCCTCGCCGGCCGGGTCGAGGTCGTGAGCTTCCCCGACCACACCGACGACGAGGACGTACTCGCCGCACGCCTGGCCGACTTCGACATCGTCATCACCCTGCGCGAGCGGGTCCCGTTCCCCGCCTCGCTCCTCGACCGGCTGCCCCGCCTGCGCCTCCTCGTCGCCTCCGGCATGCGCAACTCGGTCATCGATTACGCCGCGGCCACCCGCAACGGCGTCACCGTCTGCGGCACCGCGAGCTCCTCCACCCCGCCCGTGGAACTGACCTGGGCCCTGCTGCTGGGCCTGGCGCGCGGCCTCGTCCAGGAGAGCACCGCCCTGCGCGACGGCGGCCCTTGGCAGCAGACCGTCGGCGCCGACCTGCACGGGCGCCGTCTCGGCCTGCTCGGCCTCGGAAAGATCGGCAGCCGGGTCGCCCAGATCGGACTCGCCTTCGGCATGGAGGTCGTGGCCTGCAGCCGGAACCTCACCAAGGAGCGGGCCGAAGCGGCCGGAGTACTGCTCGCGCCGTCCAAGGAGGAGCTGCTGGCGAGCAGCGACTTCGTCTCCGTCCACCTCGCCCTCGGCGAGCGCACCCGCGGCCTGATCGGCGCCGCCGAGCTGGCCCTGATGCGGCCGACCGCCTACCTGGTCAACACCTCCCGAGCGGCGATCGTTGACCAGCCGGCGCTCCTCGAAGCCCTGCACGCGGGCCGGATCGCGGGCGCGGGCATCGACGTGTTCGACGTCGAGCCGCTGCCCGCTGCGCACCCCCTGCGCACCGCCCCGCGCCTGCTGGCGACCCCGCACCTCGGCTACGTGACCCGGGCCAACTACGCCACGTACTACGGCGAAGCCGTCGAGGACATCCAGGCGTTCCTCGACGGCTCACCCGTCCGTGTACTGTCCTGAACCCTTCCGGGGTTCTTCCGCTCGGAGCGTCTCCGCTCAGGAGGTGATGTCCTTGCGGGAGAACCCCCGGAAGGCGAGGGCGAACAGCACCAGCGCGTACGACACCGACACCGCCGCCCCCTTGACCATCCCGCCCCACTCCAGCTGAGGCTGCAAGGCGTCCGCCCACGCGAACTGCCAGTGCGCCGGCAGGAACTCGCGCCACGACCCGAGCGCGGTGACCGCGTCCAGCACGTTCCCGACGATCGTCAGCCCCACCGCGCCGCCCACCGCGCCCAGCGGCGCGTCCGTCCGCGTGGACAGCCAGAACGCCAGCCCCGCCGTCACCAGCTGCGACACGAAGACGAAGGCGACCGCCAGCGCGAGCCGCGGCACCGTGTCCGCGACGGGCAGCGCGCCACCCGTCGGAAGCTTCAGCGGCCCCCACCCGTACGCGGCCGTGCCCGCCGCCAGCGCGACCACCGGCAGCAGCACCATCGCCGCCAGGCTGAAGCCGAGCGCCACCACCAGCTTGCTCCACAGCAACCGCGCCCGCGGTACCGGCGAGGCCAGCAGATAGCGCAGCGAGGACCAGCTCGCCTCCGAGGCGACCGTGTCCCCGCAGAACAGCGCCACCGGCACCACCAGCAGGAAGCCCGCGGAGACGAACAGACACGTGGCGGCGAAGTTCGCGCCCGAGGCCGTCGCCGTGTCGATGAGGGTGATCCGGCCGTCTCCGCCGCTGCGGCTGCCGGGCCCGCCGCCCACCGCGAACGCGATGATCAGGATGAAGGGCAGCGCGGCCAGCACCCCGCCCATCACCAGCGTCCGCCGTCGGCGCCACTGCCGCAGCGCCTCCACGCGCAGCGGCAGCGTACGGCTCGCCCGGTAGCCCGCGGCCACCTCCTGCGCGCCCGCGCCCCCCTGTACGACGTCCGCCTTCACCGTGCTCATGCCGAACCTCCGATCAGGGTGAGGAACGCGTCCTCGAGCCGGCGGTGCGGTCCCACTCCGGCCACCGGCACCTCCAGCCGTACGAGTTCGGCGATCAGCCCGGCGGCCGTCGCGCCTTCGAGCCGTACGAGGAGCCCGTCATCGGCGGCCACCACGGAACCCACTCCCTCCAGCGCCGCGACCTTCTCGACGGCCGTCTCGTCCACCGGCTCCGCGAGCGTCACCAGCAGGGTGTCCCCGCCGCCTGTGATCTCCGCGACCTCGCCCGCCTGCACCAGCCTGCCGCGGTCCATGACCACCAGGTGCGTACAGGACTGCTCCACCTCCGACAGCAGGTGGCTGGAGACGATGACCGTCCGCCCGCCCGCCGCGTAGCGGATCATCACGTCCCGCATCTCCCGGATCTGCGGCGGGTCCAGACCGTTCGTCGGCTCGTCGAGGATCAGCAGGTCCGGCATCCCGAGCATGGCCTGCGCGATCGCCAGGCGCTGCCGCATGCCCTGCGAGTACGTGCGCACCGCGCGCTCCAGCGCGTCGCCGAGCCCAGCGATCTCCAGGGCCTCCGCCATGTGCGAGTCCCCGGCCGGTCGGCCGGTGGCCTGCCAGTACAGCTCCAGGTTCGCCCGGCCCGTCAGGTGCGGCAGGAATCCCGCGCCCTCCACGAAGGCCCCGACCCGCGACAGCACCGGCGCCCCGGCCCGCACCGCGTGCCCGAACACCCGGATCTCCCCGGCGTCCGGCGAGATCAGCCCCATCAGCATCCGCAGGGTGGTGGTCTTCCCGGCGCCGTTGGGCCCGAGCAGCCCGAGCACCTGCCCCTTCTCCACCCGGAACGACAGGTCCCGCACCGCGTACCGGTCCTCCGCCTTCGCGTACCGCTTCGTCAGTCCGGTGATCTCCAGCGGTACGTCGGCCAGCGCGGCCTCCGGCTCCGGTACGCCGCCCCGCACCCCCACGGGCCCCCGGCCGGTCCGCCGGATCCCCAGCAGCGCCGCGGCCAGCGCCGCCGCGCCCAGCGGCAGCCACCACGTCCAGGCGGGCAGCCCGGCCGAGGCGGTGCGTACGTCCGCGGCGACGGGGACGGCCAGGGGGCTCTCCGCCGAGACGGTGTAGGTGGCCGGCGCGGCCGGGGTCGCGTAGCCGAGATCGGTCGCCGCGACCACCAGCCGCAGCCGGTGCCCGGCCTCGACGGAGTGGTCGATCGCGGGCAGCCTCAGTTCGACGGACCTGCCCTGCTGCGCGTCCTCCACCCGCACCGGGGCGACCAGCTGACTCGGCAGCACCTGCTGGCGGCCGTCGGGCCCGACGTCGTACACCTTGCCGAACAGCACGGCCGAACCGTCCGCAGCCGTCGACCTCACCTTCAGGGTGACGGTCGGCGTCCCGGTGATCCGTAGGTCCTCGGCCAGCGGCTGCGACTCGAAGCGGGCGTTCTGCCCCGGGAAGTCCAGCGAGAGCCCGGCTCCGAGGGCGGCGAGCTGTCCGCCGATGCCGGGCAGCGAGGACAGGGCGGGGGGTGCGCCGCCCGCCGGATTGGCGAAGGTCTGCTCGCGCCCGGTCAGCGCGAACCGCTCCGGGCCGGAGGTGAGTCCGGGGTACCGCTCGCCGCTCGCGCCGCGCAGCTGCACCTGGCCGTCGGTGGAGTCGATGCCGCCGGAGCGCGAGACGCGGAACGCCGGGCCGGTGTCCGCGCCCTCGTCCCCCTTGAGGTAGCGGTCGAACCAGGACGTGACCCGGGCCTCGGCCCGGCCTGCCTCGCGCATGCCGCCGTCGTGCCCGCCGGCTGCCCAGTCCACGGACACGGGCGCGCCGTTCGCCGCGATCGCCTTGGCCATGGCGTCGGCCTGGTCGAGCGGGAAGAGGGAGTCGTCCTGGCCCTGCACGATGAGGGCCGGCACCTTGATGCGGGCCCCGACGGCCGACGGACTGCGCTGCTCCAGCAGTGCGCGGGCCTCGGCGTCGGGCTTCCCGGCGACCGCGACCCGCTCGTACATGGAGCAGAGCTCGGGCTGGAACCGCCCGCAGCCGGGGGCGGCGAGCGGATCGGGAGCCTGCGGTTCCCGCGGGGCGGGCTGCATGCCGCCGGCGGAGCCGGTGGTGAAGAAGACACCCGCCCAGAGCTTCTTGAAGACACCGTTCGGGAAGAGGGAGTCGGCCAGGTTCCAGTAGGTGATCTGCGGTGCGATCGCGTCCACCCGCCGGTCGTACCCGGCGGCGAGCAGGGAGACCGCGCCGCCGTAGGAGGCGCCGGACACGCCGACGCGCGGATCGCCGTCCGCGTCGAGCTGCACCTCGGGCCGGGTGGCGAGCCAGTCGATGAGCCGGGAGACGTCCTTGACCTCGTACTCCGGGTCGTTCAGCCCGACTCGGCCCCCGGAGCGGCCGAAGCCGCGCGCCGACCAGGTCAGGACGGCGTACCCGTCGCGGGCCAACCGCTCGGCCTGCGCGCGCACATCGTCCTTGCTGCCGCCGAAACCGTGCCCGAGGAGCACAGCGGGACGTTTCTTCCCCCCGCCGTCCCCACCGCCGGCCGTGAAGTAAGAGGTGTCGATCGCGGCGTCGGGCATGTCCAGCACGGTGTCCTGGCGGTGCACGGTCGGCGCGTCGCCGGCGACGGCCGCGGCCGCCGCCAACGACGGCCCGGCTCCCGCGACGACGACGAGCGCGGCGGCGCCGGCGAGCAGCCGGTCCCGGCGGCGCCTGGGCAGTCGGAGCTTCATACGGGAACCCTAATCGCCAGGTGCCCCGCGCCCGAGCGCCCGCAGGGGGATGTCACCACCTTCCCGAGGAGTACACGGGCCGCCCCCCGTACCGCACCCGCTGTATGCGGCGGCCCGACGCACCCGCCGTCCGCGGCGGGCAGGCCCTCCCGATCTGCGGGGCGGGCCGCCCGGCGGGAGGATGGCGGCATGCTGCTGGCCGAGGTCGCGCGCGTGTCCCGGGAGGTCGCCGACACCTCCGCCCGGTCCCGGAAGACCGCCCTGCTCGCGGAGCTCTTCGCCGCCGCGCCCCCGGAGGAGGCCGCGCTGGTGATCTCCTACCTGGCCGGGCGCCTCCCGCAGGGCCGTCCGGGCATCGGCTGGCGCGCCCTCGCGCAGGACGTGGAACCGGCGCCGGAGCCCACCCTGACCGTCCGCGCCGTCGACGAGGCGGTCACGGAGCTGGCGACCGTCGCGGGCGCGGGATCGCAGGAGCGCCGCCGCCGGATCCTGCACGGGCTGCTCGGCGCGGCGACCGGGGCCGAGCAGCGGTTCCTGCGCAGCCTGCTGTCCGGGGAGGTGCGCCAGGGAGCCCTCGACGCGGTGGCCCTGGAAGGCGTGGCCGCGGCCGCCGGAGTACCGGCCGCCGACCTGCGCCGGGCCGTGATGCTCGACGGGTCGCTGCCCCGGGTGGCCGCTGCCGTCCTCGCCGAGGGGGCGCAGGTGCTGCGGGACGTCACCTTGCGCGTCGGGCAGCCCGTGCAGCCCATGCTGGCGGCCACGGCCAAGTCGGTCGCCGAGGCCCTGGCCGCGCTCGGCCCCTGCGCGGTGGAGGAGAAGCTCGACGGGATCCGGGTCCAGGTCCACCGCGAGGGGGACGAGGTACGGGTGTACACGCGCTCCCTGGACGAGATCACCGACCGGCTGCCGGAAGTGGCCGAGCTGGCCCGGTCGCTGCCGGGGGAACGGTTCATCCTCGACGGAGAGGTCATCGGCCGGGCCGCGGACGGCCGCCCGGTCCCCTTCCAGGAGATCGCGAGCCGGGTCGGCTCCCGCGTCGACGTGGAGGCCGCCCGGCGGACGCTCGCGGTGGTCCCCTATTTTTTCGACGTCCTGGTCACCGGTGACCACGTCCTGCTCGACCTCCCGGTCCGCGAGCGGTACGAGGCCCTCGCCGCACTCGTGCCCGAGCACGCCCGGGTCCGCCGACTCGCGGTCGAGGACGTGCGGGCGCAGGCCGCCGAGGCCGAGGAGTTCTGGGCCGAGGCCCTGCGCCGCGGCCACGAGGGGGTGCTGGTCAAGGGCCTCGGCTCCGCCTACGCGGCCGGCCGGCGCGGCAAGAATTGGCTCAAGGTGAAGCCCGTGCACACCCTGGACCTGGTCGTCCTCGCCGCCGAATGGGGCCACGGACGGCGCACCGGGCTGCTGTCCAACCTGCACCTGGGAGCGCGGGCCGCCGACGGGACGTACGCCATGCTCGGCAAGACCTTCAAGGGGCTCACCGACGAGATGCTGCGCTGGCAGACCGAGGCGCTGCGCGCGCTCGCGACCTCGGACGACGGCTTCACCGTCCGGGTACGGCCGGAACTGGTCGTGGAGATCGCGTACGACGGCCTGCAGCGCTCCCCGCGCTACCCGGCCGGGATCGCGCTGCGCTTCGCGCGGGTGCTCAGGCACCGCCCGGACAAGAGCGCGGACCAGGCCGACACGGTGGAGACGGTGCTGGAACAGGGCGGCTCAGGATGAATTTGCCTCAGAGGCAAGACGCATTGCCACGAAGGCAAGATTCTGACTCAATCGGGGCATGAAACCCGGTCCTGCCCCCGGCCCCGAAGACGCGGCTCACCCCGAAGCCGTCCCCGCCGACGAGCTGCCCGCCGTGGCTCCGCAACTGCGGGACCTGCGCCGCCGCGCCGGACTCACCCTGGAGGCCGCCGCGGCCCGGGCCCGGCTCTCGCCCGCCCACCTGTCCCGGCTGGAGACCGGCCGGCGTCAGCCCTCGCTGCCGCTGCTGCTCGCGCTCGCCCGCACCTACGGTACGACCGTCTCCGAGCTGCTCGGCGAGACCCCCGCCGTGGCCGATCCCATCGTACGGGCCGGGGGTCCGGGCGCCCGGGAGGCCGACGGGTGGACGTACTGGCAGGCGGGGGGCTCCGGGCGCGGGATGCAGGCGCTGCGCGTGCACGTCCCGCAGGGCCGCAGTCAGGGCGAGCTGGTCCGCGTACATCCCGGCGAGGAGTGGCTGTACGTCCTGGGCGGGCGGCTGCGGCTGCACCTGGGGGATGCCGAGTACCTGCTGGAGCCGGGGGACAGCGCGCACTTCGACTCGCTCACCCCGCACCGGATCGGTGCGGCCTCCGGGGGCGGAGCCGACCTGCTGTTCGTCCACACCCTGCTGCAGAGCAGCCTCGCCGGGCTGTGTCTGGGCGGAACCACCACCTCCACGCACCACCGATAGCAGAGGAGCGGTACGCATGTCCCAAGGAGAGAACCCCGTGACCATCCGGGCGCGCATCGAATCGAAGTTCCCGCGCGGTCTGGTGATCCGGCTGATCGCCTACTTGTTCGTCGGCCACCTCTTCGCCTTCTTCGTCTACCTCCTGTTCGTGCTGGGCGCCGACAACCAGTAACCTTCCGGGCCGCACGACTCTGGAAAGGTGCAGGTCCTGTAGCTACCCTCCGCGCATGATTTCCACGGTTGTCTGGGGTACCGGCAACGTCGGCCGTTTGGCCATCCGCGCCGTCGAGGCCCATCCCGCGCTGAAGCTCGCCGCAGTCATCGTCCACAATCCAGCCAAGGTCGGCCGCGACGCGGGTGAACTCGGCCGTCTCGGCCATCCGTTGGGGGTCGAGGCCACCGACGACATCGAGGCCGTACTGGCCGCCCGCCCGCAGGCCGTGGTGTACGCGGCCTCCGGGGACGTCCGCCCCGACGACGCCCTCATCGACATCACCCGGGCGATCCGGTCCGGCGCGGTCGTCGTCAGCCCCGCGCTGTACCCGCTGTACGACCACCGCAGCGCCCCGCCGGAGTTCCGTGATCCGGTGCTGGCCGCCATCGCGGAGGGCGGCGGCTCGCTGTTCGCCTCCGGCGTCGACCCCGGCTGGGGCAACGACGTACTCCCGCTCCTGCTCAGCGGACTCGGCACCACCGTCGACGTCATCCGCTGCCAGGAGATCTTCGACTACTCCACCTACGACCAGCCGGACTCCGTCCGCCACCTCGTCGGCATGGGCCATCCCATGGACTACGAGCCGATGATGCTCATGCCCTCGGTCCCGACCATGGTGTGGGGCGGCCAGATCCGCATGATGGCCCGGGCCCTCGGCGTCGAACTCGACGAGATCCGCGAGACGTCGGACCGGCGCGCGCTCGACACCACCGTGACCACCAGGACGATGGGCGCGTTCGAGGCCGGCACGCAGGGGGCGATCCGCTTCGAGGTGCAGGGCATCGTCGAGGGCGAGCCCCGCATCGTCATCGAGCACGTCACCCGCATCCACGCCTCCTGCGCTCCGGACTGGCCGTCGCCGCCCGTCGGCGGCGACGGCGCCCACCGGGTCGTCATCGAAGGCCGCCCCCGCATCGAGGTCACCATCGAGGCCACCGACGAGGGCGAGAACCGCTCCGCCGGCGGCAACGCCACCGCCGTCGGGCGCCTGGTGAGCGCCATCGACTGGCTGACCGAGGCGGAACCCGGCCTCTACGACGCCCTCGACATCCCGCTGCGCCCCGCCGTAGGCAAACTCGGAAGGAAACAGTCATGAGGATCGACATCCCCGAAGGCCAGCACCCGATCGAGTACGTGTGGGGCGACATGGTCCCCGGCATCGGCATGGCCGCCGCCAACTTCTCCCTGTCGGTGTACGCCCACACCACCCTCGGCCTGCGCGAGTTCGAGGCCGCCCGGCTGCGCGTCGCGCAGATCAACGGGTGCGTCTTCTGCCTGGACTGGCGCACCGAACGGGAGGGGGAGAAGGTCGAGGAGGAGTTCTCCGACGCGGTCACCGAGTGGCGCACGACGAAAGCCTTCGACGACCGCACCCGGCTGGCGGCGGAGTACGCCGAGCGGTACACCCTCGACCACCACGGACTCGACGACGAGTTCTGGGACCGGATGACCGCGCACTACAGCCAGTTGGAGATCGTGGAACTGACGATGAGCATCGGGTCCTGGCTGGCCTTCGGCCGGCTCAACCACGTGCTCGGCCTCGACAGCGTGTGCGTGCTGCCGGGTCACTGACATGGACCCGGGGCCGCTCGGTGGATCCGATCGGCCCCGGCTTCGGTGTGCCGACCTGGTGCTGTGGCCGGAAAGGTTTGCCGGGGCGCGGCTCCCCCAGCTACCGCTGGGAGGTGCCCCCAGGTGCGGTGCATCGCAAGGCGGAGGGCCGCGGCTCGTACTGGACGTACTTGCGCGGTCCGACAACGCGGCGAGGTGCCGTGCTGGGCGCCGCGACCCGGTGAACCTTGCCGGTCACAGCACTAGAGGTCGGTGGCGATGATCTTCTCGATGTTGCGCTCGGCGAGGGCCGTGATGGTGACGAACGGGTTGACGCTGGTGTTGCCGGGGATGAGCGCGCCGTCGATCACGTACAGGCCGGTGTAGCCGTGCAGGCGCCCGTAGTTGTCGGTGGCCTTGTTCAGCACGGCGCCGCCGAGCGGGTGGTAGGTGAGGTGGTCGCCCCAGATCTTGTTGGTGCCGAAGAGGTCGGTCCGGTAGATCGTCCCCTCCTTCGAGTTGATCTTGTCGAAGATGGTCTTGGCCATGTCGATGGACGGCTGCTTCCACGCCGTCTGCCAGTCGAGTTCGACCTTGCCGGCCGCCGCGTTCCAGGAGAACCGGGCGCGGTGCGGGTTCTTCGTGATGGAGAGGTAGAAGGACGCGTAGGTCTCGATCCCCGTCGGGAGCGGCGCCACCTCGGCGAAGGCGCCGCCCGCGTCCCAGTTGTCGATGCCGCCGCAGGGGATCGAGGCCTGCACCTTGCCCGTCGCGTCCCACATGTGGTTGGCGCGGCCGCACATGACGTTGCCGTTGTCGCCCCAGCCCTTGCCGATCTCGTCGTTCAGGAGCGGCAGGACGCCGGTGGCCTTCAGTCTGACGAGCAGCTTGCTGGTGCCGACGCTGCCGGCCGCGAAGAACACCCGGTCGGAGGTGACGGTCTTGGTCGCCGTGACGGCGCCGTCGGTGGTGAGCTGGCTGATGCTGACGGTGTAGCCGCCGCCGGATGCCGGGGCGACCGAGGTGACCTGGTGGAGGGGGGAGATGGTGACCTTGCCGGTGGCCCTGGCCGCCGCGATGTAGGTCTGCTGGAGCGATTTCTTGCCGTAGTTGTTCCCGTAGAGGATCTCGCCGTCGACCGCGGACTTGGGGACGGTGCCGGCCGCCTCCTGCTTCATGTAGTCCCAGTCGTATACATCGGGGACGAAGACGAAGGGGAAGCCGGAGCGCTGGGCGTGCTTGCGGCCGACGCGGGCGTACTGGTAGCAGGCGACGGTGTCGAACCAGGCCGGATCGATGAGGCCGACGCCGAGTCCGGCATTGGCCCGGGGGTAGTAGGTGTCGTACATCTCGTCGGCGTTCACCGAGGGCAGTACGGAGCTGAAGTTCTGCCGCTTCGGGGTGACGGCCATGCCGCCGTTGACGAGCGAGCCGCCGCCGACCCCGCGGCCCTGGTAGACGATGATGCCGCCCATCTCCTCGGCGTCGAGGATGCCCGTGTACTTGGGGACGGTCTTGTCGATCGGGAATCCGAGGAAGTTGCTGAGCGGCGCCTTGGTCTTGGTGCGCAGCCAGTAGGAGCGGTAGTCCGGATTGGTGGTGTGGGCGAAGATCTTGCCGTCGCTGCCGGGGGTGTCCCAGGCCATGCCCATCTCGACCATGTGCACGTCGACGCCGGCCTGGGCCAGGCGCAGGGCGGCGACGGATCCGCCGTATCCGGTGCCGATCACCAGGACCGGGACGCGGGCTCCGTCGCCGATCGGGGCGGTGGTGGTGGCGGCCTGTGCCGCGGAAGCGGAGGTGACGTGAGCGGAGAGGGCCACCGCCCCCATAATAGAACCTGTTCTTGCGAGGAATCCGCGACGGGAGAATCCATTGGGACCGTTGCTGGGCACGCCGTTCTCACTCATGTGACGTTCCTCACTCTTGGCTGAATGAGAACGAGTTCTACTGCTACGTGCGTGTGAAGTCACTACATACCTCTAGGTAACTTGGTAACTTCAAGCCGGTCGCGTCACAGAGCCCGCGGCCTCCGGGCGGCCCGCCCAGCCCAGGATCAGCAAGGATGCGACGGCGGCGAACGCGCACCAGGTGGAGGCGAATTCAAGCCTCCAGAGCGCCGCGCAGAGCACGGCCCCGGCGGCCATCACGGCCCCGAGCAGCCGCAGCCGCCGGTCGCCCGCGAGCAGCAGGGCGCCGAGGGTGGCGAAGAGGTAGCCCGCCACGACGAGCGGCGCGTACGGGACGTCCACGCCGTAGCCGACCGTGCGTCCGCGGAGCTCCGCGGTGACCGGCCGGGTCGCGAGGGCGTACGAGAGGACCGCGCCGGTGGCGAGGCCGACGGCCACCGGCGCCCACAGACGGCGCCGGACCGCGGGCGCGGCCGCGCACAGCACCCCGACCGGCACCCACACGGCCGGCAGGGGCAGGGCGATCACCGCCCAGGCGGTGGCGGCGGGGGAGCAGCCGCCGCCCGAATTCCAGGCGGCGGCCTCCATCAGCTGGTGCGCGCCCAGCAGCAGGGGCAGCACGGCGACGGGCAGGTCGCGGGCCCGCCGCGCGCGTGCCGCGAGCACCACGCACACGAGTCCGACGGCGGTGACGACCGTGCCCGCCGTCAGGTCGGCCGTGGCGCTCCAGCACATGGCGTTACGTCACCGCGCGGCCGGCTGCTGCATCGTCGAGCAGTGGATGCCCCCGCCGCCGCCCATCAGGCGGTCCACGTCGAGCTGCACGACGGCGCGCCCGGGAAACGCGGCGGCCAGCGCCTGCCGGGCTCCCGCGTCCCTGGCCTCGTCGCCGAACTGGGAAGTGATCACAGCGCCGTTGACGAGGTGGAAGTTCAGGTACGAGTCGACGAAGTCGGGGTTGTCCGAGCGCAGGGTCCGCGGTCCGTCCACCCGGATGACCTGGAGCCGGCGCCCCTTGGCGTCGGTGGTCGCGGACAGGATGGCGAGCTGCTCGCGGGCGTCCTTCGCCCAGATGTCGGTGCGGTCGGCGGGCGGCACCTGGACCATCACGACGCCGGGGCGCACGAAGCGGGAGGTCACGTCGATGTGGTCGTCGGTGATGTCCTGGCCCTTGATCCCGGGTGCCCAGATCATCTTGTCCGCGCCGTAGGCGGCGAGCACCTCGGCCTCGACCTGGGCGCGGCTCAGTCCGGGATTGCGGTTCTTGTTGACCAGGCTGCTCTCGGTGGCCATCAGGGTCCCGTCGCCGTCGGTCTCCACGGCGCCGCCCTCGCCCACGAAATCGGCGACGGTGAAGGGCAGGGACTCGTGGGCGGCGAGCAGCCGGGCCACCTCGGCGTCCTTGCGGTGGGTCTGCTTGGCGCCCCAGCCGTTGAAGTTCAGGCCGATCGAGTCCACCGCCCCGGCGCCGTCGCGGCGGAAGACCGCGCCGGTGTCCCGCATCCAGAGGTCGTCGACCGGGATCGAGGAGATGACGGTGACGGCGGAGCCGCAGCGTGCCCGGGCGGTGGCGGCCGAGCTCTCGTCCGCCGCGCACATCAGCACCGGCTCGTAGCGGGCGACGGTGCGGGCGATCAGGGCGATGTCCTGCTGGACCCCGGCGAGGTCGCGGCCCCAGATCGCGCGGCTGGAGGGCCAGGCCATCCAGGTCCGCACGTGCCGCACGTCGTCGGGCGGCACGGTCATCCGTCGGGCGGCGGCCTGCGTGGGAGGTGGCGCGAGGGTCCCGAGGGCCAGTCCGGCGGCGCCGGCACCCGCCGATCGCAGCACCGTTCTGCGGCTGGGATTCATGCGAACCTCCGAAGGAGGGGGAAGGAGAGGTGACGGCACTGTGGCATTGACTGAATTTTCAGTCAAGGTGTGCTCTCCTCCCGCGGGGGTTCGAGCGGCGGAGAGGTCATCGCGCACTGGGTGCGGCACTGCGGGTGCGGCGCGCCGGGCACGGGGGTCCGTACGGTCGCCCAGGCCAAGGCCGCCCCGACCACCAGCACCCCCGCGCACCAGGGCATGGCCCGGTCGAAGGCCGCGTCGAACTCTTCCGCCGAGCGGTAGGCCTCGGGCCCCATCCCGGCCAGCAGCGGCAGCGCCGCCACCGCGAGCAGCCCGGCCGCCCGCGCCGCGGCGTTGTTGATGCCGCTCGCCAGCCCCGCCCGGCCCGGGTCCACCGAGGCCAGTACGGTCGCCGTCAGCGGGGCCACGAGGGTCACCATGCCCATGCCCATCACCACCATCGCGGGCAGCACGTCCGCCGCGTACGAGGCGTTCGGCCCCACGCGCAGCGTCAGCAGCGTCCCGGCGGCGCACAGCAACGGCCCCACCGTCAGCGGGATCCTCGGGCCGATCCGCTCCCCGAACTCCCCCGAGCGGGCCGACAGCAGCAGCATCAGCACGGTCGTCGGCAGCAGCGCGGCCCCGGCGGCCAGCGCGGAGTACCCGGACACCACCTGGAGCTGGAGCACGACGAGGAAGAAGAAGCCGGAGAAGGCCGCGTAGACGCACAGGGTGACCAGATTGACGGCCGTGAACTGCCGCGAGGCGAAGATCGACGGCGGCACCATCGGATCGGCCCGCCGCCGCTCGACGTAGACGAACGCGACGCCCAGCAGTACGCCGCCCACGGCGGTCACCGGCGCGGCAGCCGACCCCGCTTCGATCAGCGCGTACGTGAGCAGCGCCAGCGACCCCGCGCCCAGCACCGCGCCGAGCACGTCGAACCGTCCGCGCGCGTGCGGGTCCCGGGACTCGGGTACGTGGCGCAGCGCGACCGGGACGCACAGCGCGGCCAGCGGCACGTTCAGCAGGAACACCCAGCGCCAGCCGGGCCCGTCCACCAGCCAGCCGCCGAGGAACGGCCCCACGGCCGCCCCGACCCCGCCCAGCCCCGACCACAGGCCCACCGCCCGGCCCCGGTCGCCGGCGCGGATCGAGCCCTGGATCAGCGCGAGGGAGCCGGGGGTCAGCAGGGCCCCGCCGATGCCCTGCAGGGCCCGGGCGCCGATCAGGACTCCGGCGTTGGGCGCGATTCCGCACAGCAGCGAGCCCACCGCGAACCACACGACGCCGATCACGAAGACCCGCCGGCGCCCGAAGCGGTCGCCGAGCGCGCCGCCGACCAGGATCAGTCCGGCCAGGGTCAGCAGATAGGCGTTCACCGTCCACTGGAGCACGGCGAGATCGGCGCCCAGGTCCTCCCCGATGCGCGGGAGGGCGACATTGACCACCGTCGAGTCCAACAGGGCCATGCTCGACCCGAGCACGGTGGTCAGCAGGATCCAGCGGCCCCGCGCGGACGCGAGCGGGACGCCCGGCTCGGGCGGTTCGGCGGGTGTGGTCATGCCTTCAGGCTGGCCCCGGCGGCGGGGAAGGGCCAGCGGACGCGGGGCGCGGCCCGGTGCGCGGCTCATTAGGCCCTCTTGTAATGAACATGGCACTGAATCACCATGACCCGCGCACATCCCGCACGTCTTTCCCGCACAACCCGCACCCGGTGTACGAGGAGACAACACGTGGCCCAACCCGACAGGCGACCCTTACGCGCGGCGCTCGCCGCCCTCACCTCGGTCCTGCTACTCCCCCTCGGCGCGGGCGTCGCCGCCGCCGCGCCCGACCCCGGCCCCACCCCGAGCGCGGCCGAGCGCAAGATCGAACCGAAGCTCCGCGGCCAGCTCGACGACTCCGCCAAGGCCGTCTTCTGGGTCTACCTCGACAGCGCCGCCGACCTCAGCGCCGCGGCGAAGCAGCAGACCCGCGCCGCCAAGGCCGAGACGGTGCTGAAGGCCAAGAAGGACCACGCCGCGCGCAGCCAGGCCGAGCTGGTCAAGGCCCTCGACGGCGCCAAGGCCGAATACACCTCGTACTGGATCGTGAACGCCGTCCGCGTCGTCGGCGGCGAGAAGCTCGCCGGCACCCTCGCGCAGCGCCCCGAGGTGTCCCGGATCGACGCCGACGACAAGGTCGACCTGCCCAAACCCGCCGAGGGCAAGCGGGAGCAGGCCGCGGCCGACGCCGTCGAGTGGAACATCGACCGCATCAAGGCGCCCCAGGTCTGGGAGCAGGCCGGAGTGCGCGGCGAGGGCATCGTCGTCGCCAACATCGACAGCGGGGTGGACCACACCCACCCGGCCGTCACCAACCAGTACCGCGGCAAGAACGCGGACGGCACCTACACCCACGCCTACAACTGGTTCGACCCGGCGGGAGTCTGCCCCGCGGCGGCTCCTTGCGACAACAACGACCACGGCACCCACACGATGGGCACGATGGTCGGCGACGACGGCGGCGCCAACAAGATCGGCGTCGCCCCGGGTGCCAAGTGGATCGCCGCCAAGGGCTGCGAGACCAACTCCTGCTCCGAGGCCTCCCTGCTCGCCTCCGGCCAGTGGATCGTCGCCCCGACCGATCCGAGCGGCCAGAACCCGCGCCCCGACCTCGCCCCGCACATCGTGAACAACTCCTGGGGCAGCGCCGCGCACGACGACTGGTACCAGCAGATCGTCGACACCTGGCGGGCCGCCGGCATCTTCCCGGCCTTCTCCAACGGCAACTCCGGGCCCGGCTGCGCCACCAGCGGCTCACCCGGTGACTACGCGAGCTCCTACAGCTCCGGCGCCTTCGACATCAACAACGCCATCGCGTCGTTCTCCTCGCGCGGCGCCGGTCCCGGCGGTGTCATCAAGCCGAACATCGCCGCCCCCGGCGTGAACGTGCGCTCCTCCGTCCCCGGCGGCGGGTACGAGGCCTTCTCCGGCACCTCCATGGCCTCGCCGCACACCGCCGCGGCCGTGGCCCTGCTCTGGTCCGCCGCGCCCGCCCTCGAAGGCGACATCGCGCAGACCGAATCGCTCCTGGACGGCACCGCCCAGGACACCGACAGCGGCCAGTGCGGCGGCAGCGCCGCCGACAACAACGTCTTCGGCGAGGGCAGGCTCGACGCGCTCGCCGCCGTGAACGCCGCCCCGCGCGGCGCGATCGGCGCGCTCGCCGGCACCGTCCGCTCCGGCGGCGAGCCCGTCGCGGGCGCCAAGGTGACCGCCGACGGCCCGATCGACCGTACGACGACCACCGCGGCCGACGGCACCTACAAGTTCGCCGCCCTGTCGGTGGGCGACTACAGCCTGACCGCCGCCAAGTTCGGCTACGGGCCGCAGAGCGCGACCGTGGCGGTCACCGAGAACGCCACCGCCACCGGCGACTTCACCCTCACCCAGGCCCCTTCCGGCAAGCTCACCGGTACGGTCTCCGCCGCCACCGGACCCGCCGCGGGCGCCTCCGTCACCATCGCGGACACCCCGGTGACCGCGACCACCGACGCGCAGGGCCGCTTCGAGGTCACCCTGCCGCACGGCACCTACGACGTGAACGCCACCCACGCCTCCCGCTGCGTCACCGGCGGCACGGCCAAGGCCACCGTCGCCGGCGACACCACCGTCGCCGTCACCCTGCCCGAGCGCACCGACGGCTACGGCTACGCCTGCGCCACCGCGAACGGCCGCCCGTACACCCAGGGCACCCGGCAGCTCGCGCTGACCGGCGACAACACCACCGAGCGCGTCGACCTCCCCTTCCCGCTGCCGCTGTACGGCAAGACGTACGGCCAGGCCTGGATCGGCACGAACGGCACCGTCAGCTTCGGCGGCAACAACACCGCCGACGTCAACGGGGACCTGCCGAGCGCGGCCACCCCCAACGCCGCGCTCTACCCCTTCTGGGACGACCTGGTCGTCGGCGCGGCGGGCAGCGGATCCGGCGTCTTCACCGCGGTCACCGGCACCGCCCCGCACCGCGCCTACGTGATCGAGTGGCGCGAGGTGTCCCACTGGTCGGCGCAGGCCGAGAAGTTCTCCTTCGCGGCGGCGATCGGCGAGGACGGCACCGTCTCGTACTCCTACAAGGGGACGGGCGGCACCGGCATCAAGGGCGGTTCCACGGCCACGGTCGGCGTGGAGAACGCCACCGGCACCGACGCCTTCAAGTACTCCTTCAACACCCCGGTCATCACGGACGGCCTGTCCATCGCCTTCCGCACCACCAGGAGCGGTGTGGTGGCGGGCCGGGTCCTCGACGCCAACGACGGCAACGGCGTCGCGGGCGCCACGGTGACCGTCGGCACGGGCGACACGGCGGTCTCCGCGACCACCGCGGCGGACGGCGGCTACGTGGTCCAGAGCCCGTCCGGCTCGCGGGCCGTCTCCCTCGCCGCTCCGAGTTATGAATCCGCGCAGGCGACGGTCGACGTCAAGGCGGCCGACGTCACGACGGTGACGCAGTCGCTGCGCACCGGCAGGGTCACGGCCTCGCGGCCCTCCGTGGAGGTCGTCCTCCCGGCGGACCAGCAGCGGACCCGGACCCTGGACCTGACCAACCCCGGACTCGGTACGGCCTTCACGGTGGCCGAGGACGCGGCCTGGCTGACGGCCACACCGGGGAGCGGCAGTCTTCCGACAGGGGGCAGGACCTCTCTCACCCTCGCGGTGGACACGGCCGGACTGACCCCGGGGACGGTCCTGACCGCGGACCTGAAGATCTCGTCGGCGAGCGGCCGGACCCCCGTGCTCACCGTCCCGGTCAAGTTGGTCGTCCCGCGCTACCAGGTCGCCCTGGACGCGGGCTCCGGATACGCGAGCACGGACACGCTGGGCGACGGCTGGTCCCCGGACCGCAAGTACACGGCCGGCTCCTACGGCTACCAGGGCAACACGTCCGTCCAGTCCACCGGCCGCACCATCGCCGGTACGGACGACCAGAGGCTGCTGCGCAACGCCCGTGAGGGCATGTACGAGTACCGCTTCGACAACGTGCCCAACGGGACGTACACGGTGGAGCTGGGCTTCGCGGAGCTCTCCTCCACCAAGCCGAACAAGCGCGTCTTCGACGTCCTGGCCGAGGGCACGCAGGTCCTGCCCTCCCTGGACATCTCGCTGGAGGCGGGCACGTACACGGCCCTGACCCGTACATACACGGTCACGGTGACGGACGGGGTGCTCAACGTCCGCTTCGTCACGCACACCGGATTCGGCAAGCCCCTGCTGAACACCCTGCGCGTGACCGACCGCCCCGACAAGAACTAGCCGGCCGGTCGAGGGGGCGGGGCGCAGGACGGAGCGCCCCGCCCTTTCGGGCGTCTCAAGCCCGACCCTCCGGGCACCGGCCCGGGCATTCGGGTGGCGGGCCCGCCGACTGTGGCCCGACGCGCCGGGGGAGGCGCGGCGGGCTCGTTAATGTGAGGAACCATGACGCTCCTGAGCGACCAGGCCGACGACATCCGGGCCCTCGTGGGGTCCGCCGATCCCGGGGCGGTCTGGGCCGTCGGCGGCGCCGAGGGCGTCGAGGCGGCCTCGGACTCCGGGGACCAGGGGGACCCCGGAGCCGCGGACCTCGACGTCGGCGGGCTCGTCGCCGTCCTCGCCCTGTGGCCCGCCATCGGGAGCCTCGTCGAGGAGGGCGCGCTGCGGCTGCACACACCGCTCGCCGCCTACGGGGACGAGGCCGCCGCCGGAACCCCCGCCGGGACCACCGCCCACCACCTGCTCACGCACACAGACGGGACGGCCGCCCTCACCCTCACCCGCCTCGCCGAGCACCTCTCCGGCAGCCCCCTCGCCGAATTCGCCGCCACCCGCGTCTGGCACCCCCTGGGCATGACCCGCACCCGGTTCGCCGACGACACCCTCCGCGCGCCGCTCGCCGACCTCGTCCGCTTCCTGCGCCACCTTCTTTCCCCGGTGGACCCGGTGGACCCGGTGGACCCGGTGGACCCGGTGGACCCGGACGGCCCGGGCGCCCCGGGCGGGCCTGCGGGCATCACCCGCGCATGGACCACCGAGTCCCTGCGCATCCGCACCGGCGAACTGACCCCGGCCCGCGGCCTCCTGTGGCACCCGGCCCCGCACGGCGTCTGGACCCACCCGGCCCCGGCGCCCGGCGGCCCGGCCCTGTGGATCTCCCCGCGCCACCGCCGCTGGGCCCTCCTCCTCCCGACCACCCGCGACACCACCCTGCGCACCGCCTTCCGCGCCGCCGCCTTCGCCCTGCCGTAGCGCTCGGAGCGCGGGGTCCGCGGGGGCGACGTACGGTGAAGCCGATGTCACCGACCGTTGTCGTCCCAGCTGCGGAGGTACCCGGATGCGTACGGTCCAAGGGGCCGCCCTCGACGGGCTCAGGGCCCGGGTACGGGCTCTCGCGGAGCGGACCGGGCTGCCGGTGCGTCCCGCGCCGGGCGATGCCCGTGTGATCGCCGCGCCGACCGCCGGTTACCCGTGGCCCCGCCCGGCCGCCGGGAGATCCGGTCGCACGCCCCGGGGCGGAACCCCCCTCGCGGACCGCGGGCCGGGCGTGCGAGGCCTCGGCGCGGAAGCTCCCGGCCGGCGGAGCACCGTAAAAGAATCGTTTCCGCGCACCGTCGCCCTCGTCCGCGGCTTCGTCCCCGCCCGGGCCCGCCCCGGCACGGCGCGCGCCTCCGCCGCCGTCCTGCGCGCCCTGCGGGCCCGCCACGGCGACGCGCCCCTGCTCGTACGGGACCGGTCCGGCACGGAGATTCTCGTCCTCCTCGCCCCCGCGGACGTGTGCCGGTTCTACGCCGAACCCCTGAGCGTCCTCGCGGCGGACCCGCCGCAGACCGCCGGCCTCGGCTGCGCCCACGCCGAACCCGGCTCGGAGCAGCGGCAGACCGCCACCGACGTACTGGCCGCCGGCGT
Organism: Streptomyces sp. NPDC048258; assembly: GCF_043201995.1. Taxonomy (NCBI): domain Bacteria; kingdom Bacillati; phylum Actinomycetota; class Actinomycetes; order Kitasatosporales; family Streptomycetaceae; genus Streptomyces; species Streptomyces sp. NPDC048258. Next base: position 319,713 of record NZ_JBICZH010000004.1, read on the forward strand.
CCCCGTACACCCCTCCTGCGAGCCCTTCCTGCAGACCGTCGCCGAAGAGGCCCGGCATCTGACCGCCTCCGGCACCCTCGAACTCGCCCGCGCCCGGTACGCCGTGGGCCGCGCCGCCCGCCGGATCGTCCTCGGTGACGCGGCCGCCGCCGACGAGGAGCTCGCGGGCTGGCTCGGGCAGTCGCGCACCAAGAGCAGGGCCCGGGCCGGCCGCCGCATCCAGGAGTACGCCCGGCAGGCCGACGCGCACACCCTCCTGGGCCTGGCCGCCCGCCACGCCGGACCGGCCGGCGTCCCGGACCCCTCCGGCCAGGCGCACCAGTGGCTGCTGGCCCTGGACTCCCTCCCCGCCACACTGCTGCGGACCCTGCTCCTGCTGGGAGCGCACCCGGCCGAACAGGACACCGCCGCCGCCGAAGCGGCCGGGGGCGCGGCCCGGGGCGAACTGCCCAGGCTGCGGGCCTGCGTACGGGAATCCCTGCGCCTGTACCCGGTGGTGCCCGACCTGATCCGGGTCACCCGGACCGAGACCGAGTGGCGGGGCGTGCGCTATCCGGCCGGTACCTCCGTACTGCTGCCCGCCGCGTTCCACCAGCGAGACCCCGAACGGGTACCGGCCGCGCACGTGTTCGTGCCGGGCAGGTGGAAGAACCCGGCCGCGGACCAGGACACCCGCATGGCGCCCTTCGGCCACGGCGGCTCCCGGTGCCCGGGCGACCAGTTGGGCCTGTTGCTCACGGCGGCGTTCTGCGCCGAGGTGCTGCGGGACCACCGGGTCGCGAGCGGCCGACCGGTCCTGGACCCGGTGGGACCGCTGCCCGCGACGCTGGCCCCGCACGGCATCCGGCTCACCCTCACCCGCCGCTGACGCCCCACACCCCCCACACCCCCCACACGAGAGGACGCCATGCCCGACGCCGCGACCTCCGCGTCGAGCGACGCGGACGTCGACCTGCTCGACGACCTGTGCCGCGAACTCGCCGCGTGCGCCGACGCGGTCGGCGAGGCCGCCCGCTACGCCTCCGGCCTCGCCCTCGGCGGCCGACTGCCCGCCGCCGCGCTCACCCGGGGAGGCCACCGCCGGGTCGGCTGGCGCACCCTGCTGCGTACGCTCACGGACCCGGCGGGCCTCGGCTGGGCCCCGCGCGGCCGGGGAGTGGCGCGGGCCGGGCGGCTGGCGGGGATGCTGGCGGGCCGCGAGAGCCTCGCCGTCAGCGTCGCCGTGTGCGGGCTCCGGATCCGGATCCGGGCCGCGAGCGCGGCCCGCCCCGAACTCCTGCGGGATCCCGGCGCGGCCGCGGTCCTCAGGGCCGTCGAGGAGGGCCGGCAGGCGGAGGCCGTCCGCCTGTTCCGCGGAATCATGCGCGACCGGGGAGCCGAGCACGCCTTCTCCCTGCTGGCCCCGGCCTTCGCCGACATCCTGGCGTGGAAGGCCCTGACCGACGCGAATCCGTTCAACGACCACGCCGGCTGGCAGGTCGCCACCGGCCGGGCCGTGCCGGCCGAACCTCTCCTCGGACTGGGCGCCGCCTTCTGGGCCTTCTGCGACCGCGGGCCGGGACTGCCCGCCGGCGACGCGGGGAAGGCGCCGCAGTCCGTTCCTCGCGTTCAACGTCGGCCGGCGCTCCGGCCGTGGGCGCCGCACCCGCACGTCCGCCCGCACGCCCACCCGCACCGGGCCGCCACTCTGCGAGGCCACGCCACGGCGCTGCGCTCCCACGCGGTACGGCTGCGCGCGACGACCGCCGCACCGGCCTGGCGGGGGCCCCGGTCCGAAGCCCTGCGCGCCGAGGTGGCGACCCTCGCCGGGCGCTGCGCCACCGCGGCGACCGGCCTCGCCCTGGCGGCGGCGCAGCTCGGCGACGAGCGCTGACCTGCAGGCCGTCGACGTACATGGCCGTCGACTGTTGACGTACAGGGCCGTCGACCTACAGGACCAGTGACAGCAGCAGGACGAAGCCCAGGCCGACCACCGAGATGATGGTCTCCATCACCGACCAGGTCTTCAGGGTCTGGCCGACGGTCATTCCGAAGTACTCCTTGACGAGCCAGAATCCGGCGTCGTTGACGTGGCTGAAGAACAGCGAGCCCGCTCCGATGGCGAGGACCAGCAGTGCCGTCCCGGTGGTGGACATGCCGGCGGCCAGCGGGGTCACCAGTCCGGCCGCCGAGATCGTCGCCACCGTCGCCGAGCCCGTGGCGAGGCGGATGGCGACGGCGATCAGCCAGGCCAGCAACAGGGTGGGAACGGCCCAGTCCTTCGACACCTCCAGGATCATCTGGCCGACACCGGCGTCGATCAGGGTCTGCTTGAAGCCGCCTCCCGCACCGACGATCAGCAGGATGCCGGCGATCGGGGCCAGGGACTTCTCGACCGTCGTGGACAGGCGCTCCTTGGTGAAGCCCGCCGCCCGGCCCAGGGTGAACATGCCCACCAGCACCGCCGCGAGCAGCGCGATCAGCGGGGAGCCCGCGACGTCGGTGACGCGCTGCACCGGGTCGGCGGGGTCGTTGACAACGATGTCGACCAAGGCCTTGACCAGCATCAGCACCACCGGCAGCAGCACGGTGAAGACGGTGGCCCCGAACCGGGGACGGTGCTCCGGCCCCGCCGGAGGCTGCTGCACGATCATGTTCTCGGGTGCCGGGATGTCCACCCACCGCGCCGCGTACCTGGAGAACAGCGGCCCGGCGATGATCACGGTCGGGACGGCGACGAGCACACCGAGGGCGAGGGTGACGCCCAGGTTCGCGTGGAGCGCGTCGATGGCGACGAGCGGCCCGGGGTGGGGCGGGATCAGTCCGTGCATCACGGACAGGCCTGCCAGCGCCGGGATGCCGATCCGCATCAGGGAGTAGTTGCCGCGCTTGGCCACCAGCAGCACCACCGGGATCAGCAGGACGATGCCGACCTCGAAGAAGAGCGGCAGCCCGATCACGGAGGCGATCAGCACCATGGCCCACGGCATGGCCCGGCCCTTGGCCCGGGCGAGGATCGTGTCGACGATCTCGTCCGCGCCGCCCGAGTCCGCCAGCAGTCTGCCGAGGATGGCACCGAGCGCGATGAGTACGCCCACACCGGCGACCGTGGCGCCGAGTCCGGCGGTGAAGCTGGAGATCGTCTTGGCCGGGGGCGCGCCGGCGAAGACCCCCAGGGCCAGCGAGCCGACCGTCAGCGCCAGGAAGGCGTGCAGCTTGAGGCGGGTGATGAGCAGGACGATGACGGCGATGCCCGCGAGGACGGCGATCCCCAGCTGGGCGTTTCCGGCCGAGGTGATCGGTCCGGTGCCGGCCGCTGCCAGAGTCTCGGCGCTGAGACTGGTCACGGTGACGTTTCCTCAGTTCTCGGGTGTCTCGGGTATGGGGAGCCGACGCAGGGCGATCAGCGCCCGTTCGGTGATTTCTCCGGGGGAACCGGACACGTCGACGACGACGCCGGCCTCGTCCTCCTGGAGCGGTTCCAGCGTGGCGAACTGCGAGTCCAGCAGGGTGGCGGGCATGAAGTGGCCCGTGCGCTCCGCCATCCGCCGCTCGATCAGCGGGCGTTCACCGGTCAGGTGGACGAACACCGCCCTGGGGGCCGCGGCGCGCAGCCGGTCGCGGTAGACGCGCTTGAGCGCCGAGGCCGAGACCACGCCGCCGCCGAGCCCGGCCCGGCCGCGGATCCAGTCGCCGACGGCGTCGAGCCACGGCCACCGGTCCGCGTCGTCCAGCGGGATGCCGGCCGACATCTTCGCGACGTTGGCCGCGGGATGGTAGAAGTCGCCCTCGGCGTACGGAAGGGTCAGCGCCTCCGCGAGCAGCCGCCCCACGGTCGTCTTGCCCGTGCCGGCCACGCCCATCACCACAATGACGCGCTGGGTGCTCACGCCTACCTCGCTGTCCTCGTCGACGTCGGTCCGTGCGGGCACCACTGAAGCGCATTAAGTAGTACTTATTCAAGGGCTTGGCGGGAAACGTCGCATCTTTTGTTCGCCTGGGCGTCACCGTACGCTTACGCCATGACCACCGACGGCAGTCCTGGACAGGGGCTCCACTCCCACGTGCTGGACACCCTCGGGCTCGCGATCACGGCGGGGGAGTACCCGCCGGGCAGCGTGCTGCGCACGGACGAGATCGCCGAACGCTTCGACGCCTCCCGCACGGTGGTGCGCGAGGTCGTCCGCGTGCTGGAGTCGATGCACCTGGTCGAGTCCCGTCGGCGGGTCGGGGTCACCGTGCGCCCCACCGACGAGTGGAACGTCTACGACCCGCGTGTCATCCGCTGGCGGCTGGCCGGCGCGGACCGTCCCCGCCAGCTGCGCTCCCTCACCGTGCTGAGGTCCGCGATCGAGCCGGTCGCGGCCGGGCTCGCGGCGGTCCGGGCCACCCCCGAGCAGTGCGCCGAGCTCACCGAGACGGCCCTCGGCATGGTCAGCACCTCACGGGGCCACCAGCTCGACGGCTATCTGCGCCACGACATCGCCTTCCACCGCGTCGTACTGAACGCCTCCGGCAACGAGATGTTCGCCCGCCTCGGGGACGTGGTCGCCGAGGTGCTGACCGGGCGTACCGAGCACGCGGTGATGTTCCACGATCCCGACCCGGCGGCGGTCACCCTGCATGTCCAGGTGGCCGAGGCGGTACGGGAGGGCGACGCGGCCCGCGCCGAGGCGCTGACCCGGCAGATCGCGGTGGGCGCCCTGGAGGAGCTGGACGTACTCGCCCCGTAGGCACGGCCGGCGGCAAGCCGCAAGCCGCAGGCGGCGGGCGGCGGGCGGCGGGCGGTGCCCGCCTCGTGCCTCAAGGGCGGAGGCGGACACCGCGATGGTCCTCGACCGGTCAGGCGTCGAGAGCGGCGATCTCGAGCTCGCTCAGGCGATCCGGTTCCGCGATCACGTCGATCCCGGTGATCAGTCCGTCCTCGATCGTGAAGGAGAGCACCAGGAACAGCCGTCCCAGCGGAGCCATCGCCAGGCCCACGACGCCGTCGACCAGAGCCGGCTGCGTGGACCGCGCCCGCTGCATGGCCGCCATCGCGCCCTTGGCGACGGTGACGGCGCCGGTGATGAGGAGGGGGGCGGGGGTGGGTACGACGGCCTTGTCGGCCCGCAGCACCACGTCCGGGTCGAGCAGCGCGACCAGCGCGTCGAAGTTCCCGCCGCGGGTCGCGGCCAGGAAGGCGTCCACGACGCGGCGCTGGCGGCTCAGATCGGCTTGGGGTACCAGCGGCGTCCCCTTCACCCGGCGGCGGGCACGGCTCGCGAGCTGCCGGGTCGCGGCCGGGGAGCGGTCGATCATCGGGGCGATCTCGTCGAACGGCACCGCGAACAGGTCGTGCAGCACGAACGCGAGCCGCTCGGCCGGCGTCAGCTTGTCGAGCACCACCAGCAGTGCCAGCCCGACCGAGTCGGCCAGCACGGCCTCCTGCTCGGGGTCGACGGTGTCCTCGCGGCTGACGACCGGGTCGGTGGCATACGTCTCCATGGAGTCCTCGCGCCGGGACTCGCGGGCGCGCAGCATGTTCAGGCACACGCGCGCCACGACCGTGGTCAGCCAGCCTCCGAGGTTCTCGATGTCGCCGGTGTCCGAGCGGTTGAGGCGCAGCCACGCTTCCTGGACGGCGTCATCGGCCTCGCTGAGCGAGCCGAGCATCCGGTAGGACACCGCTCTCAGATGGGAGCGGTGCTCCTCGAAGCGTTCCGTCAGCCATGAACTGTCGTCCACCTGTCACATCCCTTCCCCGTGGCGGCCCTCAACATAGATCATCGGGAAAACGCCACGGTGAGCGGGGAGTTGGGGCCGCTGTCCCGGTGTCCCACGCCGGTCCCGACGTGGACAAGGGGCTGCTGGATAATGGCGGTGCACAGCTGAAGCACTGGAGACGCCGGGTACCGCATCGTGGTCCGGCAGGAGAAGGAGCCCCCGATGGACGCGCAGCACTTCGAGCGGATCACCGCCTTCATCGAGGCGCGGCTCACCCCGCTGTTCGACGCGGAGACGGGCAGCGAGTACGGCTTCGGGATGGACGACACCTCCCGTGCGCTGCGCGCGCTGCGCAACGCCGTCCTGGAGGCCTCCGCCGTCAAGGGCCTCATCGAGAAGCGGGAGTCGGCCGAGCCGGCCACGCGCCGCGTCATCGACCAGTCGGTGGAGCACAACTGGGACGTCCTGCGCGGCATCGCCCGCCAGTGGGAGGACCACGCCGACTTCCGCCACGAGTTCAAGCACCACTCCTGGGAGCTCGACCACCACCACGCGGCCGCCGCCACCGTCGCCGTGGAGAGCTGAGCGGCGCGGGGTCAGGCCTTCGCCCGCAGGCCGATCACCTCGCTCAGGACCGCCTGATCGGCATCGGGGAGACGCCGCTCGGCGTGCAGCATGCGCAGGGCGGCGGTGAGCCGCTCCTCGTCCTCGGGACGGCGGAGGTTGCCGGTGTACGGGGGCAGCAGCAGGCTCAGGGCCTCCAGATCGGCCCGTTCGCACAGGCGGGCCAGCAGCGGCCGCAGGGGGTCGGCGTCGGAGCCGGGCTCCGGGTCGGTGGCGCGCAGGCCGCGCGCGACGCACAGCCGCAGCCAGTCGGCGTACGGGCCGGGCGGTACGTCGGCCAGCCGGTCGGCGGCCGCCTCGAAGTGGGGCCGGGCTTCGGCCGGCCGCCCGAGGCCGAGATGGGCGCGGCCGATCGTGCCGTGCAGGGAGGGGTAGAAGCCGCGTACCCTCTCGTCGCCCACCCGGTCGGCGAGTTCCAGGCAGGTCAGGTTCCACCGGAGGGTGGCCTCGGGCGTCGGCTGGTGCCGGGCGAGGTAGTGCGCGGCGACGCAGGCCTCGTAGTCGTCGCCCGCGGTGTCCCACGCCTGGCGGAAGAGGCCCATGGCTTCGGCGTTCCGCCCCTCGGTCTCGGCGGCCATGCCCTGGGTGCACAGCTGGACGACGTTCTGGTCCGGATTCACGGTGGGTGTCCTTCAGGATCGGTGCGCGGGCGGGAGCGCGACGGGCATGACGAGTGTGGTGAAGCTGCCCTGGTCGGCGGAGCGGACCAGGACCGGCTGCGGCGGCGCCGAGACCTCCAGCAGGACGTCGGGCCCGACGCTCGCCTCCAGGGCGGGGGCGAGCACCGCCGGGTCGAAGCCGATGCGCACCGGCTCGTCCTCCGCGCGCAGCGCGGGCAGGGCGGTGTCCGCCACCAGCAGCCGGTCCCGGCCCAGTTCGACGGCGACGGCCGGGGTGTCCCCGCAGCGGTCCAGGGCGGCGAGCAGCGCGGCCCGGTCCACGACCACCCGGTGCCGGGGAGCCGTCATCGCGCCGAGCATGTCCCGGTAGGCGGGGTACTCCCCGGCGGTCACCGCCACTTCGCGGGCGCCGCCCGGGTGCCGCAGCGTGAGCGGGGTACCGGCGGGCCCCGCGACCAATGTCACCTCGGCGGCCCGGGCGGCCCACGGCCCGAGGCCGACCAGCGTGTCCGCGTCGATCAGCAGCCGGCCCGCGGGGCCGGTCAGGGCGGCGGGCCGCAGGGTGCGCAGCGAGAGCCGGTAGCGGTCGGTGGCCACGAACCGGACCTCGTCCTCCTCGAACTCCACGAGTACACAGCCCAGTACGGGGTGGTCGGGATCGCGCCCGGCGGCGGGTGCGACCTGCCGGACCGCGCCGGCCAGTTCGGCCCCGCCGAGGGTGAACTCGGTGACGGGCGGCCCTCCCGGCAGCGAGCCGAGCACCGCCCCGATCGCCGCGTCGGCGGCCCGGCCGCGCTCGCGGGCCGCCGCCCGGTGCCGCTCCAGTACCTCCCGGGCCCGGTCCGGCGGCCCGTCGAGTACGGCGACCACGTCCGCCAGGGACAGCCCCGCCTCCCGCAGACCGCGCAGGAGCCCGGCCCGCGGCTCCTGCGCGGGGGAGTAGAAGCGGTAGCCGGTGGCGCCGTCCACGTGAGCGGGCAGGAGCACGCGGCAGTCGTCGTAGAAGCGCAGGGCGCTCGGCGCGAGTCCGACCCGCCGGGCGAACGCGCTGATGCTCATCAGTTCAGGTTCAGATGTGCCGTCCATGCGTGTGATTGTCGACTTTCATCCCACTTGAAGGTCAACAAGCTAGTCGGCCGCCTTGCGGGGCGTGGTCTGCTGGACCGCCCAGCCGTTGCCGTCCGGGTCGGAGAAGTAGACGAAGGAGCCCCAGGGGAGGTCCTGGATCTCCGTCACCTCGACGCCCCGGCCGCGCAGGTCCTCGTACGCCTCCTCGATGTCGGTGACGACGACCTGCATGTTGTCCAGCGATCCCGGGGTCATCCGGGTCAGCCCCTTGCCGATCGCGATCGAACAGGCCGATCCCGGCGGGGTCAGCTGGACGAAGCGGATGTCCTCGCTGACGGTGACGTCGTGGTCGGCGTTGAAGCCGAGCTTCTCGTAGAAGGCCTTGGCCCGGTCGACATCGGTGACGGGGACGGCGACGAGTTCCAGCTTGATGTCCATCACAGCATCATGCTCCCGACACCGGGGCCGCGCCGCCCGACGCCACGTCGGCGGGCGTGTCCGCCGCCGCGAACTGGGTGCGGTACAGCTCCTCGTACCGGCCGCCCGCCGCCAGCAGCTCGGTGTGCGTGCCGCGTTCCACGATCCGGCCGTCCTCGACCACCAGGATCAGATCCGCCGCCTGTACGGTCGACAGCCGGTGCGCGATCACCACCGCGGTCCGCCCCGCCAGGGCTTCTCCCAGCGCCTCCTGCACCGCGGCCTCCGAGGTGGAGTCCAGGTGCGCGGTGGCCTCGTCGAGGATCACCACCCGCTGCCGGGCCAGCAACAGCCGCGCGATGGTCAGCCGCTGCCGCTCCCCGCCCGACAGGCGGTAGCCGCGCTCCCCGACGACCGTGTCCAGCCCGTCCGGCAGCGAGGCGACGAGACCGTCCAGACGGGACCGTCGCAAGGCCTCCCAGATCTCCTCCTCGGAGGCTCCGGGCCGGGCCAGCAGCAGGTTGGCGCGGACCGACTCGTGGAAGAGGTGCCCGTCCTGGGTGACCATGCCGAGCGTCTCGCGGATCGAGTCGGCCGTGAGGTCCCGTACGTCGACCCCGCCGATCCGGACGGCGCCCGCGTCGGCGTCGTACAGCCGCGGCAGCAGCTGCGCGATGGTCGACTTGCCGGCGCCGGACGAGCCGACCAGCGCGATCATCCGGCCGGGCTCGGCGCGGAACGACACCTCGTGCAGCACCTGCGTTCCGCCCCGGGCGTCGAGGGCGGCGACCTCCTCCAGGGAGGCGAGCGAGACCTTGTCGGCGGACGGGTAGCCGAAGGAGACCCGGTCGAACTCCACGGACACCGGCCCGTCCGGCACCGTGCGGGCGTCGGGCTTCTGCGTGATGAGCGGCTTCAGGTCGAGGATCTCGAAGACCCGCTCGAAGCTCACCAGCGCGCTCATCACCTCGACGCGGGCGCCGGCGAGCGCGGTCAGCGGAGCGTAGAGCCGGGTCAGGAGGAGAGCGAGGGCGACGACGGAGCCGGCGTCCAGGGTCCCGCGCAGGGCGTAGTACCCGCCGAGCCCGTAGACCAGGGCGAGGGCCAGCGCCGAGACCAGGGTGAGGGCGGTGATGAAGGCCGACTGGGCCATCGCCGTGCGGATCCCGATGTCCCGCACCCGGGCCGCCCGGGCCGCGAACTCCGCGGACTCGTCGGCGGGCCGCCCGAACAGCTTGACCAGGGTCGCGCCGGGAGCGGAGAACCGCTCGGTCATCTGGGTCCCCATCGCGGCGTTCAGCGCCGAGGCCTCCCGCTGCATGGCCGCCATCCGCGCCCCCATCCGGCGGGCCGGCAGGACGAACACCGGCAGCAGCACCAGCGCCAGCAGGGTGATCTGCCAGGAGATGCTCAGCATCACGGCGAGGGTCAGCAGCAGGGTCACGGTGTTGGCGGCCACCCCGGACAGGGTGTTGCTGAACGCCCGCTGGGCGCCGATCACATCGTTGTTGAGGCGGCTGACCAGGGCCCCGGTCCGGGTCCGGGTGAAGAAGGCGACCGGCATCCGCTGCACGTGGTCGAAGACCGCCGTCCGCAGGTCGAGGATCAGCCCCTCCCCGAGGGTGGCCGACAGCCGGCGGGTCAGCAGTCCCAGGCCCGCCTCGGCGACCGCGATCAGCGCGATGAGGAGGGCGAGACGGGTGACCGTGCCGCTGTCCCGGCCGCCCACGATGGCGTCGACGACACGGCTGGCGAGCACCGGGGTGGCCACCGCCAGCAGCGCGGTGACCACGCTGAGCAGCAGGAAGAGGGTGAGCCCGCGGCGGTGCGGGCGGGCGAAGGCGGCGACCCGGCGCAGGCTCGCCCGGGAGATCGGGCGACGGTCCTGCTGCGCGTTGATCGCGCTGTGCAGCGATGTCCAAGCGGTGACTTCCATGTCCATGGCCGAAACGCTAGGACCTCAACCAAGGTCGAGGTCAAGCTTTCGGTCGGACCCCGCTCTCCCGGTCTCCAACTCCCGTCCATATGAGGGATTTTCACGTCTCTCGTCCACTGTCGGTGCCCGGTGGCATCATCGGTCCATGACGCAGGGATCCGAGTCCGTACGCTTCGGCAAGAGCACCACCGACACCGTCCTGCACCGCTTCGAGCAGTGGGCGCGCGACACCCCAGGGGCCCCCGCGCTCGTCCTCGGCTCGGAGAGCCTCACCTACGGGCAACTCGACACGCGGGCCAACCGGCTGGCGCACCGTCTGCTCGCCTCCGGACTGCCGCCCGGCGGCCTCGTCGCCGTCGGCACCGCCCGGCAGGCCGAGTTGGTCGTCGCCCTCCTCGCCGTCCTCAAAGCCGGCGGGGTCTACACCGTCATCGACGTCGAGACCCCGCGCACCGGGCAGCGGCAGCTCACCGCGGCCCAGCCCTTCGTCCTGCTCACCCACGGCGCCCACCAGGCGGCCCTCGACAACGGCAGCGGCCTGCGGGTGATCCGGCTCGGTGCGGAGGCCGCCGCGATCGCCGAACAGCCCGCCGAGCCGCCGACGGCCCCGGCACCCGGCCGCACCGCGGCCGTCCTGTTCACCGGGGCGGCCGAGCCGCGTGCCGTCCGCGTCGGCCACGGTCTGCTGCTCGCCGCCTACGAGGGCTGGGCCGAGGTGGCCCGGCTGACCCCGCAGGACCGGCACCTGATCACGGCCAGGCCGGATGTCACCGCCTTCGCCGCGGGCTGGACCCGGGCCTTGTGCTCGGGCGGCGCCCTCGTCCTCTCCCCGCGCTCCCCCTGGACGGCGGAGGACATTCCCGCGGCGGTCGAGACCGAGCGCGTCACCGTCCTGCACACCGATCCGGCCGGCGCCGTCGGTCTGCTGACCCCGGACGCGGAGCCGCGGGCCGGCATCCCGAAGGCGCGCCGCGCGACAGACCCCGCGTTCCGGTCGCTGCGGCTGCTCGCCGTCTCGGGCGACCGGCTCTACCTCGACGAGCAGGCGACCCTGCAGATCCGGCTCCGGCCCGGTGCGCGGGTACTCAACGTCTACGGCCTCGCGGAAACCGCGGGCACCGGCACCTGGTTCGAACTGCCGCAGCTGCCCGGCCCGCTCGACGACCCGGAAGAGGTCTCCCTGCTCGGCACCCCGTTTCCCGGCTGCCGCGTAGAGGTGCGCGACCGGGAGATCCGCCTCGTCCCGCAGGACGGCGGTGACGCGATACCCACCGGCGATCTCGGCCTGCTCCGCGAGGACGGGCTGCTGGAGTTCGACGGCCGGATGCGGGACCGGATCACCCTGTCCGACGGCCGCACGATCGACCCGTACGCCATCGAATCCGCGATCCGCGGCCACGAGGGCGTCGGCGCGGTGATCGTGAACGGGGTCGACGACCTCCGCGGACCGCGGCGGCTCGTCGCGTACGTGGCACCGCCGCCCGGCGGACCGTCGTGGCCCCCGGGCGCTTCGCTGCCGGACATCGAGGAGCTGCGCGACCACCTGGCGGGGAAGGTGCTCAAGGAGGAGACTCCGCGCACCGTGATCCGGCTGCGCACCCTGCCCCGCAACCGGGCGGGCCAGGAGGACCGGGCCGCGCTGCCGCTGCCCATCCTGCCCGTCTCCGCCGCGGCGCGTCGCGCCGGGAGCAAGTCCGGGTCCGGCAAGTACGGGGCCGCCACGGGCAGCGGCGAAGTCCCGGCCTCCTGCGCGGGCGGCTGCGGGGGAGTGGCACTGGGCTTCGTCGCCCTGATCCTCACGAACCTCCTCTGGCCCGGATCGACCGACGTCTCCGGCGTGCCGCAGCCCTGGGCGTTCCTCTTCTCCGTCCTCTACCTGTTCGAGTGCGTCGCCTTCGGCGTCGGGGTGGTCTTCCTGTTCGGCGGCCGCGCCCGGATGCTGCGCCAGCGCCGGGACCGCCGCCTCACCGCGGCCGCCCATCTGGCGGTGGCCTACCTGCTGTTGGCCTGGTGGCCGCAGGACAACTTCTACCGGCTGGCCGCCAAACAGGACTGGCCGCGGCAGGCCGCGCTCGTCTACGCCTTCAACATCCCCCTGATGATCGCGGGCGTCATCGCCGCCGCCTACGTCGTCAGCAAACCGGCCGATCCCTTCGACTTCCACGACTGACCGGTCCGCGCTCGGGCCGACGCTCCGGCTCGGGCTCCGGCGGGCCGAACCCGGCCCCGACCGCCAGGGCCCGCGCCCGCACCAGCGCCTCGGCCGCGTCCAGCACCTCCCTGCTGTGCGCACCCACCAGCACGCCCAGCCAGGGCGCCGGATCGAAGGCGCCCGTCGGGATCGCGGGGACGAACACCGCCCCGAGCTCCGCGCAGTCCCGGGCCAGGGCCGCGCACAGCTCGTCCAGTTGCGCCTCGGGCAGGCGGGCGCCCAGCTCCACCCGGTCGGCGATCCGTACGAGGTGACCCGCGCCGCGCAGCGCGTCGAGCCGGGCCGCCACCATGAAGGCGATCGACGGCCCGGTGAGCCGCAGGTTCGTCTCGGTCGGCGCGAGCCGCCCCGTGCCGTCGGTGACGAAGTCCACGTCGAACCAGCCCCGGTAGCCGGAGGCCGCCAACTCCCGGCCCACCGCCTCCCCGAAGGCCAGCAGCGGCTTCTCGGCCCACCCGGGCACCGCCCCGGGGCCCGCCGTCGCCCCCCGGTAGCAGCCGTCCCGCACGTCCATGAGCGCCGCGCCGGCCTCGTGCAACCGGCCCTCGGCGTCCACGAACCCGTCGTACGTGAGGTCCCGCGGGCCGTCGTCCCCCGCCGGGTCGTGGCCGTCCGCGGGGCTGCCGATGAACTCCTCCACCAGCAGCGGCCCGCGCGGCAGCCGCCGCAGGACGGCGCGGGCCCCGCCCGCCGCCCGGACCTCACCGGGCGTGAGCACGGTGGTGCCCGAACCCCCGACACCGTGCTCCGATTTCAGAACCGTGCTCTCGCCCGCCTTGGCCCGGGCCGCGACGAGGCGGACCGCCGCCCACCGGGAGCCGGCCCGCCACTGCGCGGGCAGCACGATCCCGGGATGGCCGCCGCCCGCCAGGATCCGGGCGAACAGCTCGTGCGCCGCGGACTTCGACTCGTACCGCAGCTCCCCTTCCCGCCACGGCCGGTCCGCCAGCAGTCCGAACGGCCGCGTCCGCCCCCACGGTACGAGGGGCAGCCCGGCCCCGGTCAGCAGCGCGGCCAGCGCCGGCCGGGCCCGTACGGCATCCGACAGGCCCGGTCCCCGCTCCACCAGGCCGTCGTACACCTCCACCTCCGCCCAGCCGAGCTGGCGGCAGACCAGCTCGGTCCAGCCCCGCGGCACCGCCCGGGGCAGCACCAGCACCGCCGGTTCCGGGCTGTAGAAGGCGGCCAGACAGGCGTAGTCGTGCGCGGCCCGCTGCTCCCGGTCCAGGGAGGCGTCGGCGAACTGCGCGTTGAACTCGGCGACGTTGCCCACGTGCACGGCCCGCCCGCCCCCGGTCCACGCCCGCGCCCAGCCGGCGAGCGGGACGGGAGCCACCTCGAATCGCACCAGCGCCTCGGGGCCACCCGGCGCGGCCACCCCTGACACCCCTGACACCCCTGCCACCCCCGCCACAGCCCCCATCGCCCGGTAGAACCCGGCGGCGTGCGGATCGGCCTCGATCACCAGCCGTCGCACCCCCAGCTCCACGGCCCGGCGCAGCGCGTCCCGGTACAGCAGCCGCCCCACACCCCGGCCGATGGCCGAGGGTTCCACGAACAGCAGCCCCAGTGAGGCGAGCGGGGCGGAACCGTCCAGGGAGGCGAGCCCGAGCACCGTCCCCCGCCCGTCCTCGGCCACCACGATCCGGCGGGCCGTCACGTCACCGGGTCGGATCCGCAGTTCCTCCGCGCAGGAGGCCAGGAACTCCGGCCCGTACCCCCAGTACGCCTTGGACCGCATCACCAGCGCCGTCAACGCCTCCGCCTCGGCTGGCCGCGCGGCCCTGACCTTTGCCATTTCCTGGCCTCCCCATGGTCTGCGCCAAAGCCGTGAGATAGATTCGGCCTCCCCACGGCACATCCTTTCCCACCCACGCGGAGACAGGCTTCTCAATGAGCGACATCATCAACGGTCTTGGCCGCACCAGCGCCTTCGGCGCCCTCGGCCTGGTGCTGCTCATCCTCGGCATCGTCCTCGTGGACGTGCTGACGCCCGGGAAGCTTCCGAAGCAGATCTGGGAGGAGCGCAACCGCAATGCCGCCCTCCTGCTCAGTTCCGCGCTGCTCGGCATTGGCGGCATCGTCTTCACCTCGATCTGGACCACCTACGACGACTTCGGCAAGGGCCTGCTCTCCACCGCGGCCTTCGGGGTGCTCGGCCTGGTCCTGATGGCGGTGGCCTTCCTGGTGCTCGACCTGGTGACCCCGGGCAAGCTTGGCGCGATCGTCGTCGACCCGGAGCCCCACCCCGCGGTCTGGGTCACCGCCTCCTGCAACCTCGCCGTGGCCGCGATCGTGGCGGCCTCGATCGCCTGAGGTCCTGACCGGCCTGGCGCCCGTACGCGACGAGAGCGCCGCTCCCACCGGGGAGCGGCGCTCTCGTCGTACTCCGGTGCTTACGCCAGGCCCAGCGCGAACACCGCGAACCCCGCCGCGAGCAGCCCCGCCACGGTCCGCCGCACCGCCGTGGCCCTGCGGCCCTCCACCGGCGGACCCTCGAACCGCCGCGCGTACCGGGCGATGCCCACCAGCAGCGCCGCGAACACCGGCATCCACGCCAGCCGCGCCGCGATCCAGCCCAGACTGTCCGGCGCCGTCGTCAGCCCCGCCAGCTCACCCACGAACGAGCCGGGAACGGCCGCGGCCAGCATGGCCGTCTGGTGCCAGCACAGGATCGTCATCGCACACAGGTTGATCACGACCACCGGCGCCCAGAGAGCAGGCCGGGCCAGCAGCCGCGCCAGCCGGTCGCGCAGCAGGATCGCCGCGCCCGACTGGGCCGCCGCCAGGGCCAGTACGAGCAGCGACGGCGGGTGGGAGTTGGTCCGCGCCGCACCCGGCACACCCACCATCGACGCCGGATAGTGGAAGACCACCAACAGCGCCGCGAACAGCACCGTCCCGCCGACCAGCAGCAGCCGGGCTCCGCGCCGCCCGATCCGCCCCTCGCCCCAGCTCACGCCCAGCTGGTACGCGAACAGCCACCCCGGCAGGATGTTGAGCAGGGACAGCCACGACGGCACCGAGTCGGCGAGTGGTCCGTACCGCAGGAAGTCCACCACGGAGACCGACCCGATCAGCGGAGCCGCCGCCCAGCCACCGAGGCGGCGCGCCGCCTTCACGCAGTACGGGGTCAGCGCGGTGACCACCACGTACACCCCGACGAACCACAGCGGCTGGATCACCAGCGTCGCCCCGGTCCGCAGCGTCGCCTCCGGCACCCCGGCCGCGTACAGCACCGGCGCGGCCAGCGCCCACACCGCCGTCACCCCGAGCACGGGCCGCCCCAGCCGCACGACGCGGCCCTTCAGCCACGTGCCCACCGACCCCTTGCGGCGCTGGAAGGAGAGCACCGAGGCGTACCCGCCGACCAGGAAGAAGATGCCGAGCATCTGGAGCACCCAGCTCGCCGGGGCCAGCCCGCCGAAGGCCGACAGCGGGCTGGCGTTGTGCAGGCCGCCGTCGGAGTCGAGGGTGAACCCGCCGAGCAGCCAGTGTCCGGTCGGCACGGCCAGCAGCGCCAGGGCGCGCAGCCCGTCGACCGCGCGGTCGCGGTGGGCGGGGGTCTGCCGCTCGATCCGGTCGGCGGTCCGCTTCAGCGTCGTGAGCGTGCGCGGCATCGTCATCGGAGCTCTCCGTTCGCGATCGCGGCGAAGGCCGCCAGGGACCGGGTGCCGGGCGCGAAGTAGCCGGTGTGGCCCTGCACGTCGGCGGCGGGCACCCGGCGGGCGCCGAATGCCGCGGAGGTGGGGTCGGCGCCGTGGCCGATCCCGGCGAACTCGACGTTCGGCACGTCGGCGATCCAGTCGGAGGGCCCCCGGGCCGCCCACACCCGGGCACCGGTGCGCAGCCCGGCCGCGGTGCCGGCGCGCATGCCGGGGGAGCCGAAGGCCACGACGTCGACGGCGTCCGTGTGCCGGGCCGCCAGCCCGCAGACCACCGAGCCGTAGCTGTGGCAGAACAGCACCGGATCGGGCGCGCCGACCGCGTCGAGCCCCGCGGTGAACCGGGCCAGGCGGACCGCCCCGGCCTCGGCCAGCCGGCCGTCGGCCGCGTCCAGGCCGACCCCGACCGGGGTGGTGTATCCGGTCCAGGCGATCACCGCGGTGGAGTCGCCGGCCGCGGCGCGCAGCGCCCGGGCCATCCCGGCCGGACCGGTGGCGGGCTTGCGCCGGGCGTCGTGGTGGGTGGCGTCGTTGTCCGAGCCCGGCACGATCACGGAGACGTGCGCCGCGTGCTCCAGTTCCCCGAACACCTCGGCGACCTGGCCCCGGCCGCGCGGGTCGAAGGCCAGGATCTGCCGGTCCGGCGCACCGAGCGAGGCGTAGCGGGCCTCACCCGTGGCGGCGACGGCGATCCGGTTGGCCTCGTACCGCAGGCGGAGCGGCGCCCCGTCCAGGTTGCCCACGACCAGCGGGTGGGAGCGTACGAGTTCCCGCCGCGCGGCCTCGTCCAGCCCGGCGAAGAACCGGGCCACCTCGCGCGGTGTCGCGCTCGCCGGGTCGGGCAGCGCCCGGCCGGACGCCGTATCGGCCCGCCAGGCGGCGGTGCCGGGCGGCGGCCCGGTGACCGCCCGCTGGCTGTCGCCGGAGGCCCATCCCGCGGTCCCCCCGACGACGGCCAGCGCCAGCGCGGCCGTGACCATCGTCCTTCCGAAGCGGCGCATGCCCCTTCTCCTCTCCTCGTGACGAGGAGGAAGGTAGGAAGGAGGTACCCGCGGAGACGTCGGACCGGGGAGCCAACCCGGACGTCATACCCCGGTAGGGGGTGGAGGAGAAGAGGGTCAGCCGGCGTCGCCCGGGCGGACCAGCCCCGCCTCGTACGCGAAGATCACGGCCTGGGCCCGGTCCCGCAGGTCGAGCTTGCCCAGCACCCGCCCGATGTGCGTCTTGACCGTCTGCTCCGCCAGCACCAGATGGCCTGCGATCTCCTGGTTGGACAGCCCGCGCGCGATGAGCTCCAGTACCTCGGTCTCACGCGGGGTGAGCCCGTTCAGCCGCAGCGCCGGGTCCTTGCGCGGCGCCGGCCGCTGCTGGACGAAGTCCGCGATCAGCCGCCGGGTCACCGACGGCGCCAGCAGCGCCTCGCCCGACGCGACGACCCGTACCGCCGCGATCAGATCGGCCGGCGGGGCGTCCTTCAGCAGGAACCCGGAGGCGCCCGCGCGCAGCGCCTCGTACACGTAGTCGTCGATGTCGAAGGTGGTCAGCATCAGCACCTTCGGCCGGTGCACCACCCCGGGCGGCGGGTCGAGGATCTCCCGGGCCGCCGTGAGCCCGTCCATCTCCGGCATCCGCACGTCCATCAGCACCACGTCGGGGTGCGTGGTGCGGGACACCTGCACCCCCTGGCGCCCGTCGGGAGCCTCGCCCACCACATCGATGTCGGCCTGCGCCGACAGCAGTGCGGCGAACCCCGCCCGCACCATGGCCTGGTCGTCGACGATGATCACGCGGATGGTCAACTGCCCTCCTCGTTCGAATGGGTCGTCTCGCCCGGGGCGTTCAGGGGCAGGCGGGCCGCGACCCGGAAGCCGCCGTCGGGCAGCGGACCCGTGTCCAGCGTCCCGCCGGTCAACCGTACGCGCTCCCGCATCCCCACCAGGCCGTGCCCCGTGCCCGAACTCTCCAGCGCCACCACGGCGTCCCGGGCCGGACCGTTGACCACGAGCACGAGGACCTCGTCCTCGTCCACGGTCACCGACACCCTGGTCCGCGCCCCGGGCGCGTGCCGCACCACGTTGGCGAGGGCCTCCTGCACGATCCGGTACGCCGACAGGTCCACGGCTGGCGGCGCCGCCCCGGCCGCCCCCGCCGCCAGGGACAACTCCACCGGCTGTCCGGCCCGTACGGTCGCCTCCACCAGCTGCTGCAGCCGGTCGATCCCCGGCTGCGGGGCCCGCTCGCCGTCCGCGCCGCCGTTGGCGCCGTCCCCGCGCAGGACGGTCAGCAGCCGCCGCATCTCTCCCAGCGACTCGCGCGCACTGGCCGCGATCGCGGCGAACTCCTCCCGCACCGGCTCCGCCATGCCCGGCAGCCGGTACGGCGCGGAGTCGGCCTGGACGGTGATGACCGACATGTGGTGGGCCACCACATCGTGCAACTCCCGGGCGATCCGGGCCCGTTCCTCCAGCAGCGTCCGCCGGGCCCGCTCAGCCTCGCTGATGCTCTCCTGCTCGGCGATGCGCTGCTGCGCGTCGCCCAGCCCGCGCAGCGCGCCCGTCAGCGCCAGCATCACCCCGCCGAGCACGAAGAGCAGCGCGGCGGTGTTCATGGTGTCCGCCGGCTGGAAGAAGCCCAGCACGGCCCCGACCCCGCCGGTCACCAGCCACACCCCGACCAGGGTCCGGATGGACTCGCGCAGCCCCAGGCAGGCCATCAGCACCAGGTACCCGACGATGGCCATCGGCGTCCAGGGCCAGGCGTGCCCGGCCACCCTGTCGGCGTGGATCAGCAGCAACCCGCCGATCGTGTCCGCGACCAGGACCACGCCCCACGCGTGCAGCGGGCGGGTCACGGCGAGCAGCAGCGGCACGGTCTGCGCCACCCCCAGCGCGCCCGCCCAGCCGCCGCCCAGGGCGTAGTCGTTGGCCAGCACCGCGATCGTCACCGGGAGCAGGGTCACCACGAAGACGCCGACGACCGCGAACGGCAGCATCCGCTGCCAGGCCTTGGGCGCCTGCGCGAACAAGGGCTGCGCCGCCCGGGCGGGCGTGCGCATCACCACGGCGAGCTGCGCCAGCGCGCTGGGCACCCGGGCACCGGCGGAAGGCCCTTCGGGGGCGCGTTCGCGGGTCCGGCGGACACGGAGGAGTTCGCGGGTCCGGCCGAGCAGTCGGGTGCGGGCTCTGTCGCTCATGATCGGTCCAGCCTATGCGCCACCGAGCCCGGACACGGCCTGGAGGTAGGCTGCTGCCCGGTCGATCTCGGGGAGCCGGTACACATGGGTGGGGCAGCCGCGCTGGAGAAGCTCGTGCCGGTGATCCTGGCCTTCGGCGGCGGGGTGCTGCTCGCCCGCCGCAAGATCGTCCCGGCCGAGGCCTCGAAGGCCTTTTCCGACTACGCCTTCCTCTTCGCCGTTCCCTGCTACCTGTTCGGCAACATCTACGCCGGCGATCTCGCGGCCCTCTTCGACTGGCAGGCGATCGGCGGCTACGCCGGTGCGGCGGCGCTCGCGGTGGCCGTCGTCGCCGTGGCGGCCGTGGCCCACGGGACACGGGAGCCCCGCGCCGTCGCGCTGCGCGTGATGGCCGGGGTCCAGGTGAACACCGCCTACTTCGCCGTCCCCGTCTTCATCACCGTGTTCGGGACGGCGGCCCCGATCTTCCCGATCCTGCTCTTCCAGGTGTGCGTCCTGTCCCTGGTCGTCATCTCCCTGATGGAACTGGGCCGGGCCGGCCCCGACACGGGCGGCCCGGGCCGGCGCCTGGCCCGCGCGGTCGGCGCCTCGCTCGCCACGCCGCTGGTCCTCGCCTGCAACGCGGGCATCGTGCTCAACCTGCTGTCGGTGCATGTCCCGGCGGTGGTCTTGGACGGAGCCGCCTTCGTCGGGGACAGCGCCTCCCCGGTGGCCCTGTTCGCCCTCGGCCTCCACCTGGGCGGTGTCGGCCTGGACCTGCGGGGCACCACGCGCGAGGAGCTGGCCCTCATCGGCTTCAAGTGCCTGGCCTTCCCCCTGTTGACCTGGGCGGTGTGCGGGGCGGTGTTCGGGGTCCGGGGCGAGTGGCTCGCGTACCTCGTCCTGATCGCCGCGATGCCGACCCCGCAGAACCTGTTCATCTTCGCCCAGCGCTACGACGTGGGCGTCGCGCTCTCCGCGTCCGTCGTGATCAAGAGTTCGGTCGTTTCCCTCCTGCTGCTGCCGGTGTGGCTGCAGACTGTTGCCTCATGAACGCATCGCCGATATCGCGCGGCGCCGTCACGTTCGGCCTGCTGGCCGCGTGGGCCGTGCACGACCTCGAAGAAATGGCCACCATGGAGCGCTGGACCCGTACGCGGGTCCCCGCCCTGCGCGAGCGCCACCCCCGGGTACCCGACCGGGTGTGGCGGCGCCTCGAAGCCGTGGACGGGCGCGAGTTCGCCACCGCCGTCGGCGTCATGGGGCTCGTCGTCGCGGCCGCCTCCGCCGACGGGTACCGCACCGGCGGGCGCTCGGCCTTCTACCAGGCCTCCCTGAACGGCTTCGGCCTGCACGGGCTCGTCCACCTCGCGCAGGCCGCCGCCACCCGCGGCTACACGCCCGGGGTGGTCACCTCGCCGCTGCTCGTGGTCCCGTTCACCCTGTGGGCGCGCGGCCGGCTGCGCCGCGGCGGGGTCCTGCGGACCACGCGGCCGCGGGACATGGCCCGCGGCCTGGCGCTCGCCGGCGCGGCCACCGCCGTCTCGCACGCGGTGGCCCGGCGGATCCGCCGGCAAGACACCCCCTAGTAGTGCTTTGTCGGGTTCCGCTGACCAGGGGCGATGCGACGGGGCTGGCGCTTTGGCAGCGGCGGGCCGACGCCCTCAGCCGCAGGTCGCGGGCATAGCCCGGCGCCGCCGAGTGAGGGCGCCGGGGGCCGAAGCCCAGACCCGACAAAGCACTGCTAGGAACCCGTCGGACGCTTCCGCTCGTACCCCCCGGCGGGATCGGCTCGTTGACCCGGTATGGAACTGCCGACCATCGCGGCGCCGGGCGTCGGGGAACGGGCCGACGCCGTGGCCGATGCCGCCTGCCACCTCTACGACAGCGTCGCGCCCTGGGGGACCGGGGTGCCCGGAGGGTGGAGCCGGGCCGCCGCCGAGGACGCCGCCGAGGCGATCGAGACCACCGCGCACGCCCTCGCGTACCTCGACCCCGGCGCCGAGGTCGTGCTCGCGCCCGTCCACACCGCCCTCGCCGAACTGCGCCGCACACTCGGCCTCGCGCCCGCCGACCCGCTGACCGCTGCCGGGCTCCCGGCGACCCCGCGCACGGTCGGCAACCCGCGCCGGACCCGCTGGGTCCGGGTGCTCACCCCGCCTTCGCCCCGGCAACCGCCTTCTCGTACAACTTCCTGACGGCCGTGCCGAAGTAGGAGCTGTAGGAGGTGTCGGCGGTGTCCCCGCCCGTCTTCCAGCCGCCGATGACCCCGACCACGTCACCGGTCCCGGTCCGCGCGTCGACGCGGGTCAGGAAGGGGCCGCCGCTGGTCCCGCCGGGATAGCCCGTGCAGGCGATCCGCAGGAACGATCCGGGGATCCGGGTGTCGGCGCTGGTGAACTTCGTCGTCCGGTTGACGCACAGGCGCGGGCGGGCGGCGGAGGCCGGGTACCCGATCAGCGTGACCAGCGCGTGGGCGTAACCGGAGCCGGTGACCAGGCGGTTCCCGCCGACCACGTCCTGCACCGGGAACCCGTGGGCGTCCGGCCCCACCTGGGCGAAGGCCACGTCGAGGGTGGCCGCGCGGTCGGGGCCCTGGGACCGGTAGCGCCGGTCGATCCAGATCTTGGAGCGTCCGGCCCTGTCCCGCAGGACCGGGAACATCCCGTACGGCTGCGGGTTCGCGCGCGTGTACAGCGGTACGAAGGCCACCTGCTGGGTGTCGGAGCCGAGCAGGCAGTGCGCCGCGCTGAGCACCAGGTTGCGCCCGGGGGAGGCGACCACGCTCGCGGTGCAGAAGTAGGCCCCGCCGCCCTTGACCGCGAACATCCGGCCGACGACCGGGACGCCGCCGAAGTCCTGTCCGACGCCGGGACCCACGGCGGCGGGGCGCGCGGGTACCGGTCTCACGATCGGGGTGGGGATCGGGACCGGGGCCGGAGTGGGAGTGGGAGTGGGAGTGGGAGTGGGAGTGGGAGTGGGAGTGGGAGTGGGAGTGGGAGTGGGAGTGGGAGTGGGAGTGGGCGTGAGCACGGGCGTCGGCGTGGGCGTCGGTGTGGGACTCGGGACCGCTGCCGGGGCCGACGGGGTCCCGGCGGGGGTCCCGGACGCGACGGCGGCCGGGACCGCGGCCGGGGCCTGCGCTTCCCCCGCCACCGGGGACGGGGTCGCCGCCGGTGCCGGCGGCGCGGGCTCCGCCGGGGGCATCGGGACGGCCGAGGCCATCCGCTCGGCGGTCCAGAAGGACTGCGCGTCCCGGGCGGACCAGCGGCCCACGGCCGCCCGCACGGTGCCGCCCGCCTCGGCGACGGGCAGCGGCCCGGCAGCCAGCAGCAGCGCGGCCGCCGCGGCGGCGATGGTCAACGTACGTCGCATGGGGGACTCCTAGAGGGCCTGGGGGAAGCGGAAGAGGCGGTCGGGGTCGTAGGTGCGGCGGACCTGTTCCAGGCGGGCGAGGTTCGGGCCGTAGTAGGCCTCGCGCCAGCCGTCGAGCTTCGGGTCGGTGTAGTTCTGGTACGCGCGGCCGCTCGCCCAGGGGCGCAGGTCCTGCCAGAGCCCGTCGAGCCAGCCCTGGTGCCGGGCGACCTCGGCAGCCGTCGCGGACCCGGGCCAGTAGGCGAGGTACTGGGCGAGGAAAGCGCTGTCGCGGTGGACGAAGGCGGTGTCGGCGGCCGCGATCCGGTTCACGGCGCCACCGCAGACCCCGTCGAACTGCACCACCCCGAGGCCGCCGCGCGGGACTGCGGAGCCGTAGCGCCGGACGGCGGCCAGTACGGCGCCGACCGCCGCGTCCGGCAGCCCGGCGCCCGTCCAGAAGTCGGAGCGCGCCGCGTACGACTCCCGGCTCAGCAGGCCCCGCGGGTCCCGGCCGGGCAGGGTGCCCGGCAGCCGGCACTGCTCCGCGGTCCGCTCCAGGCAGCCCGACATGGCCCGTACGGTGTCCCCGTGACTCCGTACGACCGTCCAGCTGTCCCTCACCGGCCGGCCGACCAGGTCCGACAGCCGGGTCAACTGCCGGTCCAGCTCGCGGCGCCCGTCGAGGCACACCACCCGGACCGCCGGGGGCGGCGCGGTGGCTCCGGCTTCGACCGTGAACTCCACCTGGCTCCAGAACGGGTCCGGAAGCCCGGCCAGCCAGCGCTGCCAGCCGCGCAGTACGGCCGCCGAGTCGGCGTCGGGCCAGTGGAGTTCGGCGAAGGCGCAGTCGCCCACCGGGTGGGTGCGGAAGCGGAATTCGGTGACCACCCCGAAGTTGCCGCCCCCGCCGCCCCGCAGGGCCCAGAACAGCTCGGCGTCCCGGTCGGCGGAGACCTCGCGGACGACGCCGTCGGGGGTGACCACGCGGGCGCCGGTGAGCCGGTCGGCGGTCGTGCCGTAAGCCCGGGCGGCCAGTCCCAGCCCGCCGCCGAGGGTGAGCCCGGCGATGCCGACGGAAGGGCACAGCCCGGTCGGGACGGCGCGCCCGTGCCCGGCGAGGGCGGAGTTCACGTCCCCGAGCCGGGCTCCCGCGCCGATCCGTACGCCGTCCCCGTCGACCGCCACCGTGGCCATGGCCCCGGCGTCCACCACCAGCCCGGCGGCGCGGGTCGACCACCCGGCGTAGCCGTGCCCGCCGCCCCGCGCGACCACCGGCACGGCGGAGCGCCGGGCGAAGTCCAGGCACGCGGCCACGTCGTCGGCGTGCGCGGGATAGGCCACCGCCCCCGGAGCCACGGCGTCGTACCGGGGTTGGAACAACTGCCGGGCCTCGGCGTACTCCCGGTCGCCGGGGAGCACCACCCGCCCGTCGATCCCGCGGGCGAGCGCGCCGTAATCCGGTGCGCGGACGGTCGCCCCGAGGGAGGTGAGGACGGCCGCGGCCGCGCTGCCCAGGACCTGGCGCCGGTGGAGGCTCATGCCTCCTTCCTCCCACCGCCCGCGCCGATCTCCGTGAAGGCGGGCCCACAGAGGCCGGGTTGACCCCCGAACGGCCCACAGCCGAAACGATCCGGCTTCTCATATATCCCGTTCGGTCCCGGCGGCGATCACCTTAGGCTGCGCCCCATGCCTCTCACGGACATCACCGCACACGCCGAAGCGTTCAACGCCGACCCCTATCCCTTCTACGCCGCGCTGCGCTCCGTCGGGCCCGTCCACCGGCTCGTCATCGGCGGCGACCGCACCTGGCTGATCGTCGGCCACGACGAGGCCCGCCAGGCCCTGGCCCACCCGGCCCTGTCGAAGAACTGGCTCGGCTCCGAGCTGTTCGCGAACACGCCGGTGACCGCCGCCGCCACCAACATGCTGGACTCGGATCCGCCCCACCACACCCGGCTGCGCCGTCTGGTGGCCGGCGAGTTCACCTCGCGCCGGGTCGAGGCCCTGCGCCCGCGCGTCCAGCAGGTCACCGACGAGCTGCTGGACGCGATGGCCGCGGCACCGGACCGCCGGGCCGATCTGATCCGGTCCTTCGCCGCCCCGCTGCCGATGACCGTCATCTGTGAACTCCTCGGCGTACCGGACCTGGACCAGGAGCGGTTCCGCTACTGGTCCGGCGAGGTCGTGGCGCCGCTGGACCCGGCCAACCCGGACCCCAGGGTGATGGAGGAGATGACCGCGTACCTGTACGAGCTCGTCGAGGCCAAGGCCGCGGACCCCGGCGAGGACCTGCTCAGCGCGCTGATCCGGACCCGGGACGAGGAGGGCGACCAGCTGTCCCCGGAGGAGCTCATCGGGATGGCGTTCCTGCTGCTGGTCGCCGGGCACGAGACCACCGTGAACCTGATCGGCAACGGCGTACGGGCCCTGCTCGCGCACCCCGACCAGCTGGCGGCCCTGCGCGCCGACCCGGACGGGCTGATCGACGGCGCGGTGGAGGAGATGCTCCGCTACGACGGACCGGTGCAGCACGCCACGTACCGCTTCGCCCGCGCCGACCTGGAGATCGGCGGCACCGTCATCGAGGCCGGTTCCTCCGTCCTGATCGGCCTCGCCGCGGCCGGCCGCGACCCGGCCCGCTTCGACGAGCCCGGCCCGGACGTCTTCGACATCCGCCGCACCGGGCCGAGCCATCTCGCCTTCGGCCACGGCATCCACTTCTGCCTCGGCGCGCCGCTGGCCCGCATGGAGGGGCGCATCGCGATCCGCGCCCTGCTGGAACGTTTCCCCGACCTGGCCGAGGACCCGGACGCCGGCCCGCGCGACTGGCTCCCGGGCACCCTGATGCGGGGCGTGACCAGGCTTCCGCTGCGCTGGTGACCGGGGTTCAGCCCTTGCGCGCGAGCAGGAAACCCTGCGGACCCTTCTCGTGGGCGTCGGGTGCCCGCACCAGGCGGCCCACCTCGGCGAGGCCGGCTCCGCCCAGCAGCCCGGCGATCAGGTCCGGCGGCGTCCAGTACACGTCGAGGTCGACCGGATGCCCGTACGCGTGCTCCAGCCGGACCCTCCGGTCGCCCGCCTTGAAGGCGATCAGTACGCAGCCGCCCGGGGCCAGCACCCGCGCGAACTCGGCGAACACCGCGGGCAGTTCCCCCGGCGGGGTGTGCACCGTGGAGTACCAGGCCAGCACCCCGCCGAGTACCCCGTCCGCCACGTCCAGCGCGGCCATCGAGCCCACTTCGAAGCGCAGCCCCGGATACGTCCGCCGGGCCACCGCGACCATCGCGGGGGACAGGTCGACGCCGAAGGCCCGTACACCGAGGGAGTCCAGATGCGCCGTCACCCGGCCCGGACCGCAGCCGAGGTCCGCGACGGCGCGGCCCCCGCCGGCCTGGTCGCCGCGGACGTACTCGGCGAACGCGGCCAGCATGGCCCGGTCCAGCGGCTTGCCGAACAGTTCCGTGCCGAGCAGCCGGGCATAGTCGACGGCGACGGTGTCGTAGGACGCCCGTACGGAGCTCAGGTCAGGGGTCTTCTCTGTCATGCCCCTGAACAGTAGCCTTCCCGGCGCTCCGGCTCATCCCCCGCTCAGCGGATTGGGCAGCTCCGCCCACTGGTCACCCGGGACGCCGGGGCTCAGCCGCATCAGCGTGAGCGCCTTGGTGGGCAGCCCGCCCGCCAGCAGCGCCTCGGTGTCGGAGGTGGCCGGCAGACCGGCCGCCTCGGCGAAGGCGTCGGCGAAGGCCCCGGCCGAGCCCGCCGTGGCACCGAGCGCCCCGGTCAGCAGCGAACCGAACAGCTTGCGCCGCAGCACGGTCACGTCGTCGGTGATCAGCCTGCCGGACAGGGGCGGCACCGGGAGCGCGTGCCGGACGAGCCGGGCCGGGCTGATCCGGATGTCGGCGAGGTCGCGGTAGACCAGCCGCAGCGGGGCGCCGGTGGCGGAGAGGACGACCAGCAGGTTCTGGCCGTGGGCCTCCAGTGCCACCCCGAGCTCCAGCACGCGCAGGCACACCGAGAGCGCGAGCCGGGCGAACTCGGCCCGCCAGGCCGCCGAGCGCGCCTGCGGGAACCAGGCCAGGGCCGCCACCGGGAGCACCCGCTCACCGGCGGCGGCGTCCGCGTACACCTCCGGCGGCTCCCGCAGCACGGCCGCCAGGTCCGGGCTGTGCGCGGTGGCCGCGCCCAGGGTGCGGGTGAAGTGCAGCCGGCCGTCGAGCCGCTCGGACAGCGCCTGGGCGAAGTCGGAGACGGCAGCCGCCGTCTCGACCGAGTAGCCGGAGATGTCCCGTACGGAGGAGGTCAGCCGGGTGCTCAGCGCCGTCTTGACGTGTGCCCCGCCATCGACCGGCGCCAGCGTGCGCAGGGCCATCAGCGGATGCGCCGCGAAACCCTCCCGCACCCGCTCGTGCTTGAGCGTGTGCGCCGCCTGCCAGGGATGCACCGGGACCAGGATCCGCGCCGCGTCCCGCAGCTCCGCCGGCCAGTCGCCGGTGACCAGGCACTCCTCGGCCCGTACGGGGACCAGGCCGAGCTCCACCACCGGGCGGTGCTCGGGGGCGTACGCCAGCTGCTCGGCCACCGAGAAACCGGGACGGGAACGGCAGTTCGGGTGGTAAGGATGCCCGTCGACCACGCGCTGCTCCCACTGCCAGGTGGTCCGCGCGGCGACGTCTTCGCCGGCGGGCGGCTGTCCGGCCCGGGAGAGCGCGAGGGAGGCCGTGCTGCCGTCCAGCTCGGCGGCGAACTCCTCCCCGTGCGGCACCCCCAGCGCCGCCACCAGCCGCGCGGCCTGCCGGTAGGGCTTGCCGTCGAGCAGCAGCTCCGCCACGTACGCGTCGGTGGCGTAGGCGTCCGGCGGCGGGCCCTCCAGCCGCCCGCCGCCCGCCAGCAGCAGCGCCAGACTGGCGGAACCCGGCTCGCGGCCGGCCACCCACGGCAGCGGTTCGAAGGCCAGCGCCCGCCACAGCCGGGTCAGGACGGCCGCCCGGGCGCCGTCGAGCGCGGCGCGGTAGGCGGGTCCGAGCGCGGGACGCACGGCGGCCAGTTCCGCGGCGCATGCCTCTTCGGCGGGGGAGGCGGGAAAGTACATCGGAGGCTCCGCAGCTCGGGATGTCGCTCGACCGGATGATCACCTCATCATCGCGGATACTGAAGATCACGGCCGGAGGTCGCGTCCCGCGACCCCGGCGCACCGGATGGACCGAATGGAACCAGTGGACCTCAACGCCGCCGCCGACGCCTACGCCGCCACCCCGCTCCTCAACTGCCTGCTCCGGGAGGCCGCCGAACCCGCCGAGGAGCATGGTGCGGGAGTCCACCGGCTGCGCGGCAGCGGGCGGCTGCTCCGGGTGCGGGGCGGCCGCAGGCCGGTGCGCTCCGAACTGCGCAGGGCGGACGGCTGGCATCCGCTCAGCCACACCGAGCTGGTCAAACTCACCTCCGACGAGCTGGGCCGGTACACCGGGGTACCGAACGACGAACTCCCGGTCGAGATCACCGACAGCCGGGACACGATCGCCACGCTGCTGGCCGCCCGCGCCGCCGCCGAGCCCCCGGCGGACCCGTACCTCCTCTCCGAGCAGTCCCTGGTCATGGGCCACCCGAACCACCCCGCCCCCAAGGCCCGGGGCGGGGCGCCGGCCGGGAGCTGGCTGCCGTACGCGCCGGAGGCCCACGCCCGTTTCCCGGTGGCCTTCCTCGGGCTGCGCGAGGACCTGGTGGCCGAGGAGGGCGGACCGGCCGCAGCCTTGGCGATCGACTCGCTCGCGGACGCCCTCGACGGCCCGCGCCCGCCCGCCGGTTACCGGCTCCTGCCCGCCCATCCCTGGCAGCTCGACTTGATCGGCTCCCGACCGCCGGTGCGCGAGGCCTTCGCCGACGGGCGGCTGCTGCGGCTCGGGGAGAGCCGCCGGCCGGCCTGGCCGACCGCCTCGATCCGGACCCTGTACGTGCCGGACCGGTCCGCCGACCTCTTCGTGAAGTTCAGCCTGGACGTCCGGATCACCAACGACGTGCGCCGGCTGTGGCGGCACGACCTGCTGAAACTGCGCCGCACCGACGCGGCGGTCGAGGCCGGCTTCGCCGCGCTGCGCCGGACCGGTTCGGAAGCGGCCTGGCTCGCCGACCGGGGCTACCGCACCGCCGCCTTCGCCTTCGAGGAACTCGCCGTGCTGGTCCGGGACGGCTTTCACGACGGGCACGCGCACGCCGCGCCCGGGGCCACCCCGCTGCTGGCCGCCGCGCTCGCCGAGGGCTACGCCGGGAGCCCGCTGGCGGGCACCGCCGACCCGGCGGCCTGGTGGCGGGCGTACCTGCGCCACGTCGTTCCGCCGGTGCTGGAGCTGTTCGCCCGCCACGGGGTCGTGCTGGAGGCGCACCTCCAGAACACGCTGGTCGCCGTCGACGCGGCGGGCATGCCGGTGCAGGCCCTCTTCCGCGACGCGGAGGGGGTCAAGCTGCTGCCCGACATGGAGCGCGCGGCGGCCTGGCAGCGGCTGGTCTACTGCCTGGTGGTCAACCACCTGGCGGAGATCGCGAGAGCGCTGTGCGAGCGGCATCCGGACCTCTCCGCGCTCGTGTGGCCCGCCGTACGGGAGGAGTTCGTGCGCTACGACACCACGCGCGGGCTCCCCGAGATCGCGGAGCTGCTCGCCGCGCCCTCCCTGCCGGCCAAGACCAACCTGCTGCTGCGCTGGACCCGGGCCGACGGCGCGGACGCCCGCTACCTGCCGCTGCCGAACCCGCTGCGGGGGTAGGCCCTGTCGGAATCCGGCCAAGGTGGTGCCGGTTCCGCACATCCCCTTCACTCACAGGTATAGACCAATGCTACGTTGGTCGGGCAGACCGCGCAGTCCTTGACCACCCGTCAGAGGAGAAGCCATGTCCTCCCCTTCGCGGGGCGGCGGCCCGGCCGCCATGCCCAAGTACCTGCGGATCGCCGCGGCGTTGCGCCACGAACTCGACCGCATCGCGCATACCCCCGACGGCAGACTGCCGTCCGAACGCAGCCTGGCCGCCCGCTACCAGGTCAACCGGCAGACCATCAGGGCCGCGCTCCAGCACCTGCGCGAGGACGGCCTCGTCGTCACCGGCCGCCGCGGCACCCGGTCCGTGGCCGCGGCCGCCTCGGCCGCCGCGCCGGGCCGCGCCCCGGCCGCCGCCCCCGCTCCCGCTCCCGCGCAGAGCTGGCTCACGCTGGTCACCGTGCCGCCCTCGCTCGCCGCGCTGCTCGGCATGAGCGGCGGGGAGCGCACCCTCGTCCACCACCGGCGCGAACGCGGCCCGGCGGGCGAGGCGCTGCGGCACGCGGTCACGTACCTCAGCCCGGGTGCCGTCGCGCGGAGTCCCGAACTGGCCCGCTACCGCGACCGGCCGGCGGTGGTCCGCGACGAGGACCTGGCACCCCTGCACCACTGGCTCGACCGGGCCGCGGCGGACGGCCGGATCGCCGAGACCCTCACCATGACCCGCACCACCCATCCGCCGGCCGCCGTGTCCCAGGCCTGCGGCCTGACCGTGCGCCGCACCCTGCACGACGCCTCCGGCCGGCTGCTGGCCGTCACCGATCTGGCCTTCCCCACCTGGGACCGGCTGACCTTCCACCGCGACCCGGAGCGCTCGTACTCCGTGACGCGTACTCCGTGACGCGTGCTGCCTGACTCGTACGGCGTGGAGGGCTCAGAAGCGCAGGGCCCATGAGTCGATGTAGCCGGTGTGGTCGCTGCGCGTGTCGAACACGCGCAGCCGCCAGACCCCGTTCGCGGTCTCCGAGGACGCGTCGATCGCGTGGACCACGGTGTAGTCCGTCTCGATCCATGCCTCCCACTCGTCCTTGACGGGGTAGGCCGTGCCGTCCGGGGCGATCACGTCGATCCGCAGGTCCCCGACGTCCGGATGCTTGATGGCGATCTCGACGTCGAGGTCCGCCGGGGCCCGGCCGGACACCCCGCTCACGGTCACGGGGGAGTCGACGGTCGCCAGATCGGCCACCGGGAGGTCCGTGGTGTTCGCGAACCGCTTGCCAGGCGGCCGCTGGGGTGAACCGCCCGTGTGGACCAGCCGGTTGGCGGAGCCGGGGCCGGGGTCGATGACCGATCCGGTGCTGGCGTAGGTGGTGAGGGCCGCGCCGACCTGGGCCGGGGTCGCCGTCCGGTGGGTGGCGAGGTAGAGCGCCGCAGCGCCGGTGACGTGCGGGGTGGCCATCGAGGTGCCCGACATGGTCATGTACCAGTCGTCGGAGAAGTACGCGGCCGAGCTGATGTCGTCCCCGGGGGCGAACAGGTCCACCAGCGGCCCGTAGTTGGAGTAGGAGGCGCGGTGGTCGTAGTCGCCGACCGCCCCCACCGTCAGTGCCGTCCCGACCCGGGCGGGGGAGTGGCCCGAGGCGTCGATGTCCTGGTTGCCGGCGGCCACCGCGTAGGTGAGCCCCGAGGCGATGGAGTTGCGGACGGCGGCGTCCAGCACGTCGTCGGGGTCCCCGCCCAGGCTCATGTTCACCACGGCCGGCTTCACCGCGTTGCGGGTCACCCAGTCGATGCCCGCCACCACCTGCTCCGTGGTGCCCTGGCCCGTGTAGTCGAGCACCCGGACCGCGACGATCTTCGCCTGCTTGGCCACCCCGTGCGTGGAGCCCGCGACCGTACCGGCGACATGGGTGCCGTGGCCGTGGTCGTCCTCGGCGGTCGTGTCGTCGTCGATGGCGTCGTAGCCGTACGAGGCCCGACCGCCGAAGTCCTCATGGGTGATGTGGACGCCGGTGTCGACGATGTACGCCGTGACGCCCTGACCGGCCGAGTCCGGGTAGGTGTAGGCCGTGTCCAGCGGCAGGCGCCGCTGGTCGATCCGGGACAGACCCCAGGAGGGCGGGTCCGGCTGGGTGGCGTCGAGCCTCAGCCTGCGGTTCTGCACCACCTCGGCGACGGCGGGGTCCGCGGCGAGCCGCCGGGCCTGCCGCTCCGTCAGCTGGGCGGAGTACCCGTTCAGCGCGGCGTCGTATGTGCGGCCGATCGTCCCGCCGGAGCGTTCGACGACGGTCCGGCCCCGCGCGGTACGGGACTTCGCGCGGGCGGGGTCGAGGAGGACGAGGTAGCTTCCGGCGACGGCTCCGGGCGCGCCCGCGTAGCGGACGGCCCCCTCCGGCGGACTCGCCGCCGAAGCCCCGGTGTCCACCCCGAGCGCGAGCGCGGCGGCCAGCGCGAGAGCGGCGCCGCAGCGCCGCCATAAGTACGGTCTCGTGGTCATGCGGCCAAGGCTGGGGCCGCCGCCGAGCACGGCACAAGGGGGCCGGGGGCCGCTGGGGTCCGAGAGGGAAGAGGGGTCTAGGAGGTCTCCGCCGCGAGGTCCGGGACCGGGGCGATGCCCAGGAGCTCGGTGGCTTCCTCGTCGGTCATGTCAGGGGTCGGCGGCGGAGCGTCGGGGTCCGCGGAGGCGCCCGTCAGCAGGGCGAGCAGGCCCGCCACCTGGACACCCGCCTCGGCCGGGTGGCGGAAGACCGCGCCGGGGGAGATGTCGTACCGGTTGCGCCGGCCGTCGCGGACGCGCCGCAGATATCCGTCCGTCTCCAGATCGGTGACGATCGTCTGCACGGTGCGTTCGGTCAGTCCGCACACGGCGGCGACATCCCTGAGCCGCACGGCCGGGTCCCGGGCGATGGTCACCAGAACGCGGGCGTGATTAGTCAGGAATGTCCATTTTTGTCGCTGAGACATGCTCCCCATGCGGTCATGATGCGATACACGATTCATGAGTTGCAAGACGTGAAATGCATTTCCGGTAATTCTTGACGTACGACCAGAAGGGGTCCACCATCTACGGCAGTCAAGGTCCCGCGCCGCAAGCCGACCAGCCCAAGGAGCGAACCCCATGCCGGTCCCTGCCCCGTCCCCCCATACCGCCGCCGTATCCGCCGCAGTTCCCTCCCCCCGCCGGAGCGCCGAAGCGGCTCGCCTCGCGGGCCTGCCCCGGATCGACGAGCCTCGCGAGGTGGCCCCGGCGGACGCGAGGGAGCTGTCGAAGGTCTTCTTCCGGCGGCTGCGCGAACTGACCGAGGGCACCCCGGAGTACCAGTACGTCCGCAACACCCTCATTGAGATGAATGCCTCACTCGTCCAGTACGCCGTGCGCCGCTTCCGCAACCGCGGCGACGGTGGTGACATAGACGACATCGTCCAGGTCGGCACCATCGGCCTGATCAAGGCCATCGACCGGTTCGACCCGGCCCGCGAGAACGAGTTCTCCACGCTCGCCATGCCGTACATCACAGGCGAGATCAAGCGGCACTTCCGTGACACCTCCTGGGCCGTCCGCGTCCCGCGCCGGCTCCAGGAGCTGCGCATCGACATCGCGAAGGCGAAGGAGTCGCTGACCATCGAGCTCGACCGCTCGCCCACCGTCGCGGACCTCGCCGGCCACCTCGGCCTCACGGAGGAGGAGGTCATAGAGGGTCTCTTCGCCGCCAACGGCCACACCAGCGGCTCCCTGGACGCCCCGCAGGCCGCGCACTCCGAGTACGGCGGCGGCCAGACCGAGGGGCACACCCTCGCCGACGTCATGGGCGAGGAGGAGCCGGCCCTGGAACTGGTCGAGGACATCCAGACCCTGGCCCCGCTGCTGGAACAGCTCACCGACCGCGAGCGCCGGATGCTGCGGATGCGCTTCGGCGAGGAGCTGACCCAGGCCCAGATCGGCACCGCCCTCGGCATCTCGCAGATGCAGGTCTCGCGGCTGCTGACCCGGCTCCTCGGACACCTGCGCGCGTCGATGCTGGAGGACCGGCCGGAGGCCACGGGCGCCGAGCGCGCGTGAGGTAGATCACCTTTGCGTTTGCTCAGGTGAATGCGGGGCACAAGCGCGGCTGGAGCGGAACCCTGCTCTCCGGCACATGGTGCCGGAGGCGGGGCGCACGCGGGCGGATCCCGTCCCGCTCCACGGCCCGCGCCGGCCCCGCCCGGTGCGCGCCGTACCCGTACGACCCGCGAGGTACATGTGTCCACACTCCAGGCCGAACACGTCTACAAGGTGTTCGGAAGACGCCCCGGCGAAGCCGTGCGTGCGCTCGAAGGCGGCACCGGCCGCGACGAGCTGCGTGCCGGCGGAACGACGGCCGCGGTCATCGACGCCTCCTTCCGCGTCGAGCCGGGCCAGATATTCGTCGTCATGGGGCTGTCGGGATCCGGGAAGTCCACGCTGCTGCGCATGCTCAACGGACTGCTGGAGCCCACCTCGGGACGCATCCTCTTCGACGGTGAGGACCTCACCGCGCTCAGCCCGCGCGAGCTGCGCCGCGTGCGCTCCACCAAGATCAGCATGGTGTTCCAGCACTTCGCGCTGTTCCCGCACCGCGACGTCCTGGAGAACGCCGGCTACGGACTGGAGGTCCAGGGCGTCCCCCGGGCCGAGCGCGAGCGGCGGGCCGCCGAGGCCCTGGCGCTGTGCGGGCTCGGCGGCTGGGAGAAGTCCTGGCCCGACGAGCTCTCCGGCGGCATGCAGCAGCGCGTGGGTCTGGCCCGCGCCCTCGCGACCGACGCCGACCTGCTGCTGATGGACGAGTCCTTCAGCGCCCTCGACCCGCTGATCCGCCGCGACATGCAGGACCAGCTCCTCGAACTCCAGCGGCGCCTGAAGAAGACCATCGTCTTCATCACCCACGACCTCAACGAGGCCATGCGCCTGGGCGACGGCATCGCCGTCATGCGCGACGGCCGCATCGTCCAGCAGGGCACCGCCGAGGACATCCTCATGCGCCCCGCCGACGACTACGTCGCCTCCTTCATCCAGGACGTGGACCGCTCGCGCGTGCTCACGGCCGACGCCGTCATGGACGAGGCGCCCGCCGAGGCGGACGCCTGCGGCTGCCCCACCGTCAGCGCCGGCACAGCGCTCGCCGACCTGTGCGCGGTCAGCGCACGCGTTCCGCACCCGGTCGCCGTCACCGACGAGGACGGCGCCGTCATCGGCTCCGTACCGCAGGACCGCCTCGTCGCCTTCCTCGGCGACGAACACAGGCCCCCGATGGCCTGCGTGGAGGTGGCAGCCTGATGCCCCGCCTGCACCTCGGCGCCTGGGTCGACAGCGGTGTCGACTTCCTCCAGCGCCATCTGTCCTGGCTGTTCGACGCCGTCAGCGCGGTCGTGACCGGCCTCTACGACGGCATCGACGCCGTGCTCTCCGCCCCCGCCCCGCTGCTCTTCGCGGGCATCCTCGCGCTGGCCGCCTGGTGGCTGCGCGGTCTCCTCGCGGGGCTGCTGGCCTTCGCCGGCTTCGCGCTCGTCGACTCCGTCGGGCTGTGGCCCGAGGCCATGTCGACGCTGTCACTGGTCCTGGTCGCCACCCTCGTCACGCTGTTCTTCGCGATCCCGCTCGGCATCTGGGCTTCGCGCTCCGACCGGGTCAGCGCCGTCCTGCGGCCCGTCCTGGACTTCATGCAGACCATGCCCGCCATGGTCTACCTCATTCCCGGCATCATCTTCTTCGGGGTGGGCGTGGTGCCCGGCATCATCGCGACGATCATCTTCTCGCTGCCGCCGGGCGTACGGATGACCGAACTCGGCATCCGCCAGGTCGACGCGGAGCTGGTGGAGGCCGCCGACGCCTTCGGCACCACCCCGCGCGACACCCTGGTCCGCGTCCAGCTGCCGCTGGCCCTGCCGACCATCATGGCGGGCGTCAACCAGGTCATCATGCTCGGCCTGTCCATGGTCGTCATCGCCGGCATGGTCGGCGGCGGCGGGCTCGGCGGCGCCGTCTACCGCGCCATCGGCAACGTCGACATCGGCCTCGGTTTCGAGGCGGGCGTCTCCATCGTCATCCTGGCCATGTACCTCGACCGGATGACGGGGGCGCTCGGCCGCCAGGTCTCCCCGCTCGGCCGGCGCGCCCTGGCCAAGGCGCGGTCCGCCGCCACCGGCGCGGCCAAGCTGTGGAACCACCGCCCCCAGCCCGCCTACGCGATCACCGGGGCCGTCGTCCTCGCCCTCGTCGCGGGCGGGCTCAGCACCTTCCGCGGCCAGGCCACCGAGGACGGACCGGCCGGCGCCGCGAACATCGGCAAGGGCCGCACCGTCTCCATCGGCTACATCCCGTGGGACGAGGGCATCGCCTCCACCTTCCTGTGGAAGGAGCTGCTGGAGCGCCGCGGATTCAAGGTCGACGCCCGCCAGCTGGAGGCCGGCGCCCTCTACACCGGCCTGGCCGGCGGCCAGCTCGACTTCCAGACCGACGCCTGGCTGCCCGTCACGCACGCCCAGTACTGGGAGAAGTACGGGAACAAGCTGGAGGACCTCGGCTCCTGGTACGGCTCCACCTCGCTGGAGCTGTCCGTGCCCTCGTACGTGAAGGACGTGCGCTCGCTCGCCGACCTCAAGGGCAAGTCCGGGGAGTTCAAGGGCCGGATCATCGGCATCGAGCCGAGCGCCGGCGCCATGTCCATCCTGAAGGACAAGGTCCTGAAGGAGTACGGCCTGGAAGGCGAGTACCAGGTCGTCGACGGCTCCACCCCCGGCATGCTCGCCGAGCTCAAACGGGCCCATGACAAGAAGGAGCCCGTCGTGACCGTGCTGTGGTCCCCGCACTGGGCGTACTCCTCGTACGAGCTGACCAAGCTGGAGGACCCCAAGGGCGTCTGGGGCAAGGGCGACGGCATCCACACCCTGGCCCGCAAGGGCTTCGCCGCCGACGAGCCGGACGTGGCGCGCTGGCTGAGCTCCTTCAAGCTCACCGAGGAGCAGCTGACCGGCCTGGAAGCGAAGATCCAGGACACCGGCAAGGGCAAGGAGCAGCAGGCGGTCCGCGCCTGGCTGGCCGAGCACCCCGAGGTCGGCGAACTGGCCTGACCCCGAGGCACACCGGCGCTCTCGCGGGACCGGCGGGCGCGGGACCCTACGAGGTCCGGCGCCCGCCGGTGCCTTCGGCCGGACGGCATCGGGCCTGGTGGCGGCCCCTGGCGGCATGGCACAGTGCGATCAGGCCAACCGCACGACCAGGGAGCGTCCATGCGCGATCCGCACTCCACGCCGCTCGCGGCCGCACCCGAGTGCCCTGCGGAGCCCGGCCCGCTGCCTCGCTGTCCCGTGTGCGCGGGCACGCCGGAACGCATCGCGTGGCGCCAGCGGCCGGGAGAGCCGGTGGTGCTGGTCTTCGACCCCTGTGGTCACCGCTGGACCTCACCGGCCCCGCCGGTGCTGGCCGTCACACTGTGAGGAAGGCGGCGACGCGCCCGGCGAAGGACTCCTCGCCGACGATCTCGATCCCGGCCTCCTCGGCCTTGGCCACCTTGCCGCCCGCCTTCTCGCCCGCGACCAGGAGGGTCGTCCGCCCGGATATGCCGCTCGCCGACTTCCCGCCCGCCCGCTCGATCAGCTCGCGCACCTTGTCTCGGGTGTCGTACGCGGCCAGCGCGCCCACCATCTTGCCCGTGACCACCACGGTCTGACCGGCCAGCGGTCCGGCACCGTCCCCGGTCCCGTCCCCGCCGGCCGAGGGTGCGGCCTGCGGCTCCGTGAGGTTGACCCCGGCGGCCGCGAGCTTGTCGATGACCGGCCCGAGCTCCGCGACCTGGGCGACGATGGCGGCCGCCTTCGTGTCGCCGACCAGCTCCACCTCCGTCATCGCAGCCGCGTCGGCGGCCCGGACGGCCTCCATCGTCCCGAAGTGCCGGGCGATCCGCCGGGACATGCCCCGCCCCGTGCCGACGATGCCGAGCGCGCAGAACACCCGGGACAGGGGCCTGCCCTTCGCGGCCTCTATCTGTTCCACCAGCTTCGCCGCCCGCTTCTCGCTCCCGGCGGCTCGGGCGAGCCGCGCCTCGTCCAGCGTGAACAGGTCCGCCACGTCCCGGACGTGACCGGCCTCGACCAGCGCCCGTACGTACCTCTCACCCAGGCCGTCGATGTCGAGCTGGTCCCGCCCGGCGGCGTAAAGGATCGCGGCGATCCGCCCGCAGTCGGCGGGCTGCGCGCAGCGCCACCGCTCCTGGGACCGGTCGATCTCCCCGCCGCAGCCCGGGCACACGGCCGGCGGCTCGATCGGACGCTCCGCACCCGTGCGCAGCTCGAACACCGGGGCCTCGACGCGCGGGATGACGTCCCCCGCCTTGTACACGGTCACGATGTCGCCGAGGCGCAGCCCGCGGCGCTCGATGTCGGCGGGGTTGTGGAGTGTGGCGTGCCGGACCACCGAGCCGTCGATCTCCACCGGTTCGAGGACCGCGGTGGGTGCGAGCACCCCCGTACGCCCCACCGACCAGGTCACGTCGAGCAGCCGGGTCCGCCGTTCCACGGCAGGCAGCTTGTACGCGGTCGCCCAGTGCGGGTGGCGCGATCCGGTGCCGGCGGCGGCCTGTTCGGCCAGGGAGTCCAGTTTGACCACCACCCCGTCTATGCCGAAGGGCAGCCCGGCGCGGAGCGCGGCGATGCGGTCGACCTGCTCCTGCACCTCGGCGACCGTGGCCACCACGGTCAGACCGGCAGGGGTGGCCGCCGCGGTCCGGACGCCCGCCCTGGCGACATGGGCCATGACCTCGGAGTGGCTGGTTCCGGGAAGGGCGGTACCGCCGTCGAGCTCGACCGCCCCGAAGGCCCAGAAGGTCATCTCCACCGTGTACGGGCGCCCCTTGGCCCGCAGTGTGCCGGCCGCGCCGTTGCGGGGATTGGAGAACGGGCCGGCCCCGTGCTCGGCGCGTATCGCGTTCGCCCGCTCGAACTGCTCCGCCGTCAGCAGGACTTCGCCGCGCACCTCGAAGGAGACGTCCGTGGCCAGCTCACGGGGAAGCCCGGCGATCGTGCCGATCGCGTGCGAGACGTCCTCGCCGCCGGTCCCGTTGCCCCGGGTGACGAGCTGGACCAGCCGGCCCCGGCGGTACCGCGCGGCCAACGAGGCCCCGTCCAGCTTCGGTTCGACCGCGTACCCGCCCGCGACCGGCGTCCCGAGCCGCCGCAGCAGCGAGGCCTCCCAGTCGAGCAGGTCCTGCGGGCCGAACACGTTGCCCAGCGAGAGCATCGCCGTCGTGTGCGCGACGTCCCCGGCCGGTACGGCCCCGCCCGC
Organism: Streptomyces sp. NPDC048258; assembly: GCF_043201995.1. Lineage (NCBI taxonomy): Bacteria > Bacillati > Actinomycetota > Actinomycetes > Kitasatosporales > Streptomycetaceae > Streptomyces > Streptomyces sp. NPDC048258. The sequence continues at coordinate 358,510 of NZ_JBICZH010000004.1, forward strand.
CACCTTCCCCGTCGGCGAGGCGGGGTCGATGTGCTCCGGATACTGCTCCTCGTAGGCGTGTATCAGGCCGAGGAGGAGGTCGAACGAGGCGTCGTCCAGGGCGGATTCCCCGGTGCCGTAGTAGGCGGCCGAGGCCCTCAGGGCGGCGCCGATCGCGTCGGCGTACTCGTCGCGGTCGGCCAGGGCGGGAGCGGTGGTCGTCGTCATGCCTTGATCCTCGCGCAGGGGTCTGACAACGGCCTCCGACGACGGTCCGGCGCATCGCCGCGGCCCCCGGTTCTGCTGGAACGGACGGACCTGTGAGGGGTGACGCGCTGCGGAGATCTGCGCAAAGATGCTTGATGGGATGCGACTTCGAGCATCTTCCTTCAGGAAGTTCCGGCGGAGCGCTATCTTGCCAGGTGCATGCCAAAGCGGTGTGTCCGCGATCCGGACCGCACGAGGAGCTGCCCCATGAGACTGCCAGGCATCCGCAGGACCCCAGGCCGCCAGGGCCGGCCGGCCCGCACACCCCGGCGGCGGCGCACCCCGGCCGCCCTGTTCGCCGCCGCCCTCGCCGTCGCGGGCCTGGCCGCCGCCGGACCGGCCGCCTCACCCGCCGCCGCGTCGCCCGCCGGGGCCACGGCCACGGCAGGCAATGTCACCGGCTTCAGCCAGGCGGGGAACACCTTCACCGTCACGGCCTCCAGCGGAGCCAAGGCCCGCGTGGTCGTCGCCCGCGCCGACATCTTCCGGCTCTGGCTCTCGCCCGACGGCGCCTTCACCAACGACCCCGCCGGCACCGATCTCGCCCCCACCACCGACTTCGGTCCCGTCACGACGAACTGGACCGACGCGGGCACGTACTACCGGATCACCACCGGAGCCCTGTCCATCCGGGTCAACAAATCCCCCCTCCAGTTCTCCGTCTACCGGGCCGACAACACCACCCCCGTCTGGCAGGAGACCCAGCCCACCAGCTGGACCGGCAGCCAGACCACCCAGTACCTGGCCCGGGGCGCGGACGAGCAGTTCTACGGCACCGGCCTGCGCCTGGGCGAATGGGCACTGCGGGGCAAGACCGTCCCCGTGGCCGTCGACAACAAGTGGCGCGAGAACAACAACGCCAGCCCCGCCCCCTTCTACATGTCCACCAACGGCTACGGCGTCATGCGCAACACCTGGGCCCCGGGCTCCTACGCCTTCAACGCCCCCACCGCCCTCACCCACGACGAGAAGCGCTTCGACGCCTGGTACTTCACCGGCGACTCCCTCAAATCGGTGCTCGACGGGTACACCGACGTCAGCGGCAAACCGTTCATGGCGCCGATGTGGGGCTTCGAGCTGGGCAACGCCGACTGCTTCAACGCCTCCAACCCCGACTACCAGGGCGACCACAACCGCGCGCGCCACCAGACCACCCCCGACGTCGTCGGGTACGCGACCGACGCCCGCGCCGCCGACATGCCCTCGGGCTGGTTCCTGCCCAACGACGGCTACGGCTGCGGCTACACCGCGCCGCTGAAGTCGACGGTGGACGCGCTGAAGGCCAAGGGCTTCCAGACCGGTCTGTGGACCTCCACCGGCCTCGGCTCCATCGCCGACGAGGTGGGCACGGCCGGCAGCCGGGGCGTGAAGACGGACGTGGCCTGGATCGGCAGCGGCTACAAGTACGCCTTCAACGGCGTGCAGCAGGCCGTCGACGGCATAGAGAAGAACTCCGACGCCCGGCGCTACGTCTGGACGGTCGACGGCTGGGCCGGCACCCAGCGCAACGCCGTCGTGTGGACCGGCGACACCTACGGCACCTGGGACGACATGCGCTGGCACGTCCCCGCCATCACCGGCGCGGGCCTGTCCGGCATCAACTACGCCGCCGGCGACGTCGACGGCATCTTCGGCGGCAGCCCCAAGACGTACACCCGCGACCTCCAGTGGAAGGCGTTCACCCCCGCCTTCATGACGATGTCCGGCTGGGGCGCGGTCAACCCGTCCGCCGGATACCAGGACAAGCAGCCCTGGCGCTTCGCCGAGCCGTACCTCTCCATCAACCGCAAGTACCTCCAGCTCAAGATGCGGCTGATGCCGTACCTCTACACGATGAGCAGGACCGCGAACGAGACCGGCGTGCCCAGCACCCGTGCGATGGTCCTCGAGTACCCCGACGACCCGGTGGCCCGCGGGAACCTCACCAGCGGCCAGTTCATGGCCGGAGACTCCCTCCTGGTCGCGCCCGTCGTCTCCGACACCACCGTCCGGGACGGCATCTACCTCCCGGCCGGCAGCTGGACGGACTACTGGACGGGCCGCACGTACGCGGGCCCGGGCTGGCTGAACGGCTACCAGGCCCCGCTCGACACCCTGCCGCTCTTCGTCAAGGGCGGCGCGATCGTGCCGATGTGGCCGCAGATGAACCACACGGGGGAGAAGCCCGTCTCCACCCTCACCTACGACATCCACCCGCGCGGCAACTCCTCCTTCAGCCTCTACGAGGACGACGGCCGCACCCGCGCCTACCAGTCCGGGGCCTACGCCCGCCAGCAGGTGGACGTCACCGCCCCGACGGCGGGCTCCGGCACCGTCACCGTCTCCGTCGGAGCCTCCACCGGCAGCTATGCCGGCAAACCGGCCTCCCGTGGCTACGAGTTCACCCTCCACGTCGCCTCCGCGCCCACCGCCCTCACCGCGGACGGCGCCGCCCTGACGCGCCTGGCCTCCAAGTCCGCCTATGACGCGGCCGCGTCCGGCTGGTTCTTCGACGCCTCCGACCGTTCCGGCGTCCTGTGGGTCAAGACGGGTACGAAGACGGGCGCGTTCAGCGTCTCGGCCACCGGCACCGGCATCCCGCCGGCCGGCGCCCTGCCCACCTCCGCCCCCATCGCCCAGTCGGGCTGGTCCCTGGTCTCGGCCGACAGCCAGGAGACCGGCGCCGAGAACGGGGCCGCCGCCAACGCCTTCGACGGGAACCCGGCCACGATGTGGCACACCGCCTGGTCCTCCTCGAAGCCCGCCCCGCTCCCGCACGAGATCCAGATCGACCTCGGCGCCCGCTACGCGGTGGACGGCCTCGGCTACCTCCCCCGCCAGGACGGCGGCGTCAACGGCCGCATCGGCGGGTACGAGGTCTACGTCTCCGACACCACCGCCGACTGGGGCCCACCCGTGGCGAGCGGGACCTTCGCCGACACCGCCGCGGCCAAGACCACCGCCCTGTCCGTGAAGAGCGGCCGCTACCTGCGCCTCAAGGCACTGACCGAGGCCGGTGCCCGCGGCCCCTGGACCAGCGCCGCCGAGATCACCCTCACCGGGCGCCCGGCCCCGTACCCGGCCGACGCCACCCTGGTCAACGCCGCCTCGGCGAGCTGCGTGGACCTGCCGCACAGCGCCACCACCCCCGGCACCGAACCCACCCTCTACACCTGCCACGGCGGCCCCAACCAACGCTGGACCCTCCAGCCCGACGGCCGCCTCACCGGCCTCGGCGGCGTCTGCCTGGACGCCGCGAACGCCTCACGGGTGAGCATCCGGACCTGTAACGGCAGCGCCGGCCAGACCTGGCAGGCAGGCCCCCAGAGCACCCTGCGCAACGCCGGCCAATGCCTCACCCCGGCCGGTTCCGCCACCGCCAACGGCACCGTCCTCACCCGGACCGCCTGCGACAACACCCCGGCTCAACGCTGGACCTTCACCCCCTGACCCCGCTCACCCGCCGAGCCCGGCCTGGCACTCCCGCCAGGCCGGCTCGCTCAGCAGACCCCGGAACCGGCCGAAGAGGGAGAGCAGTTCGGCGCCGTACGCCTCCCGGAAGGCGGGGTCGGTCCGCGCGAGGTCGAGTTCGTTGGCGGCCGACAGCTCGGCGAAGTCCCGGCGCAACTCCGGGGCGGGGGAGTGGACGAGGCCGGTGAACCGGTCCCGTACGGCCGCCTCCCCGTCGCCGAACAGCGGATAGGACGCCGTCCGGTCGAAAGCGGCGTAGAAGTACACGATCGCCTCGGCCTCGGCCCCGATGACCGCGGCCAGCTCGGCCCGCCGCGTGACGGGAAGCAGGGCGGTCGCGAAGCCGTCCGTTCCGTAGAACGCGTGACACAGGCCGGCCCGTTGGAGCACGGGCCGCGCTCCCCAAGCGACGAGCAGCTCCCGTACGCGCCCCAGGTGGGCGAAGAGGGTCCCGCCGGGATGCGCGATGCGCTCGGCGCCGAGCTCCCGCAGCCACGCGACGGCTTCGTCCGGCACGGTCGTGTCCCTTCGGAGGTGGTGGTGGGTCGGCACCCGTCCCCGCCCCGAGCCGGTGGTCCGGACCACGATGGCGAAGGCGGGGACGGGTTGCCGCCCGGGCCCTGCACTGATCTTGATCCAGCCCAAAACCCAAGTCAATCCTCCGATTTGCTCCCCTCATCCAAGCGATACCTTGGACCTCATGACCCTCGACGATCTCCGCGTGTTCGTGGCCGTCTGCCGCGCCGGGAGCCTCAGCGCCGTCGCCCGCGACCTCGGCTGTACCCAGTCGGCCGTCAGCCAGCACGTCCGCCGCCTGGAGAAGCAGACCGGCGCGAGCCTCCTGGAGCGGCACGCCCGCGGGGTGGTGCCCACCGAGGCCGGCCGCGTCCTCCAGGCGGCCGCCGCCGACGGCATCGCGGGCCTCGACGGCGCGCTACGCCGCCTGGACGACCTCGTACGGGGAGGAGGCGGCTCGGTACGTGTCACCACCGGCGCGACCACCGTGCGGCACTTCATGTCCGAGGCCGTCGTCACCTTCCGCCGCCGGCACCCCGAAGTGAGCCTGGAGTTCCAGACGGAGAACTCCAGCCGCAGCTGCTTCGACGCCCTCGCCGCCGACGACCTGGACCTCGCCTGGATCACCATCGGCGCCCCGGTCCGGGGCATCGAGCAGCGCCCCGTCATGGAACTGCCCTGGGTGCTCGCGGTCGGCGCCGACGACCCCCTCGCCGCCCGCCCCCGGATCGACCCCGCCGACCTCGCCGGCATCCGCCACATCCGGCTGCCGGAGAACTCGGCTTCCCGTGCGCACCTGGACGCCGCCTTCGCGGAATCCGGCATCCGGGTGCGCTCGGACACCAGCGTCGCCGACTGGGACACCGCCCTGCTGCTCGCCGAACTAGGCCTGGGCCACGCCGTCGTACCCGCGCTGCCCGGCTGGCGGGTCCCCGGCACCGACGGGCCGCTGCGCCTGGTCCCCGTCCCCGGTCTGCCGCCCCTCAAGGTCGGCTGGGCGGTCCGCCGCTGGGCGGCCCTCGCCCCGCTCGCCCGCGTCTTCGCCGACGAGGTCGCCCGCAGCTGCACGGCCCGCGCCGCCGCCGGGCAGCAGTGACGCCGGCAGCAGCCCCGCGGCGGCCAGTACGGCCAGGGCCGCCGACGAGGAGCCCGTCACCCCCGCGCCCGCGGCGACCGCGATCCCGAGGGCCGGGCCGATGTTCACGGCCGTCTGCTTGAGCCCGCCGACCACCCCGGCGTACCCGGCCGGGGCCTCCCCGACCACGGTCCCGGTGGCGGTGACCATCACGGTGGTGAACCCGGCGCCGAGCAGCGCGAATCCGAGCGCCGAGGCGGGCGCGGCGTCCAGCCCGACGATGCCGAGGACGACCAGCGCCGTACCGGTCAGCGCGGTCGGCCGCGGCCCGTACCGGCGCGACGCCAGGCCCGCCACCGGCGCCCCCGCGACCATCAGCGCGGTCAACGGCAGCACCCGCAGCCCGGTGGCGAGCGGGTTCAGCCCCTGTACGTCCTGGAGCCGGAAGGTCGCCGTGAACAGCGCGCCGAACAGCCCGGCCGAGACGGCCAGCAGCAATGCCATCGAGGCCGCGACCGGCCGCGACCGGGCCACGGCGGGCGGTACGAGCGGCAGCGCGGCGCGCCGTTCGCGGCGCAGGAACAGGGCCCCGAGCGCGGCGGCGCCGGCGAATCCGAGCAGCGTCGGCGTACCGGCCCAGCCGTGCGCCGGTACGCCGACCAACGCGTGTACGAAGACGGCGAGAGCCGCCGCCAGCAGGGCCGCGCCGGTGAGTTCGAGCCGCCCGGGCTCCGCACGCGGCGGCGCGGGCGCCCGTACGGCGAGCGTCAGTACGGCGATCACCAGGGCGAGCGGCACATTGACGGCGAACACCGCCCGCCACCCCCAGTGGTCGACCAGCAGACCCCCGAGCAGCGGCCCGGCCGCCGCGGCCAGCCCGATCGCGCCGGTCCGCACCGCGATCGGCGTGGCCAGCCGGTCCGGCGGGTAGGCGAGCCGCAGCAGCGCCAGCGTCGCGGGCTGGAGCAGCGCCCCGAACACCCCCTGCACGGCGCGCAGTACGATCACCCAGCCCACGCCGGGCGCGAAGGCGATGCCCGCCGAGGCCGCGGCGAAGCCGAGGACGCCGGTGAGCAGCAGCCTCTGGTGCCCGTACCGGTCGCCGAGCCGCCCGGCGACGACCAGGAAGGCGGCCACGGCCAGCAGATAGGCCGTGCTGGTCCACTGGACCTCGGCCACGCTCGCCCCGAGGCCGCGCCGCAGGCTCGGCTGCGCCACGGTCAGCACGGTGCCGTCCAGAGCGACGATCGCGGCGCCCGAGACGCTGACGGCCAGCGCGAGACGCGGCCTCACGAGGACTCCCGCGCCGGACCGAGGTGGGCGTCGAGGGTGGCGTCGACGAGCCGGTCCACCGTCCCGGCGGGCAGGACGAGCGGCAGACTGCCGTACCCCCACAGCTGCGCCACGCCGTGCAGGTTGGCCCACAGCACCGCGGCGGTCATCTCCGGGTCGTCCGCCCCGCAGCGGGAGACCAGGGTGACGAGGAGTTCGAACAGCGGCAGTGTCGACTCCCGCAGCCGCGGTCCGCCCGCGGGCTCCTGGCCCGTGCTGTCCAGCAGGTCGTGCCGGAACATCAGCTCGAACATGCCGCGGTGCTCCAGTGCGTAGCCGACGTACGCGCCCCCCAGCGCCCGCACCCGCTCCCGCGGCGACGCGGCCCCCGCGCTCGCGGCCGCGAACCGGCCGGCGAGGTCGGCGAACCCGCGCCGGGCGATGGCCGACAGCAGCGCCTGGTGGGTGGGGAAGTACCGGCGCGGCGCCCCGTGGGAGACCCCCGCCCGGCGGGCGATCTCGCGCAGCCCCAGCGCGGAGCCCCCCTCGGTCAGCACGAGTTCCACGCCCACGTCGATCAACCGCTCGCGGAGCGGGCGCTCCTGACCGTCAAGACTCTCCTCGTTCTCCTGGTTCCCCTGGTTCATAGACACTGTCTACCAGGAAGGGTAGACAGTGTCTACTGCCCGTCGACCGAGTCCAGGAAGCGCAGCATCCGGGCGTTGACCTCCCCGGCGTGGTCCAACTGGGGCCCGTGCCCGGTGTTGTCGATGATCTCGACGACAGCGCCGGGGACCAGCCGCGGTACCCGCTCCCGCTGACGCTCGGGGTGCACCAGCAGGCTGTGCTCCCCGAGCAGTACGTACAACGGGGTGCGGACGGTGCGCAGTTCGGCCTCGGTGAGCGGCAGCGGCGAGGGCCTGCGGATGCGGTAGGCGCGCACGCTCAGCATGATCATGGCGCGCAGCTCCGGGACGATCAGGACGGGCTGGTCCAGCCAGACCGCCACCCGACGCCGCACCGGCTTCGGGGCGATGGTCGCCAGCAGGCTGAGGAAGATCCAGGCGAAGAAGCGGGCTCCGGTCTTCTCCAGGCCGCCGGGGTCGAGCAGGGTCACCGACGCCAGCCGCTCGGGGCCGAGATGAGCCTGGTTCAGCGAGAGCCAGCCGCCGTAGGAGGAGCCGATGAGGTGGACCCGGTCGAGACCGAGTCCGGCGAGCACCTCGTTCAGCCACTGCGCGGAGCGCTCGGGCTGGTGGATCGGCGTGTGCTGGACGCTGCGCCCCGGGTCGCCGAGGGTGTCGACCGCGCACACCGGCCGCTCGGCGCGCAGGGCGGCGAGGTTCGGGTACCACATGGAGGAGTTGGAGCCGGAGCCGTGCACGAGCACCACCGGGGTCCGGGACGCGTGCGCGGGGTCCGCGGGCTCCCACCTGTAGACGTGCGTGGTGCCGAAGCTCGTCTCGACGTCCGTCTCGGAGTCCGCGGCCGGTGCGAGCGCGTAGAGGGCGTCACAGGCGGCGAAGTACCGCTCGCGCAGTTCCTCGCTCACGTAGCGGCCGACATCGGGCTGGACGCGTTCACGGGTCTTGGTCTCGGGCACGGCGGGCACCTCCAGGATCATCGTCTTTCGTGATACGACCGTACCATAATGCTGATACAGCAGTACCATGAAAATCCGAGGGGGCCAGGACAGCTCCCGCGAGACCGACCGACGGGCGGAGACACACCGGATGCCGAAACGCGTGGACCACGAGGAACGGCGCACCCAGATCGCGGAGGCCCTCGTCCGCGTCGCCGCGCGGCGCGGACTGCACGCGGTCGGCATGCGCGACGTGGCCGCCGAGGCGGGGGTGTCCCTGCGCCTCGTCCAGTACTACTTCCAGACGAAGGAGAACCTCCTCCTCTACGGGCTCCGGCACCTGGCCGAGGGCCTCGGGCCCCGCGTGGCGGGGCGGATCCGGGCCGCGGGCGAGAACCCCGGCCCGCGCGCGACGATCGAGGCGCTGCTGATGGAGGCGCTGCCCACGGACGAGGCCAGCCGGACCTTCCACATCGTCTACACCTCGTACGCGGCCCTGGCTCTGACGGACCCGGCCCTCGCCGCCCAGCCGTTCATCGACAACCCCAACGCCGCCGAGGACGCCCTGACCGGCCTCCTCCAACAGGCCGTCGACGCGAAGCGGGCCGCCCCCGGCACGGATCCGCGGACCGAGGCGATCAGCCTCCTCGCGATGTCGGCGGGGCTCGGGACCAGTGTCCTCGTGGGCCAGCGGACCCAGGAGTCCGCCGCCGCGGTCCTGCGTCACCACCTGGACCGGCTCCTTCCGCCGGCCTGACCCGCCAGGGGTGCCGCACTGCGGCCGAGTGGCCCCCGACAGGTCCGCTTTCGAGTGACACCACCGCTCGGCGCCGGGCGCGCCCCCTCCGGGGTATCCGACCATCTCAGGCGGCCGGTCATGTCGCTTTCGAGTCCCCGCCCGGTCACGATCAGCCCGGGCGCCCAGGCGTCCCGGCTCCGGGCCGCCGCTGGGAGTTCACGTGCACGTCCTGCTCGTCGCGAGCGCGTTCAACAGCCTCACCCAGCGGGTCCACGCCGAACTGCGGGACCACGGCCACAGCGTGGCGGTCGAACTCGCCCTGCCCCACGTCCCGCTCGCCGAGGCCGTCCGCCGCCACCGGCCCGACCTCGTCCTCGCACCGATGCTGCGGACCGCCGTCCCGGAGGAGGTCTGGTCCGCGCACACCTGCCTGATCGTCCACCCCGGACCGGTCGGCGACCGCGGCCCCTCCTCACTCGACTGGGCCATCCACGAGCAGGCGACCCGATGGGGCGTCACCGTCCTGCAGGCCGAGGCCGAGATGGACGCCGGCGCCGTCTGGGCCCACGTCGAATGCCCCGTGCCGCCGGTGGGCAAGAGCGACCTCTACCGCGGTGAGATCGCCGACGCGGCGCTGGAGGCCGTGCTCCTCGCCGTCGACCGCTTCGCGTCCGGTACGTACACCCCGCGGCCGCAGACCACCGGACACCCGCGCCCCGCCCTGCGCCAGGAGCACCGCCGGATCGACTGGGAGGCGGACTCCACCGAGCGCGTCCTGCGCGTCCTGCGCGCCGCCGACTCACAGCCCGGTGTACGGGACGAACTGCTCGGCGGCGAGTGGTTCCTGCACGGCGGCCACCCGGAGGACCGCCTGCGCGGCCGCCCCGGAGAACTGCTGGCCACCCGGGCGGGCGCGATCTGCCGGGCCACCGCCGACGGCGCCGTGTGGATCCCCGAACTCCGGGCCCGGCGCGTGCCGGGCGGCCCCGCCGCCCCCAAACTGCCCGCCACGGTGGCGCTCGCCGACCGGCTGCCGGGGCTGCGGGAGCACCCCGCCCCGCTCCACACCGACCCGCGCCGGCGCACCTGGTCCGACATCGGCTACCGGGAGGAGGGCCAGACCGGATTCCTGTCCTTCTCCTTCCCCGGCGGCGCCATGAGCACCGCCCACTGCCGGCGCCTGCTGAACGCCTACCGGATCGCCTGCAGCCGCCCCACCACCGTCCTCGTCCTGGGCGGCGGCCGGGACTTCTTCTCCAACGGCATCCACCTGGGCGTCATCGAGGCGGCCGGCGACCCGGCCGAGGAGTCCTGGGCCAACATCAACGCCATGGACGACCTGGTCGAGGCCGTGCTCACCACCACCGACCGGCTCGTCGTCTCCGCCCTCGGCGGCAACGCCGCCGCCGGAGGGGCCATGCTGGCCCTCGCCGCCGACGAGGTCTGGTGCCGCTCCGGCGTGCTGCTCAACCCGCACTACCGCCTGATGGGGCTGTACGGCTCCGAGTTCTGGACGTACACCCTGCCGCGCCGGGTCGGCACCGGCGTCGCGGAGCGCCTCACCACCGAGGCCCTGCCGCTGAGCGCCGAGGCCGCACACCGGCTCGGGCTGGTCGACCGTACGGTCCCCTGCGCGCCCCAGGCCTTCACCGCCGAGACGGCGCGGCTCGCGGCCCACCTGGCCGCGCTGCCCGCGACCGCCTCCCGGATCGCCGGGAAGAAGGCGCGCCGCGACCGCGACGAGGCCGAGAAGCCCCTGGCCGCCTACCGGGAGGCCGAGCTGGCCCTGATGCGGCAGACCTTCTTCGCCCCGGACGCCCCCTACCACGCCCTGCGCCGCGCCTTCGTACGCAAGGAGCCGGCGACCGCGACACCGCCCCATCTGGCCCGCCCCGCGGCGGGCCGGCACACCGCCCCGCTGCCCTCCCGCCGACGCCCGGTCACTGGACTGGCCGTACAAGACACGGCACCCGGAGCCGACGGCTGTTAGCAAGAAAGGCGAGGCCGAATACGCCGCCTCTCCTCGTACACCGCCCCGAGCCCCTCCCCAAGGAGGCATCCCCATGGATCCAGCGACGTCGGCCCCGGTGGAAGACCCTCCGATCCACATCCTCTGGATCAACGCGGGACTCAGCTGCGACGGCGACTCCGTCTCCCTGACAGCGGCCATGCAGCCCAGCATCGAAGAGATCGTGACGGGCACACTGCCCGGGCTGCCCAAGATCGCCGTGCACTGGCCCCTGATCGACTTCGAATGCGGCCCCGTCGGCGGCGCGGACACCTTCATCGAGTGGTTCTTCAAGGGGGAGCGAGGCGAGATCGACCCGTTCGTGCTGGTCGTCGAGGGCTCGATCCCCAACGAGAAGATCAAGGCCGAGGGTTACTGGTGCGGCTTCGGCGACGACCCGGAGACCGGCCAGCCCATCACCACCAGCGAGTGGATCGACCGGCTCGCCCCCAAGGCCCTCGCCGTCGTCGCCATCGGCACCTGCGCCACGTACGGCGGCATCCACGCCATGGAGGGCAACCCCACCGGCGCCATGGGCGTGCCCGACTACCTGGGCTGGAACTGGACCTCCAAGGCCGGCATCCCGATCGTGTGCGTGCCGGGCTGCCCGATCCAGCCGGACAACTTCTCCGAGACCCTGACCTACCTGCTCTACCAGGCCGCGGGCTCGGCCCCGATGATCCCGCTCGACGACAAGCTGCGCCCGACCTGGCTGTTCGGCGCCACCGTCCACGAGGGCTGCGACCGCGCCGGCTACTACGAGCAGGGCCAGTTCGCCGAGACCTACGACTCACCCACGTGCCTGGTCAAACTCGGCTGCTGGGGTCCCGTCGTCAAGTGCAACGTCCCCAAGCGCGGCTGGATGAACGGCATCGGCGGCTGCCCCAACGTCGGCGGCATCTGCATCGCCTGCACCATGCCGGGCTTCCCCGACAAGTTCATGCCGTTCATGGACGAACCCCCCGGCGCCAAGGTGTCGAGCAAGGCGAGCGGTGCGTACGGGGCCGTCGTCCGCAGGCTCCGCTCGATCACCGCGCACACCGTGGACCAGGAGCCGAAGTGGCGCCGCACCGGCGAGAAGCTGACGACGGGCTACCGCCCGCCCTGGTGACCGCCCAGGTCCTCCCCCCCGCTGACGAACTCCGCACAGAAGAAGGGTCACGGCAGACACGATGGCACCGAAGACGAAGGCGGCCGGTGACGGCAGCGGCCTGGTGGAGATGGCCTGGGATCCGATCACCCGGATCGTGGGCAGCCTAGGCATCCACACGAAGATCGACTTCAAGCAGAAGCGGGTCGCGGAGTGCTACAGCACCTCGTCCGTCTTCCGCGGCTACAGCGTCTTCATGCGCGGCAAGGACCCCCGCGACGCGCACTTCATCACCAGCCGCATCTGCGGGATCTGCGGCGACAACCACGCCACCTGCTCCGTGTACACGCAGAACATGGCCTACGGGGTGAAGCCGCCGCACCTCGCCGAGTGGATCATCAACCTCGGCGAGTCGGCGGAGTACATGTTCGACCACAACATCTTCCAGGAGAACCTGGTCGGGGTCGACTACTGCGAGAAGATGGTCCGCGAGACCAACCCCGGAGTCCTGGAGCTGGCCGAGCGCACCGAGGCCCCGCACGCCGGCGACCACGGCTACAAGACCATCGCCGACATCATGCGCTCCCTCAACCCCATCGAGGGCGAGTTCTACCGCGAGGCCCTCCAGGTCAGCCGCTACACCCGGGAGATGTTCTGCCTGATGGAGGGCCGCCACGTGCACCCCTCCACCCTCTACCCGGGCGGCGTCGGCACCATCGCCTCCGTTCAGCTCTTCACCGACTACATGAGCCGCCTCATGCGGTACGTGGAGTTCATGAAGCGGGTCGTCCCGCTCCACGACGACCTCTTCGACTTCTTCTACGAGGCCCTGCCCGGGTACGAGGAGGTCGGCCGGCGTCGCGTGCTGCTCGGCTGCTGGGGCGCGCTCAACGACCCCGAGTACTGCGACTTCACGTACGCCAACATGTCCGACTGGGGCCGGAAGATGTTCGTCACCCCGGGTGTGATCGTCGACGGCAAGCTGGTCACCAACGACCTCACCGAGATCAACCTCGGCATCCGCATCCTGCTCGGCAGCTCGTACTACGACGACTGGGCGGGCCAGGAACAGTTCGTCACGCACGACCCGCTCGGGAACCCGGTGGACCCCCGCCACCCGTGGAACCAGCACACCATTCCCGCCCCGCAGAAGCGGAACTTCGACGACAAGTACAGCTGGGTGATGTCGCCCCGCTGGTTCGACGGCAAGGACCACCTCGCCCTCGACACCGGCGGCGGCCCCATCGCCCGCCTGTGGTCCACGGCCCTGTCCGGGCTCGTCGACGTCGGCTACGTCCAGGCCACCGGGCACAGCGTCGTCATCAACCTGCCGAAGACGATGACCAAGCCCGAGACGCGCTTCGAGTGGAAGATCCCTAAGTGGAGCAACGCGCTGGAGCGCAACCGCGCCCGCACGTACTTCCAGGCCTACGCCGCCGCCATCGCCCTGCACTGCGCCGAGAAGGGGCTGGCCGAGGTCCGCGCCGGACGCACCCAGACCTGGGAGAAGTTCGAGGTGCCCGACGAGTCCATCGGCGTCGGCTTCACGGAGGCCGTACGGGGCGTGCTCTCGCACCACATGGTGATCCGCGACGGCAAGATCGCCAACTACCACCCCTACCCGCCGACCCCGTGGAACGCCAGCACCCGCGACACCTTCGGCACGCCCGGGCCGTACGAGGACGCCGTCCAGAACACCCCGATCTTCGAGGAGAACACCCCGGAGAACTTCAAGGGGATCGACATCATGCGCGCCGTGCGCAGCTTCGACCCCTGCCTGCCGTGCGGAGTCCACATGTACGTGGGCGGCGGCAAGACGGTGAAGTCGATGCACGTGCCCACCGGCCTGAGCGGACTGGGCGGATGAGCGCGGCCGTCGATGCCCGCCGGGCCGGGCAGCGGGTCGAGGAGGTGCTCGACCGGCTGGACGCCACCGGCGACCCGGCGGCCCGCGCGGCCGCCGAGGAACTGGTCCGCGTACTCATGGACTTCTACGGCGCCGGCCTCGCCCGGATCGTCGAGCGGCTCGGCGGCGGCCCGCTCACCGAGGTGCTGGACGACGAGCTGGTGGCGAGCCTGCTCTCGCTGCACGATCTGCACCCCGAAGACGTCCACACGCGGATCGCCCGCGCCCTGGACGCCGCGGACGACCCCGTGGAACTGCTCGGCTTCGACGAGACCTCCGGCGTGCTGAAGCTGCGTCCCCGGGCCGCCGCCACCGGCTGCGGCTGCGGCGGCAGCGGCCCGGACACCGTCCGGCGGACGCTGGAGGACGCCCTCGTCTGCTTCGCCCCGGAGGTGACCGAGGTGGAGATGGAGCCCGCCGCGGCCCCCGGGCCGCCCCTGCTCCAGATCGGCGTCCGGCCGCACACCCCGGTCCGGGTGCCGTGACGGGGCCCGGCGCCGCGACGGACCTGCGGCGCGGCCTGCACCGGTTCACCGGCCCCCGTCCGCCCCGGCAGGAGCGCTGCGGACTGTGCGCGGTGGCGGTGCCCGAGGACGGCCACCGCCACCTGGTGGAGACCGAGCAGCGCACGCTGGTCTGCGCGTGCACGGCCTGCGCCCTGCTGTTCGACCGGCCGGGCGCGGCCACCGGGCGGTACCGGGCCGTCCCGGACCGCTACCTCGCCGACCCCGGCCACCGGCTCGACGAGGGCGCCTGGGAACGGCTCCAGATCCCGGTCTCCGTGGCGTTCTTCTTCCGCAACGCCGCCCTCGACCGGCTGGTCGCCCTCTACCCGAGCCCGGCCGGAGCCACCGAGAGCGAACTCGACCCCGCGACCTGGGAATCCGTACTGGGCGCGAGCAGGCTGTCCGCGCTGCTCGAACCCGACGTGGAGGCGTTGCTGCTGCGCCGCTCGGCGGGACGCACCACGTGCCATCTGGTGCCGATCGACATCTGCTACGAACTGGTGGGGCGGATGCGGCTGCTGTGGCAGGGCTTCGACGGCGGCGCCGAGGCCCGGGCGGCGCTGGACACCTTCTTCGAGCAGGTGGAGCGGCGGGCCCGGGTCGTGGCGGAGGAAGGGGTCCGATGACGGACTTCACCTTCACCTGCACCGGCGTGCGCGCCGACGCCTACGCGGCCGCTCCCACCCTCGTCTTCCGGCTGCGGATCACCGCCGCCGGTGACACCCGGGTGCACGCCCTCGCGCTGCGCTGCCAGATCCGCATCGAACCGGCCCGCCGGAGCTACGGCCCCGAGGAGGCCGAAGGCCTCGCCGACCTGTTCGGCGAGCGCGGCCGGTGGGGCACCACCCTCCAGCCCGTGCAGTTCGCGCAGGTCGCCCTCATGGTGCCCGGCTTCACCGGGGAGACCGAGACGGACCTGGTCGTGCCCTGCACCTACGACATGGACATCGCGGCGACCCGGTACTTCAACGCCCTGGAGGACGGGGAGGCGCCGCTGCTGATGCTGTTCTCGGGCACCGCCTTCACCGGCGCCGGCGGCTTCCGCGTCGAACCCGTGCCCTGGGACCGCGAAGCCTCGTACCGGATGCCCGTGACCGTCTGGCGCGACATGGTCGAGCAGCACTTTCCGGGCTGCGGCTGGCTGCGGCTGCCCCGCGACACCATGGCCGAACTGCTGGCCTTCCGCTCGCGGCACGCCCTCGCCTCCTGGGAGTCGACCGTACGGGCCCTGCTCGACGCCGCTGCCCCCGCGCGGCCCGCGCCGCCGCCCGTCCGGATCGGGTCCGTACCGCCCCGCGTCACCGAGAGGACCGCGACATGACCACGACGGCCGCGGCGGACTCCCGCTTCGCCACCGCCCGGCAGGTGGCCGACGCCGTCCTCTTCGAGGGGTACGTGCTCTACCCGTACCGGGCCTCGGCCGCCAAGAACCGGCTGCGCTGGCAGTTCGGCGTACTGGTGCCGCCCGCGTGGGGACCGGCCCACGACGAGCACGCGCACCAGCAGACCGAGATCCTGATGGAACCCAGGGGCGAGGCCAACCTCGCCGTCGAGCTGCGCTTCCTGCACGCCCGGCGGCGCACCGTCCAGCAGGCCCGGGACGACGGCACCTTCACGGAGGTCGCCGAACTCCACCTGGACGACCGGGTCCTCGTCCCCTGGGACGAGGGCACCGAGGAGCGCGTCGAACTCTCCGCGGCCACGGCCGAACTGGCGGGCGAGGGCCTCACCCTCCCCTTCCGCCGCCCCGCCCGCGAGGACACCGAGACCGTCCTCGACGACCGGGGCCGCGCCGTCGGCCGCCTGGTGCGGCGCACCGAGGAGATCGTCGGCGTCGTGCGGCTGCGGGCCGCCGAAGTGCCCGGCCCCTACCGGGTGTTCAAGCTCACCGCGGTCGTGGAGAACGCCAGCCCCTGGACGCCCGAACCCGGGTCGGACGACCGCGACGCGGCCCTGCCCCGCTCCCTGGTCGCCGCCCACCTGCTGCTCGGCCTCGACTCCGGGTCCTTCCTGTCCATGACCGATCCGCCCGAGTGGGCCAAGGGGGCGGTCGCCTCTTGCGTCAACCGCCACACCTGGCCCGTACTGGCCGGCGAACCGGGCCGCGCCGACGTGGTCCTGTCCTCCCCGATCATCCTGGAGGACCACCCGGCCATCGCCCCGGAGAGCGCCGGCGCGATGTACGACGCCACCGAGATCGACGAGATCCTCGCCCTGCGCACGGCCGCCCTGACCGACGAGGAGAAGCGCGAGGCGCGCGGTACGGACGCCCGCGCCGCCGCCGTGATCGACCTGGCCGACTCCATGCCGCCCGAGGTGCTGGAGCGGCTGCACGGGGCGGTCCGGGCCCTGCGGGAGATCACCGACCCGGGCGCGGCGCCCCCCGACGTCCCCGAACTCATCACGGAACTCCCGGACGATGACGCGGTGTTCAGACCCGACACGCCCTGGTGGGATCCGGCCCGGGACGACACCGCCGACCCGGCCCGCGACCGGATCGCGATCGACGGCACCTCGGTGGGTGTGGGCAGCCGTGTCCTGCTCCGCCCGGGCCTGCGCCGCACCGACGCCCAGGACCTGTTCCTCCAGGGCATGGCCGCACGGGTCGAGGCGGTCCTGCACGACGTCGACGGGGGAGTGCACCTCGCCGTCACCGTCGAGGACGACCCGGGCGCGGACATCCGCCGGGAGCAGGGCAGGTTCCTCTACTTCCAGCCCGACGAGCTGACCCCCCTGGAGGACGCGTGAGCGGCAGGACGCTGGTCGCCGGCATCGGCAACGTCTTCCTCGGCGACGACGGCTTCGGCGTCGAGGCCGTGCGCGGCCTGTCCGCGCATCCGCTCCCGGACCACGTCGAGGTGGTCGACTTCGGCGTACGCGGGGTCCATCTCGCCTACCAGCTCCTCGACGGCTACGACACGCTCGTCCTGGTCGACGCCACCGCCCGCGGCGGCGATCCCGGCACGCTCTACCTCATCGAGGCCGACGCCGAGGGCCCGGCCCCGCCGGGCGGCGCCGTCCTCGACGGCCACCACATGACCCCGGACGCGGTCCTCGCGCTGCTGGACACCCTGTGCGCCGGCACCGGAAGCACCCCGCCCCGGCGGACGCTCGTCATCGGCTGCGAACCCGCCTCGATCGAGGAGGGCATCGGCCTGAGCCCACCCGTGGCCGCCGCGGTGCCGCGGGCCGTCCGGATGGTCCTGGAGCTGTTCGGGGCCGGGGCCGGGGCCGGGACCGAGATCCGGAGCGGGACCGAGACCCGGACCGAGACCGTGGCCCCGACCGGAGCCCCGAACGGATCCGAAGCCGCCATGCCTTCCCGAGAACTGAGGAGAACCCCGTGAAGAAGGCCGTCATCGGCGGGGCGACCGCCGCCGTCCTGGTCGTCGTACTGACGCAGATCCTCCCCGACATCAGGCGCTACCTGCGCATGGTCCGGATGTGAGGTCACGCCCGCCCCGGCGCCCGAATGGCGTACGGGGCGTGGCGCGCGTCGGCGTGCCCGACCGCACCGTCCCCGTCCTGCCGGTGTAATGAGCCCCGGCAGGACGGAGTCCTATGCACGAGATGTCGATCGCCGCGGCCGTCATCGGCCAGGTGGAAGAGGCGGCCCGGGCCGGTGGCGCGAGCGCCGTCACCACGGTCCGGCTCCAGGTCGGTGAGTTGGCCGGAGTGGTTCCCGACGCGCTGGCCTTCTGCTTCGAACTGGCCTGCGCCGGAACGGTACTCGAAGGCGCCGGACTCGTCACCGAGACCGTCGCGGCCCGCGCCCGCTGCGGCGCGTGCGCACACGAATGGCCGACCGGCATGCCGCCCGAACTGTGCTGCCCCGGCTGCGCGCGGGCCACGGACGTGGAACTGCTCTCCGGCCGTGAGCTGCAGATCGTGAGCGTGGACTGGGAGGACGGCCCGCCCGGCCCCGCCCGCGCCCGTACCCGCGAACCGATCTCCGAGGAGGCCTGACCCATGTGCCGAGTGGTCGATCTACGGCAGGCGGTGCTCGCCAAGAACGACGAGGCGGCCCACACCCTGCGCGTCGGACTCACCGCACGCGGAACCGCGGTCGTCAACCTGCTCTCCAGCCCGGGCAGCGGGAAGACCGCGCTGCTGGAGCGCGAACTGCTGCTCGCCCGGGAGCGGGGTGTGCCGGTCGCCGCACTGACCGCCGACCTCGCCACCGAGAACGACGCGGTGCGGCTGGCCCGTTCCGGCGTACCGGTCAAGCAGGTGCTGACCGACGGGCTGTGCCACCTGGAGGCGGGGATGCTCGGCCGGCACCTGGACGGGTGGCTGCCCGAGGACACCCGGATCCTCTTCGTGGAGAACGTGGGCAACCTCGTCTGCCCGGCCTCCTACGACCTCGGCGAGTCCCTGCGCGTGGTCCTCGCCTCGGTCACCGAGGGCGAGGACAAGCCGCTGAAGTATCCGACCGCCTTCGGGCTGGCCCAGCTGGTGGTGGTGACCAAGACCGACATCGCGGAGGCCGTCGAGTTCGACGAGGCGGCCTTCCGCGCGAACGTCCAGCGCGTCAACCCCGGTGTGGAGGTGGCGCTGACGTCCGCCCGCGCGGGCGAGGGCTTGGGCGTGCTGCTCGACCGGGCGCTGGCGGTCGGCGCGGGAGCCGCGGCGCACACGCCGGTCATGGCGCGCGCTCGGCACGTACACCCGCACGAGCACGGGCACGGGCACGGGCACGGACACGGTCACGATCACGATCACGGCGACGGTCACGATCACGGCGACGGTCACGCGCACCAGCACGGGACACCACAGCCCGTGGTGCAGACCCGCTGATGGAAGCCGTCCAGCGCCGCCGGGTCACCGTGCGGGGCGTGGTCCAGGGCGTCGGCTTCCGCCCGTACGTGTACACCCGCGCCACCGGACTCGGCCTCGCCGGGCACGTCACCAACACCCCGGACGGCGTCGTCGCGGAGGTCGAGGGCGCGACGGCGGCGGTCTCGGCGTTCTGCGAGCGGCTCGCGGCGGACGCGCCCCCGCTGGCCGTGGTGGACGCCGTCGAGCACTGCGAGGTGCCCGTCGCCGGCGGCGCCGGGTTCACCATCGTCGCCTCCCGGAGCGGCGGCCCCGCCCGCACGCTGGTCTCCCCGGACGTGGCCACCTGCGCGGACTGCCTCGCCGAGCTCGCCGATCCGGCCGACCGCCGCCACCGCCACCCCTTCATCACCTGCACGCACTGCGGGCCGCGCTTCACCATCGTCACCGGGCTGCCCTACGACCGCGCCCACACCACCATGGCCGGCTTCCCGATGTGCCCCGACTGCGCCCGCGAGTACGCCGACCCCGCCGACCGCCGCTTCCACGCCCAGCCGGTCGCCTGCCCGGCCTGCGGGCCCCGGCTGCGACTCCTGGCCGGACACCCGCCCCGCGAGGTGACCGGGGCCGACCCGGTCGCCGGGGCCCGCCGGCTGCTGGCCGACGGGGCGATCCTCGCGGTGAAGGGACTCGGCGGCTACCACCTGGCTTGCGACGCCACCCACCCCCGCGCCGTGGCGGAACTGCGCCGCCGCAAGGACCGCGGGGACAAGCCGTTCGCGCTCATGGCCCGGGAGCTCGCCGACATCGAGCCGCTCGTCCACATCGGTCCCGAGGAACGGGCCCTGCTCACCGGCGCGGTCCGGCCGATCGTGCTGCTGCGCCGGCGCGCCGAAGCCGCCGGCCTGCGCTCGCCGGACGTGCCGGCCGACGGGGTGGCCGACGGGGTGGCCCCGCGCTGCCCCGACCTCGGCGCGATGCTCCCGTACACCCCCGTGCACCACCTGCTGCTCGGCCTGCCCGGCGATCCGCCGGGCCCCCGCCTGCTCGTCATGACCAGCGGAAACCTCTCCGGAGAGCCCATCGTCACCGACGACGACGAGGCCCTGGACCGGCTCGCCCGGCTGGCCGACGCCTGGCTCACGCACGACCGCCCGATCCATGTGCCGTGCGACGACTCGGTCGTGCGCGTCTGTGACGGCGAGCCCCTGACCGTACGACGCTCCCGTGGCCACGCCCCGCTGCCCGTGCCGCTCCCGCTGCCGGTCCCGGCCGTCCTCGCCGCCGGGGGAGACCTGAAGAACACCTTCTGCCTCGGCGAAGGACGCCGGGCCTGGCTGTCCGCGCACATCGGCGACATGGACGACCTCGCCACCCAGTACGCCTTCGAACGGGCCGAGCGGCAGCTGGAGTCCATCACCGGCGTCACGCCCGCCCTGCTCGCCGCCGACCGGCACCCCGGCTACCGCTCCGGCCGGTGGGCCCGGCACGCCGCCGCCGGGCGGCCGCTCGTCCGCGTCCAGCACCACCACGCGCACATCGCCTCCGCGATGGCCGAACACGGCCTGGACGGCGGCCGGAAGGTCATCGGCGTGGCCTTCGACGGCACCGGCTACGGCGACGACGGCGCGGTCTGGGGCGGCGAGTTCCTGCTGGCCGACTACGCCGGGTACACGCGTTTCGCCCACCTCGCCTACGTCCCCCTGCCGGGCGGCGACGCCGCCGTGCACCGCCCGTACCGCATGGCCCTGTCCCATCTGCGCGCCGCGGGCATCGACTGGACACCGGGCCTGCCCTGCGTCGCCGCCTGCCCGCCCGACGAACTGAACGTCCTGCGCGCCCAGTTGGAGCGCGACCTGAACTGCGCGCCCACCTCCAGCATGGGCCGCCTCTTCGACGCCGTCTCCTCCCTGGCGGGTGTGTGCCACCGCTCCGGCTACGAGGCGCAGGCCGCGATCGAGCTGGAGTCCGCGGCGCTCACCGCCTCCGCCGCCCACGTCGCCCCAGCCGGATCCGCGTACGCCTTCGGCCTGCGCGAGCCCGCGGACGGCGCCGCGCACCCGGTCACCGCCGACCCGGCCCCCGTGCTCGCCGCGGTCGTGGCCGACGTACGGGCGGGCGCGCCCGCCGCGCTCATCGCCCACCGCTTCCACGCCTCCGTGGCCGCCCTGGTCGGCGCGCTCTGCGGACTCGCCCGCGAACGGCACGGCCTGGACACCGTCGCCCTCAGCGGCGGCGTCTTCGCCAACACCCTGCTCTCCTCGGCGTGCGCCCGCACCCTGCGCGAGCGGGGTTTCACCGTCCTGCGGCACACCCGCGTCCCGCCGAACGACGGCGGACTGTCCCTCGGCCAGCTCATGGTGGCGGCAGCGGTCCACGCCACGGAACACCACCCCTAGCGAAGGAGAAGCCCATGTGCCTGGCGGTACCCGGCAGAGTGCTCGACATCGGGGAGAGGGACGGCACCCGCATGGCGACCGTCGATTTCGGCGGCGTGCAGAAGGAGGTCTGCCTGGAGTACCTGCCGGACCTCCAGGTCGGCGAGTACGCCATCGTCCACGTGGGGTTCGCCCTCCAGCGCCTCGACGAGGAGTCGGCCAAGCAGACCCTCGAACTCTTCGCCCAACTCGGCATGCTCCAGGAGGAGTTCGGAGACCCCTGGGAGGCGGCCGCAGCGGCCGGAGGCGCGCCCTGGCCCTTCGCCGACGACCCGGACGACCCGGACGACCCGGACGACCCGGACGACCCGGACGGTCCGGCCGGAGCGGACGGAGCGGACGGAGCGGTCGGAGCGGCACCGCACGAGGAAGTCCGGCAGGAGGAGATCCGGAAGTGAAGTACATCGACGAGTTCCAGGACCCCGAGCTCGCCCGCCGGCTGCTCGACGACATCCACGCCACCGTGACCCGCCCCTGGGCCCTGATGGAGGTCTGCGGCGGCCAGACGCACACCATCATCCGGCACGGCATCGACCAGCTGCTCCCGGATCAGGTGGAGTTGATCCACGGCCCGGGCTGCCCGGTGTGCGTCACGCCGCTGGAGGTCATCGACAAGGCCCTGGAGATCGCCTCCCGGCCGGACGTGATCTTCTGCTCCTTCGGCGACATGCTGCGCGTCCCCGGCACCGGCCGCGACCTCTTCCAGGTGCGGAGCGAGGGAGGCGACGTACGGGTCGTCTACTCCCCGCTCGACGCGCTCAAGATCGCGCGGGACAATCCGGGGCGCGAGGTGGTGTTCTTCGGCATCGGCTTCGAGACCACCGCGCCGCCCAACGCCATGACGGTTCACCAGGCGAAGAAGCTGGGCATCCGCAACTTCAGCCTGCTGGTCTCGCACGTTCGCGTCCCCCCGGCCATCGAGGCGATCATGCGGTCGCCGAGCTGCCGGGTCCAGGGCTTCCTCGCGGCCGGCCACGTGTGCAGCGTGATGGGCATGGGGGAGTACCCCGAGCTGGCGGCCCGCCACCGCGTCCCGATCGTCGTGACCGGCTTCGAGCCGCTGGACATCCTCGAAGGCGTACGCCGGGCCGTACGGCAGCTGGAGCGCGGCGAGCACACCGTCGACAACGCCTACGCGCGCGCCGTGCGTCCGGAGGGGAACCCCGCCGCCCTCGCCATGCTGGAGGACGTCTTCGAGGTCACCGACCGTGCCTGGCGCGGCATCGGCGTCATCCCGGACAGCGGGTGGCGGCTGTCGGCCCGCTACCGGGAGTACGACGCCGAGCACCGCTTCTCGGTGACCGGGATCAACACCCTGGAGCCGGCCGAGTGCCGCAGCGGCGAAGTGCTCCAGGGGCTGCTCAAGCCGCACGAGTGCGAGGCCTTCGGCACGGTGTGCACCCCGCGCAGCCCGCTCGGCGCCACGATGGTCTCCAGCGAGGGCGCGTGCGCCGCGTACTACCTGTACCGCCGGCTGGAGCTCACTCCCGCCCCGACCGCCGTATCGCCGGAGGCGAGCCCCGTTGCCTGAAACCGTGCTGCCTGAGACCGTGCTGCCTGAGACCGTGCTGCCTGGAACCGTGCTGCCTGAGACCACACAGCCTGCGACCACACAGGCCGGGACCGCACTCGACATCACCGGCTGGACCTGCCCGGCCCCCCTGCGCGACCGGCCCCGCGTGGTGATGGGCCACGGCGGCGGCGGCGCGCTCTCGGCCGAACTCGTCGAGCACCTCTTCGCCCCCGCCTTCGGCGGCGAGGTACTGGCCCAGCTCGGGGACTCCGCCGCCCTCTCGCTGGGCGGAGTCCGGCTGGCCTTCTCCACCGACTCCTACGTCGTGCGGCCGCTGTTCTTCCCCGGCGGCAGCATCGGCGATCTGGCGGTCAACGGCACGGTCAACGACCTGGCCATGAGCGGGGCCCAAGCCGCCTACCTGTCCTGCGGGTTCATCCTCGAAGAGGGCGTCGAGGTCTCCGTCGTCGCGCGGGTGGCCGAAGCCCTCGGCGCCGCCGCGCGCGCCGCCGGGGTGGAGGTGGCGACCGGCGACACCAAGGTCGTCGAGGCGGGCCACGGCGACGGGGTGTACATCAACACGGCGGGCATCGGGCTGATCCCCGAGGGCGTGGACCTGCGGCCGCAGCGCGTCGTCCCCGGCGACGTCGTGATCGTCAGCGGCGAGATCGGCCTCCACGGGGTGGCGATCATGAGCGTCCGGGAGGGCCTGGAGTTCGGCGTCGACATCGAGAGCGACTGCGCGGCCCTGGGTGGTCTCGTACGGACCATGCTCGCCGTCACCCCGGACCTGCACGTCCTGCGCGACCCCACCCGCGGCGGTCTGGCGGCCTCCCTCAACGAGATCGCGGCCGCGTCCGGCACCGGCGTCGTCATCCACGAGGGCCGCGTCCCGGTCCCCGCCGCCGTGGGCAACGCCTGCGCGATCCTCGGCCTCGACCCGCTCTACGTGGCCAACGAGGGCAAGCTGGTGGCCTTCGTCCCGCGCGAACACGCCGACGCGGTCCTCGACGCCATGCGCGCGCACCCGCTGGGCCGGCGCGCGGCGGTGATCGGCGAGGTGGTCGGCGCCCACCCCGGCATGGTCGTGGCCCGCACGGGCCTCGGCGGCACCCGGGTGGTGGACCTGCCGATCGGGGAGCAACTGCCGCGCATCTGCTGAGGCGGTCCGGCACAAGCGGGAAATACCGGAAACCGGTCGGCCGGGACGCGGGGCGCGCCGCGGGAGATGATGGAAGCCGAGAGCCGCTTCGGCGAGGGCCGACCCGAGCGCGGAGGAGGTGTGCGTGCCATGACGGAGCACGACGGCGGTCCGTCGGCGCGGAATCTGGAGGAAGGCCGGCTGCTCAAGGAGCTGGAGGCCATCCACCGCACGCGTCACGAGACCCTGCTGCACGGGTCGGACGATGCCCTGGTCACCCACACGCAGCGGATGAACGAGCTGGAGCGCGAGTACGTACGCCGCCACCCGCAGCGGGCCCAGACCGCCGGCCGCACCCGCTCGGGCGCCCGGGCCCGCACCGCCGGCGAGTAGGGCCGGGCGGAAACGCGGGCCGGGCGTCAGTCCTTGCTGGTGTAGCGGCTGCGTGCCCACAACGGCAGGACGAACCAGCACAGCAGGTACCAGGCCAGCACACCGGCCACCAGCCACGGAACGACGGTGTTGTCCGTGGCCACCGTCAGGACCAGATAGAGCGCGGCGGTCAGGGTGGCCAGCAGCAGGACGATGCCCGTGAAGGTGAGGCGTGAGGCCCAGACGACGGCCTGGGGCTTCATGCGGCGGCCCGAGACGATGCGGTGGAAGGCGACCGGCCCGATGAGCGCGCCGGTCGCCAGGGACCCGAGGACGACGGTGACGATGTAGACCGTCTTGTCGCTCTGGGCCAGGCCCTGGAAGTGCGGGGTGAAGACCACCGTCAGGAGGAAGCCGAAGAGGATCTGCACACCGGTCTGGGCGACCCGGATCTCCTGCACCAGCTCCTGCCACCGCCGGTCCGCGCGTTCCTCTTCGGTCTCGTTCCTGCCGTCGCCCCGTTCGGCGCCCTTGCCGTCGTCGCGCATGCGGTCTCCCGATGGGTGTGCCCGCCTGGGTGCCTACCCGGGTGGGGCGCACACATGCCGTGCGGGTCCGGCCCGCTCCGCGATTGCTACCGGGCCATGGGTGGGTCAAGTTTGCCTCGGGTGAGACAATTTTGTATCGTTCGAGGCGAAGGAGGCTCATCATCGTGCACGAGAACGAACTGCTGGACAGCGCTGCGCGCGTCCTCGCCGGAGACCACAGCGCCTCCATGGTGCAGATCGCCGCCGGGATCGGGACCAGCCGCGCCACGCTCAGCCGCCGCTACGCGACCCGCGAGACCCTGCTGAAAGCCGTCGCGGTACGGGCGATCCAGGTGGTCGACGAGTGTCTGACCCCGGTCGACCTGCCGGAGACCGCCGACGGGGCCGCCTTCGACGCCGCGCTGGAGGAACTGGTCCTCGCCCTGATGCCGGCCGCGCACCTGTACGGCTTCACCTCGCGGGACGCCACCGTGCTCGCCGACCCCGAGTTCCGGGCCGGTGTCGACCGGCAGGACCGGCGGGCACTGGCCTTCCTCGCGCTCGGCCAGCGGCTCGGACGGCTGCGCACCGACCTGCCGCCGTACTGGATCTGGTACTCGCTCTGGGGTCTGCTCGACGCGGCCGCCGAGGGCGTCCGCGACGGGCACCTCGCCCCCCGGCAGATCGGCCACCTGGTCCTGACGTCCTTCCTGAGCGGGACGCGGTTCACCGCGCCCCCGCACCCCGCGCAACCCTGATCGGAACCCCATGCACACCCCCTCGCAGGACCCCCGCCGGTGGATCGTCCTGGCGATCCTCTCCGGCAGCCTCCTGCTCATCTCCATGGACACCACGATCCTCAACGTGGCCTTCCCCTCGCTCGTCGGCGACCTCCAGCCGTCCGCCGTGCAGCAGCTGTGGATCATCGACGTCTACGCGCTGGCCCTGTCCGGCCTGCTGGTCACCGCCGGCGCGCTCGGTGACCGCTGGGGCCGCAAGCGGCTGCTCATGGCGGGCTTCGGCATCTTCGCGCTCGCCTCGCTCATAGCCGTCTTCTCCACCGAGGCCCGGCACGTCATCGCGGCCCGCGCCCTCCTCGGCGTCGGCGGCGCGGCCATCATGCCCGCCACCCTGTCGATCCTGCGCAGCGTCTTCACCGATGCCAAGGAACGCGCCTTCGCCCTCGCGGTCTGGGCGGCCGTCTTCGGCGGCGGCATGGCCTTCGGCCCGGTCGTCGGCGGACTGCTGGTCCAGGACTACGGCTGGCACTCCGCCTTCCTCCTCAACCTCCCCGTCGCCGCCCTGATCATCGCGGCCGGGCTGCGCTACCTCCCCGAATCGCGCGCCCCGCGCAGCAACGGCGCGTGGGACTGGTGGGGCGTCGGCCAGTCCGTCGTCGGCATGCTCGCCCTCGCCGGAGGCATCAAGCAGCTCGGCAAGAGCGGCGTCGGCGACCCGCTTCCCTGGGCGCTGCTCCTGCTCGGCGCCGTCGCGCTGACCGTCTTCGTGCGCCGCCAGCTGCGCGTGGACAATCCGCTGCTCCAGGTGCGGCTCTTCGCCAGGCCCGCCTTCAGCGTCGCGGCCACCGCGATCTTCCTGCCCATGGTGGGCATGGGCGCGATCCTGTTCCTGGTCACCCAGTGGTTCCAGTACGGCCAGGGCTACACCCCGCTGGAGGCCGGCCTGCGGCTGCTGCCCGCACCGCTCGCCCTGATCTGCGCCTCGATGGTGGCCCCCGCCCTGATGCAGCGCTTCGCGATCCGGCACGTGCTCGGCGCCGGTCTGGTCGTCCTGGCCGCGGGCATGGCCCTGCCCTGGACCCTCCAGCAGTTCACCGAACTCGGCTACCCCGCCTTCGCGGCGGCCCTGACCGTCATGGGCCTCGGCGCCGGCATGGCGACCACGGTCGCCTCGGTCACGCTGATCTCCGCGGCGCCCGCGGACGAGGTGTCCAGCGCCGCCGCCATCGAGGAGACCTGCTACGAACTCGGCTCGGCCATGGGCGTCGCCATCCTCGGCTCCACCGCGGCCGCGCTCTACCGGGGCAACCTGCCCGTCCTCGACCTGGACGGTCCGAGCGCCGCCGCGGTGCGGGACTCCGTCGGCGAGGCCGCGCACACCGCCGAACGGCTGGGCGGCGCCGTCGGCCAGGCGCTGATCGACACCGCCTCGCACGCCTACACCCTCGCGATCACCCCGGCGTTCCTCATGGCCGGCGGGCTCGCGGTCGCCGCTGCGGCGACGACCTGGGCGCTCATTCCGCGCGATCTCCAGCCGACCGAGAACCACTGACCCGGGCCGACCGGAACGCGGGTGCGACGGGCGCCGGGCCCAACGTGGTGGTGCCCGGCGCCGCCCGGTGGCCGAGGCCCGTGCGGTACGCGTCGAGGGCCGCCTCGGTCCGGCCGGTCCGGCGCAGCAGGTCGCCCAGCATCCGGCACAGATCGGCGAGATCTCCGGTGGCCCCGCTGCGCTCCAGCAGGGCCAGCGCCTGCACGTAGTGCTCCTCGGCGGATTCGGGCTCGCCGCGCTCCTCGGCCATCAGGCCGAGGAGCCGGTGCGCGCCGCCCGCGTGCACGGCGCCATGGCTGTCCCCCAGCTCCAGCAGCGCCGACAGCAGTTCCGCGGCTTCCTCGTACCGGCCGAGCCGGCGCAGTACGTCGGCCAGCTCCACCTCCACCTGGGCCGTGTACAGGGCCGCGCGCCGGGCGGAGAGCATCTCCCGGGCCGTACGCAACTCCCGCTCGGCCGAGTCGAGTTCGCCGTTCTGCGCCTGTACGTAGCCGCGCATCCAGTGGCAGTGCGCCAGGTCGGTCCGCAGTCGCAACTGCCCGTAGATCGCCTGGGCCTTGGCGAGGGAGGCGTCGGCGTCGGCCACCCGCCCCTCGGCGAGGAAGGTCCGCGCCACCTGCCGGTGCATCCCCGCCACCAGGGCCGGATCGCTGACCTGCGGAGCCAGCGCGAGGGCGAGCTCGGCCGCGTGGGCGGCGCGGGCGTGGGCGCCCATGTCGATGTACGGCCCGATCACCGCGGCGTAGAGCAGGACCAGCGCCTCGGGATCGGCCAGCCCGCTCGTGCTCAGCTCGTCGATGGTGGATTCCAGCAGGTAGCAGGCGTAGCGCAGCTCTCCGGCGAGCAGGTGGGCGACGGCGCGGCCGCGGATGGGGCGGGCGCGGCGGGGCAGCGGCTCATCGGCGAGCAGCCGCTCGGCCGCCTCGAAGTGGCGGATCGCATCGGGGAGTTCGCCGGATTCCAGGGCGCAGTCGCCCAGTCCGGTCAGCGCCTCCGCCTGCTCGGGGACCAGGGCGAGCTCTTCCGCTTCGGCGAGCAGCCGGCGGTAGCGGACGGCGGCCTCGTCGGCGGCGCCGGTCGCGAGCGTCTGCTGGGCCTCGGCGAGCCCCAGCCGCACCTCGGTGGCCAGGTGGGCGGGGCGACCGGTGGCCAGCTCCTCGTACGTGGTGCCCAGGCGTCCGGCGAGGTAGCGCAGCGCGGTCTCGGAGGGGCGGACCTTGCCCGACTCCAGCGTGGAGATGTAGGCGGGGGTGTAGTTGGGTTCCGCCAACTGTCTCTGGGTCAGGCCCAGTTCGCCGCGCATGCGCTGAACCCTGAGGCCGATACGGGCCGGTTCGTCCATGGAATCCCCCTGGTTGCTCGAACTCCCCAGTATTCAGGGGGAACAGGCCATTGCGCACGCCCCGCGCGCCACCTAATTTAAGCAACCGATTCAACTGTCTTATTCCGATGCTTAACTTCCTTTCCAGGGGGAGGACTTCATGCGTCCAGTGATGCGTCCAGCCGGGCGTTCAGCCAGACGTCCAGCCGTCCGCGCGGCTCTGCGCGGAGCCGTCGCGGCGGCCTGCGCGACCGCCGTGCTCGTGGCCGCCGGCCCCGCGCGCGGGGCCGACGCTCCGGCGAAGGCCGGGGTGGGGGCGGGAGTGGAGGTCGAGATACCGGGGCCGGAGCACGGCGGCGACGCCGGGTCCGGCCACACCCGCGTCCCGGCCGCCGGCGCCCCGGCGAAGACCGCGGGCGGGCTCTCCCCGGCCGAGCGGGCGGCCGACGGCGAGGTCGCCAAGATGATCGACAACGGTTCCACCGCCGACCGCCTCGACGTCGTCGTCATCGGCGACGGCTACACCGCCGCCGAACTGGAGCGCTTCCACGCCGACGCCCGGCAGAAATGGGACGAGGTGACGGCCGTCGAGCCGTACACCACCTACCGGAACCTCTTCAACGTGTGGACCGTCGACGCCGTTTCCCGCGAGTCCGGCGTCTCCGGCGACCCGGACGCGGCCACCGTCCGCGACACCGCCCTCGGCTCGTACTTCTGGTGCGACGACATCGAGCGGCTGCTCTGCATCGACCAGCCCAAGGTCGACGCGTACGTGGCCAAGGCGCCGGCCGCCGACCTGGTCATCGTGCTGGCCAACAGCGCCAAGTACGGCGGAGCGGGCTACAACGAACGCAGCGCCACCCTCGGCTACGAGGGGATCTCGACCGCCTCGGCGGGCCACGCGAAGTCCGGCCAGGTCGCCATCCACGAGACCGGCCACTCGCTCGGCAAGCTCGCCGACGAGTACTTCTACACGGGTGTCCCGGGCTACGAGAAGTACACCGGCCCCGAGCCCGGCGACTCCAACAGCTCCACCCTGGCCGCCGATCCGATGGCCGGGCAGCGGGCCAAGTGGTACCGGTGGCTCGGCGAGCCGTCCCCGGACGGCGGCACGGTCGGCACGTACGAGGGCGGCGGCTACTTCGTCTCCGGCCTGTACCGGCCCACGGACAACTCGATCATGCGGGTCCTCGGCAAGCCCTTCAACCTCCCCGGTGTCGAGGCGATGATCGGCGGGTTCTACCAGCACGCCAGGACCGTCACGCCCCTCACCCCGACCGACCGCACCCTGCGGGCGCGCCACACGGCGAAGGCGGCCGTGCCGAAGCTGGCGGGTGCGGACGGGCGTCAGCTCGTGGTCCGGTGGTACCTGGACGGCAGGGAGCTGAAGAGGTTCGAGGGCCGGACGCAGGTGGCGGTGTCCGACCTGTGGCTGTTCGACTTCCGCACGCACCGGCTGTCGGTCACCGCGGAGGACCGCACGCCCTCGGTGCGCGACCCGAAGATCGCCCGCAGCCTGCGCTCCACGGCGGAGTGGAAGGTCCGGCTCTAGCCCGTGCCGTCGGGCGCCGTCAGACCCGGCGCCAGATGGCCATCGCCCAGGAGAACAGCCCGAACAGCATGAGCCCGGCGGCGACCACCACGAGGAGCCACGGTCCCGCCGGGGTCTGGGTGAAGGCGCGGAGGGTGTCGTCGACACCCTTCGCCTCCGCCGGGTCGTAACGCACCGCGGCGTACGCGAGGAAGGCGCCGGCCGCAGCGAAGACGGCGCCGCGGGCCACGCCGCCGGTGACCCCGAGGAACTCGACCGCCTTGCGGACCCCGTCGGACATCCGGTCCGTCGCCAGGTGCTTGCGGAACTTGCGCAGAGCCGCCCGTACGGCGATCACGACGCCCCCGACGGCGATCGCCGCACCGGCCGCGCCGACCCACCACGGGCCGCCCGGCAGCTCCATCACCTTGGCCGTCACGTCGCGCGACTGCTCGTCGCTGGACCGTTGCCCGCCGGACCCGGCCGCGAAGGACAGCACCGAGAACGCGACCACCCCGTAGAACACCGTCCGGGCCGCCGACGCCAGCCGCTTCCCGGCTTTGCCGCCGTCGGGGCCCGCGGCCCCGAACACCGCCTCCGACAGCCGCCACAGCATCATGCACACCAGGCCGATTCCGACGGCCCACACGAGGACGCCGCCGAAGGGCTGCTCCGTGAGCTCCTGCAGCGCGCCCTTGCGGTCCGCCTCCTGACCGCCGTCGCCGAACGCCACGCGGACGGCGAGCACGCCGACGAGCACGTACAGCACGCCGCGCGCCACCAGCCCGCACCGGGCCACGACCTCCCGGCCCATGCCGCCCTGGGACGCGGTTTCCGCACCCTCGCGCCGTACAGCCTCGCGTGTCTCCTCGCCGCGTGTCATGACACGCGGCTACCCGGGCTCGACCGCTCCATGCCCGCGGGACGAGCGCACCGCGAGGCCGTCCAGGAGCAGGCCGAGGCCCAGCTCGAATCCGCGGTCGTCCAGCTCGGCCAGGCCGGCGCCGGTCGTCGCGGCACCGGTGAGGGAGTCGGCCAGGGCCGGATAGGCGGGACGGTAGTCGCCCGCGGCGCGGGTGAAACCGGCCGTGAAGGTCTCCAGCGCCGAGCCGAGGACCAGGTAGTCGATGGCGGCGGCGGCCTCGGCCGCGCGCGCCGGAGTGCAGCCGGCCCGGATCAGGGCGCCGAGCAGCGCGTCGTATCCGCGCAGGGCCCGGTCCGCCTCGACCCGGCGGCGGGCGGCGGGGGCGATCGCGTTCGGGTGGCGCAGGTACACCCGGCGGTAGCCGCGCGCGTACGCCGCGATCCCCTCGCGCCAGTCGGGTGCCTCGAGCGGGCTCAGATCGATCTCTTCGTTGATCAGTTCCGAGACCGCGTCGAGCACGTCGTCCTTGGACGCCACGTGGTGGTACAGGGACGCTCCCCGGACGCCGAGGCGGTCGGCGAGCGTACGCATCTTCAGGGCCTGCGGGCCCTCCCCGTCGAGGAGTTCGAGGGCCGCGCGCGCGATGATCCCGCGGCTGAGCAGCGGTTGGTTCGGTCGGCCCACGGTGTGATCCCCCTCGTTCTCGGCCGTCAGGTTACCCGCACGCAGGGTCTTCCCAAGGGGTCCGGGCCGGGTTAAGGTCCCCGCATTCCCGATACCTAACAACGTTAGATTTAATGTCCGGGACGCGTCGGCACCCCCGGCGCGTCATCCCTCCGTGAGAGGTGCGCATGCCAGACCTTCCCTCCGCACACCCTGAAACGGGCGACGCCGATGCCGCCCGCCTGACCGACCTGGGCTACACCCAGGAGCTGGACCGCAGCCTCGGCGTCCTCGGCAACATCGCGATGGGCTTCGCCGTCGTCTCGCCCGTCGTCGCCCTCTACGCCGTCTCGATGGTCGGCACGATGATCGCCGGGCCCGCCTGGGTCTGGGCGCTGCCGATCGTGCTGCTGGGCCAGTGCCTGGTGGTGAACGTCTACTCCGAGCTGGCCTCGCAGTGGCCGCTGGCCGGCGGCCCCTACCAGTGGGGCCGGCGGCTGCTGGGCCCCTCCTTCGGCTGGATGAGCGGCTGGGTGTGGCAGTTCGCCGTGATGTTCGGCAACACCACCGTCGCCTACCTCGCGGCCCCCTGGGTCTTCGCCCTCGTCGGCGCCACGCCCACACCGGGCGCCATGGTCGCGGTGGCCGCCGGGATCCTGCTGGCGTGCATGCTCGTCAACGCCTACGGGATCAGGATCCTGAGCTGGTTCGTCTCCCTGGGCATCGCCGCCGAGGCCATCGCCTCCGTGCTGGTCGGCTTCGCGCTGCTGCTGTTCTTCCGCGAGCACGGCTTCGCGCTGTTCACCGAGACCCTCGGTGCCGAAGAGCTGTCCGGTGGGTCGACCGCGGCGGCCTTCCTCGCCGTCCTGGCCGTCGCGGGCTGGGGCTTCATCGGATTCGACGCCTGCGTCTCGACCGCGGAGGAGACCAAGGACGCCGGCCGCCAGGTCCCGCGCGCCATGTGGTGGGCGCTGCTCAGTGTCGGCCTGGTCGTCATCCTCAACGCGATGGCGGTCGCCCTCGCCCATCCCTCGCCGCAGGCCGTCGTCGCGGGGGAGGACCTGGACCCGGTGACCACCGCCGTCACCACCGCGTTCGGCTCGTGGTCCGACAAGCCCTTCGTGGCCGTGGTCCTGGTCGGGTTCCTCGCCTGCGCGATGGCCTCCCAGGGTGGGGCCGCCCGCGGGGTGTACTCGCTGGCGCGCGACGGGGTGTTCCCCTTCTCCCGCCAGGTGCGCCGGGTCAACCGGAGGCAGGCCCCCATCGGCGGTCTCGTCGCCTCGACCCTCGTCAGCTGTACGGGCCTGCTGCTCGGCCTGAACGCCACGGCGATCGGCAGCCTGATCGCATTCGGCACCGCGGCCACCTTCCTGCCGTTCTTCCTGGTCACCCTGGCCGCGCTGATCGCCCGGCTGCGGGGGAGCTGGACCCCCTCCGGCCACATCCGGCAGGGCCGCAAGGGCACCTTCCTGAACGTGCTGGCCGTGCTGTGGACCGCGTTCGAAGTCGCCAACGTGTGCTGGCCGCGGGCCGTCCTCGCCCCGCCGGGAGCCCCCTGGTACCAGATCTGGGCGGGCCTGCTCGGCACCGGAGCGGTGATCACCGCGGGGCTGGTCTACCTGATGGTCAGGAAGCCGCAGAACACGCTGCGCGCCGCGCGGGCGGAGGAGCACGAGAGCCAGGAGGACGGCGAGGGGCGCGTGGACGCGCTCGCCGCCGAACGCCTCTGATCCCAGGGGTCGTCCGGCCCCGTCGTCAGCCGTACCCAACAGAAGGAGTAATGACATGCACCTGCCACGCATTCCCCGCCCGCGCATACCCCTCCCCCACATGACGCGGCGCGGCTTCGGCGCCGCCGCCCTCGCGGCCGCCGCCGTCCCCCTCCTCGGCGGCCCGGCCTCCGCCGCCCGGAACCTCCCCTCGGCCACCCGCGCCGCGGGCGACGACCCGCTCCACGCGCCGGCCGAATGGGAGCCGCACTCCGGCTGTGTGATGGCCTGGCCCTGGGACAGAACCGCAGGGTGGGGCGGACTGCTGGCCGGCGTCCAGGCCGAGATCGCCGGCATCGCCAAGGCCGTCGCCCGGTTCGAGCCGGTGCTCGTGTTCGCCGAACCGGGCACGGCGCAGCAGGCGCGCGAGCAGTGCGGCAGCTCGGTGACGGTGGTCGAGTACCCGGTCAACGACTGCTGGACCCGGGACACCGCGCCGATCTTCGTCGTGAACGGCGCACGGACCCAGCGGGCAGGACTCGACTTCCGGTTCAACGGATGGGGCGAGAAGTACCCCTTCGACAAGGACGACCTGCTGCCCGTCGGCGTGTGCGCGCAACTGGGCCTGCCCCGCACACCCGTCGACATGGTCCTGGAAGGCGGCGCCGTCCTCACCGACGGACAGGGCACCCTCATCGCCACCGAGGAGTGCCTGCTCCACCCCAACCGGAACCCCGGCATGACCCGCGCCCAGATCGAGGCCGCGCTGCTCGCCTCGTACGGAGCGCGCAAGGTCATCTGGCTCCCGTACGGCCTGTACCACGACGACATCACCAACGGGCACGTGGACCTCGTCGCCGCCTGCCTGGGCCCCGCGCGGCTGCTGCTGCACACCCAGCCCGACCCCGCCCACCCCAACCACGACCGGATGGCCGCCAACAAGGCGGTCCTCGACGCCTCCACCGACGCGTGCGGCCGCCGCTTCCAGGTGGTGGAGATGCACCACCAGCCGCAGTTCCGCCACCAGGGGCTGACCGTGGAGACCTTCAGCTACACCAACTACTACCTGACCAGCGGCAGCGTCGTCGTACCCACGGCCGGTGAACCGGCGGACGCCCTCGCCCTCGCCCAGTTCGCCACCCTTTTCCCCGGGCGCGAGGTGGTCGCCGCCCCGGCGCGCACCCTCGCCTGGGGCGGCGGCGGAGTCCACTGCGTCACCCAGCACGTGCCGGCGGGCGCCTGAGACCGCACCGGCCGGTGTCCGCGGCGACGGGGGATCGCGGCGGCCACCGGCCGGTGTGTCTGTGCCCGTGCCTGTGTCTTGTGCCTGTCCGTTCGGGACGGACGGGCTACATGGGGTCCATGCCCCGGTCGTCCATCCGGCTCTCCCGCTCGCTCTGCTCCATGAGGCGGCGGGCCTTGTCCCGCAGGCGCTGCCGCTCCTCGGCGTCCTGCGAACGGTCGGCCGCCTCGTTCAGTTCCTGGGCCTTGGCGCGCATCTGCTGGGACCGGCCGCGGGACTCGCCTGAAACGCTCATGATCGCTCCTTGGATCTGTGGGGGAGAGCGGGCGGATTCAGCGAACCAGCAGTGCTCTGCGCCCGCATCTCGAACCGTCACCGAGCGTGACCCGTACGGACGGCCAGGCGCGCCCCGTCCCACCGACGGGCTTAGGCTCGGACCAGGCTGAGAAGGGGATGGTGTCCATGTGTCGCTGGCTCGCCTACTCGGGTTCGCCCCTGACGCTCGACGCGGTGCTCTACCGTCCGGAGCACTCGCTCATCAACCAGAGCCTCCACGCGCGCATGGGCGTGGAGTCGACCAACGGCGACGGCTTCGGTATCGGCTGGTACAGCGCGGACGGCACCGGTGACGGCACCCCCGCCGTCTTCCGGGACATCGCACCGGCGTGGAACAACCGCAACCTGCGCGAGCTGGCCGCGCACGTGCGCTCGCCGCTGTTCTTCGCGCACGTCCGCGCCTCCACGGGATCGGCGATCCAGCAGACCAACTGCCACCCCTTCCGGCACGGGAGGTGGCTGTGGATGCACAACGGGGCGATCACGGACTTCCAGCGGTTGCAGCGGGACCTCTGCATGGCCGTGGACCCGGCCCTCTTCCCGTCCATCGAAGGATCCACGGACTCCGAGGTGATGTTCTACCTCGCCGTCACCTACGGCCTCGACCAGGACGTGCCCGGCGCGGTGGCGCGGATGGCCGGCCTGGTGGAGCGGCTCGGCAAGGAGCACGGCGTGCCCGACCCCCTCCAGATGACGGTGGCGGTGAGCGACGGCGAGCGGCTGTGGGCGTTCCGCTACTCGAGCGAGGGGCAGTCGAGGTCGCTGTTCTACAGCAGCAAGGCCGAGACCGTCCGGCACCTCCACCCCGAGCTGGCCTTCCTCAACGAGGTCTCCGACGCGACGCGGCTCGTGGTCTCCGAGCCCCTGGGCGATCTCCACGGGATGTGGAACGAACTGCCCGAGGCCAGCTACACGGTGATCCCCGCCGTCACGGGAGAGGACTACCTCCCCTTCGTCCCGGAGCTGCCCTGACACCCTGATCGCCGGGGTGCCCGCGGCCGGGTCAGCCAGGGTCCGCGGCGAGGGCCGTCGTCAGGGTGAAGAGGGCTCCGTCGGGGTCGCGGAGCGCCACCCACCGCTCCGTGGCGTTCGAGGTGATGTCCGAGACGGTGCGCCCGCCCATCGCCACGGCGGCCTCGATGGCGGGGCGGAGCGCGGGGACACGGAAGTGGACGTGCCAGCGGGGCCGGGTGTGAGGGGAGTAGGAGGCGAGCTCGACCGGGCCGCTGTTGAGGCGGGCGACGGGCTCGCCGCCCTGCCGCAGGACGACCTGGTCCTCCTCGTACGAGACCTCGCAGCATCCGGAGCGCCCGGTGGCCCACTCCAGCACGGCCCCGTAGAAGATCGCCGCGTCGAAGGCGTTCCTGGTACGCAGCTCCAGCCAGGCCGGCGCGGGGCCCTTGCCCACCCGCCAGTGGGCGGAGACGGAGCCCTGCCAGATGCCGAAGACCGCGCCGTCGGGGTCGGCGACGAGCGCCGCGCGGCCGCCGGAGGGGAAGGAGACCGGGCCGACGGCGATGGTGCCGGTGCGCTCCCGGATCCGGTCCACCGCCGTGTCGGCGTCGTCGACGGCGAAGTACGGGGTCCACGCCACCGCGACGCCCAGGTCGGAGGCGAGCGCTCCGATGCCCGCCACCGGCACACCGTCCAGCTCGGCGACGGAGAAGGCGTCGCCGAGGCGGGCGCGGCGGAACCTCCAGCCGGCGACCGCGGCGTAGAAGCGCTGTGCCGTCTCGAGGTCGCGGGCCATCAGGCTCACCCAGCACGGAGCTCCGAAGACCTCCTTGGTCGAAATCTCCACCACTCGCTCCGTCCCTCATGAGCCCCCGGCCCTACGGTCTCATTCTGGTCCTTTTCGGGACGCTCTTCCCGGTCACCGTGGTCGCCGTAGGCCGTCACCATCAGTAAGCACGGAGCTTCGGTGTCTTCCGGCGGCCGCGGCGGCCCGGGCTATAGCCTCTGACCCGGACGCCCCCCCGCAGGCTCGGAGCTCGGAAGGCAGGTCTCCCGTGGTGACATCCCAGGTTCCCGTGATCGATCTCGGGCCGTGGCGGTCCGGCGGACCCGACGTCCGGGCGCGTACGGCGGCCCGCGTCGACGAGGCGCTGCGCGCGGCGGGTTTCCTGCTGGTGACCGGCCACGGGGTGGACCCCGCGCTGCCCGCCCGGATCCGGGAGGCGGCGCGCGGGTTCTTCCGGCTGCCCGCCCCGGTGAAGGCACCGTACGCGGTCGCCGTCGGCGGCCGGGGCTGGCTCGGTCCGGGGGCCGAGGCCAACAGCTACGCGGAAGGAACGGCTTCGCCGCCCGACCTGAAGGAGTCCTGGTCCTGGGCGGCGGAGGACCCCACCGGTGTGCCCGGGGTGGACGCCGAGTGGTTCCGTCCCAACGCCTGGCCGGCGGAGGCGCCCTCGCTGCGGCCGCTGGTGACCGAGTACCTGGGCCTGATGCGGGCCCTCTCCGACGAGCTGCTGGAACTGCTGGCCACCGCCCTCGGCCTCGAGGAGGACCACTTCACACGCCACACCTCGCATCCCACCTGGGGGTTCAACCTCAACTGGTACCCGGGTGCCGAGGTCGTCGGACGGCCGCAGCCCGGCCAGTTCCGCATCGGGGCGCACACCGACTTCGGCACGGTCACGATCCTCGACCGCCAGCAGGGCGCGGGCGGGCTGCAGATCCACACCGACGCCGACGGCTGGCAGGACGCCCCTTACGACCCGGCCGCGCTCACGGTCAACATCGGCGACCTGATGGCCCGTTGGACCGGGGACCGGTGGCGGGCGGGCCGCCACCG
Organism: Streptomyces sp. NPDC048258; assembly: GCF_043201995.1. Lineage (NCBI taxonomy): Bacteria > Bacillati > Actinomycetota > Actinomycetes > Kitasatosporales > Streptomycetaceae > Streptomyces > Streptomyces sp. NPDC048258. The sequence continues at coordinate 396,421 of NZ_JBICZH010000004.1, forward strand.
GGTGCTGCCGCCGCCGGCCGACGCGCCGGCCGAGGAACTGATCTCGCTGGTCTACTTCTACGAGTGCGATGCGCACACCCGCGTGGAGTCCCTGCCCGCCCCCGTCGGGCGCGTGGTGCACGACCCCGTCGACTCCCACACGTACCTCCGCGAGAAGCTCCGCGCCATCAGCGTCACCGAGGGGACTACGACTTCAGGGTGATCCGGACCCTTCCCAGGTGGGAGGGGCCCGTCCTCCTGCGAGGTGACGTTCCGGCAGGTCCGGCTCAGTAGGTTCGGATCCATGAACCGACGCCGAACGACTTCCGCCGCCGTCTTACTCGCCCTCCTCCTGCCGCTCCCGCTCGCCGCCGCGGGTACCTCGGCCGCCGCCGATTCCCCGGCCGTGGCCGAGAGCCGCCGCACCACGGTGGAACTCCCGCGCCCCACCGGCCGTTTCTCCGTAGGACAGGAAACGCTCCACCTCGTGGACCGAAGCCGGACCGACCCCTGGGCGCAGTCCGGCCCGCGCGAGCTGATGGTGACCATGCGCTATCCGGCGCAGCGCGGCACCGGAGGCCCCGTGCGCTACCTCACCCGCGAGGAGGCCCGGCTGCTGCTGGTCGACCGGGGGCTGGACCAGGCGATCCCGGTCGAAACCCTGGCCGGCACGGCGGCCCACTCCCGCTCGCACGCCCGCCCCGTCGCGGGCCGCTACCCGCTGATCGTGCTGTCGCCCGGCTTCACCGTCCCGCGCGCCACCCTCACCGCGCTGGCCGAGGACCTGGCCTCGCGCGGCTACGTCGTCGCCGCCGTCGACCACGCGTACGAGAGCGCGGGAACCGCCTTCCCCGGCGGGCGCGTGCTGCAGTGCCTGGCCTGCGAGAAGGTCGAGGCGGCGGGCGGCATGCAGGCGGTCAGCGACACCCGCGCCCGCGACGTGTCCTTCCTCCTGGACCGGCTCACCGGACGCGACCCGGCCTGGCGGCACGCCGGCCTCATCGACCGGAGCCGCATCGCGATGGCGGGCCACTCCATCGGCGGCGCCTCGGCGGCCGCCGCGATGGCGACCGACCCGAGGGTCCGCGCCGGGGTCGACATGGACGGCGGACTCGCGACGCCGGTCCCCGAGACCGGGCTGGGCGGGCGCCCCTTCATGCTGCTCGGCGCGCAGAACCGCGCCCCCGGCGGCAATCCCAGCTGGGACAGCGAATGGCCGAAGCTCGACGGCTGGAAGCGCTGGATCACCTTCGCGGACTCCGGCCACTTCACGTTCAGCGACTTCCCGGTGATCGGCGACCGGCTGGGCCTCCCCTCTCCCGAGGCCCCGCTGTCCGGCGCCCGCTCGGTCGAGCTGACCCGGCGCTACGTCGGAGCCTTCTTCGACCAGCACCTCAAGGGCACGCCCCAGCCCGTCCTGGACGGCCCGTCCGCCGACGCGCCGGAGGTCCGCTTCCACACCCCGTGAGTACCCCGTGAGTACCGCGTGAGCAGCCCTCCTCAGACCACCGTCACCGGGTGCCGCACGACCGCGTCGAAGAGGTAGCCCTGCGTGTTGTGGGCGGCCGTCGCGGGCTGCGTGCGCCCGGTGGCGTCGGTCGCCCGGGCCAGCAGCGCCGTGGACCCCGCGGTCCGCGGGGTCCACGGCAGCGACCAGCGCACCCAGCTGCCCCGGCGCGGCGCGTCGTGCAGCCGGGCCCGCTGCCAGCGGACGCCGCCGTCGGTGCTGACCTCCACCCGCAGTACGGGCGCCGCGCCCGACCAGGACCGGCCGGTCAGCAGCCGTGTCCGGTGCAGGGGAACGGTGGCCCCCAGCTCCAGCTCGAAGGCGCTCTTGAGGGGCTGCCGGGCGAACGGAGCGCCCTCCACCGGATACTCCGGCCCGAACAGCCGGTACGTGTCGGTGTTCCACGGCGAGTACAGCGGCTGGTCGCTCACCTCGATGTCACCGACCCACTTGACCGAGGAGATCCCGGCCCACTCCGGTACGACGAGGCGGACCGGGCCGCCGTGGTCGGGCGGCAGCGGCCGCCCGTTCATCTCGTAGGCGAGCAGTACGTCGTCCAGCGCCTTCGAGACCGGCAGCGGGCGCCGTACCCGCCCGAGGTTCACCCCGTTCGTGACCACCTCGTCGTCCAGCCCGCGCGGCAGGACGTCGACGGCGCCAGGCGTCACACCCGCCAGCCTCAGTACGTCCGACAGCCGCGCGCCGCGCCAGTGGCCGACGCCGATTCCGCCCAGCGTCCAGGGGGTGCCGCTGACCTGCTGGCCCTGCTGGGTGGCGTAGAAGCTGCGGCCGTTGCCCGCGCACTCGATGAACAGCGTCCGCTCGACCGCCGGCAGCGCGCGCAGCCGGTCGTACGAGAACGCGACCGGGCCGCCGGCCAGCCCGTCACCCCACACCTTCAGCGTCCATCCGCCGGCTTCGAGCCGCGGGGTGGAGGTGTGGTTCCGTACGAAGAACCGGTCGACGGGAGTGAGCGGGCCCGTGCCGCGCAGGGCGGCGAAGTTCGTCTCCGCGTTGGTGCCGCGGATGGTGAACAGCTCGGGCGGCAGCGGCTTGACGATCCCGGGCGACGTGGCCGCGTCTGAGGTGGCGATGGCCGTGGCGCCCGCGTCGGCGTCGGTCGCGGCCGAGGCCGTCCCGGCCGCCCCCAGCCCCAGGGATCCGGCGGCGGCCCCCGCCGCGAACAGCCTGAGCAGGTCCCGGCGGTCCACTCCGGCGGAGCGGGCGCGGCCACGGGCCCACTGCCGCAGGCGCGTGCGGTCGTACCGGCTCTCGTCCGACAGGTCGGAGGTCATGGCGGGGTCACTCCTCGGTCGTGGTTTCCCGACGGACCGCAGCGGCCCGGGGCGAGCCGCGAAAACATTCCCGCCGTGATCGCCACGAATGCGCAACGCGGCGCCAATGGCCGATTACCGCTGGTCGGCCGACGTTCGGCAGGATGTGGGGCATGACCGAGATCCGTACCCCCCGCCTCCTCCTCCGCCGCTGGACCGACGACGACCTCGTCCCCCTGTCGGAGATCAACGCCGACCCGGAGGTGATGCGCTGGATCGGGGACGGTTCCACCCGCGACCTGGACCGGACCGCCGAGGACATCGAGCGCTGGGAGGAGGAGTGGGACGAGGAGGGCTTCGGGCTGTTCGCCGTGGAGCTCCTCGGATCCGGCGAGCTCATCGGCGTCGTCGGCCTCTCGGTGCCCGAGTACCTGCCGGAGGTGCTGCCGGCGGTGGACATCAGCTGGCGGCTCGGCCGCCAGTACTGGGGCCAGGGCTACGCGTCCGAGGCCGCTCAGGCCACGCTGGAGTTCGCGCTCCAGGACCGCGGACTCGACCGGGTCATCGCGGTCAACCGGGCGGGCAACGACGATTCCGAGAACGTGATCCGCAAGCTCGGCATGGTGCTGGAGCGCGACACGACCGAGCCCGAACACCACTACCTCCTGCAGATCCACAGCATCGACCTGACCGAGTACGAGGCCTGATCCCCGCCGCTCCGCCGTTCCACCGCTCCGCCCTCCACCGCTCCACCGCTCCGCCGATCCGCCGCTCAGGCGGACGCGGGGCCCGGCGCCCGGGCCGCGTGTCCCGCGCGGATCGCGGTGAGGGCCGCGGCGTGCAGGGCCGCGGGGTCGCCGTGGTGGGGGAGGGGACTGCCGGTGAGCGTGTACCACTCGTCGGCGTCGGTGTACTGGACGTCGAACCGGGCCAGGCCCCCGGCCACCGCCGTGGTGCGCAGGGTGAGCGGGCCGGTGATGACGCCGACCTCGTCGGTCATCGCGCCGCCCGGCCCGGCCGGCACCTGGTCCTGCCACTGCTGTGCGTCGGTCACGAGGTACGTCCGTCGGTCATGAGGTACAGGTGTCCAGCATGGTGGCGAGCATCTTCTTCTCCGGTTCGGTGACGGTCAGGGCGTAGGTGGATTTGACGGTGGTCCACGCCCGTCCGTACTGGCACCAGACGGCCTTGTCCGGCGGCTGCCAGAGGTCCGGGCTCTGGTCGCCCTTGGATCGGTTCGAGGCCGCGGTCACGGCCAGCAGCTGGGGGTGGGTCAGGTCGTTGGCGAAGGCCTTGCGCCGGGCGGAGTCCCAGCCGGCCGCGCCCGAGCGCCATCCCTCGGCGAGCGGCACCATGTGGTCGATGTCCATCTTCGCCGCGTCGGTGACGGCCACCCCGTCGTAGAGGCTCTTCCAGGTGCCGGACACGGCCCGGCATTCGGAGTCCCGCGCCACGCCGGTGCCGTCCCGCTGGAGGACGACCTCACGGGTGTCGCACTTGTCGCCCTGCTGCGCCCAGTGCGTGAACTTGTCCCGGCTGTACCCGGCCATCGTGCCGGCCGGCGCCACCTTCAGCGCGGCCAGCTGGGTCCGGGCCACGGCCGTCGTGACCATGCCCGGCAGCACGTCCCCGCCGGCCGGCTTGCCGTCGGTCGGCGCAGAGGCCTGGGGAGTGGCACGCGAGGTGGAGGGCTTCGCGTCGGGGCCCGGCCCCGACGTGGCCGGACCGGAGCAGCCGGCCACGGCCAGCAGCAGGGACGCCGCCAGGACCGCGGCGGGCACCCGTATCTGACGAACCATGGACCCCACCCCAAACCGACTTCGCGTCAATGTCCCCTGAACACTACCCAGAACCGGACATAGAACCGACCTTCCACCCTCCGGCGGGCGTTGTCAGTGGCGCTCGCTAGTCTCCCGGCATACACCGCAGCTCAGGGGGTTCCGACCCCCGTGTCAGAGCTGCGCGGACGTGGCCGGGACAGGCGGAGGGACGCGGACTGATGGCATGGGTGGCGGCGGGCGAGGGGTACGAGATCGCCCTGGTGGAGGGGCGGGTGGCGGCGAGGTCCCGTACCGGCCGGTCGGCGGGGCGGCAGTTGAAGACCCTGCCCAAGGCGCTGAAGGACCATCCCGAGGTGGACCGGCTGCGCCGGCTCGCCGAATGGCTCGACCGGCACGCGGCCGCCTGCGTCGCCCAGGTCGACACCTGGATGGTGTCCTCGCTGCCCGTACCGACCGCGCTGCTCGCCCGGGTGTGGCGGGACGAGGCCTGGCAGAGCGCCCTGCGCGACCTGGCCGTGGTCGGCGACGATCCCGACGAGGTGGGCTTCCTGCGGGACGCCACCGGGTCCGGCGAACTGAAGGTGGTCAACCTCGACGGCGAGACCGTACGGCTGTCCCCGCGCACGGTGACCCTGCCGCACCCGGTGCTGCTGCCCGACTTGGAGGACGTACGGGACTTCGCGGCCGAACTCGGCATCGTGCAGCGGGTCGAGCAGATCCACCGCGCCACCTGGCGCAAGCCCGCCGGGCTCGCCTCCAACGCCACCGAGGTACGCGACTACGCGGGCGGCGTGTTCCCCACCCGCTTCAGTCTCGCCGCCCGGGCGACCGGCCTCGGCTACCGGGTCTCCGGCGGCTACGCCACCTGCAAGGTCCGCGACACCGGCCGGGGCACGGAGGCCGCGGTGTGGATCGGCGAGCCCTACTACGACGACGAGACCACCACCGGGGCGCTGACCTGGCACGGCGAGGACGGCCGGGCGGTGCCCCTGGCCGAGGTCGGACCGGTGGCCTGGTCCGAGGGGATGCGGATGGCCGCGGCGCTGTACGCCGGGCGCAAGATCGAGGAGGGCGGGGACGCGTGAGCACCACCGACAGCACCAGCACCAGCACCACTGACACCAGCATCAGCACCAGCACCGAAAGCACCACCACCACGGGGAAGGACGGCGCGTCCGTGAGTGAGGCCGAACTGCTGCTCAAGGCCGGGGCGGTACTGCCGCACGGCACCGAGGGCGCGGGCCCCACCGCCGTCGACCTGACCGCGCGCGCCTACCGCCACCCCGCCCTCGGCGAGGACCGTGTCGTGGTCCGCCTCGCCGCCGCCGAACTGGGCGCGGCCGAGGACCTCGCCGCAGGCTTCCTGGGCCTCGTACCCGAGGCGGGCGAACCGCCCGTCGTCGGCCTCGGCCACCGTCAGGAACTCGGCTTCCCCGAATGGGTCCTCGTCCACCACCCCGAGGACGGCCACCACGCCCTCGCCGTCGTGCCCGAACTCGACCGCATCGCCCGGCAGGCCAGGACGAAGCCCAAGGCGGCCCTCGACGCCTGCCACGAGCTGGCCGGCCGGCTCGCCGCCGCCGTCCCGCACTTCCTGCCGGTCTTCCACGAGCAGGCCGCCCGTATCTTCCTCGCCGTCGAGAACACCACGTACGCCGCCCAGCTGTTCGGCCGCGCCCGTACCGCCGAGGCCCAGCACGGGCTGAGCATCGACGAGGACCGACTCGACGCCGTCTTCCTCGAATTCGCCCTGGCCGGCGCCCTGCCCGTCAAGGTGCTCACCGGCTACGGCAAGGAACTGGCCGTCCGCGTCAGCCCCGCCGAAGCCCACGAGCGCTTCCGCCGCCTGTGCGTGCGCCGCACCGCGGGCGGGCTGCCGCCCTCCGCGCAGGCCGCCACCGAACTGCGCCGCCTGGCCCGCGCCGCGGGCCTGACGGGCACCGAACCCGAGCAGGAGTACCTCGCCGAACTGCTGCCGCTGCCCGCCACCCTGCGCGCCGCGACCGGCTGGTGGAAGGCCCACCGCGGCGCGCTCGTCGCGCTCGCCCGGCGCGTTCCCTCCGTACGCGGCACGCTCCTCGGGCTGACCCCGCCCGGCGGCGGCGACAGCGTCGAGCTCACCCGCCTGTGGCTGGACATCCTGGAGGAGTCCGGCGCCACCGCCGGGCTGGAATCCGAGGACATGCCCGCCGAGCAGCGGTGCGCCGACGGCACCGCCGGCTGGCTGGAGCGCTTCCACGCCGCCCGCCACGCCGGCTGGGGCACGCGCCCCACACCCCCCGCCCTGCTCGACGTCGTCACCCGCTGCGCGCCGCGGCTGCGCGCCGAACTCGCCCGCCCGGGCCGCGAAGCGGGCCTGCGGGTGGGCGTCGAGGACGCCGACCTCCTCGACCTGCTGCTCACCCTGGAGGTCCCGGTCGCCGATCCCGACCCCGAGGACAAGAGGTACCAGCACAACCAGTTGAACCTGCGCGACTGGGCCAGGGCCGACCGGCGCCGTGACCTGGCCGCGGTCGCCGCCGACACGCGGTTCCACCCCGCCTTCAACCGCGCCCTGAACGCCTTCGGCGACGCCGCCGGCGGGACCGACGTCGTCCGGCGCGTCGCCGCCTCGCCCGGCACCCGCCCGCTGCTGGCCGAGTGGATGCGCGGCGTCGCCCGCGCCTCCACGGCGGCCGGCCTGCCCGGGGTGCCCGACGCCATCCAGCGGCTGACCTGGCTGCCCGCGGAAGCCCTGGAACTCGCCCCCGAGGAGGTCGCCGCCGCGGCCGCCACCGACCTCGGCGAGACCCTCGCCCGCACCCTGCGCGCCGGCCTCTTCGAGGAGCTGGCCTGGCCCGCCTGGGAGAGCGCGGTCGCCGACCTCACGCCCGGGCAGGGGCGGCAGGGACTGACCGTGGTCGAGGCCTGGCCGTACCTGGTCGTCGCCAACCAGACCCAGGTCCGCGTCATCGACGCCGACACCACGGTTCTCACGCACGACCTGCGCGTCCCCACCGGTTCCCAGTACCGGTACGGATTCCACTACGTCGACGGCGACCTGCTGGTCTTCTGGTCCGCGTGGAACGCCGACCGGACCGAGGGCTACTGGCACTCCGCGCCCGGCACCGTCTTCACCCTGGACACAGACCGCGACCACTGGGCGCTGCGGTCCGAGCACGTCTCCCTGCCGCTCCCGGACGGCGGCCGCACCACCGGCGGCGGCGTCCTGCACCGCGGCGACACCGCACTGCCGGCCGAGCGGCCCGTGCTGTCCGACGGCACCTCGTACTGGGTGTGGCAGCGGCGCGAACGGTCCACCGAAGGCGACCGGTCCACCGAAGACACGGGAAGCGGCTGGCGCGAGTACGACCCCGCCGGCAACGCCCGCGGCCGGTTCTCCCTGCCCGGCTTCCTCTCCGACGCGCTGCGCACCCACCCGGAGGACACCGCCGCCACCGGCCACTCCAGCTGGCTGCGGCCCGCGCCCACCGTCGCGGGCTCGGTCCTCGGCGCACCCGCCGACGGCCTGCTCGGCTGGCGCGCCGTCCGGATCCCCGGCCACGGCTGGCGGGGGACCGACACCGGCGGCCGCACCGTAACCGTCCCCGAAGGCGGCGACTACCCGATCGCCGCGCTGACCTTCCCCGGCGACGACCGCCCGCGCGCCCTGTCGCACCGCTGGCGCGAGCTGAGCATCAGCGACCCGGAGGGCGTGGTCACCGCCCGGTCCCGCGACGACCACCGCAACGCCGGCTTCGCCACCGGCAGCGTGGACCTCCCGCCGCTCTCGCACTGGTACGCCCTGCGCCCGCGCGACCCGGAGGGCTCCGCCGCGCTGCGCACGGCCGACCGGGAGACCATCGGCGCCCTCCTCAAGGCCGCCGCGGCGGCGGACAAGGCCACCGACCTGCCCGACCTGGTGCGAGCGGCCCTGCCCGGGGTCACCGACCCCCGGCTGGTCGGCGGCATCGTCGAGGTCCTGCGCTTCGCCCTCACCCAGCAGAAGGCCCTGGACGCGGTCGCCGCCCGGCTCCACCCGGAGGCGGGCGCCGTCGAGGAGACCGTGCAGGGCCCCACCGACCGGCTCCTGGACGACGCGCTGCGCGGACTCACGGGCTCCTCGTACTACAGCCACGGCGCCGACACCGACGTCGCCCATCGCCTCCTGCGCGAACTCGCCGCCGCCTGCGCGCGGACCGGCGAGGCCGAGGTGCCCGGCCGGCTCCACTTCGACGTGCCCGGGCTGCCGTACTCCACGCTGCAGTGGACGCCGCTGCTCGACCAGCCGGCCGCCGTCGCCTACCGGGCCGTCGCCGTCGGTGCCACCGACGAGCAGCGCGAGGCCCTCCTCGGCCTGCTCGGCGCGGTCGACGCCCTGGGCCTGGCCTCGGCCGAGGGCTCCGCCGACCGCTGGCGCAAGGTCCAGGTCCACCTCGAGCGACGCCACCTGCACACTCCCGACGGCATCGCACGCGGCCATGGACACCGCAGCGTGCTCCCGCTCGGCGGCGGAGCCGTCCTCGCCGTCACCGAGCACGGCGAACCCCGGCCCGACGGCCAGGAGTTCGGCGCCCTGCTCCACGACCCGACCGGCCGCTTCACCGTCCCCGGGCCCTACACCGTGCGCGGCGAGGCCCCGCTCGGCGACCCGCGGCGCGACGCGGGCTGGCCGGCGGCCTTCCTCAAGGAGGCCGCCGACCGCGGTCCCGCACCCTTCGTCCCCGAGGCCGCCGAGGAGTTCGCCCGCCTCACCGGAGTCCCCGGCGCCCTGGCCCGGCTCGTCATCGCCGGTCTGCCGCACGTCGACAGCTGGGAGAACAACTTCCTGCCCGCCGAACTGCGCACCGCCCTCGGTGTCAAGACCACCGAGGCCGCGCACGCCCGCGACGAGCTCAAGAACCTCGACAGCGCGGTACGACGGGCCGTGGTCGCATCGCTGCTGCCCACCGAACCGGCACGGCTGTGGACCGAGGGGCCGGACGCGGCCGCCGCGGCCGAGGTGTGGAACCGGCACGTGGGCCGCCGTACGCCGGTGCCCGACTGGCTGCTCTCCGAGGCCACGCGGGCCGTGCGCAGCGGGTGGGCCGCCCACCGCGCCCTGCCCGCCGTCCTCGACCCGGCGGCCTCGCGCGAACTCTCCGCCGACGTGGCGTGGACGGTGCGGGGCGACCACGTGGAGCCGGCCGAGCCGGCCGCCGAGCCCTTCACATCGGCCGTCCTGACCGGGACCATGGCCATGGTGGCCTGGCTGGCCCACCGGCTGCCCGCGGGTGATGCCGTACGCGCCGCCCTGCCGCCCGCGCTGACGGCCGTACGGCAGCGGCTCGCCGCGCCCGAACTGCTGCTCTGCGTCGGGCACTTCACCAGTCTGTCCGACTTCCGCAAGGCGGCGGGCACGCCCACCGAGACCGGTGAGGGCTACGAGCGGTACGGCGCGGTGTTCATGGCCACCCACGACGGGCAGCCCAAGCCCGCGCTGCGCCCGGCGCTGCTGGACTCCACCGGCTCCGACCCCTACCTGCCGCTGCTGCGCGGCGACGACCAGCGGATCTCGGGGGTCGAGGCGGCGCTGCTGACCGCCCGCGACCCGCGCTTCGCCGCCCTGCTCGCCGACCCGGGCGCCCCGGCGGCGGGCGCCGTCGACAAGGACGGCACCTGGTGGCCGCAGGACCCGAGCCGGTCGGTCCCCGAGCTGGTGGCCGAGGTCGGCGCCGAGTACGGGCTGGGCGCCGACGCGGCCGCCCTGTACCTCGCGCTGCTCGCCATGCCCGACCCCACCGACCGCAACACCGCGCGCTGGACCGGCTGGAAGCCGGCCCGGCTGAAGGCCGCCCGCGCCGAACTGGCCGCCACCGACCTGGTGGTGTCGGCCGGCCGGAGCCGCGCCGGGCGCTCGTTGTTCCTGCCGGGCGGGTGGGCGGACATGGCCGCCCCGGCGCTGCCGGTGGAGCAGTGGAAGCTCCCGATGTACGGCCACCGCCTGCCGGGCGTGCTGCTGCCCGCCGAACCGGCCGCGGAGCTCTACCGCCGGGCCTGGCAGCGGGTCCGAGAAGGCGACGTGCCGCGCTTCGAGGAGCTCAAGGTGAAGCGCACCCGCGCCCGCCGCCGCTGAACCCCTTCGTACTTCCCCATTCCAAGGACTCCGAATGACCGTCACCGAACGATCCGCCCCCGCAGGCCGGCAGGTGCTGCCCGCCGAGGAGCGGTACGCCGCCGAACTCGCCTTCCTCGCCGCACAGGACCCCGGTCCCCGCCCGCCCGGCTGGGCGCTGACCCCGCGCGCCGTCGTCACCTTCGTCTGCGGCAGCGACGGCGCCGAACTCGCCCTGCCCAAGGGCGGCGGCAAACTCGTCATCACCCCGAAGTTCGTCGGCGAACGGGCCCTGGTGGAGCGGTGCGTGGTCACCCTCGCCGGAGAGCGCGGGCTGCTCCTCACCGGCGAGCCCGGCACCGCCAAGTCGATGCTCAGCGAACTGCTGGCCGCCGCCGTCTGCGGCACCAGCGCCCTCACCGTGCAGGGCACGGCCGGCACCACGGAGGACGCCTTCCGCTACGGCTGGAACTACGCGCTGCTGCTGGCGCAAGGGCCGACCGTGGGAGCCCTGGTCGACTCGCCGGTGCTCTCCGCCATGCGGACCGGGCGGGTGGTCCGCGTCGAGGAGATCACCCGCTGCCTGCCCGAGGTGCAGGACGCGCTGGTGTCCATCCTGTCCGACCGGCGGGTCAGCGTGCCCGAACTGACCGCAACCGAGGACGCGGTGGTCTGCGCGGCGCCCGGCTTCACGGTCATCGCGACCGCCAACCTGCGCGACCGCGGCGTCTCCGAGATGTCCGCCGCCCTCAAGCGGCGCTTCAACTTCGAGACCGTCGCCCCGATCGCCGACGCGGACGCGGAGGCCACGCTGATCCGCCGGCAGGCGGTCGCCGCCGTCCAGCGGGCCGGCGCCGCCTTCGCCGTCGACGACGCGGTGCTCGACGCGCTCGTCACCGTCTTCCGGGACCTGCGCTCCGGGCGTTCCGCCGAGGGCTGGGACGTGGAGCGCCCCGGTACGGTCATGTCCACCGCCGAAGCCGTGCAGGTGGCGGCCTCGCTGGGGGTCTCGGCCGCGTACCTGCCGGGCGGGGACGTGCTGGACCTGCTGCCGGGGCACCTGCTGGGCGTCGTACGCAAGGACGACCCGGCCGACCACGGGCGGCTGCTGGGGTACTGGGACGGCCCGGTCCGCCGCCGGGCCGAGGACGGCTCGGCGATGTGGCGCCGCCTCTGGGACCTGCGCGGGAGCCTGCGTTGACGGCCGAGCCGCGTGCCGCCGTCGACGCGCTCGCGGCCTCCCGGACGCCGTACCTGCTGGGAGTGCGCCACCACAGCCCCGCGCTGGCCGCGGTGGTCCCCGCCCTGCTGGACGCCTCGGGCGCGGACGTGGTCTGCGTCGAGCTGCCGGCGGACTTCCAGCCGTGGCTGGAGCACCTGGCCGACCCGGAGACCGTCGCCCCCGTCGCCCTGGCGGGCACGGCCGCGGACGGCCGCCTCGCCTTCTACCCGTTCGCGGACTTCTCCCCGGAACTGGCCGCGCTCCGCTGGGCCCGCCGCTCCGGCGCGACGGTCGTCTGCTGCGACCTCCCGCTGTCCGACCGCGCCTGGACCCCGCCGGGCGGAGCCCCGGAAACGGCCCCGGGCGCGGGCACGGCCCTGCCTCAGATCCCAGTCCCGGCCGCCGGTACGGCTTCGGGTGGGGCCACGGGCGCAGGCCCGGTCCTTCCTCCGGTCCCGGTCCCGGCCGCCGGTATGGCTTCGGGTGGGGCCACGGGCGCGGTCCCGGTTGCGGCCGCCGGTACGGCTTCGGGCGGGTCCCCTGGCGCGGGCCCGGTCGTTCCTCCGGTCCCGGTCCCGGCCGCCGGTACGGCTTCGGGTGGGGCCACGGCCTCGGTCCCGGTTGCGGCCGCCGGTACGGCCTCGGGCGGGGCCCCGGGCGCGGGCCCGACCCTGCCTCCGGTCCCTGTCGCCGTTACGGCTTCGGGCGGGGCCCCTGCCCCGACCCTGGCTCCGGGCGTGATCCTGAGCCCGGGCGAGAGCCCGCCCGTGGGCACGGCCACGGAGCCCGGCGGAGTGCCGGGGTCCGGCCGCACCTTCGGCGATGCCCTCACCGCCGCCGGGACGGGCCGGGACGGTGACGATCTGTGGGACCGCGCCGTCGAGGTCCTCGCGCCGGGCTGCTCCCCGGAGGCCGTACGCCGCGCCGCCCTCGGCGTCGGATGGGCCCTACGCCAGGACGCACCGGCCGTTCCGCCGACGGACCTGGCCCGCGAGGCCTACATGCGCGGCGTCATCGCCACCGCCACCGCCGCCGGCCACCGAGTGGTCGCGGTTGTCGGCGCGTTCCACGCCCCGGCCCTCCTGGGCGCGGACGCCGGAACCGCTCCCGCCTCCGACGCGGGCACGGGACTCGTCCCCGACGGCGCCCCCGGTCCCGGCCCGGGGGCAGCGGTGCGCCCTGGCGGGCACAGCGCTTCGGGCGACGGCGACGGCGCCGGGGCGGACGCGGCCCCCGGCACAGGGCCCACCGCCGTCGGCCAGGCCGCCGGGCCCACGGCGCTCCCTGCCGCCGGTTCCCATGCCCCCGCACAAGGTGCCGGTACGGGATCCGTCCCGGATGCCGTGCCGCGTGGTATGCGGGCAGATGCCGAGGGGAGCGCCGCACCTGGCATGCGCCCTGGCGGGCACAGCGTTTCCGCCGGGAGCGCCGACACCGGGGCGGACACGGCCCCGGGAACAGCGCCTGCTGCACTCGTCGGTCGGAGCGCCGGGCCCGTGGCGGTGCCCGCCACCGGTTCCCACGCTCCTGCACCAGGCCGCAGTACGGGCCTTGCCCCCGACGCCGTGCCGCGTCCTCGGTCCGGTGGTACCGGCACGGGAGCCGACGCGGGAGCGGGCCCTGGGCCCGACGGCCGGGTCGGGACCGGCCAGGCGGCCGGCCCGGGTCCGGGGACGGGAACCGAGAGGCGCGCCGCGTCCGGCGTGCGCCCTGGCGGGCACAGCGCCTCCGGCGACGGCGATGGCGCCGACACCGGGGCGGACGCGGGCCCGGGAACAGGGCCTGCCTCACCCGTCGTCCGGGCCGCCGGGCCCACGGCCGTCCCCGCCGCTGGTTCCCAGGCCCCGGCACAAGCTCCCGGTACGGCCCCCGCCTCCGGAGTGGGCCCCCGGCCCGACCGCGGGCACAGCGGTGCCTTGGCATCCGCGCACGCGGACGGGCCCGTCACCTCGTTCGTGCCGTACTCCTTCGACCTGCTCGACTCCCGTTCCGGGTATCCCGCCGGGATTCGGGATCCCCTGTGGCAGCAGGCCGTTCTGGAGGCCGGCGGCGACCCGGGGCGCCTCCGGGACGCGGCCTCCGTCGCCGTCACCGGGGTCTGCCGGGAGCTGCGCCGCGCCGGGCACACCGCCGGGACCGGCGAGGCCGCCGAGACGCTGCGGCTCGCCTGCGACCTGGCCGCCCTGCGCGGACTTCCCGCGCCCGGCCGCGGGGAACTCCTGGAGGCCGTCACCACCGTCCTCGGCCAGGGCGAACCCCTCGGCCGCGGCAGGGCGTTGGCCCGGGCCATGGAGGCAGTGCTCGTCGGCACCGCCCGCGGGCGGGTCACCCCGCACGCCCCCCGCTCCGGCCTCGGCCCCTCCGTCGAGGCCGAGTTGGCGCGGCTGCGGCTGCCCGCACCGGACGACCCCGCCCCCCGCGAGGTCCGCCTCGACCCGCTGCGCTCCGCCCTCGACGGCCGCCGCGAGGTCCTGCTCCAGCGGCTCCAGGTCTGCGGCGCCTCCTACGGCGAGCCCCTGACGGTCGCCGCCACCGGCGACGGGACCGCCCTCGGCACCAAGTGGCGGCTGGCCTGGACGCCTTCCGTCCCGGCCCGCCTCGATCTCGCCGGAGTCCGCGGCGTCAACGCCGCCCAGGCCGCCGCCGGCACCCTGCGGGACACCGCGCGCCGCGCCGCCGCCGACGGCGGTCCGACCCCGGCGCAGATCCTCGCCGGGCTGGCCGCCGCCGCGCGGTGCGATCTGCCCGAGCTGGTCGGCGTACGGCTCCACGAGGCGGCCACCGTCCTGCCGCAGACGGCGGCCCTGCCCGAACTCCTCGACGCGCTCGACCTCCTGGAGGCCCTCCGCCGCGGCCACCTCCCGGGCACCCGGGCCGACTCCCGCGCCACCGCCGCCGCGCTCACCGGCGACCTGCTCGAAGCGGCGGTCCGGTCCCTGCCCGGCCTGGCCGGCAGCGACGACCCCGCCGACGCCGCCGCCCTCGTGGCCCTCGCCGACCGCGCCGCCGCCCACCACCTCGGGCTGCGCACCGACGGGGCCCTCGCCGCCCTGGCCGCCTCCGCCTCCCCGCTGATCCAGGGCGCGGCCCTGGCTGTACGGGTCCTCCTCGACCTCGAACCGGCCGCCCGGCTCGGCGACCGCGCCGCCGGATGGATCGACGGCGCCGCCACCGCCGACAGCCGCCGCGCCCTGACCCGCCGGCTCGCGGGACTCCTTACGGCCGCGGGGCCGCTGCTCCAGTCCTCCCCGGCCGCCCTCGCCCCGCTCCTCGACCGCGTCGAGCACCTCACCGACCGGCTCTTCCTCGACCGTCTGCCCGCCCTGCGCGGCGGCTTCGACGCCCTTTCCCCCGCCGCGCGCGACCGGTTGCTGGACACGGTGGCCGAGCGGCTCGGCGACCGGATAGACCTCGCGCTCGACGCGCCGCCCGCGCTGCTCGCCCTCTGGGCCGCCGCGGACGCCGCCGGACTCGCCGCGCTCAAGGAACTCCCGCTGCCCGCCGCGGACGCGCCGCCGCTCCCGGCACCGCCGACCCCCGAGGTCCCGCGCGCACCCGCCCCCACCGGCCTGCGGCTCGCCCCCGCCGACCGCTGGCGGCTGCTGCTCGGCCGCGAACGCGACCGGCTCCCCGCGGGCGCCCGCCGCTATGCCCACGCCCTCGACGAGCTGTACGGCGCCGGCCGCGGCGAAGGCGCCTCCGGTATCGGCTCCGACGGCGGTCAGGGCGGTGGCCAGGAGGCATCCTTCCCCACCGCCCGCGAGTGGTCGCAGGAACTGGAGGCGCTGTTCGGCGCCGACGTACGGGAAGAGGTGCTGGGCGAAGCGGCCGGGGCGGGCCGCACCGACGTACTGGCCCAGCTCGACCCGGCGGCCGTACGCCCCTCCGTGGAACTGCTGAGCTCCGTCCTGTCCCTCGCCGGCGGGCTGCCCGAAGCCCAACTGGCCCGGCTTCGGCCCCTGGTCAGGCGACTGGTCGACGAACTCGCCAAGGAGCTGGCCACCCGGCTGCGCCCGGCCCTGTCCGGCCTCGCCACTCCGCGCCCCACCCGCCGCCCCGGCGGCAGGCTCGACCTGGCCCGCACCCTGCGCGCCAACCTCGCGCACACCCGGCGGCGGCCCGACGGAAGCGTGGTCGTCGTCCCGGAACGGCCCGTTTTCAGCACCCGGGCGAGCCGCGAAGCCGATTGGCGGCTCATCCTCGTCGTCGACGTCTCCGGTTCGATGGAGGCCTCCGTCATCTGGTCGGCGCTGACCGCGGCCGTACTGGGCGGCGTACCGACCCTGTCCACCCACTTCCTCGCCTTCTCCACCCAGGTCGTGGACCTCACCGACCGGGTCGAGGACCCGCTCTCCCTCCTGCTGGAGGTCCGCGTCGGCGGCGGCACGCACATCGCCGCCGGACTCGCGCACGCCCGCTCGCTGATCACCGTCCCGAGCCGCACCCTCGTCGTCGTGGTCAGCGACTTCGAGGAGGGCGCTCCCATCGGCGGGCTCCTCGGCGAGGTCCGCGCGCTCGCCGCCTCCGGCGCCCAACTGCTGGGCTGTGCCGCACTCGACGACACCGGCACACCCCGGTACTCGGTCCCGGTCGCCCGGCAACTCGTCGCGGCCGGCATGCCGGTGGCCGCCCTCAGCCCGCTCGCCCTCGCCCGCTGGGTCGGCGACCGCCTCCGTGGAGAATCCCGTTGACCAGCACCGACACCCAACTGCCGCCCGTCGCACCCCAGGTGCTCGCCGAGGCCGTCGAGCAGCTCAGCGCCCGGCTGCGCAAGAAGCTGGACGCCGCCACCGCGGGCTGCGGCGACCTGGCCGTACGGGAGGCGGACGGCGGAGTCGTCCTCACCTTCGGAGAGGACGCCGTCGTGACCCTGCGCCCCGGTCCCACGGGCGCGGTCACGGCCGCCGAACAGGCCGTGTGCACCTGCCTGTTGGCCCCGCGCTGCCTCCACCGGGCCGCGGCCCTGGGCGCCGCCCCGCTCGCGGACGCGGAACCGCTCGCGGAAGCGGCCCCGCCGCCGCAAGGAGCGGAGCAGCAGCCGGCGACGCCCGGGCCGACGCCCGGGCCCGAACCCGAGTCGGAGCCCGAGGACACGCTCACCGACGCCCAACTCCGCGCCGCGGCCGCCCTCTGGCAGGCCGCCGCCGAGGCCCTCGCCGCCGGGGTCACCGCCGGGGGAGCCGTCGTCCAGGCCGAGCTGCTGCGCGCGGCGCACACCGCCCGCCTCGCCGGGCTGCCGCGCGCCGAGGCGACCGCCCTGCGGGTCGTACGCGGGCTGCGCGCCGCCCGGGAGCGCCGAGCGGCCCAGCGGCTCGGCGACCTCACTGCGGCCTTCCGTGAACTCCTGTACACCGCCGCCCTGCTGGCCGCCGGATCCGCCGCCCCCGCGCTGACCGGCACCGCCCGGCGTGCCTACGCGCCGGGCGGCAGCCTCCAGGTGTACGGCCTGTGCCGGGAGCCCGTGCTCTCCGCCACCGGGTACGGGGGAGTGGTCACCCACCTGCTGGCCCCCGACGGCGCCGCCTACTCGGTCGCCGACGTGCGCCCCGGCGGCCTGGCCCGGGCCCGCGGCGCGGGTTCGGCCTCCGTCGCGCTCGGCGGGGCCGTCCTCGACCACGCCGGGCTGGCCCGCGGTGGCCTGCGCATCGCCGGCGCGACCGTCTCCCCCGAGGGCAGGCTCGGCGCCGGACGCGGGGTCAAGGCGACCCCGCTACCCGGAACGCCCTGGACCGAAGGGCCCGCCGCGGCGCTCTTCGCCCGGTCGGCGGCAGAGGCCGTCACCCGCGCGCAGGCCGGATCGGACGCGTCCGAGCCCGCGCTGCTCGGCTGCGACGTCACGGTCGTCGGCGCGGCCGGCGAAGACCTCCTCGTCCGCGAGGCACGCCCCGACGCGCCCCTGCTCCGGCTGCGGCCCGCGCACCCCCACCCGGAACTGCCGCACACGGAGAACCTGCGCCGCCTCGCCTCGTACCCCGGCCTCTCGCTGCGGGTCCTGGGCCGCCCCGACCTGGACCGGGCCGCCACCCTGCGGCCCCTCGCGGTCGGCCCCGTGCCGGGCGCCGCGTACACGCTGCGGCTGCCCGAGGAATGGCTGGGCCGCGCGGACCTCGGCTACGACCGGCTCCAGGGCGGCCACTTCCCACCGCGGACCGCCTTCCCGGCCCCTGAGCCGGCTCCCACCGGTCCGGACCCGCTGGCCGACTCCCCGCTGTGGCGCGTACGCCGCCTCCTGGAGACCGGGGTCGCGGGCGGCCGCCGCGCCGTGGCCGAGGCCGCGCGGGGCACCGAACCGCTCGCCGCGTACGGTCCGCTGCGCCGGGCCGGGCTCACCGCGGCGGCGGAGCTGACCGCCGCCCTCGCCGCCGAGGCCGACCGCCGCCCCCGCGACGTCTTCGGCCGGCTCGCCGACTCCTCGTCCGAGCCCTACGCCCGGGCCTGGCTGTCGGCCGCCGCGTACCTGGCCGCGGCGCAGCGCTCCTTGGTCTGCGCGTCCTGGAGCTGACGGGCCCGGGGCGCGACCGCGAAGGGCGGCGGTCAGGCGTCGAGCCGGGCAGCGCGGTGCCCCGCGCGTAGGAGTCGCCGCAACCGGACCGCGGCCGGCACGCTCCTGCGGCGCCGGGCCCTCCAGCCTGCGGCCCGCTGACGTCCGCCGGGGGGCCTGGGCGCGTGCCCGGCCGGGCACGCGCCCAGGCCAAGACACCCCCTAGTGGCCGCCCTTGCGTTCCTGGGTCGCCGCCCGGATCTCCTCCGTCGCCTCGCGGAAGGCGGGGGCCGCGCGGGTGAAGTAGTCGAAGAGCAAGTCCAGTTGCTCCGGGGGTGTACCCGGCTGGCCGCTTCCTACTCGACCTGCGCTTCCTCGAGGACGCCGCCGTCCTGACCGGCCGCGGCGACGACTACAGCGGCGGCAAGCCCGGCCCCGCCGAACTGTCCAAGGTCCAGACGTACACCCTCGTCCGCGACACCGACGGCACCTGGCGCATCGCCGCCTTCCACAACACCCAGCGGCAGAACGTCATGGAACGGTTCTCGTTCCTCTACTCCCCGGCCACGGCCCCGCGGGCGGAGAAATGACCACGATGCCCCGCCGCGTCCAGCCAGCCGCGCAGCACGGTGAGGTCGGTGGCGGTCAAACCCCGGCCTGCGTCCACCCGGTGGAGGAGGGCCCGTCCGGGGTGGTGGGAGGCCACCCAGGCCCGGTCGGCGTCGGTGATCTCGTCGTCGACCCAGATGAAGGGGCGGCCCGCCGCGTGGTCGAGGAGTGCGGGGGTCTTCCAGTGGATCCCGGTCCGTGCGTCTTCATCGGCGGGTTCCGGCCACACCACCACGGGCAGCTCCGGCAGACCGAGCCGGGGTGCGACGCACTCGTTCGCGTCCGCCATCCAGGTCGTGGCCCACACCGGCTCGCACGGCAGGGCCGCCAACCCCGGCCCGAGCGCGGGGTCGATCCTCGCCAGCAGCGGATTGGCCACGTCCCCCTGCGGGTACGGGCCCGCCCCGAACGGGATCAGTGGCCCGTCGACGTCCAGGAAGAGCAGGGGGCGGGACTCGGAGGCGGTCACGACAACACGCTAGCCCGCGATCCGGCGGCCCGGGAACCGCGGCCGGACGATTTCCCTCTTGAAGGCCGAGGGGGATGACCATGACAACGAAGACGACCGGCCGGGTGCTCGTGGCGGGACTGCTGTGCGCGGTACTGGCGGCCTGCGGGACCAGAGGGGCGGGCCAGGCCGCGGGGCCGGCGCCCGTTCCCAGCCTCACGCCGCAGAAGTGCGCGCTCGACGTGCCGACGGAGGAACAGACCGGAGGCTACGCGGGTCCGCCGACGGATCAGGAGACGGGTGCGTACGCCGGTCCGCCGACGGATCAGGAGACGGGTGCGTACGCCGGTCCGCCGACGGATCAGGAGACCGGCGCCTACGCCGGTCCGCCGACCGATCAGGAGACCGGCGCCTACGCGGGCCCTCCCACCGACCAGGAGACGGGCGGCTACGCCGGTCCGCCCACGGATCAGGAGACCGGAGGCTACGCCGGCCCGCCGACCGATCAGCAGACCGGCGCGCCCGCCCCCTCGGGGGACGCCCCGATGACCAACGGCGGCGGTCCGTGCGGCCCGGCGGACTGGTTCGACATGACCCGGGACTTCAACGCGTACTGGGGCAAGCACCGCACCGATTACGAGGACGTCGTCGTCAAGGAGACCCGCGTCCGCAAGGTCCGCACCGTCGGCGAGGCGAGGATCACCTTCAGCACCACATCCGTGGGCAAGGGTCGCGGGGACGACGCCCGCCATATCGCCAAGGTGTTCGCCGACTGGCGGCGCGAGGTCTACGGCGACAGCGGCAACCTCGTCGTCCGTACCGACGACGGGGTCGTCATCACCGAGAACTGGTGACCGCGGGCCACCGCGCGTCCCAGAGGGCGCAGTGGTGTTCGGCCCGGGCGTCCACCGTACGGATCCCGCCCGCCCCCGGCGCCAGCGACAGCACCGAGGCCGGTGAGCGGTAGCGCGGCCACCACGGCGCTCCCGCAGCCGCCGGCACGCCGGTGCGGGCGAAGCGGGTCCAGTAGCCGGCCATCCGGTCCGCCAGCTCCCGCTGCGGGTCCGCCAGCGGCACCACCGCGAACAGGTAGGGCAGTTCGAAGCCGTGCGAGGCGCCGTACGGCAGCTCCGGCACCTCCGGAAGGCCGGTGAAGTTGGGTGCGTCGCCGTCGCTGAACCGGTAGCCGTACGTCGGCACGCGCCGGGCCAGCGCACCGCTGTCCCGCAGGGTCGGGCAGGTGAACGACGCGTCGGACAGCAGCGTGGCCCACGCCACCGCCGGCGTCGGGTAGGCCGAGACCGGATAGCTCGCCTCGACGGCGCGGGCCGTCGAGACCCCGAAGGACCGCTCCAGCCGGGCCCGGTAGGCGGCTGCGTCGGCGACCGGGTACACCGCCAGGGTCTGCGCCACGAAGACGCGCATCTCGTCCCGGGTCGTTCCCTGCATCACCGGCACGCGGTGGAAGCGGCCGGTCTCCAGTGCGCGCCTGGGCTCCTCGGGCAGTTGGGCGCCGCCGTACGACATCTGGGAGAAGGTCTGCGTCAGCTCCGGGGTCACGAGCGTGCGGATGTCCAGCCGGCGCAGGCAGTCCAGCACCGCCGTGGAACCCCCGCAGCCGAGCCGGGCCGCCGCCGGCACACCGTCCGCGACCGTGCGCCGCTCGGGCTCGAAGGGCTCGTACGTACCGAGCGTGGGGAGCAGGGACCACGGCGGCATCGTGGTCGAGCACGATCCGCTCTGCACGATCGCCTTATGGAACAGGCCTGCCGAGGCAGGGGAGGTGAGGTGCGCGCAGACGCTGAGGGCGCCCGCCGACTCGCCGAACACGGTGACGTTGTGCGGGTCCGCGCCGAAGCGCTCCGCGTTCGCCCGCACCCAGTGCAGCGCCGCCTGCTGGTCGGCGAGGGCGAAGCCGGGGGCCCCGCCGAGCTCCGGATGACCGAACAGGCCGAGGATCCCCAGCCGGTAGTTGACGGTGACGACCACGACGTCGCCCCGGACGGCAAGCCGTTCGGCCGGGTACAGGTCGCCCGCGCCGTTGACGAAGCCGCCGCCGTGGAACCAGACCATGACGGGCCGCCGCGCGCCCCGGGCGGCGCCGGCCGCGGGCGCGGGCGCGGTGACATTCAGGTACAGGCAGTCCTCCGAGCCGCTCGGCCCGCCGGGCCCGACCGCGGGCAGCTGCACGCAGCGGGAGCCGGCGGCGCCCGCGTCGCGCACCTCCTCCCACCGGGGCGCCGGCTCCGGAAGCCGCCAGCGCAGCGAGCCCGTCGGGGGAGCGGCGTACGGGATTCCCTCGAAGGTGGTGTACGCCCCGTGGGAACGGCCGCGCACCGGGCCCCGGTCGGTGTCCACCACGGGCCGCTCCGGACCCGCCGCCGCGGCCACCGACAGGAGTACGGCGGGCAGCGTCAGCGTCACGGGCAGCACGCACCGGCGCCAGAACTTCCGCATATCGGGCACGGTCTACGACCCTTCTCCGTGGCCCGGGTGAGCCCCCGTTTGCCCGCCCCGAATGGCGCAGTGAGCGGAACTGGCAGTAAATATAACAAAGCGTGCGCTTCCCATGACGCACGATGACCGGCCCGCGATGTGTAGACCCGCGTGTCGGCGAACGGAGCTTTCCATGAACGACCCCATCATCCTCGCGGCGACGGACCCTGAAGACCGCCACGAGACCCCCGACATCACCGCCCCGGACACCTCAGATACCTCAGACACCTCAGACACCTCAGACGCCCCAGACGCTCCGGATGCTCCGGGCACGCAGCCCGTCCGCACCCTGCTGGACACGGCGGCCACCTGCCGCCCGCTCGAAGAGGTCACCGCTCTGGTGAGCCTCCTCAAGGAGACCGGCCAACTGCCCAACCCCGGACACGAGGCGCTCCGTACGGCCGCCGTGACCCGTCCCGTGCACGAAGTGCGGTGGATGGTCGCCCTCTTGGGCGAGCCCCCGCACGAAGTGGCCGAAGCGGACATCACCTTGGCGCCGCCGCCGTCGGACGGTCCATCGAGGACGTGGCCCTGCTGGTGACCATCCTCGGGGCGTCCGACGAGCCCGACGAGTCCGACAACTCCCAGGAGCCCAAGGAGCGGGCCGAGGCAGCGCCGCCACCGGAGGAGCCCCACGAGGAGCCGTACGAGCCTCAGTACCAGGACCTGTACGACACCCCGTACGCGAAGCCGCGCGGCCGTACCACCCCCGGCAGCGAACCGGAGGGCGAACCGGCCGGCTCCCGCTCCCCGGTGCTGCGGCACGTCCTGCGCCGGCCGGTGGCGATCGCCCTGCTGGTCAGCGGCGCGCTGCACCTGCCCAAGGACCTCGCGGCCCTGCCGTCGGCGGCCCCCCTCGACTTCCTGCCGCTCCTCGCCGCCGTGCTCTGCCTCGGCCTCGGGGCGGTCCTGGCCCTCCGGGACACCGCGGTGGTGT
Organism: Streptomyces sp. NPDC048258; assembly: GCF_043201995.1. Classification (NCBI taxonomy): domain Bacteria; kingdom Bacillati; phylum Actinomycetota; class Actinomycetes; order Kitasatosporales; family Streptomycetaceae; genus Streptomyces; species Streptomyces sp. NPDC048258. Next base: position 419,228 of record NZ_JBICZH010000004.1, read on the forward strand.
GGCGGGCCGGAGCGGCCACGGCCGTCGGCGTCGTCGTCCTGCACGTGGTCGGCGGCGTGTGGGGATTCGACCCCTTGGCCGGGGCGGTGGGCGGGTCCCTGGCCTGGGCCGGTGTCGTCGTGGTGCTCTGCGCGGCGGCCGCCGCCGTCCTCGCGGGCCTGGCACTGAGGAACCGTCAGGAGAGCCCGGCCTGATCCGGCGGTGAGACGAGCGGCACCCCGCGCCCCGCCCGGGCCGGGGTGCCGTTTCACGCCCGGTCCCGTGCGCTCATGCCAGGAGGTTCACCGCCTCCGTGAACACGCGCGGGAGCCGGGCGGCCAGCGGGACGATCCGCCGGGCGAGCCGTGGCCGGTGGCGTGCCCAGAGCAGGGACTCGGTGAGCGTGCGGTAGCCGCGCGACAGCTCCCGCCAGGCCTGCTCGTACGCCTGCGGCCGCCCGGCCCGTACGCAGCGGACCAGCTCGCCCGCCGCCGTCACGGCCAGGGTCAGGCCCTCACCGGTCAGCGCGTCCACGTACCCCGCCGCGTCACCGACGAACAGCACGCGCCCCGCCACCCGTACGCGGGACCCTTGGCGCAGCGGCCCGGCCCCGCGCACCGCAGTACCGGGGGACGCGGGCAACCGCGCCGCCAGCAGCGGGAAACGGGCGAGCTGTACGTCGAACGGGGCCTGCTCCGCGGTCAGTACGGCCACGCCGACCCGGTCGGGCGCGAGCGGGGTGACGTACGCCTCGCAGTGGGCCGACCAGTGGACCTCGACGAGGTCGCTCCACGGCTCGACGGTGTAGTGGCGGCGCAGGCCGTAGCGGGCCGGCCGGGCGGACGAGGGTGGCGCGGACAGACCGAGACGGCGCCGGACGGGGGAGTGCAGGCCGTCGGCCGCGACCAGGTAACGGGCCGTGAAACCCGCCGCGTTGACGGTGTCGGCGTCCTGGCCGATCCCTTCGACGCGCTGCCGGACCACCCGGACGCCCAGTTGCGCGGCGCGCTCGGCCAGCGCGGCCTGGAGCGCGGTGCGCCGGGTACCGAGGCCGGGGCCGGGGCGGAACAGCCCCTCCGCCTGCCGCCCGCTCACCGCGTCGACGTACCGGATGCCGCGGAAGGGCTGCCCGGTCACGGGCACGCCCAGCTCCAGCAGCCGGCGTACCGCCCCCGGCATCAGCCCCTCCCCGCAGGCCTTGTCGATCGGGGTGGGCCGCGGCTCGACGACCACCACCTCCAGACCGGCCAGCGCGCCGTGGATGGCCGTCGCCAGGCCCGCCGGGCCGCCGCCCGCGATCAGCAGGTCGATCACGAGCGGGAGCCCGACGTGGGTACCGAGGAGGGGGCGCGCAGGCGCCCGCCGTCCGTCAGCGCGGCCTCCTCACAGCCGATCCGCACGCGCAGCAGCAACAGGTTGAGCGCGGTGAAGCCGAGCGCGGTCAGCCAGGCGGTGTGCACCAGCGGCAACGCGAAGCCCTCCACCACGACCGCCACGTAGTTGGGGTGGCGCAGCAACCGGTACGGGCCGGCCGCCACCAGCGGCAGGCCGGGGACCACCAGCACCCGGGTGTTCCAGCGCCGTCCCAGGCTGGCGATGCACCACCAGCGCAGGACCTGCGCCGCCAGGACGAGGGCGAGGGCCGACCAGCCCATTACGGGGAGGAACGGGCGGCCGGCGGCCAGGGGTTCCACCACGCAGCCCACCAGCAGCGCGGTGTGCAGGGCGACCATGGCCGGGTAGTGGCCGCGGCCGTACTCGCGGCCGCCCTGGGCCAAGGTCCACGCCGTGTGGCGGCGGGCCGTGACCAGCTCGGCGAGCCGTTCGGCCGCGACCAGGCCGATGAGCAGCAGGTACAAGGTCATGGACGGGGCCATGGGCGAGGACATGGGCATGGGCATGGAGTCACCAATCAGCGGTCACCAGCGGAGCAGGACGAGTTCGGAGGCGAAGCCCGGCCCGAAGGCCAGCATCAGACCGACCGAGCCGGGCGGCGGCGGCCCCGCGGTCTGGATGCCGCCCAGGATGTGCAGGACCGAGGCGGAGGAGAGGTTTCCGGCGGCCGCCAGCGAACGGCGGCTCGCCGCGAAGGCCGACTCGGGCAGGCTCAGCGCGTCCGCGAGCGTGTCGAGGATCTTGGGGCCGCCGGGGTGGCAGATCCACGCGTCGACGTCCGGGGGCTTGAGGTCGTGCGCGGCGAGGAAGGTCTCGACCTCCTCGGCCACGTGCAGCCTGATCAGGTCCGGGAGTTCACGCCCGAGGACCATGCGCAGGCCCCAGTGGCCGATGTCCCAGCCGAGCAGGTGTTCGGTGCCCGGGTAGAGGCGGCTGCGCGCGGCCACCACCGTGGGTCCGGCGCCGGTGGCGTGCAGGGGATGGCCTCGGCCCACCGCGACGAGCGCGCCCGCCCCGTCGCCGAAGAGGGCCCCGGCCACCAGGTTCGCCATGGAGGTGTCCGTGGGCTGCAGGGTGAGCGAACACAGTTCGGTGGACAGCAGCAGGGCCGCGTGGCCGGGCCGGCCCGTCAGGTAGTCGTGGAGATGGCCGACACCGGCGGCGCCGGCCGCGCAGCCGAGGCCGAAGAGCGGGACCCGCTTCACGTCGGGGCGCAGCGCGGCGCGCGAGGCGAGGCGGGCCTCCAGCGAGGGGGTCGCGAGCCCGGTCACCGTGGTCGACAGGACGAGGTCGATCTCCGGCGCCGCGAGTCCGGCGTCGGCGAGGGCGAGTCCGACGGCACGGCCGCCGAGCTCCAGAGCCACGTCCAGGAAGAGGGCGTTCGTGGTGCCGAAGTCGTTCGACGGCCCGTACCGCTCCAGCGGGAGCGCGAGATGGCGGGACTCCACGCGCACCGAGGCGTGGACCCGGCGCAGCAGCGCGGTATCGGGGCCGGGCGGCAGGAAACGGGCGAGCGCGGCCGTGATCTCGGCCTGCGGATGGCGGTGCGGCGGGAACACGCTGCTCACTGCCAGGACACGTGTCATTGATTCACCATAGAAAACAACTGACACATCGTTATGAATCAGGCGAACCGGGCGCGGCGCGGCATAGCGTGGCGGCGTGTCCGCGCGAACCGCAGAGACCGGCCCGCCGCCCCGGCCCGCCGGAGCCGGAGCCGGGGCCGTAGCCGCCGTTGCCGCCGCCGCCCCCGTACGTCGGCGCGCCGCCGCCGTGGGTCTGCTGGCGGCCTGCCATCCCCTGCCGGCGGCGGCCGTGACCCTCTTCGCCGTGGTGCTCACGGCCGCCGCGGGGCTGGGTCTCCCGGAGGCGGCGGCCGCCGTGGGCGCGGTGGCCGCCGGGCAGCTCTCGGTCGGCTGGTGCAACGACCGGGTGGACCTGCGGCGCGACCTGGCCGCGGGGCGGCGGGACAAACCCCTGGTGGCCGGTACGGTGCGACCCGCGGCCGTGACCCGCGCGGCGGCCCTGGCACTGCTGGTCTGCGTCCCGCTCTCGCTGGCCTGCGGGCTGCTCGCGGGGGCCGTCCACCTCGTGGGTGTGGCGGCCGCCTGGGGGTACAACCTCAAACTGAAGGGCACGGCCGCCTCCTGGCTCCCGTACGCCCTGGCCTTCGGCCTGCTCCCCGCCTTCGTCACCCTCGGCCTGCCCGGCGCGCCGTGGCCGCCGCCGTGGCTCACGGCCGCCGCGGCCCTGCTGGGCGCGGGCGCGCACTTCGCCAATGTCCTGCCGGACATCGCCGACGACCTCGCCACCGGGGTCGTGGGCCTGCCGCAACGGCTCGGGGCCCGGGCCTCGGCCGCGCTCGCCGGGCTCCTCGTGCTCGCCTCGGCCGCCGCGCTGGTCGTGGGACCGCCGGGGCGGGTGACGGCGTACGGCTGGGGCCTGCTGGCCGCCACGACCGCGACGGTGCTCCTGGCGGGCCGCCGCCCGGCGGGCCGGCTCCCGTTCCGCGCGGTGCTGGCCGTCGCCGGAGCCGATGTCCTGCTGCTGGTGGTCCAGCTCAGGCGGTCCTAGTACGGGTCCAGGTGAGGAGCCGCTCCGCCGGCCAGGTGTTGACGACGCGCCCGGCCGGGACCCCGCACTCCGCGGCCCGTTCGCAGCCGAGGATCTGCCAGTCCAGCTGGCCCGGCGCGTGCGCGTCCGTGTCGATCGCGAACAGCGTCCCGGTGTCGACGGCTAGGCGCAGCAGCCGCCGGGGCGGGTCCAGCCGGTCGGGCCGGCTGTTGACCTCCACGGCGGTACCGGCCTCGGCGCAGGCCGCGAAGACGGCCTCGGCGTCGAACTGCGACTCGGGCCGGGTCCGCCCGGTCACCAGCCGCCCCGTGCAATGGCCCAGTACGTCCAGCAGGGGATTGCGCACGGCCGCCAGCAGCCGCCGGGTCATCGCGGGCGCCTCCATCCGCAGCTTCGAGTGGACGGAGCCGACGACCACGTCGAGCTGCTCCAGCAGCTCCGGTTCCTGGTCCAGCGAACCGTCGTCGAGGATGTCGCACTCGATGCCCGTCAGGAGTCTGAACGGCGCCCAGGTCTCGTTGAGCTCCGCCACCACCCGCAGCTGTTCCCGCAGCCGCTCCGGGGAGAGCCCCCGGGCGACGGTGAGCCGCGGCGAGTGGTCGGTGAGCACGGCGTACTCGTGCCCCAGCGAGGCCGCCGCCCGGCCCATCACCTCGATCGGGCTGCCCCCGTCGGACCAGTCCGAGTGCACGTGGCAGTCCCCGCGCAGCGCCGCCCGCAGAGCCGCGGCGGCGGGGGTGGTCGGTGGGCCCTCGGGAAGCGCGGCGGCCTCGTCCTCCAGCGTCTGCAGATAGGCCGGCACCGCCCCGTCGAGGGCCTCGCGCACCACCTGGGCCGTCTTGGGCCCGATGCCCTTGACGGCTTCCAGGGAACCGGCCGCCACACGTTCGGCGGTTTCGTCCTCGCCCATCCGCCGGAGCGCGGCCGCGGCCGTCCGGAAGGCCCGTACCCGGTAGGTGGGCGCCTGGGCGCGCTCCAGCAGGAAGGCGATCCGGTCCAGCGCGGCCACCGGCTCCATCGCGTACCTCCTGGACCCAGTGTGGCAAGGAGGCGGTGATCGCGCCGAGCGGCTTCACGCCTCCTGCGGGACCGCGGCGTCCAGGGCGGCGGTGAGGCGGTTCAGGCGGGCCTGGAGGTCGAGGATCTCGGTCAGCTCGAAGCCGGTCGCGGTCGCGATCCGCCGCGGTACCTCCGCCGCGCGGGCGCGCAGCGCGGCGCCCTCCTCGGTGAGGTGGGCACGCACGGAGCGCTCGTCCTCGGCGCTGCGCTCGCGGCGCACCAGTCCGGCCGCCTCCAGCCGCTTGAGCAGGGGCGACAGTGTTCCGGAATCGAGCCGGAGGTGCTGCCCGATCTCCTTGACCGGCAGCTCGCCGTGCTCCCACAGCACCAGCATCACCAGGTACTGCGGGTAGGTCAGGCCCAGGTCCTTGAGGACGACGCGGTAGAGGCCGCCGAAGGCGCGGCTCGCCGCGTTCAGCGCGAAGCAGATCTGGCCGTCCAGGCGCAGGAAGTCCTGGTCGGGGTGGATTGCGGTCGGCTTCTCGGTCATGGGGGCCAGTGTACCCGGGGGAACTTGCGAGGCATTGAATTGTGCACAACTCAATTGCGTGCTCTAATGATGGAGCGAGGCCGACCGAACGGCCGCCGCAACGGTTCACTTCTGCGAGAGGAACTCCGATGGACGCGCTGTACACCGCTGTCGCCACCGCCAACGGCCGCGAGGGCCGCACCGTCAGCTCCGACGGCCAGCTCGACCTCGCCCTGGCCATGCCCCCGGCGCTCGGCGGCAACGGGCAGGGCACCAACCCCGAGCAGCTCTTCGCGGCCGGTTACGCGGCCTGCTTCGCCAGCGCGCTCGGCCTCGTCGGCCGCCAGGCCAAGGCCGACACCAGCGAGGTCTCGGTGACGGCGGAGGTCTCCATCGGCAAGGACGGCGCCGGGTTCGGCCTGGGCGTGGTCCTGCGCGTCGAGCTCCCCGAGTCCCTGGCGGGCGAGACCGGCACCCTGCTGGTCAAGCAGGCGCACGAGGTCTGCCCGTACTCCCGTGCCACGCGCGGCAACATCGACGTGGACCTCGTGATCGAGTAAAGATGCCGGACGCCGGGCGGGCGGCCACCATGGAGGGAAATCGACTCGACGGGGCCGCACGCCAGGAGGCGTCAGTGGGGCACACCTACGCAACCGACGTACTGGTCGCCGGCGCCGGCCCGGTCGGGCTGACCGCGGCGGTGGAACTCCGCAGACGCGGGGTCTCCTGCCGGATCGTCGACCGGCTGCCCGCCCGCCTCCCGTTCGCCAAGGCGGTGGGCATCCAGCCGCGCACCCTGGAGATCTGGGACCGCATGGGCCTGGTCCGCGCCGCCCTGGACGCGGCCGCCCCGATGCTCGGCCAGCTGGCCTACGTCAACGGCGCCGAGCAGTCGCGCATGGAGTTCGCCCTGCCACCCGAGGTTCCGTACGGTTTCGCCGCGCTGCCGCAGTACGAGACCGAGCGCATCCTCGAAGAGTTCCTGGCCCGCTTCGGGACCGGGATCGAGCGCGGCACCGAGCTGGTCTCGTTCGCCCAGGACGCCGACGGGGTGACCAGCCGGGTGCGCACCCCTTCCGACGCGGAGGAAGAGGTACGGACCCGGTTCCTGGTCGGCTGCGACGGCGCGCACAGCATCGTCCGCAAGGGGCTGGGGCTCAGCTACGCGGGCGGCGCGTTCCCCGAGGAGTTCATGCTCGGCGACGTCGAGCTCGACTGGGACCTGCCGCACGAGTACGGCGTGCGCTCCATGCACCGGGGCGAGGACGGCACGGTCGACGACACGCTGGTGTGCATCCCGCTGCCCGGCCCGGGCCGCTACCGGGTGTCGATGAACGTACCGCCCGAGTTCACCGCCGCGCGGCAGGCCGAGACCGCCTCCGAGGGCGACGGCGTGGCCCACGGCCCGGAGAGCGGCCGGGCCCCCGGGCTCGCCGACATCCAGACCGTCCTGGACCGGCTGTCGCCGCGGCCCACCACCGCCTCCAACATCCGCTGGGCCTCGGTGTTCCGCATCAGCCACCGGATCGTGGACCGCTACGCCGACGGGCGGGTCTTCGTCGCGGGGGACGCGGCGCACATCCACCCGCCGACCGGCGCCCAGGGCATGAACACCGGTATCCAGGACGCCGTGAACCTGGCCTGGAAGCTCGCCCTCGCCGTCGACGGCGGCGCCCACCCCGACCTCCTCGCGAGCTACGACGCCGAACGCCGGCCCGTGGGCGAGGAGGTCGTCGGCCGCACCGTGCGACACGCCGCCGAGGGAGTCCAGGCCGACCCGGAGGACCCGGCGACCCTGATGCTGCGCGAGGCCCAACTGCTCGTCGGCTACCGAGGCAGCCCGATCGTCGACCCGCCCGGAGAGGGCCCCGGACCCCGCCCCGGCGACCGGGCCCCGGACTGCGGCGGCCTCACCGGGCCGATCGCGGCCTACCCGATGCGCCTGTACGACGTCCTGCGCGACCGCGGACACGTGCTCGTGCTGTACGGGAACGGGAACGGAGCCGCGAGCGGGAGCGGGGACGGGGACGGGGACGGCCGGTGGATCGACGAACTCGCGCGGACGGCAGGGGAGTCGTCCGGGGACCGGGTGGAGACCTGCGTGGTACTCGACCCCGATGCCCCGGCGGCCGGCCGGACCGTGTTGCCTGCCTACCGCGACACCGCCGGCGAGTTCGCCCGCCTCTACGCGGTGGACGGGCCGACGGCCTTCGTGATCCGCCCGGACGGCTACCTCGGCGCCCGGCTCTCCCCACCCACGGCGCAGGCGCTGCGCACGCACCTGGCGGGCACCTTCGCCGCCACGGCTCAGGGATCCACCGGCCGGTCATGACCGGCAGTCGGCGCGGGCGGCCTCCCGGCGCCCGCGCTTGCCCAGCGGGGCCGGCGAGACCCCGAGAACGCACCCTTCGTCCCCCGCACCGGGATATCCCGCGCGGCGACGGCCGACGCGCCCCCTCCGGCGCCCGGGGAAGGACCGAAGGCCGGGACCGGCAGCCCGTTTTGGATTGACGGACGATCCTCAATACGATCCGGCGATGATCACAAGAAAACGGCTTGCGGCCGGGGCGTGCGGCCTGCTCGCCGCCCTGGCCGTCGGGCTCTTCCCGGCGAGCGCCACCGCCGCCGACGGACCGACGGCGAAGGAACCCCCGAAGGTCGACCTCGTCCTCGACGTCAGCGGCTCCATGCGGGCGACCGACATCGACGGCCAGTCCCGGATGGTCGCCGCGAAGCAGGCCTTCAACGAGGTCATCGACGCGGTCCCCGACGAAGTACGGCTCGGCATACGGACCCTGGGAGCCACGTACCCGGGTGAGGACAAGGCCCTCGGCTGCAAGGACACCAAGCAGCTGTACCCGGTCGGGCCGCTCAACCGGACGGAGGCGAAGACCGCCGTCGCGACGCTCGCCCCCACCGGCTGGACGCCGATCGGCCCCGCCCTGCTCGCCGCGGCCCAGGACCTGGACGGCGGCGACGCCACCAAGCGGATCGTGCTCATCACCGACGGCGAGGACACCTGCGCCCCGCTCGACCCGTGCGAAGTGGCGCGCGACATCGCCGCCAAGGGCATTCACCTGGTCATCGACACCCTCGGCCTGGTCCCGGACGCCAAGACCCGGGCCCAGCTCACCTGCATCGCCGAGGCCACCGGCGGTACGTACACCTCCGTGCAGCACACCGCCGAACTCTCCGGCAGGGTCAAACAGCTGGTCGACAGGGCCGCCGACCCGGTCGTCAACCCCGTGGCCACCGAAGGCGCCAAGCAGTGCGCGGGCGCCCCGCAGCTGAAGCCCGGCCTCTACAGCGACCGCGAGACCTTCGGCGAACACCGCTGGTACCGGGTCGACGTCCGCCCCGGCCAGGAGCTGCGCGCCTCGGTGAGCATCGCCGCCGACCGCGCCGTCAACAACGACTACGGCGTCTTGCTGCGCGCCACCACCGTGCACGGCCGCGAGATCGTCCGGGGCTCGGAGGCGGGTGACGGACGTACCGACGTCCTGTCGACCGGCCTGCGCTACCCGAAGGCCGAGACCGACGGCGTGGACGAGGACGCCGAGGGCGCGGCGGAGACCGTCTGCATCCAGGTCAGCAACTCCTTCTCCGCCCCCGCCTCCGTCAAGACCACCCCGGGCATGCCCGTCGAGCTGACCATCGAAGTGGTGGACGGACCCGACGAGGCGTCCGACGCCGCCGCCTTCGGCCTCGGCCGCGGCTGGTGGCTGCTGGCCGTCCTGGTGCTCATCGGGCTGGCGGCCGGTGTGGTGTGGGGATGGATCTCACGCTGGCGCATCTCCGTCTGGAGGACCAACTGATGCGTACCGTACGCACACTGACCGCCGCCCTGCTGGCCGCGGCCGCCGCCCTCACGGTGGCGGGAACGGCCGCGGGAACGGCCGCTGCGGACACCGCGTCGGCGAGCCCCAGCCCCGGTACCGGCTCGAAGTCCGGGCAGGGCGAGGCCGCCGCACCGACCGAGGCCGGTACGAGCTTCCGTACCGCCGCGGCGTTCCGTCCCGGCCAGCGGGCCACGGCCGGCGCGTCCACCGGTGACTACCTCTACTGGGTCCTGCCCGTCGACGCGCAGCAGCGGGTGACCGTGAAGGCGTCGGTCACGCTGCCCGAATCCGCGACCCGGCACGGCGCCGCGACGTGGCAGCTCGACGTGTACGACGGGCTGCGCCGCCGGCAGGCGTGCACCTACGGCGTGCAGACCCGTGCCGCGGCCAAGGACGCCGCCTCGGTGGAGCTGTCCTGCACCCTGCGCACGGTCCGTGCCGCGGCCGAGCAGTGGGCCAACGACCCGCTTCCGGGCAGTTACTACGTGCGCCTGACCGTCGTCGACCTGCCGGAGGAAGACCTCGGCCTGCCGGTACGCGCGGCCGTGGAGGCCTCGGTACGGGAGACCGGCGGCGCCCAGGCCGTGGACGGCGCCCTCGCCACGCCGCTGGTTCCGGCCACCGTGACCGGGTCGCTCCGCGAACCCGAGGACGGCTGGTCCGGCGGCTGGTGGTCGGACCGCTGGCTCTGGACGGCCGCCGGCGGGATCCTGGGCGCCCTCGCGGGCATCTTCGGCTACTCCATGACGCGCGGCGCGGGCCGCCCGTCCCGGGTGCCGCCCCAGGCCTGACAGCGCACCGTGGCAGGCGGCCGCGGGCCCGGGGACACCTCCCGGGGCCGCGGCCGTCCGCGTAGGATGATGCGTTTCGCGGGTATGGGGAGGCCTCGCCGGGGCAGGCCTGCAGCATGAGCTTCCAGCATCCCGCGGAGAAGGAGAAGAAGAGCGACGGCGGGATCGGCCGCTTCGAGAAGCTGGCCGAGCTCGCCTCCAATTTCACGAGTTCCGCTCTCTTCTCGATGCTGTGCATGGCCCTCGTGGCGGGTTTCGTCGCCGTCCACGTGGCCCACCTGCCGATCGAATGGCAGCACCTCGCGGGCGATGCGATGGGAGCCGTCTCCCTCCTCCTGCTGGCCCTGCTCAAGAACTCCGAGCGCCGCGCCGAGCACGCCATCCAGCGCAAGCTGGACGCCATCGCCGCCGCCCTCCTGGACCAGCAGGAGGGCGAGCCGCGCCAGGCCCACAAGGACCTGGAGGACGCGATCCGGATGGAGGAGCGCCAGTAGCGGCGCCCCGCCGTGAGACCCCGACTACGTCTGCAGGGCGAGCGCCACGAGCAGTGCGGCCGCGCCCATTGCGAGCCAGGCCAGGTAGTCGCCGACCAGCCCCGAGTGCAGACGACGCAGCTGCATCACCCCCCGGGCCGCCGACCGGAGCAGCCAACCCGGGGCAGCCCGGCCGTACAGCGCGCACCACGCCAGCAGGCAGGCCGGCAACGTCGAGACCGCCCCGAGCCCGATGCCCTCCGCCGTCCAGCCCGCGTGCGGCGGCCGCGCGGCTCCGGCGCCCGCGGCCGGGATTCCGGCCACGGCAGCGGCGTAACCGGAGCGGTCGGTGAACAGGGCCCCGCCGTGCGCCAGGCTCTCCGCGACGGCCGGCACACCGCCGACCAGCAGGCACAGGCCGAGCAGCACGGCCGGCACCGCCACCATGGGCCAGGGCAGCCGCCCCTGGCCCGGGCGGACCTCTGGTTCCTCGCCCTCACCGGTGGTCTCGGCCTCGCCCGGGCGCTCGCGCGGCTGCCGACCCGCCCCCCGGAAGACCCGCGCCGCCGCCCGCAACACGGTCGCCCCGGTCACCGCGGAGGTCAGGACGAACACCGCGGCGAGCGCGGCCCCGGCCTCCTCCTCGGCCAGCGGACACCCGCCAGCCGGTGCACCGCGCCGCCCCGGGCCGAGGCCCACAGGCACGCGGGAAAGGCGGCCGCGAGGAGGACGAGGGCCGCCGCCGACCAGGCGTTCACCGGCCGTCGCCCGAACGGCGGCCCACCGCACGCTCGATGGCGCCGCCGCCGTCGAGGGCGTGCACGACGACCTCCGCCGTCCCCTCGGGGACGTCGAGGACGCAGGTGCCGGCGGACCAGCCCAGGGCCATGGCCGCCCAGCCCGCGTCCGCCCCCTCGCGCAGCCGGATCCGGCGGACGCGGCCGCCGCCCGGGCCGCGGCGCGGCAGGACCCGTACGAGGACCCGTACCAGCGTGGCGCAGCCCCGCGCGGCCGTGTACGGCAGCAGCCCGAGCGCCCGCGGCGCACCGGCCGTTCCCCGTACCCGCACCCCGGCCGCGCGTCTCATCCGCACCGCCACCAGGGCCGCGCCCGCCGCACCGGCGCCGGCCACGGCCAGTTCGACCGGGCTGGATGAACCGACCGCTACGAGGGTCACCCCCGCCAGGACCGCCCACCAGCAGGCCACTTCGACCACCGTGCCGCGCACCTGCCTCCCCTTCGCCGGACCGCAGAGACAGACTCTCCGCGTCCACCGGGTGGTCGCCGCCGGTCGCGGCGGCCTGACGCGAGGGATGTCATCCGTACGGGTGGCGGTGTCCTAGCCGAGTCGGGTGAGCCGGGTGACGAACGAGGGCTCGGCCAGGTCGCCCTGGACGGCCACCGGCACGCTCTTCGCCCCGTCCCCGTCGCCGGCCGTCAGTACGCCGATCTCCGCCCCGGCCTTCGCCGTGTGCGGTACCGGCGCCGCCCCGGTTCCCAGGGTGAGCTTGAGCCGCTGGCCCGGTACGCCGACCACGTTCAGGTCCTTCGTGGCCACCAGCGGGGTACGGCCGCCGAGCCCGTCGTCCACGTACCCGACCTGCTGGCCCTTGCGGACGACCGGGGCCGACGCGAGTGCCTCCCGTACAGCTTCGATGATCTTCTTGCTGTTCGCCTTCACCAGGATCAGGCTGTTCCCGCCGTCCGGGTCCGGCCCCTCCACGTGCTGGTCCATCAGCGTGCCCAGGATCAGCGGGGTCTCGTCGCCGACCGACTTGTACGCCGCCCACATCAGGGCTCCGCCGGCGGGCGTGCTGGAGCCGGTCTTGATGCCCCGGATGCTCAGACCCTGGGCCGTGAGCAGGGTGTCGTTGTTGTTGATGATCGGCTGGGGCAGCCCCTTGATCGTGGCGCTCGGCAGGGCGACGATCGCGCGGAAAGCCTCGTCCTTCATGACCGCCTCGGCGAGCTTCAGCTGGTCGGCGGCGGTGCTGACGGTCCCCGCGTCCAGGCCGCTGGGATCGGTGTACGTGGTGTCCCGCATGCCGAGTTCCTTGGCGGCGGCGTTCATTTTCTCGACGAAGGCCGTCTCGGAGCCGGTGCCGGTGTCCCAGCGCGCCAGCAGGCGGGCGACGTTGTTGCCCGAGGGGATCATGAGCATCTTGAGCATGTCCTGCTGGCTGAACTTCGTACCGGCGGTGAGTCCTTCGATGCGCGACTCGTGCTCGGAGGTGCCGTCCGCCACGGCCTTCGCGTCGACCTCGATGGAGGGGCCGGGGTCGGCCTTGCGCAGCGGGTGGTTCTTGAGGATGACGTAGGCCGTCATCACCTTGGCGACGCTGGCGGTCGGGACGGGCTTCTGCTCACCGAAGGTGCCGATGTCGCCGGAGCCGGGGACGCGGACGGCCCCTTGTCCCTTGGCGGGCCAGGGGATGGAGAACTGCCCGTCGAGGGTGCGGTCCGGCTCGGCGGCGACGACCGTGGGGGCGGGCAGGGGGCGCAGCAGCTGGGCACCGGTGAACGCGCCTGCGAGGAGCAGCAGGATCGGGGTCCACACCTTGACGCGGCGCAGCGCGGTCCGGCGAGGGGTCTCCGGCGGGGGAGCGGTGTTGGTGAGCTCGGCCAGCAGTTCCAGCGGGGGCAGCGGGGCCGCGGTCTTGGCCCCGGCCCCGGCCGGGGGCGCCGTGGGCGTCGGGGCCGGAGCGGGGGCGGGCGCGGGGGTGTCCAGGGGCTTGAGCGCGACGAACTGACTGGTCTTCTCGGAGTCGCTCTCGGCCCCCCGCGCCCAGGAGGGCACCCGCGGGGGCGGGCCCGCCGGCGCGGCGGACGCCTCGGCGTCGTCCCGGTCCGCGGGCCCCGTTTCGGCCGCGGTCCCGGCACCCCCGGCGGTCGGAGCGTCGGGCTCGGCGCCGGTCTCCTCGGCGTTGTCCGTTACGTCGGGCCCGGGTTCGGCTTCGGGCTCGTTCTCGGTGGTCTCCGGGCCGTCGGCCTCGGACCCGTCCGCGGCCCCGGCCGCCTTGGGCGTTTCCTCGGCCGTGCCGTCCAAGTCGTCGGGCACAACGGCGTTTTCCCGGTCCCCGCCTTCGGCCGCCGGTGCGGTGTCCTCCGCTTCGTCCGGACCGGCGGCCGAGTCCTCGACAGAATCGGACTCGGCCGCTGCTTCGGCCTCCGCGGCTGCGGTGGTGGCTTCTCCGGCGTTGTCCGTTGTGTCGGGCCCGGGTTGGGCTTCGGGGTCGTTCTCGGTGGTCTCCGGGCCGTCGGCCTCGGACCCATCCGCGGCCCCGGCCGCCTTGGGCGTTTCCTCGGCCGTGGCGTCCAAGTCGTCGGGCACGACGGTGTCTTCCGGGTCCCCGCCTTCGGCCGCCGGTGCGGTGTCCTCCGCTTCGTCCGGACCGGCGGTCGAGTCCTCGACGGACCCGGAGTCGGCCGCTGCTTCGGCCTCCGCCTCGGAGTCGGCCTCCGCGGAATCCTCCACGACCGTGTCGGGTTCCGCTTCCGGGACCGTCTTCTGCTCGGGCCCCGACTGCTCCGAGGAACCGCCCGCCACCGTTACCGCCTTCATCCCAGCCCCGCCTTGCCGCTCATACTCGGACGGCCGCCCCCCCCCCCCCCCCCGGGGGGGGGCGGCCCGCCGGTCTTGCCGATACGTCGGGCAAGGCCCTCCACGGAGCCCCGCCGATCACCTAGAGGTCCGCTCCGCCCCACCCGTTCCCCCCACGCGGATCCTGTGACCATTCGGTCATATTCCCGGCCTATGAGGTGTACGCCTCCAGTTCGGACAGCTGCGCGCGGGCCGGCCAACGTCGGTGGTGAGCACGGACGGTGAGTACGGACGGTGAGTACGACTACTCATGACCGCTGCGCGCCGCCCGTCGACCATGGACGACAACACCACCGCGCCACCCGAACGGGGACGTCCATGCTCAGCCGAATCGCCGCCGCCGTCGTACCCGCCTGCGGGACCCTGACGGTCACTGCCGACCCCGGGGCGCGGCCCGCCCGCGGCAGCATCCTCGTCGCCAACCACACCTCGCTCGCCGATCCCGCCGTGGTGGTCGCCGCACTGCGCCGGTACGGGATCGAGCCGGTCATCCTGGCCACCAGCGGGCTGTGGCGGGTGCCGCTGCTCGGGTCCGCCCTGCGGCGCGAAGGGCACATCGCCGTCCACCGCGGCACCCACCGCGCCGCAGACTCCCTCGACGCCGCGGCCGTCGCCCTCGCCTCGGGCCGCAGCGTGCTGCTCTACGGAGAGGGCCGGCTGCCGGGCCGCCGCGACGCGGGGGAGTCCGCCCCGGGCCCCTTCCGCAGCGGCCTGGCCCGGCTCGCCGCCGCGACCGGCGCCCCCGTCGTCCCCGTGGGCCAGGCAGGCGCCCGCCGCCTGTGCTCCGGCAGCCGCGCCAAGCAGCTCGCCGGAGCCCTCACCTCCCCGCTGCGCAGGCCCCGCCTCCACGTGCACATCGGGTCTCCGCTCCACCTCACCGACCGGGTCCCGGAGTCGACGGAACGGGCCCGCGAGGCCGTCACCACCGCCTGGCGCACCGCGGCGCTCTCCCTCGGCGAGCTCGCCGCGCCGGGTCAGTCGCGCCGCGGGGGCGGCGCTCTCCAGCGCGGAGTGACGTCTTCTAGCGCGTCGTGTGCGCCAGGACCACGTGGGCCGCGGCCGCCGCGTCGGCGTCCGTGTCGATGAAGGACACCACCAGCGGGCTGCTGCCCGTCGGCCCGCCCGCTGTCGCGCGCAGCCGGTAGCGCTCCACGCGCACGCCCTCGCGGGCGAGCGGCCCGCCACCGGTGAACATCGACTCCGGCATGTGGTCGTTGGCGATGCGCAGCGCCGCCGCGCGCCAGGTGCCCGACGCCTGGTCGAAGCGCTCCAGCAGGAAGCCCGGTCCGCTGCCCGGCCGGTCGCCCGGTTCGCCGACGAGGATCTCCATCTGGAAGGCGACCAGCAGGTGCCGGTACGCGGCGGAGTTCCCGTTCCGCAGGGTGACGGTGAACTCCTGCGCCTCGCCGCGGCGTACGAGGGCGAGCCCGCCGCCCCGGGTGTCGACCGCGGCCTTCAGCCGGGTCGGCGCGGCGGGCGGCGCGGCCCGGGTCGTGGCCGCGGCCGGCGGCGCGGAGGAAGCGGCGGCGGGCGTCGCGGTCGGCGAGGCGGAGGCGGGCGGCGGGGCGGCGGCCTCGGTGTACGCGCCCGACGGGGCCGCGGAACCGGGAGCGGAAGCCGACAGGGACGCGGCCGCCGGGGTCCTGCCGGCCTTGTCCCCGCATCCCGTCAGGCCCGCCAGCAGCACGGCGGCCGCGGTCGCGGCGGTCAGGACCGGGCGGGGTCCGGCGGATACGGGCATGAGATCGGTTCCCCTACAGGTCGGCTGAGGCAGGAACCTAACAAGCGCGCACCGCGCCCACGAGGCCGGGCGGGCATCGAAGCGGCGACGGTTCGGTCACGGGCGCGGGCGCAGGGGCGGGAGCGGGAGCGAAGTGGGTCGGGGCGGCCGCGAAGCGTCAGGTCAGGGGCTTCACGAAGTTGAACGCGGTCACTGCCATCCGCTCACGGAAGTAGAAGCGGTGGGCGTCGGTCCGGTGGGTTCCGGAATCCAGGTTGAGCTCGGTGCAGCCGGCGGTCCGGGCGTGCTCCTCGAGGTGCGCGAGGAGCGCGCGGCCCACGCCGGTGGAGCGGGCGGTGGAGGCGGTGACCAGGTCGTCGACGTAGAGCTTGCGGATCTGGGAGGTGTTCGCCACGATCCGCCAGCCGGCCGCGCCCACGCACACGCCGTCGGCGTCGTAGGCGGCGGTGAAGCGCAGCCCCTGGCCCTGCCCCTCGGCGAGGATCGAGAGGAAGAGGTCCTCGGTGAGGTGGGGGCGCAGTTCGAGCAGCACGGGGAGCAGGTCCGCGGTCAGCCGCGAGTCGCCGGGCTCAAGGTCGATGATCTTCATGGGGCCAGCGTAATCGGCCCCGGCGAGCGGCCCGTCTAGTGGGCGGGGCGTCCGCCAATCGGCTTGGACTTGGCCGTGACCGGCCGGGTGCCGGGACAGCGCGCCGACTCCTCTCTAGGTTCTTGGGTGACCCCAGCCCCCTCGAAAAAGGTGGATTCATGCTTTCTGTGCGCTCGGTGCTCTCCGTCCTCGCCGCCGGTGCGATCGTCCTCGGCGGCGCGTCCGCGGCCGCCGCCGACGTGAACGTCTACGCCCCGGCCGAGAACTCGTACACGATCGTCTTCGGCGACTGGTTCCAGATCGCCGGCGACGACGTGTTCAACGCGGGCCACGACAACGCGGTCGGCTCCAACAACTGACGACGCGGCGAGGCGGCTCCGCTCCCCGGGGCGGAGCCGCCTCGCGCCGTGGCGACCGGCATGTCGCAAGGGGAGGGCAGGGGAGGGACCGTGACGAGCGCCAGGAGTGGCACCCCATGAAGTACATGCTGATGGTTCTGGGCAAGCAGGCCGACTACGACGCCATGAGCGGCAAGGCGAGCGGCGACAGCCCCGGCTGGTCCGCGGCGCAGCTCAAGGCGATGTTCGACCACATGGGAGCGCTGAACGACGAGCTGACCGCGGCGGGCGAGCTGGTCGACGCGCAGGGACTCGCGGAACCCCGCCGGGCCCGCCTCGTTACCGCCGATGCCGACGGCGCCCCCGTGGTGTCCGACGTGCCGTACGGGGAGACGAGCGCGGTCATCGCCGGCTACTGGGTCGTCGACGTCCCCGATTTCGACCGGGCCGCCGAGATCGCCGCCCGCGCCTACGCCTGCCCGGTCCCCGAGGGCACGCCGGCCTACCCGGTCGTCGTCCACCCCGTGGACAGCGGCCCGGAAACCGAGGCGTGACGGCCCGCCCCCTCCGCCATCCGGAAGCTCGCGTCCGCATGCCGGACACCCGTCACGGTTGTCGGACCTCCCGCTTACTCTTGATCACGTGAGTCCGACCCCTGACAACCCCGCCCCCGAGCGTCCCCTCGCCGAGATCAACTCCGACATCCGCGGCCTCTTCGCCCGCGCCGACGGCCGCCTGTCCGACGCCGAGCGCGTGCGGCACGCGATGCTGCTGGCCGAGTGGGCCGCCGCCATACGCGCTTCGGTCGTACCCGCCGCGTAGCCGCCCCCCGCCGACCGTCCACCGCGCCCCGGCCGATCACGCCCCCGCCGATCGTGGCGTGGCGTGTCGCGCCGTATCGGACCGATGAATTCCCGGCCCGGCGGCAGTCTTCCTTGCGGGCACCCGCGCCGGCCCCTCCCTCCCGGCGCCCCGCACGTACGAGACGAGTGGACGATGAGCGATCTGCGCAGCCTCCTGGAGGCCCACGTCGGTGACGGCCGACTGCCCGGCGCGGTGGGTCTGGTGGCCCGCGGTGAGGACATCGAGGTGGCGGCCGTCGGCTCCCTCGACGCCTCCGGCGGCGCGCCCATGGCACGCGACTCCCTCTTCCGGATCGCCTCGCTCACCAAGCCGGTGACCGCCGCGGCCACGATGACGATGATCGAGGACGGCCTGCTCGCCCTCGATGCGCCGGTGACCCGCTGGCTTCCGGAACTCGCGGCGCCGATGGTCGTCCGTACGCCGTCCTCACCCGTCGACGACGTGGTCCCCGCCGAGCGCCCGATCACCGTCGAGGACCTCCTCACCTTCCGGTCCGGCCACGGCTTCCCCTCGGACTTCTCGCTGCCCGCCGTCCGCCTGCTCTTCAGCGAGCTGGGGCAGGGACCGCCGCATCCCCAGCGGATCGCGGCGCCGGACGAGTGGATGGCGGCCCTCGCCCGGATCCCGCTCCTCCACCAGCCGGGCCGGGTGTGGCTCTACAACACCGGCTCCGACATCCTCGGAGTCCTCATCGCCCGCGCGGCCGGACAGTCCCTCCCCGACCTCCTGGCTGAGCGCGTCTTCGAGCCGCTCGGCATGCGGGACACGGCATTCGCCGTACCGCACGACCAGCTCCACCGGTTCACCGGCTACTACCGCGCCGCGCAGGAGGGCGGCCCGCTGGAGCTCGTCGACGCCGCCGACGGCCAGTGGAGCACGCCGCCCGCCTTCCCCTCCGGAACGGGCGGTCTGGTCTCCACCGCCGACGACTGGCTGGCCTTCGGCCGGATGCTGCTCGCGGAAGGCGCGTACGAGGGCGGGCGCCTGCTCTGGCCGGAATCCGTACGGCAGATGACCACCGACCACCTCACGGCGGAGCAGCGCGAGGGAGGCGCCCTCTTCCTGGAGGGCCAGGGCTGGGGATTCGGCGGCTCGGTCGACGTGGCGCTCCTCGACCCGTGGAACGTGCCCGGCCGCTACGGCTGGATCGGCGGCACCGGCACCGCCGCCCACGTGGTCCCCGCCACCGGCGCCGTCACCATCCTCCTCACCCAGCGCGAACTGGGCGG
Source organism: Streptomyces sp. NPDC048258 (assembly GCF_043201995.1). Taxonomy (NCBI): domain Bacteria; kingdom Bacillati; phylum Actinomycetota; class Actinomycetes; order Kitasatosporales; family Streptomycetaceae; genus Streptomyces; species Streptomyces sp. NPDC048258. The sequence goes on from NZ_JBICZH010000004.1 coordinate 438,169, forward strand.
CCCGGCCTCGCCACCGCTGATGCAGGAGTTCTGGACCTACGCCGCGAAGGGCTAGTGGCCCGTGCCGGCCGCGCGGTCCCGCAGGCGGCGCTTGTCCGGTTTCCCCCGGGCGGTCAGCGGGATCGCCTCCTCCCAGAACACCGCGGTCGGCCGGTGCGCCGGGGACAGCTCCCGCTCGACGAGGCCGCAGGCCTCGTCCGCCACCTCGGCGCCGGGCGCGCACCCCGGCGCCGCCACCAGGAAGGCGCACACCTCCTCGCCCGTCAGATCGCTGTGCCGGCCGACCACCACCGCCTCGGCCACGGCCGGATGGCGGGCGAGCACGGCTTCCACGGGCACGCAGTACACGTTGTCCCCGTCGACCATCACCACGTCCTTGACGCGGTCGTCGAGGTACAGGTAGCCGTCCTCGCCGAGGTGCCCGAGGTCCCCCGTCCGCAGCCAACCGTCCCGCAGGACCGACTCCGTCAGACCGGGCCGGCCCCAGTACCCCGCCATCATTGCCGCAGACCGGATCCACACCTCCCCCGTGCGCCCGGTGTCCACCGAGGTCCCGTCCCCGTCGCGCACCTCGATTTCCACGCCCGCCACGGGCCGCCCCACGGAGGCCAGCAGATCAGGCCGGTCCGCCACCGCCGCATCGTGGTCCGCGGGCGTGAGACGGCAGATCACCGCCGCCTCGTTCATGCCGTAGCCCTGCTGCCACCGCCCGCCCCAGCGGGTCACCGCCTCGCGCAGCCGGGCGGGAAGGACGGGCGAGTCGCCGTACGAGACCACCTCCAGCCCCGGCACACCCGCGGCGGTCGCGGGGTCGTCCAGCAGCCGGTACACCATCGAGGTCGTCAGGTACGTCGACACCCGCCGCAGGCGCCGGCAGGCGGCGGCGAACTCCCGCGGTCCGAACGGGTCGAGGACCTCCACCCTGCCTCCGGCCCGCAGCTGTTCCAGGGAGCGCCCGCCGGAGCGCTGCGCCAGTGAGGTGACCGACAGGTAGACCGGCTCCGCCCACCCGGCCGGGCGTACGGTGTTGCGCGCGGCCATCGCGCCGAACGTGGAGGCCACCCCCTTGGGCAGACCCGTCGTCCCGCCGGTGTAGGTCACCCGGGCCACGTCGTCCTCCCGCGCCCGAACGGCCACCGCGACAGCCGCACGACCCGCCGCCCGCCGCAGCACCTCGTCCAGGTCCAGCCGGGGCGCGCCCGTGTCGGGCACCGGGACGTCGTGCAGCACCAGGTCCGGCCGGCAGTCCCGCAGGATGAACTCCAGCCCGTACAGGGCCGGTCCGGCGAGGACCTGGGTCAGCCGCGCCCCCAGTACGTGCGCGGCGAGCCGCACCAGCAGCATCTCGGGCCGGTTCCGTCCCGCCACACAGGCGAGCCCCGATCCGTGCCCGACACCCGCTTCCGCGAGCGCTCCGGCGAGCCGCCAGGTGTCCTCCAGCACGTCCGCGTACGTCCTCACGGCGGGCCCCACACCGATGGCGGGCCGGTCCGCGTACCGCTCCAACGCCCCCGCCAGTTCCGTGACATACCGTGCCGCCACCATGCGCGACCCGCCTCTCTCCGCGTCCCGCCGACGCACCGTACAGGCCTGGCGCCCCCTGCCGGGACCCCCGATCCCTCGGCATCATGAACGGCATGACGACCGAATCCCGTGCTCGTTCCTTCAGCGCCGCGGCCGCGCGCTACGCCGACCACCGCCCCTCGTACCCGCCCGCGCTCCTCACGAACCTGGCGGAACTGGCCGGTTTCCCGCCGGCCGGGGCGCGGGTCGTCGACGTCGGGGCGGGCACGGGCATCGCCACCGCCCTGCTCGAGGCGGGCGGGGCCCGCGTGATCGCGGTGGAGCCGGGCGAGGGCATGGCCGCGGAGTTCCGGCGCCGCAATCCGCGGACGCCGCTCGTACGCGGCGACGGCAACCAACTGCCGCTCGCCACAGGCACGGTGGACCTGCTGACCTACGCGCAGTCCTGGCACTGGACCGACCCCGCCCGCTCGGTCCCCGAGGCGCTGCGCGTGCTGCGCCCCGGCGGGGCGCTGGCGGTCTGGTCGAACGATCCGGACGTCTCCGTCGGATGGATCTCCGAGCAGCAGGACCGCATCGAGAGGCGGTTCGGCCCGGGCTGGTACATCAACGAGCGGGCCCGCTCGCAGGGCGGACTGCGCTTCACCACCCGCCGTCTGCCGTGGTCGCGCCGCGTCCCGGTCGACACACATCTGGCGAAGCTGTCCACGCACTCCCTGTTCCTCATCGGCGAGCCCGGCGCGGACGCCTTCCTCGCCGACGAACGGGCCCTGCTCATGCGCCGGTTCCGGGACGGGATGGTCGAGGAGCACTACGTGGTCGATCTGAGCCTGGCCGTCCGCGACGGTGCGCGACCGTGAACGGTGGGCAGGGGGCTGTTCGGGTGAACGAGCGGAACCTGTGGTGGGTCCGGCCGTTGATCAAGGCGCTCACCACCATGCACTCGTGCACACATGAAGGACCACTGATGATCAAGAAGATCATGGCCACCGTCGCCGCCACCGCTTCCATCGTCGGCGCGGGTGCCGCCGTGGCCGCCCCGGCCATGGCCATCGGCAACGACAACGGGATCAACACCGTCAACGGCAACGGTTCCCAGCAGATCTACGGCAACCAGAAGACCCACGGTGACCTGAGCCCGCAGCTCGGCCTGGTCCAGGGCACGCTGAACAAGCCCTGCATCGGCCTGCCCGCGAAGCTCAACCTCCAGTCCATCGCCGCCGCCCTCAACATCGGTGTCCAGGACATCAACGTCCTGTCGAACCCGCAGAACCAGCAGTGCACCGAGAACTCCACCCAGGCCAAGGGCGACGAGCCGCTCTCGCACATCCTGGACAACATCCCGGTCCTGTCGGGCAACCTCTCGGCCGGCAGCTGACGCAGTCCCCTTTGCGAGCCGGGGCCTCCGACGCCTGCGCGAGTGCCCACGGGGCCCCGGCTTGTTCCCCCCGGATCCGCGGATCCGCCCTTCCCCAGGCGTGCGGCGGCCGAACGGCCGCCGACATCGGCACCGGTCCTCACGTCAGAGAGCCTCCCGTCCCACCGGACGGGAGGCTCTTCGACGTTCCGGCCCGGTCCCGAACCGTCAGAAGGGCCTGGTCGGGAGGTACTTGCCGTCCAGGGTGATGACGGCGCGCTCGCCGCCCTCGGGGTCGGCGACCTTCCGCACGTCCAGCTTGAAGTTGATCGCACTGATGATGCCGTCCCCGAACTGCTCGTGGACCAGGGCCTTCAGGGTGGTCCCGTACACCTGGAGCATTTCGTGGAAGCGGTAGATCGTCGGGTCGGACGGGATGCCGCCGGGGATCGAGCCGCGGGTCGGGATCGTCCGCAGGAGCGCGACCGCGTCCTCGTCCAGGCCCAGCAGCTCGGCGACCGGCCTCGCCGCCGACTCGGGCAGGGGGTGCTGGCCCAGCAGTGCGGCGGTCACGAAGGCGACCGACAGGCCGGCGGCGTCGGCGAGCTGCTGCCAGGTGAGGTCCTCGCGGGTCTTGGCCTCGACCACGGCGACGGCGAGGGTCTGGCGGGCGGTGGGGTCGAACTGGGCGTGCGGCATGAGGGGATGTCCTTTCGGGACCGGGGGAACGGGGAGGGGGGGAAGGGACCGGATCCGGTGGGGCGGATCAGAGCGCGACGGCGGCCGTGGGGTCGGAGACCTCGACGACACCGCCGGTGGGGATGTCGTAGACCCAGCCCCGCAGGGTGAGCCGCCCCTCGGCCGTGGCGCGGGCGACGGAGGGATGCGTGGCCAGGTTCGCCAGCTGGGCGCGTACGTTCTCGCGGACCAGCGCGGCCACCCGGTCGGGCCCGGCGCCCGCCGTACGGGCCACCGAGGCGTCCGCGTGCCTCAGCCAGCCGGCGACCGACGCGGCGCCGCTCAGATCCGTGCCCTCGGCCAGGGCGGTCATCGCCCCGCAGGCGGAGTGCCCGCACACGACGACGCCGGTGACGCCGAGGACGGCGACGGCGTACTCGATGCTGGCCGTCACCCCGTCCGGGCCGGGTGCGTAGGCGGGCACCAGGTTTCCGGCGGTGCGGATGACGAACAGCTCGCCCGGCTCGCTCTGGGTGATCAGTTCCGGCACCACGCGGGCGTCCGAGCAGCCGATGAACAGGGTCGTCGGCCGGTGGGCCTCGGCCAGGTCGGCGAAGAGCCGTGCCTTGGCCGGGAACACCTCTTGCTGGAAGCGTGCGACGCCGGCCGACAGGCCGTCCGAAGGATCGTGCATGGTCACTCCCTCTGGTGGGATGCGCCCCCGGGGGGGGGCTTGACGTGTTCCACCATGCATGAGCTGCATCTATTGTGTCCAAGACGCAATAACCATGATCGCTATTGGTGCCATCTATAGTTGTTGTCATGGCCCTGGAACTGCGTCACCTGCGCTATCTGATCGCCGTCGCCGAACACGGCAGCTTCACCCGCGCCGCCGAGGAGCTGCGGATCTCCCAGCCCACCCTGTCCCAGCAGGTGCGGCAACTCGAACGCGGCATGGGAGCCCAGCTGTTGGACCGCACCGGCCGCGCCGTGCGGCTCACCGACGCGGGGGCCACGTACGTCCACTACGCGCGCGGCGCCCTACGGGACCTGGCGGCAGCCGAACGGGCCGTGACGGACCTGGCCGACCTCTCCCGCGGCCACCTGCGCCTCGCGCTGACCCCCACCTTCACCGCGTACCTCGTCGGCCCGCTCATCGCGGGACTCCACGCCGCCCACCCCGGCATCACCGTCGACGTCCGCGAGATGCCCCAGGACCGCATCGAAGCCGGCCTGCTCGCCGACGACCACGACCTCGGCCTCGCCTTCGCCGGCCCGCACCCGCCCGGCATCGCCGCGGCCCCGCTGTTCACCGAGACCCTCGGCCTGGTCACGGCCGCCGACGCAGCGGGGGACCGCCCGCCCACCGGCGGAGCCCTCCCCGTACGCGACCTGGCGGAGCGCCGACTTGCCCTGCTCAGCGGGGACTTCGCCACCCGCGGACACGTCGACGCGTACCTCGCCGCCCACGGGGTGCGGCCGCACGTAGCGGTGGAGGCGAACTCCGTCCAGGCCCTCACCGAGATCGTCCGGCGCACCCCGCTGGTCACCGTCCTGCCGGACGCGGTCACCGACGACCACCCGCACCTGCGACCCGTCCCCCTGGCCCCGGCCATCCCGCCCCGCACGGTCGTCCTGCTGCGCCGGGAGAGCGCCTACGAGAGCGCGGCGGCGCGCGCCTTCACCGCACTCCTCCGGCGGCTGGTCGGAGCCCGGGGCTACCGCCCGGCGTAGCGTCGGCCCGTGGGCCGGGCCAGGCGCTCGACGCGGGTCAGGAACTCCTTCGGGTGGAAGGGCTTCGCGAGGCAGTCGTCCACCCCGGCCTCCAGCGCGCGGGCCGTGCACTCCGGGTCGGCGGGCGACAGGGCGAGGACCGGCACCCGCCCGTGATCGGGGGACCGGCGGATCTCCTCGAACAGCGCCACTCGTCCAGGCCGGGCCGGTGCGCTCGCAGACCACCAGGGGTGCCCTTTTTCCATCCGATGCCGGCCGGTCACAGAGCCGACCTCGTGACATTTGCCCGCCGTGGCCCTCACAGAGCGTACGGGTTCTTGCATGCCCGGAGTGACGGTGTCTAGCGTCGGGCCATGACCACCGAGCCGCAGCGCTTCGAAATCCTGTTGGTGCCCGAGCACGTCAAGAACCGGACCGGCGCGCCCCAGGCGGACCACCCCTTGAGATCGGCCGTGGTCGAGGCGACCGGCACCAAGGGCGCTTCCGGCTACCCCCGCTACATCGGGGAGGGAATGGAGGCCGACATCGATCCGGTCACGCGTACGGTCGAGGCCGTGCTCGTCGACGGTTCGGAGCTGGACCCCGGCATGACGGCGCTCATCGCCCCCGAGCCCCGCAAGGGAACACCCCGGCGGAAGTAGACGCCGCCGGCGGTGGAGCCCGCCGGCGCGGATGCGGCGACGCCCGGGCTGTCGGACCCTGGAGCCATGTCACAGCAGCAGCCCGGTCCGCGCTGGCGGACGCCCCCGCCGCCGAAGCACAGCACAGGAAAGATCCTGGCCTTCTCGTGCCTGGGAGTGATCCTCCTGCTCGTGCTGCTCGCCCTCGTCATCCTGCTCGTCGGAGCGGGCTGACCGTGCGGGGTCCGGTCCCTACCGCCCCGGCGGGCGCGAGCGCCTCCCCGCAGGACCGGCTCCGCCCGTCGGCGGGGAGCATGATGCGACGTGCGTCCGGCCCGGACCCCGCGGTGCGGGGTCCGGGCCGGACTTCAGGCGGTCAGGCGGGCGTCAGCTCACCTGGACGGTGACGTCGTCCACGACGAAGGAGGTCTGCAGTGACTGGTCCTCCACGCCGTTGAACTTCAGGGTGACGCTCTGGCCGGCGAACCGCGAGAGGTCGTACGACTTCTGGACGTAGCCGGAGTTCGCGTCCAGGTTGGAGAGGGTCTCCAGGGTCTGGCCGCCCACCGAGACGGTGAACCGGTCGTAGACGACGCTCTCGTTCTCGTCCGTGTCGATGTGCAGGAAGAAGGCGAGCCGGTACGAGGAGCAGCCCGACGGAATGGTCAGCGACTGCGAGGCGCTGTCCGTGTGGCTGGACCCGTACCCGTTCAGCCACGCCATGTAGCTGCCGCCGTGCGGGACCTGGCCGGACTGGTTGGTGATGACGCCCGCCGTGGCGGTCCACGGGGCGGCGCCGTTCTCGAAGCCGCCGTTGGCCACGAGCTGGCGCGGGGTGCAGCCGCCGCTCCCCGTGACGGTCAGCGTGTAGGTGGTGGAGTGGCTGACGGTTCCGGAGCCGGTGACCGTCAGGGTGTAGGTGCCGGGGACGGTGCTCGCGCCGACCTGGACGGACAGGGTCGAGGAGCTGCCCGACTGGACGGACGTCGGGCTGAGGGTGGCGGTCACGCCGGCCGGCGCGCCGGAGACGGACAGGGCCACCGTCTGCGCGGCGCCGCTCACGGTCTGGGTGTTCACCGTGGCGGAGGTGGAGCCGCCGGGAGCCGCGGTGCCTGCCGACGGGCTGGTGCTGAGGGAGAAGTCCTGTGCGGGCGTCTCACCGCCGACGGCCTGCTTCCAGACGGCGTACGCGACACCGTCGGCGCTGCGGTCCAGCACCGTGGCGTTGATGTTGTTCGTGGTGTCGCAGGCGCTGTGGTAGCAGGAGTCGTAGGCGGCGTTCGCGGTGCCGCCCCACTTGGTGGCCTGCGCCGAGGTCTTGCGGGCGCTGGCCCCCGCCGCGTAGCCGGAGGTGGGGATGCCGGCCTGCTGGAAGGAGTAGTCGTCGCTGCGGCCCTGGCCCTCGGTGTTCTCCTCGGGCGCCAGGTTCAGCGAGGTCCAGTACGCCTTGAGCGGGGCGGCGGTGGTGGAGTTGACGTTGTTGATGAAGTAGCCGCCGTTGGGGGAGCCGACCATGTCGAAGTTGTAGTAGCCCTTGATGGCCGCGCGCTGGGCGCTGCTCAGCTGGTTGACGTAGAACTCGGAGCCGTTGAGGCCCTGTTCCTCATCGGTCCACCAGGCGAAGCGGACGTGCTTCGTCATGGTGGGGTTCTTCTGGGCGAGGACGAGCGCGTTCTCCAGCAGCGTCGCGGAGCCCGAGCCGTTGTCGTTGATGCCGGGGCCGGCCGAGACGCCGTCGAGGTGGGCGCCGAACATGACGACCTGGTCGGCGGGGCCGCCCGGCCAGTCGGCGATCAGGTTGTTCGACGGGTAGGTGCAGGAGGAGCAGTTCTGCTCGGTGACCGTGTAGCCGGCGGCCTGCAGCTTGCCCTTCACATAGGCCAGCGACTGGGTGTAGCCGGCGCTGCCCGCCCGGCGGTGGCCGCCGTTCTGGGAGGCGATGGTGTTGAACTGGGTGAGGTGCGCCTGGATGTTGGCGACACTGATGTCCGGCGGGTCGTTGGGGGGCAGGGTCCCGCCGACGTTGAGCGCGTAGTCGACGGTGTGGGAGAGGGTGGTCCCCTGCCCCTTGACGACGACGGTGGACGCGCCGGGCGCCGCGTTGGCGGTGGCGGTCAGGGTCAGCACCGAGGACTGGCCGGACTGCACGGTGGCCGGGTTGAAGGAGGCGCTCACGCCGGCCGGCAGGCCGGAGGCGGTCAGCGTCACCGACTGCGCGGTGCCGGTCGTGACGGTGGTGCCGACGGTGGTGGTGACCGTACCGCCCTGCTGGACGGTGCCCGACGACGGGTTCAGCGCCATCGAGAAGTCGTTGTTCTGGCCGCTCGGGGTACAGGTCGGGTCGGCGGACTGGGCGGGCACCGTGATGGCGTCCCAGGCGGCCTTGGTCTTGTTGAAGAGCTCGCAGGTGGTGTCGAGGGACTTCGCGGAACTCAGCGTCGCCGTCCGGTACTTCTTGTAGGACATGCTGCTGGTCTTGAGCAGCATCCCCCCGTAGAAGATCTTGCCGGCGTTCTGGACGCCCGCACCGGTCAGCGTGGACTGGTTGCAGGTGGGGCTGCTGGGCTTGCCGCCGCCCGGGTTGGTGCCCTCGGCGAGCAGGTAGAACCAGTGGTTCAGCGGGCCCGCGGCCTTGTGCACCTCGGTGCCGGGTATCGCCGAGCTGTAGCAGGCCGGGTCGTTGTTGACGGCCGGCGGGTTGTACATGTTGCGGATCGGGCCCCGGCCCTGGAGGTTGATGACCTCGCCGACCGTGTAGTCCGGGGTGTCGTACGGGGACGGCTCGTTGATGTACGCCTCGGTCAGCGCGCCGAAGATGTCACCGGTGGCCTCCCCGAGCCCGGCCTCCTGGCCGCTGGTCCCGCCGGGGGTGTTGCTGTCGATGGCGTGCCCGTATTCGTGGGCCACCACGTCCACGCCGGCGATCCACTCGTTGGCGCTGTTGTGCCCGATGGTGACCGAGCTGCCGTCCCAGTAGGCGTTGAGGTCGTTCAGCCCGACCTTGCCCGGGAAGCTGCGCCCGTTGCCGCTGACGCCGTTGCGGCCCAGCCACTGGCCGAGCATGTCCCACTGCTTCTGCGCGGCGAACATGAGGTCCACGCAGCCGGTCTCTTTGCTGGTCGGGTTGCCGGTGCCCCAGGAGTCGGACGACTTCGTGAAGACCGTGCCGGTGCTGTAGTCCGCACAGCTCAGGCCGGTCCGGTTCGGGTCGCGCAGCGTGTACGTGGAACCCGAGTTGGTGGTGTCGATGGTGATCGGGCCGGGACCGTTCCACTTGCTGTTGCCGGAGCCGGCGACCACGTCGTCGTAGCTGTCGACGAACGCGCCGCTGCGGGCGTCCACGAACACGTGCAGCTTGCTGGGCGCGGTCCTGGTCCGGCCGGTCAGGACGGTCTCCCAGGCCAGCAGCGGCTTGTCGTCCTTCAGCCGGACGACGAGCCGGCTGCTCTCGACCTTGTCGACCGAGGCCAGTTTCGCCCGCGACGTGGCCTCGGCGTCCTTCGCGGTGACCGAGGGCCGGGTCGCCACGTCGATCCGTACGGAGGAGGCCGACTGGAGGGCGCGTACCTTGCCCGCGCCGTCCGCGAGCACGACCGCGTCGCCGCCGACGACGGGCAGGCCGCGGTAGCTGCGCTCGTACGCGACGGAGTAGAGGTCCTTCACCCAGGGGGTGACCAGGCGTCGTTCGTACCGCTCCTGCGAGGAGTTGACCAGGGAGTCGAGACCGCTGTCGACGGCCTGGTCCGCGGCGGCGACCGCGCGTGCGGCCGGTGTGTCCTGCCGGGACGGTGTGGGCTGCGCCTGCTGCGCTGCCGATGCCGTCCCGGCCAGGGTTCCGGCGAGGCTCGCGGTCAGCGCCATCGCTGCCACGGCCGCCGTCCATCTGGTGGGCTGCAACGTCCACTCCGATCGTGGGGGGTGGGTGGGGGGTGTGCGTGCACGTTCGCGGCCGAGTATGAGCGTGTACATGACGGGATTGGGACATCCCGGCGGGGATAAGGCCCGCGTTATGGTGCGGTGGCGGCGCGCTGCGTACGCTGCCCGGATGCAGCTGGAGCTGAGGCATCTGCAAGCCGTCTGCCGGATCGCCGAGGCGGGCAGTCTGGGGGGAGCGGCGCGGCGCCTCGGGGTGTCCCAGCCCGCGCTCTCGGCCCAGTTGCGCCGCATCGAGCGGGTCACGGGCGGGGAGCTGTTCGTGAGGGGCCGGAGCGGGGTGGAGCCCACGGCGCTGGGCCAGTTCGTGCTGGCCAGGGCGCGCCGGGTGCTCAGCGAGATGGACGCGCTGGGCGCGGAGGCACGGGCCATCGACACCGGCACCCCGCTGCGGCTGGGCTGCATCCTGCTCGTGCTGATCGACGGACTGCTGGCGCAGACCGACCTGTTCATGTCCGGCCGGGAGATCGCGGTCGACCTGGAGGACTCGGTGACCGTGCTGGCCCGGATGCTCGGCGCCGGCCGCTACGACGCCATCGTGTACGGCGAGGTCAACGATCACGAGGTGCCGCTCCCCGAGGGGGCCGTGGCCAGGACGCTGATCGCGAAGGAGCCGTTCTGCATCAGGCTGTCGGCGAAGCACCCTCTCGCGGGCGCGGACCGCATCGAGCTGGCCGACCTCGCCGGCGAGTCGTGGATGACGCTGGTGGTGGACGACGACGGCGGCCCCGAGGCCCTCGTCGCCGCCTGTGCGAAGGCCGGGTTCAGCCCGTCACTGCGCTACCGGATCACCGACCGCAAGATGCACTACGACCTGATCGCCGCAGGCCGCGCGATCTCGCTGAGCCAGCCCACGGCCCCGGCGGCGGAGGGCACGGTGATGCGCCCGCTCGTCGGGGCCCCGGTCTCCGGCCGGATCCGCCTGGCCTGGAACCGCTCGGCGGTCTCCGCCGGTCAGGCGGAGCTGCTCTACCGCGCCGCGGCCCGGGCGTATCTGGCCGATGTCGGCAACAACGCCTTCCACAAGGAGTGGTGGGACGCCCATCCGGAGGTGCATCCGGCCCTCGACTGACGCCGTCGGCCCGGCGGTGGGCCGACGGCAACAAGCAGGCCGGGGCGCCTGATCAGGTGCTCCCACTCCATGACCGCCGCTTGTCCGCGCACACGTACCTTTCGCGCCAGTGGCCCGTCTGTGACGCGGGCCGGGCTCGGGAGCGGGATCTCGAAGTGGACCGTCCCGTACCCGCCGTGCATGGACGACGGCCGCCTCCTGGAGGGTGACGCGGCACGGCCGTGACGGTCAGCGGCGGCTGTTGAGGAACCCGATGGCGACGGCGCCCCACCAGGCGGCCTGCGAGACGGTCGCGGTCGCGGCGCCCCGCATCAGGAGCGCGCGGGTGGCGGGCCGGCCGTCGAGGGCGGCCAGTCGCCGGTGCAGGACGCCCGCCTGCACGCCGTTCAGGGCCAGGAGCAGGACGAGGCCGAGTTTGACGCAGGTGAGGGGCGAGGAGAGGTCGGGGTGGAGGAAGGCCCCGCTGGCGATGAGTCCGGCCAGGCCGGCCCAGACCGGCAGGTGCAGGGGGGCCGCGTACTCCACCACATCGCGCAGTGACTTGCGGCCGCTGAGCCAGAGAACCCCGTAGTAGTCGATCACGAGGACCGCGCCGAACCCGATGACGAGGGAGGCGAGGTGGACGAAGAGGGCCACGGTGTGGAGTGCGGCGTCGGCCCGGAGGTGGAGGGCCACCCAGATGCTGGCTCCCCATCCGGCGGACACGGCGAGCGAGGCCATGGCGGGTGCGCACCACCGCGGGACCCGGAGGAGGTCGGACGGCTGTCCGGGTCTTCGTCGGATCGCGGCGGCATCTGCGGTGGACATGGTGCTCCGATGGCGGGGGACGTGAGGGCGGGCCCACACCTTCGACGGCGCGAGCGAGGTAAGGCTGCCCTAAGCGTCGGGTTTTCGTCAATGTGATGCGAGGCGGCGTCCATCCCTCGAAATGAATGGATTGATCGTATCGATCGATTCCTGCTGGATTCTCTTCTGATCCGATTGTTATGTGCGTTCACCCTTGACGGCGATCGGTTTCGGACAAACGATGGTGCCCGTTCACCCCACTCCTTCCGTACGACGTCCCGTAGGAGCCGTGCCATGTCGCGCACTTCACGTTCGTTCCGGACAGCCGCCGTCACCGCCTGCCTAGCCGCCCTGGGGCTGATGGCCACCGCCTGCGGTGGCGGCGAGGGTTCGGGCAAGGCCGCGGCGGGCGGTACCGCCGCCCAGCCGGTGGAGATCACCTACTGGTCATGGATGTCGGGCACCAAGCAGACGGCCGAGGCATTCAACGCGAGCCACGACACCGTCAAGGTCAAGTTCGCCGAGGTGCCCGCGGGTCTGGCCGGCGGCTACGACAAGCTCGCCGCCGCCGTGAAGGCGGGCAACGGCCCGGACGTCATGAACATCGAGTACCAGGCCGTCCCCGACCTCGTCACCCAGGGCCTGCTCGCCGACTCCTCCAAGCTGCTCGGCCCCACCGTCGAGAAGCAGCCCGAGCAGGTCCAGGCCCTCGTCACCCTCGACGGCAAGCAGTGGGCGGCGCCCTTCGACGTGGCACCGCAGATGCTCTACTACCGCAAGGACCTCTTCGAGCAGCACAAGATCGCCGTCCCCAAGACCTGGGCGGAGTTCAGAACGGCCGCCGAGGAGATCAAGAAGGCCGACCCCGAGGCCCGCATCACGTCCTTCTGGGGCGACGAGTCGGCGACCTGGGCGGGTCTCGCCCAGCAGGCGGGCGCCAAGTGGTACGGCACCCAGGGCGACGCCTGGAAGGTGAACATCAATGACGAGGCCACCAGGAAGGTCGCCGCGTACTGGGGCGACCTGGTCAAGAACGACCTGGTCTTCCATCACAAGGCGTGGAGCCCCGAGTCGACCAAGGCGGCCTCCGAGAACAAGGTGTACACCCGCCTCGGCGCCTCCTGGAGCGCGGGCAGCCTGAAGACCGAGCAGGCGAAGCAGGAGGGCAAGTGGGCCTCAGTCGCCCTCCCCGGCTGGGGTGACGGCAAGGTCGGCATGGTGGGCGGCTCCTCGTTCGCCCTCATCAAGGGCAGCAAGAAGGCCGAGGCCGCCGCCGAGTTCGTCAAGTGGGCCACCACGTCACCGGAGGCCGTCAAGGCCCGCCTGAGCCTGGGCACCTCCAGCGCCATGCCGGCCGACGAGGGGCTCCGCGAGACCGCGAAGGCCTCCTTCGACACCAGGTTCTTCGGCGGCCAGGACATCTACGCCACCGCCGCCGCCCAGGTCCCGAACATCGCCACCGGCTGGGTCTGGAGCCCGGTCCACAACGCGACCTCGGTCGAGCTCGTCGCCGCCCTGGCCAAGACCCAGGACGGCAACTTCGCCGCCGCCTTCGACACGGCGCAGGCCACGGCCGAGAAGCTGATCAACGACCGCGGTCTGAAGCTCGCCAAGTAACTCGCCAAATAACGCGGGCCGAGTAACTCGCCGAGCAACTTGCCGAATAGTCGGCCAGGGAGGCGGCCGGACAGGTCCGGCGGGCTCGACCACGACGCCGGGCCCAGACCCCCGCCCGCTTCCCGGCCCCATCCCCTCGGCCCCATCCCCCCAGCCCCATCCTTCCTTCGGCCCGGAGGTGCCCCGGTGGCAGCACCACTCGTCCCCCGCAGCGCACGGCGCCCGGACAGCGGCAGGCGCCGTCAACACGGCGCCGCGGCCCTGCTCATCGGACCGTTCGTCCTGCTCTTCCTCGCCGTCATGGTCCTGCCCATCGGGTACGCGGCCTACCTGAGCCTCTTCCGCGAACAGTCCTCCGGCCTCGGCTTCGGCGGCACACAGACCGTCTTCAGCGGCGTCGACAACTACGTCCGGGCCCTGACCGCACCCGCCCTCCGGGCGGGCTTCCTGCACATCGCCGCGTACTGCGCGGTCTACATCCCGATCATGATCGGCGGGGCCCTCGTCCTCGCCCTGCTCATCGACTCGGCCCTGGCCCGCGCCAAACGGTTCTTCCAGCTCGCCGTGTTCCTGCCGCACGCGGTACCCGGCCTGATCGCCGCCATCATCTGGGTGTTCCTCTACACCCCGGGCCTCAGCCCCGTCCACGAGCTCCTCCACCGGGCCGGTGCCACGGTCGACTTCTTCGGCGACGACGCGATCCTCTTCTCGATGGTCAACGCCACCACCTGGCAGTGGATCGGCTACAACATGGTGATCTTCTACGCCGCCCTGCAGGCCATTCCCCGCGAGACGCTGGAGGCCGCCACCGTCGACGGCTCCGGCGCCGTCCGCACCGCACTGTCCGTCAAACTCCCCATGATCCGCTCCTCGGTGGTCCTCACCACGCTCTTCACCTGCATCGGTGCCGTCCAGCTGTTCACCGAGCCGGAGACCTTCCGCTACGACGCCACCGGCCTGTCGCCCGAGTGGTCCCCGACGATGTTCATCTACCAGGCAGCCTTCTCCAAGCACGACTACGGGATCGCCGCCGCGGCCTCGCTCATCCTGGCCCTGCTCGGCGCCCTGATCTCCTTCGTCGTCACGAGGCTCGGAAACCGGTGGAAGGAAGCATGAGCACGCTCACCGTGGACAAGACCACGCGGCAGGCGCCCGACAGCACACCGCGCCACCCCGGCCCGCGCCGGGCCCGCCCGCGCACCGGCGGCCGGATCCTCGCCTCGAAAGCCGCGGTCAACGGCCTCCTCGTCCTGGTCGCCCTCTACACCCTGATGCCGCTCACGTGGCTGCTGCTCGCCGCGACCAAGAACAACGCCGACCTGTTCGGCAGGCCCGGCTTCGGCCTCGGCGACTTCAACCTGTTCACCAACCTCGGCGACCTCTTCACGTACAACGACGGCATCTTCGGCCGCTGGCTCCTCAACAGCTTCGTCTACTCCGTCCTCGGCTCCCTCGCCTCGACCCTGCTGAGCCTCGGCGCGGGCTACGCCTTCGACTCGTACGACTTCCCGGGCAAGGAGAAGCTCTACGGCTTCCTCCTCCTCGGCCTGCTCGTCCCGGCCACCGTCATCTCCCTGCCCATGTACCTGCTCGCCTCCAAGGCGGGCCTCGTCAACAGCTACTGGGCCGTCCTCGTCCCCGGCCTGGTCAGCCCCTTCGGCGTCTACCTCTCGCGGATCTTCTCCGAGGGCTACGTCCCGGGCGAGACACTGGAGGCCGCCCGTGTGGACGGCGCCGGCGAACTGCGCATCTTCGGCTCCGTCGCCCTGCCGATGCTCGCGCCCGCCTTCGTCACCGTCTTCCTCTTCGCCTTCACCAGCAGCTGGAACAACTTCTTCCTCCCGCTGGTCATGCTCAACGACCACGAGCTGTACCCCGTGGGACTGGGCCTGTTCAACTGGAACGCCACGCTGACCCAGTACCCCGAGCAGTACGCCCTGCTCATCACCGGCTCCCTGGTCTCCGTCCTGCCGCTCGCCGCGGCCTTCCTCTGCCTCCAGCGCTTCTGGCGCTCGGGCCTGACCGCGGGGGCGGTGAAGTGACCACGACGACCCGCGTGCCCGTACGCGCAACCCGGCCCCCGGCCGCGGCCGGACGGCCGCGCACCCTCCTGGCCATGGGACCCGCCATCCACCGCGCCCTCCTCGACACCGCCGCGCTCGACCGGCTGCCCCGCGTCGCGGACACCGACACCGCGCTGCTCGTCACCGACTACCGGGCCGCCGACCCGCAGCTGCTCGCCCGTACCGAAGTCCTCTTCACCCACTGGGGTTCCCCGCTGCTCGACGAGGACGCGCTGCGCCGGCTGCCCGCGCTCAAGGCCGTCGTCCACGCCGCCGGTTCCGTCAAGCACCACGTCACGCCGGCCGTCTGGGAGCGGGGCATCACCGTCTCCTCCGCCGCGGCCGCCAACGCCCTGCCCGTCGCCGAGTTCACCCTCGCCGCGATCCTGTTCGCGAACAAGCGGGTCCTGGAGAGCTCCCGGCGCTACCGCCACGAGCGGTCGGCGTACGAACTCCTGCCCTACTACACGGGACACGGCAACTACCGGCGCACCGTGGGCATCGTCGGCGCCTCCCGGATCGGCCGCCGCGTCATCGAACTGCTGCGCCCCTTCGACCTCGACGTCCTGCTCTACGACCCGTACGTGGACCCGGACGAGGCCACCGCCCTCGGCGTGCGGCCGCTCCCGCTGGACGAACTCGTCTCCCTCAGCGACGTGGTCTCCATCCACGCGCCCGCGATTCCCGAGACCCGGCGCATGTTCGGCGCGAGGCTGCTCCGGCGGCTCCCGGACGGGGCGACCCTCATCAACACCGCGCGCGGCTCACTCGTCGACACCGAGGCCCTCGTCGCCGAGCTCGAGAGCGGCCGCATCCACGCCGTCATCGACGTCACCGACCCCGAGGAACTCCCGGCCGACTCACCCCTCTACACCCTGCCCAACGTGCTCCTCACCCCGCACATCGCGGGCTCGCTCGGCAACGAGCTGACCCGCATGGCGCACTGGGCGATCGACGAGGTGGAGCGCTACGCCCACGGGCAGCCCTTCGCCCACGGCATCGGCCCGGACGAACTGTCCCGTTCCGCCTGAGGAGCCCGGATGACCCCCGACACCGCCTACGTCGAGGACCGCGCCCCGGGCAGCGGCCGGCTCGCACCCCGGGCGGCCCTCCACTCGGACGCCCCGGGCCTCGAACTCGACGGGCCCTGGCGCTTCCGCCTCGCCGCCGGACTCCACGACCTCAGCGCCGGCTTCGAGGCCCCCGGCTTCGACGACCGCGGCTGGGAGGAGCTGCCCGTGCCCTCCTGCTGGCAGATGCACGGCTTCGGAGCGCCCGCCTACACCAATGTCACCTACCCCTTCCCCGTGGACCCGCCCCACGTCCCCGACGAGAACCCGACCGGGGAGTACCGGCGCGCGTTCACCCTCCCCGAAGCCTGGCCGGCCGGCCGCACCGTCCTGCGGTTCGAGGGCGTCGACTCCTGCTTCGCTGTCTGGCTGGGCGGACAGCGGCTCGGCGACGGCAAGGGCAGCCGCCTGCCCACGGAGTTCGACGCCACCGGCGCGCTCCGCCCCGGGCGCAACGTGCTGGCCGTCCGGGTCCACCAGTGGTCCGCCGGCAGCTACCTGGAGGACCAGGACATGTGGTGGCTGTCCGGGATCTTCCGCCCGGTACGCCTCCTCGCCCGGCCCGAACGGCCCCTGGACGACGTCTTCGTGCACGCGGACTACGACCACACCACCGGCCGGGGCACCCTCGCCGTGGACACCTCGGGCGCCCCGGCCCGCCTCGACGTCCCGGCGCTCGGCCTGCGCGGCGCCGACCCGTGCGGACCGCACACCTTTCCCGCCGTCGTCCCCTGGACCGCCGAACAGCCGCACCTCTACGACGGCGAACTCGTCACCGCCGGCGAACGCGTCCGGATCCGCATCGGCTTCCGCACGGTCGCCGTCCAGGACGGCCGGCTGGTCGTCAACGGCCGCCCGCTGCTCCTGCGCGGGGTCAACCGCCACGAATGGGACCCGGAGAGCGGCCGCACCCTCACGTGCGCGACCATGCGCCGCGACGTCCTGCTGATGAAACAGCACAACATCAACGCCGTCCGTACCAGCCACTACCCGCCCAGCGCCGAGTTCCTCGACCTGTGCGACGAACTCGGGCTCTGGGTCGTCGACGAATGCGACCTGGAGACACACGGCTTTGAACCCCTCGGCTGGCGAGCCAACCCCAGCGACGACCCGCGCTGGCAGGAGGCGTACCTCGACCGGATGCGCCGCACGGTCGAGCGCGACAAGAACCACCCCAGCGTCATCCTGTGGTCCCTCGGCAACGAGAGCGGCACCGGCCGCAACCTCGCCGCCATGGCCGAGTGGACGCGGCGCCGGGACCCCTCCCGGCTCCTGCACTACGAAGGGGACGCGAACAGCGGGTACGTGGACGTCCACAGCCGGATGTACGCCGACCACGCCGAGACCGAGCTGATCGGCCGCGGCGAGGAGCCGGCCACCACGGACCCGGCGCTCGACGCGCACCGCCGCGCCCTGCCCTTCATCCTCTGCGAGTACGCGCACGCCATGGGCAACGGACCCGGCGGACTGGCCGAGTACCAGCGCCTCTTCGAGCGGTACCCGCGCCTGCACGGCGGCTTCGTGTGGGAATGGATCGACCACGGCATCGCCCGGCGCACCGGCGACGGCCGCACGTACTTCGCGTACGGGGGCGACTTCGGCGAGCCCGTCCACGACGGCAACTTCGTCGCCGACGGCCTCCTCTTCCCCGACCGCACACCCTCCCCGGGCCTGGCCGAGTACAAGAAGGTGATCGAGCCGGTCGCGATCGACCTGGACCCGGCGGGGGAGAGCGTCCTGATCCGCAACGGGTACGACTTCCGCGACACCGCGCACCTGCGCTTCGACTGGCGGGCCGAGGACGAGGGCGAACCGCTCGCACAGGGGATGCTGGAGGTCCCCGTACTGCGACCCGGCGAGCACACCCTCCTCCCGTGGCCCGCGCTGCCGCCCGCGAAGGGCGGCGAACGGGTCCTCACCGTCACCGCCCGGCTCGCCCGGGAGGAGCCCTGGGCCGAAGCGGGCCACGACATCGCCTGGGGCCAGGCCGTACGGGCCCCCGGGCCGCCGCCGCGCAGGCGCGCACCCCTGTCACGGCAGGGCGACGGGCTGCTGCTCGGCCCCGGCCGGTTCGACGCCGCCACCGGAATGCTCCGGTCCGTCGGCGGCCTCCCGCTCGACCACCCCGTCCTCGACCTGTGGCGCGCCCCCACGGACAACGACCGGCTGGGCGACCGCTCGGGCATCCTGCACGCCCTGGGACCGCACCGGCTCACGGCCAGGGTGACCGGGCTGGAGACCTCCGGCGACAGCCTGACCGTGACCACGAGGGTGGCGCCCGCGGGCACGGACGCCGCGATGCGCACCACGTACCACTGGCAGACCGATGGCCCCACCCTGTGGCTCGACCTCACCGTCGTCCCGGAGGGCGACTGGGCCGGCCCGCTGCCGCGCATCGGCCTGCGCACCGCCCTGCCCGGCTGGATCGACACCGTGGACTGGTACGGACGCGGCCCGGGCGAGGCGTACCGCGACACGGCGGCCGCCGCGCGCGTCGGACGCCACCGCCGCACGGTCGACGCCTTGCAGACCCCGTACGTGCGCCCCCAGGAGAACGGCAACCGGCACCAGGTCCGCTGGGCCCGGCTGACCGGGGCGGGCGGCGGGCTGCTGGTCACCGGGGACCCCTGGTACGACCTCACCGTCCGCCGCTGGAGCGCCGCCGACCTCGCCGCGGCCCGGCACACCACGGACCTGACGCCGGGCGACCGGGTCCACGTGCACCTCGACGCCGCGCACCACGGGATCGGCTCGGCCTCGTGCGGCCCGGGCCCCCTTCCGGAGCACACGCTGCGTGCACGGCGGACGACGCTCCGGCTCGGTCTCGCGCCGCTGGCGCCTCCCGTCTGACGGGGGCGCCTCACGCCGCCCGGGAGCCGGAGGGACCGGGGCCGAAGTCGCGCTCGAACCCCTCGCGGAACCCGGGCCGCGCGACCGCCTCGTCGAAGGCGCGGGCGGCCCGGGCGAGAGCGGCCTCGTTCTCCTGGGCGGCGGTCAGTTCGGCCAGGTACGCGCGCAGGCTCAGTCCACGGGCCGCTGCGAGGGCGGCGAGCCGGTCGTGGACATCGGTGTCGACCTCGACTGTGGTGGTGTCAGCCATGGTCCGAGTATGCGCGGTCCGCGGCGGTGGCGGGGTGGTTACGGCTTCGGTTACGGGGCAGGCGCGCTGTGCGGCGGGAAGGCCCCGCTGTCCGCTCGACCGGAGGAGTTGTTTTCGCGTGACTGAGCACGTGTGGAGCTACCGGCCGACCTCGGGCCATCTGGCCGGCACCGACCTGACCGGCTGGAAGGTCGAGGCCACGGACGGCACCATCGGCAAGGTCGACAAGCACAACGAGGAGGTGGGCGACGCCTACCTGGTGGTCGACACCGGTGTCTGGATCTTCGGGAAGGAAGTCCTCATCCCGGCCGGCGCCGTGACAGAGGTCGACCTGGTGAACGAGACGGTCCACGTGGACGCCACCAAGGAACAGATCAAGGCCTCCCCGGAGTTCCACCGGGAGAAGCACCTCGGTGACACGGGCTACCGCGACGAGCTGTCCACGTACTACGGCATCGGAGGCCCGTTCGGCGGCCCGTTCAGCGGTCCGTTCGGCGGTGACCACCGCGCCTGACACCCCGGCCGCACCGCCTTTGCGGACACGGCCGGGACGCCGGCACGGGGATCAGCGGCGGATCCGGAGCGTCACAGGGAGCACGTGTTGACGGTGTCGCTCCCGGCCGGGGCCGAGGGAACCGTGCGGCTCGGCGGCGGGGTGGCGCCGCCGTTCCGTGCCGTCCACGCGGCCAGGGCGTCGAAGCCCGTCTTCAGACACGGCGACATCGGCCGGACCAGGGACGGGAACGCCTTGTACAGGCCGTCGGAGTGGGTGCCGTCGGTGACCCGGTAGTAGCGGTGCAGGCCGCCGCGCCCGGAGTCCTCGACCATCTTCGCGTAGACGTCACCGCTCCTGGTGATCGGCAGCAGGGTGTCGAGCGTGCCCTGGAGGGTGATCAGGGGCTTGCCGATGCGGCCGGTCAGCGACAGCCGCTCCACCGTCCGGTGCACGCGCCGAGGCCGGTCGGCGTAGACGTAGTCCGTGTCGCAGCCCTGCTGAACATCCGCCGGGCAGAAGGGAGTTCCGGCCTCCCGGTCGCCGTCGTACCCCGGGTCGATCTCCTCGCGCATGACGCGCTGGAGCGAATCCCACTGGTTCTTGTAGTGGAACTCCCACATCGGCTCGGACGCGGCCGGATACCCGGCGGCCACCATCTCCTCGAAGGCGCCCGGTTCCCCGGCGCGATAGCGCGGATAGGCGCGCAGCGCGGCGGGAGCGGTGTCCAGGATGTTGGGGCTGTCGGGCGTGAACAGCAGGCCGTGCAGCTCGATTCCGCCCGTGTACAGCTCGGGACGGTTCTCCAGCTGCCACCGCACCAGGTAGCCGCCGGCCGAGGCGCCCGCCACGTAGGTGGCGGACGGCAACCGGCCGTAGTGCCGCGAGACGGTGCGCTTGGCGGCCACCGTCAACTGGGCCACCCGGTCGTGCCATTCGGCGACGGCGTCGCCTGGGCGCCGCCCGTCCGTGTAGATCTGCGCACCTGTGTTCCCCTTGTCGGTGGCCGCGTACGCGTAGCCCCGCGCGAGCACGTGGTCCGAGATCAGGCGGTCGTTGGCGTACTGCTCGCGCACCCCGGGCGGACCGGCGACGACCAGACCGCCGTTCCAGTGGTCGGGGAGCCGGATCACGAACTGACTGTCGTGGTTCCAGCCGTGGTTGGTGTTGGTGGTCGAGGAGTCGGGGAAGTAGCCGTCGAGCTGTATCCCCTCGACCCCCGACGGGTTGACCGTGCCGGGCGCTTCGAGCCCGGCCCAGTCGGCCGGGTCGGTGTGCCCGGAGGCCACCGTCCCGGCCGTGGTCAGGTCGGCCAGGCAGGCACCGGTCACACGCTCGGCGCCCGGGACCCGCACCGTGCACGAGGAGGACCCGGGCGTCGCGCTCGCACTGGTCGGGGCCAGCGTCGCGGCCAACAGCGCCGCGGCGACGGCGGCGACCGGTCGTACCGTTCTCATCAGAGGCATTCCTGTCCGCTCATGTGGATTCATCTGGATCGGTTTGCGGGGAGCCGAAGTCCCGCGGTCCGGCCCCCCGAGGCTAGGAAGACCCGGGCGGCGGGCCCCAGATGCCGAGCGGCCACACCGCCCCGGCACGCCCGTCCGAACGGCACATGACCTTCGGCCAAGGTCCGTCACGACCTCCCCCGACAGCGGTCGCGCTGCCCCGTCCGCGCGTATCGTTCGGCGCAGTCCGCACCCCACGAGAGGGACCTCATGACCGCGCCGCCGACCCCGTCCGGCGGGCCCCCGCGCCCGCTGCCGTGGCTGCCGCCCCTCGTCTACGGGGTCGTCCTGGCCGGCGGGCTCTACGCGGGCGCCGTGGCGCCCGGCCCCGCCGAACTGCCCGTGCTCGGCGGATTCACCGCCTGTCTGGCGCTCCTCGCCGCCCTCGACGGGGGCGAGCGGCGCCGCTACCCGCGGCGTACGCCGGTCCGCCCGGCCCTGGTGCTGCTCCTCGCCCGTCTCGCGCTCTTCGCCGCCGCCGCGGGCCTGGACCCGTCCGGTGTGTCGCGGGCGCTGTTCGTGCTGGTGCCGCTGACCGCGTACTTCGCCTTCGGCCGCCGGGCCGCGGTCGCCCTCGGCGTGGCGTGCGTCGCGGTGATCCTGGCGGGGAACACCCTGTGGGTCCCCGAGTGGTACTTCCGGCCCGGCACCGTCACCGACCTGCTGATGTCCGGGCTCGGCCTCGTACTGGCCGTCTCGACGGCCGCGGTGGCCATGGGCGAGCAGGAGGCACGCCTGCGGCTCGAACACACCCTGGAGGAACTGCGCGACTCGCACACGCAGCTGACCGAGTACGCCGCCCGCGTCGCCCAGCTCTCCACGGCGCGGGAACGCAACAGGCTCGCCCGCGAGTTCCACGACGGCCTCGGCCACCACCTCACGGCGATAGCCATCCAGCTGGAGAAGGCCTCCGCCTTCCAGACCACGGACACCGACGTCGCGCGGCAGGCCGTCGCCGACGCCCGCCGGTCCGCGAACCGCGCCCTCGACGAAGTCCGACAGTCCGTCAGG
Organism: Streptomyces sp. NPDC048258; assembly: GCF_043201995.1. NCBI lineage: Bacteria > Bacillati > Actinomycetota > Actinomycetes > Kitasatosporales > Streptomycetaceae > Streptomyces > Streptomyces sp. NPDC048258. The sequence continues at coordinate 460,732 of NZ_JBICZH010000004.1, forward strand.
GCGATGCGCGACGAGGACGAACCCTTCTCACTGTCCACGGCCCTCGCCGACCTGGTGCACCACGTGGACGGCGGGCCGCCCTCGGTCACGCTCAGCCTCGCCGGAGACGAGCACGGCTACCGCGCCGAGGCACTCACGGCCCTGTACCGCGCGGCCCAGGAGGGAATCACGAACGCGCGCCGGCACGCCGACGCCACCCGCGTCGAGCTGTCGGCGGTGTACGGGGACCACGAGGCCCGGCTGGTCGTCGCCGACGACGGGCGCGGCTTCCCCGCCGACAGCAGTACGCGCCGGAGCGGATTCGGCCTCCGCGCGATGCGCGAACGGCTCGCCCTCCTCGGCGGCCGGGTCCAGGTCGAAGCCGCAGCTGGCCGCGGCACCGTGCTGACCGTGACGGTGCCCCGCACCGCCGAACCAGCCGCCGCGCCCGGACAGGAGGCGGTCCGATGACGGCGGAACCGGTGCGGGTCCTGGTCGTCGACGATCAGGAACTCGTACGCGAGGGAATCGCCTCCCTGCTCGCCATCCAGCCCGGAATCACCGTCGTCGGCGCCGTCCCGGACGGCCTCCAGGCCGTCGAGGCGGCGGTCGCCGACCGTCCCGACGTGGTCCTCATGGACGTCAGGATGCCCGTCATGGACGGGGTCACCGCCGTCGGCGTACTGGCCGGGCGCGCCCCCGACTGCCGGGTGATCATGCTGACGACCTTCGACGACGACGCGTACGTGGTCCAGGCGCTGGCGGCGGGCGCCGTCGGCTACCTCCTCAAGAACCTGCCCTCGGCCGAACTGGCCGCGGCCGTACGCCTGGCACACGCCGGAGTGGCACAGCTCGACCCGGCGGTGGCCCGCCGCCTGGCCGCCGGCCACGTCCGGCCGGTGTCCCCGGAGCCCGCGCCACACGTCCCGGAAGGTCCGGGGCCCGAAGTCCTGACCGCGCGCGAGACCGACGTACTGCGCCTGATCGCCACGGGTTCGACCAACCGCGAGATCGCGGGCCGCCTCTTCCTCAGCGAGGGCACGGTCAAGAACCACATCTCCCGGATGCTGTCCCGCCTGGGCCTGCGCGACCGCACGCACGCCGCCATCTACGCCCGCGACCACGGCCTCCTCTAGGTCGTGTCGGCCGTGGTCTGCCGGGCGGGTTCGAGCAGGTTCTCGCGCAGGGCGGCGACGAGGGTGTCGTCCACGCCGAGCAGATCTGCCGCGTAGTCCCGTACCGACCCGTGGTCGCGGGTCAGGGCCGCCAGGAACAGGCTCATCACCTCGGCGGGCGCCCGGCCGTATCCCGGCCAGGCGGGCTCCTGGCCGGGGTGGTCGGCCCGCCAGTCCGCGAGCAGCCGGTCGGTCGCGAGCCCGGTGAGGGCGAAGTCCTCGACGATGACGTCCTCGGGTACCCCCAGCAGGGCCAGGACCAGAGCCGCCAGCAGGCCGGTGCGGTCCTTGCCCGACGCGCAGTGGAAGGCCACCGGCCCGTCCTGGCCGGCGATCACCTCAAGGGCCGCGCGCAGTTCCACGACGCCGTCGTGGGCGACCTCCACGTACCGCTCGGCGAGGTACGGCCCGGTCTCGACCTCCGGGCCGAGGGACGGCTGATCGTAGGGCCGGTGCTCGATGCTCAGGTGGTGATAGGAGAGTGACGGGTGCTCGGGCACCCGCCCCTTCGCGTCGATCTCCCAGGAGTACCGCAGGTCGATGACCGCCTCGACCCCGAGTTCCAGGAAGCGTTCCCAGTCCGGGCCCCGCAGCTTGCCCAGGGAGTCGGAGCGGAACAGCCGCCCCCACCGCACCGTGTGCCCGCCGTCCGCGGTCGGATAGCCGCCCAGATCACGGTAGTTGTGCAGGCGCTCGAAGGATATGTGTCTGTCCACACGCGGACTCTATGCCGTGATCGCTCAGCCGGGCCAGCGTCCGCTGAGGAAGGTGACGGCGACCGTGGTGGCCAGCGGCGCGGCGGATGGGCCCGGTGCGCGGCCGTTCGCGGCCCCCACCCTCGGAGTGCCGTCACAGGCAGGCCGCCCGGATACGCGTCCGGGCGGCGGCTCTCGCTTTTCCCGGCAGACCGTGGGGGCTACAGCGCGCCCCGGTGGAGCCGCTCCAGGACGGACAGTTCCGCCTCGGAGAGGCGCAGCGCACCCGCGGCCACGTTGGCGGCCAGGTGATCCGGGTTGCCGGTGCCGGGAATGGTCAGTACGTGCGGACCGCGGTGCAGCGTCCACGCGATGCGCACCTGCGCCGCGCTCGCCCCGTGCGCCCGCGCCACCGCGAGCACCTCCTCGCTGTCGGGGGCGGTCACGCCCGCCTGGCCTCCGGAGCCCGCGATCGAGTAGAAGGGAACGAACGCCACGCCCAGCTCACCGCAGGTACGCACGAACTCGTCCTGCTCGGGCCGCACGCCGAGGCCGTACGGGTTCTGTACGCACACCACGGGCGCGATGGCCCTCGCCTCTTCGAGGTGTTCGGGAGTGACGTTGGAGATGCCCAGGTGGCGGATGAGCCCGGCCTCGCGCAGCCGCGCCAGCGCGCCGAAGCGTTCGGCGATCGAAGCGGTTCCGAGGACGCGCAGGTTCACCACGTCGAGGTGGTCGCGGCCGAGCTGGCGCAGGTTCTCCTCGACCTGGCCGCGCAGTTGCTCCGGGGTGGCGGCGTGGGCCGCCCACTCGCCGGACGGGTCCCGGGCCGGCCCGACCTTGGTGGTGATGACGAGGTCGTCCGGGTAGGGAGCCAGGGCCCGGTTGATCAGTTCGTTGGCGGAGCGCAGCGGGGAGAAGTAGAAGGCGGCGGTGTCGATGTGGTTCACGCCGAGTTCGACGGCGCGGCGCAGTACGCCGATGGCCCGGCCGCGGTCGCTCGGCTCGGCGTCGGTCCTGAACGCCTCGCCCTTCTGCGGCAGGCGCATCGTCCCGAATCCCATCCGGTTGATCTCCAGGTCGCCGAGCTTCCAACGACCCGATGCCGCTGCGGTGATCGTCTCTGAGGTCATGCCGGAATGATCGCCGCGAGGTAGGCTCGCCACCATTGATTCAGCTCCAACCGAATCCTCATGAGGTGGTCGCCCTGCAGGAGTTGGCCTTCTCGGCGAGCGACCTGGCCCAGACGCGGTTCGCCGTCTCGCCGATGTGGGAGGTCGGGACCAGCTTCCGGCTGCTGAGCTCCGGCTCCGCCCATCCCGTGCACCGGACCTGGGCCGAGCAGGTCCGGCCCAGGCTGGCGGCCGCCGGCCTCGACCGGGGCTGGCTCGCCGAACTGATCCCGCCCTCGGGCTACGTCGCCGACTTCCTCAACCCGGCCCCCGCCGGTCCGGCTCCCACGCTGGCGGGCGAGCTGGCCGGGATCCTGGTCGCTCCCGCCGCCCGGGTCCGACACGACCTCGATCGCCTGGGCCGCGACCAGGGACGTCAGGGACCCAGGTCGCGGAGCCTGTACGCCGACCCGGAGGCCCGCCTGCCCCGGGTCGTGGAAGAGATCGAGACGTACTGGGAGTTGGCGCTCGCCCCGTACTGGGCGCGCATCCGGTCGGTGCTCGACGCCGACCTCTTCCACCGGGCCCGGCAGGTCGCCGAGTACGGCACGGCCGGCCTGTTCAAGGACCTGCACCCCTCGTTGAGCTGGGACGCCGACGAACTCCGGCTGATCCGCCGCCGGTGGGCCATGTCCCGCAAGACCGCGGGGGCGGGGCTGTTGCTCATCCCGTCGGCGTTCACCGGACCCGGCGTGCTCACCCGGGTGAGCCTGCCGGAGCCTCCCCAGCTCGCCTACCCGGCGCGCGGGGTCGGCACCCTGTGGGAACCCCGGCCCGTCGCCAGGACCGACGCCGTCGCCGCCGTACTCGGCCGCTCCAGGACCGTACTGCTGACCGAACTGGAGAACCCGGCCTCCACCACCGAACTGGCGCACCGTACGGGGCTCTCCGCGGCCGGGGTGTCCCAGCACCTCACGGCGCTGCGCGCCGCGGGCCTGGTCACCGCCCACCGGGCGGGGCGCTCGGTGCTCTACGCCCGCACCTCGGTCGCGGAGTCCCTCCTCGCGGCCGCTCCGCCGTAGTTCAGGGCGACTCGTCGAGCACGGACAGCACGTTGCCCGCGGGGTCCTTGAACCAGGCGATCGACGGCATGCCTTCCCCCTGCTCCCTGACGATGCCCTTGGCGTCGTGGTCGAAGCCCGGATAGCGCTCGAAGGTCACGCCGACCGCCGTGAGGTCGTCGACGGTCTTCTCGACATCGGCCACCGGGAAGTTGAGGACGGTGAAGTCCGCCGCCCGGTGGTCGTCCTTGGGATACAGCAGAACGTTCCCGCCGCCCCCGAGGTGCAGGAAGAGCATGCCGTGCTCCTCCGAGACCCGCAGGCCGAGGATCCCGCCGTAGAACTCCTTGGCCTTTTTGACGTCGTCCACCGAGAACCCGCTGAATGCCTTGGTGTCCTGGAACATGATCACTCCTGTCCGTCGCAGGGTCCCTTTCCCATCCTCCTCCCGGCGGCGTCAGCCTGCCTCGGGGCCGAACCGGCACAGCACGTCCTGAAGGCTCTGCCCGGTCTCGTTGTCCCGGACGGCGGGGTCCAGTCCGGCGGCCAGCAGGGCGGCGATCCCGGGGGTGTCGCCGTGCCGTGCCCGCTCGAACACTTCCCGCCGGAGCGGTCGCAGGGCGCGCGGCAGCCGCCCGCGCCCCGAGGTCCACGCGCGCTGTACGGCGAAGCAACCGGAGACGGCGCCGCCGAAGGCCAGCATGGCCTGCTCGCGCTGCTGCTCCCGCGCACTGTGCGGGAGGCGGAGCTCCCCGTCGCGGAAGCCGACCACGTGCCACTCGCCCTGGCATCTGACCCGCACCGGCTCCAGGACGGCGGGCGGGCCGGGCGGCCCGCAGGCCGGGCCCGATGCCGGGAAGAGGGCGGCCGCCACCAGCGGGTGGAGCTCTTGCGGCGCGAGGCGCCCGCTGCGGACCACCTGGAGGTCGGGCAGCCGCCGCCACACGATCCCCGGGATCGTGGACAGTCCGGCGTTCCGGTGCGGCCCCTCGGCGCGGGCCCGGAGAGCGGCGTGCGGGCCGCGGCCGACCGGTTCGAGCAGGACGTCGCCGCGGTACGCACCCGGTATCCGGAACCGGTCGGCGACCCCCGCCGCGAGCAGACGCCGTACTTCCCGGACGGTCCGGGGCAGGTCCAGGGGGAGCGCCGCGATGGCGGCTTCCGGCTGCCCGGGGCCCCAGCCGGAGTTGAGCGGCACGGCGGTCGGATCGACGTCCACACCCGCGGCCGCGAAGGCGCCCACGACGTCCCCGCGGGCCTGGAGGACGGCGATCCACTCCTCCCGCGCGGCCTGATCGCTGGAGCCGGGGTCGGTGTCGGGCAGCTCCCGGGGCTCGAGCGGAGTGCCGTCCGTGCGGAAGAACGGGAGCCGTTGCCCGCCGCCCCCGCACCAGGCGCGGAGCTCCGGGGCGTGCCGGGCGTCCCAGAAGTGGCGGGCCGCGGTCCAGTCCTCCACGAGGTAGTCGGGCCGCAGGTCGGGGTGGTCGGCGGCGAGGAAGTCCAGGACCAGCCGCTGCGGAGCGTCCCACGCGCCAGGGGTGCGGGCGACCAGGTACGACGCCTGCGCATCCGCTCGGAACCAGCGCCTGCCGCCGCCGTGGCGGGCGAGGAGGACCACCCGGCGCGGAGCCAGCATCGTGCCCGCCGCGAGCATCCGGGGCAGGTGCCAGCGCAGCAGGTCGGGCGCCAGGTGCGCGAGGTCGCCCGCGACCGAGTCCCGTACGGCGGCGCCGTGCCGCGCCCCGATCCACGCCAGGTCGAGGGCGACGTCCACGGCCGCGACCGCGCAGGCCGCGCGCCAGTCACCGGCCAGCCGGGCCTCGGTCGCGCCCTCGATCATCCAGCGCGGCACGGCGAAGCGCCGCACCCGGTGCCACAGGGCGACCTCCTCGACGGGGAGCCCGCCCACCAGCGGTTTTCTGCTCACAGGTCATCACCATCCGAGGCGGGAGCGGGGCGGGAGTGGGGCGCGGGAGGGTGGCAGGGCCGGTCGGATTCGAACCGACGTCCTCCGGCTGTGCAGGCCAGGTGCGACGACCTCTGCGCTACGGCCCTGCCGCCGGTGATCATAACGACGGGCTGCCGCCGGTCATAGGTAGGAAACTCCCTACGTTTGACACGTAGGTAATTGCCTACCTATCGTGGGGGCATGAACATCACGCACGCATCCTTCGTCACCCTCCCCGTCGCCGACCAGGACCGGGCCCTCGCCTTCTACACCGACGTACTCGGCTTCGAGGTCCGCGCGGACCGCCAGGTCGGTCCCATGCGCTGGCTCCAGGTCGCACCGCGTGGCGCGCAGACCGTCTTCACGCTCTCCGGCCCGGGGATGGGCGATTTCACGCCCGGCTCCGCCCGGGGGATCATGTTGGTCACGGCCGATGTCGACGCCGACTGCGCGCGGCTCGCGGCGGCCGGTGTCGAGGTGAACGGTCCGGACGAGGCCCCCTGGGGGCGGACGGCCGGCTTCCGTGACCTCGACGGCAACGCCCTGATGCTGCTCACGGAGAAGGAAGGCTTCTAGCGCCATGGTCACGACGGGTGTCGCCGAGGACCGTGTGTTCGCCGCTCTCGCCAACGGCACCCGCCGTGAAGTCCTGCGCCTGCTGCGCGAGCGCGGCCCGCAGCCCGTCCAGTCCCTCGCCGACCACTTCGACATGCGCCGCCCCAGCCTCTCGGAACACCTGAAGGTGCTGCGGGAGGCCGGGCTCGTGTCGGAGGAGCGGGCCGGCCGGCAGCGCATCTACCGCCTCGAGGCCGCGCCCCTGGCCGATGTGCAGGACTGGCTGCATCCGTACGAGCGGTTCTGGCGCGACAGGTTCAAGGGCCTGGGCGAGCTCCTCGAGCGCATGCCCGACGATGAGACATGACCTCAGCCTCCGACCAGGACTTCGACGAAGACCTCACCACGGTCCGGGTCGACCGGTTCCTGCCGCACCCGCCGGCCAAGGTCTGGCGCGCCCTCACCGAGCCCGAGCTGATCGCCCAGTGGCTCATGCCGTCGGACTTCCGCCTGGAAGTCGGCCACCGCTACACGATGACCTCGCTGCCCCGCCCGAACACGGGCTACTCCGGTACGACGGCGGCCGAGGTGCTCGCCTACGAGACCGGGCGGATGCTCTCGGTCCGCTGGACCGACGCCTCCGCCGCCAACGCGGCCGACTGGACCATCACGTGGACGCTCGAACCGGAGGGCCGCGGCACCAGGCTCTTCCTCGTCCACGAGGGCTTCGACCCGGACGACCCCGCGCAGATGACGGCTCGCAAGATCATGGGCGGCGGCTGGCGCGGCTACGTCATGGACGCCCTGAACGCCGTACTGGACCGGCACTGAATGGCGAAGGGCCCGGATCCGTGAGGATCCGGGCCCTTCGCCATTCAGTAGCGGGGACAGGATTTGAACCTGCGACCTCTGGGTTATGAGCCCAGCGAGCTACCGAGCTGCTCCACCCCGCGTCGGTAGACCTCACCCTACGGCACTGCGGGCCCGCAGCCGACCACCCCCGGCACGGGGCGGCCCAAATAGGATGTCACCGCCCGGCCGGGCCGCGACAATGCGTCCATGCGCATACGAGCAGCACGCCTCGACGAACTGCCCCTCCTCCAGGACATCGAGAGGGCGGCCGGGCTGTGCTTCCGGGACATCGGCATGCCGGAGATCGCCGACGACGAGCCGCTCCCGCTCGATGAGCTCGCCCGCTACCAGCGGGCCGGGCTGGCCTGGGTCGCCGCCGACGACTCCGACGCCCCCGTCGCGTACCTGATCGCCGACCGCGTCGACGGCGGCCTCCACGTCGAGCAGGTGTCGGTGCACCCGGACAGCGCGCGCCGCGGTGTCGGTCGGTCCCTGCTGGACCACTTGGCGGACCGGGCCGCGCGCGACGGCCTGCCCGCGCTGACCCTCACCACCTTCACCGAGGTCCCGTGGAACGCCCCGTACTACGAGCGCTGCGGCTTCCGGCTGCTGGACGAGGGCGGGCTCACGCCCGGTCTGCGGGAGATCCGCGAACAGGAGGCGCGGCACGGCCTGGACCGGTGGCCCCGGGTCTGCATGCGCCGGGCCCTGTGATCGAAAAGCGGGTGCGCCGTCCGCGCACGGCTGACAGCATGCCGCAGTGAATCGTGAACTGATGTCTCTTCTGGCCCATACCCACCACCCCATCGCCGCACCGCTGTCGGACCGCGCGGTGCACGGTCTGCTGGAGCGCGGCCTGCCGCGCGGTGACGAACGGGTCCTCGACCTCGGCTGCGGCGGCGGTGAGTGGCTGCTGCGCTGCCTCGGCATGCACGAGGGCGTCCACGCCCACGGTGTCGACATCTCGGAGCCGGCCCTCGACCGCGCCCGGTCCGCCGCCGACCGGCTCGCCGTGGCGGACCGCCTGTCGCTCCACCACGGACCGGCCGGGGAGTACGCCTCCGCGGACCCCTTCGACCTCGTCCTGAGCGTCGGCGCCGCCCACGCCTTCGGCGGCCTGCTGCCCACGCTGGAAGCCGCCGGGAAGCACCTCGCCCCAGGCGGGCACATACTGATCGGCGACGGCTACTGGCAGCAGACACCCTCCGCCGAAGCGGTGGAGACGCTGGGCGACTTCGCCGATCTGGCGGCCACGCTGGACGACGTCACCGCAGCCGGCTGGACGCCGGTCTTCGGCCACATCAGCAGCCGCGAGGAACTCGACGCCTACGAGTGGTCCTGGACCGGCTCACTGGCCGCCTGGGCGCTGGACCACCCCGAGGATCCCGCCGCCGCCGACGCCCTGGCCGCGTCCGCGCTCCACCGGCGGGAATGGCTGGGCGTCTACCGGGAGTCATGGGGCTTCCTCACGCTGCTGCTCCGCGCGAATCCGCCCCGCTGAGCACCCGCCCCGCTGACGGGGCGGTCAGCGGCACAGGACGGGGACCTGCTGGACGAGGTTGTTGCCGAAGCCGCCGCGGTTCCAGGGCTGTTCCAGCGGCTGGGTGCGGCCTTCGGCGTCCGTGGCGCGGGCGATGAGGGTGTGGCTGCCGGGCGTGGCGGTCCAGGTGCCGTGCCAGGCCTGCCAGGCCCACCGGTGCGCGCCCGGCGGCGCCAGATCGGCCTCGCTCCAGGAACCGCCGCCGTCGGCGCTCACCTCCACCCGGGCCACCGGCCCGTATCCCGACCAGGCGCGCCCCTCCAGCCGTACGGGCCCGGCGGGCACGACGCGGACGCGCGACATGAAGTCCGGGAATCCCGGCGGGACCATCAGGGCGCGCGGGGCGATCCGGGTCACAGGTTCGCCCGGGTCGTCCGGATCCTGCCGGAAGCGGTACGCGACGGACTGCTGGAATCCCGTGAACGGGGCGTCGACCAGGGTGATCTCCCGCAGCCACTTCACGTGCGCCATCCCGTACCAGCCGGGGACGACCAGGCGCAGGGGGTACCCGTGCTGAGGCGGTAGCGGCAGGCCGTTCATGGCGTAGGCGATCAGCACCTCCGGATCGTCCCCGGTGGCGACCGGCAGCGGCAGGCTGCGCCGGTAGTCCTGCTCGACCCCGCGCTCCACACCGTGGTCGGCGCCCGTGAAGACGGCCTCGACGGCGTCCCGCTCCACACCGGCCTCGGCGAGGACGGCCCGGAGCGGCACGCCCGTCCAGTCGGCGGTGCCCACCGCCTCGACCAGCCAGGGCTGGCTGACCGGGCGCGGGGACAGCCGGGCCCGGCCGTTGCCCGCGCACTCCATGGTGACCCGCCGGGTCACGGCGGGGAGCGCGGCGAGCGACGCCGGGGTGAGGGTCAGCGGCGTACGGACCCGGCCGCCGACGACGAGGCGCCAGTCGTCGGCGTCCGCGGCGGGGATGTCGTAGTGCACCAGCACGTAGTGCAGGCCCGCCGGGGTGACCTCGTAGCGCAGGGCCTCCAGCGGAAGGCCGTGGTTGCGGGCCGCGAGCGCCAGCTCCTCGTGGCTGAGGCCCTCACCGGGGTCCGCCACCCGCGCCGGCGTGCTGACATCGCTCAGGGACGCCTCCATGCCCCCATGGTCCCGCTCCTACAGGTTCCGTACAAAACGGAGGCCCGGGCGGCCGTCCACCTCCGTCTCACCGGCCGCCGTGAACCCCGTACGGGCCAGTACGGCGCGCGAGCCGGCGTTGTCGAGCGTGGTGACGGCCGTCAGCGTGGTCAGGCCGTACTCCGCACCGGCCAGGGCGCAGATCTCGCGGACGGCCGAGGTGGCCAGTCCCCGGCCGGCGGCCTGCTCGGCGATCCGGTAGCCGAGCTCGGCCGAACCGTTCGCCACGTCGACCAGGTTGACGCGTCCCAGTATCTCGCCGGCGCCGCCCACGAGGACGTGGAAGAGGCACGCCCCCGTGTCCTGCTCGGCCAGCAGCGCACGGTGGCGCGCGTCGAAGTCGGCGAAGTACCCGTCGCCGCGGTCGGGCACCGACGCGGCGAAGTAGGCCCGGTTGTCCCGCTCGAAGGCGAGCAGGGCCTCGGCGTGGTCGGAGCGCAGGAGCTGGAGCTGGAATCGGAGCCGGATCTGGTCGTGAGGAGAGGACATGCCCGGATGCTACGCAAGGCTCCCGGACGCCGCGGGGACGGGTCCGGAGCCCGAACTGTGCTCCGTACGAGTTCTCTTGGGGTGCCCGTTCGGCCGCAGAGCCGAGTTCATGATCATCATTTTGGCTCCCGATCGTTTTGATGCTGCCATCCGGCCGTGTGAGATCTGGGAGGGCTGTGTGGCCATGTCACAGACGCGAGGCAAGCAACCGACCAAGGCGTGGGGCGTGGTGGCCGCTGTGACGGGGGCCATGCTGGTGGTCGCCGCGGCGCCGGGCCGGGCGCACGACGCGGACACCGCGGAGTCCACGGCGGGCAGCCGGCCGAAGGACGCGGCGGTCACCCTGCTGGTCGGCCGGGCGGTGGACGAGGGCGTCGCGGCGGCCGCGGGACGGTGCGCCGTCCGCACCTTCCGGCCGGGCCTGTGCGGCGGCTGGCGGGAGCAGCGGGTACAGGCCACCTCCCGCGGCACGGGATTCCTGCTGCGGATGCCGGCCCTCGGCGACGCGTCGCGCGCGGCCGGCGCGGACGCGCTGCCCACGGACGCCGGCGCGCCGCTGGAGATCGCCCTCGCGGACCCGGGACGGCTCACCGACGTGACCGTGACCGACGGTCGGGGCCGCCACCTGGCCGGCGAACTCGGCGCGGCCGGCGGGCACTGGATGAACACCGAGCCGCTGCGGGCGGGGGAGACGTACACCGTGCAGGTCGGCGCCCAGGACGCGGCCGGCACACCGGTCGGGGTGACCATGGCGTTCCGTACCGCGCCGCCCGCGGACGGGGGCCGCCTGACGGCCGGGTTCGGGCCCCGCCCCGGCACGTACGGCGCGGGGGAGATCGTCACGGCGGACCTCAGCCGGCCGGTGCCCGCCGACGACCCGCTGGCCCGCGCCCGGGTCGAGCAGGCGCTGCAGGTGACCTCGGAGCCCCACGTCGAGGGTGCCTGGCACTGGGTCGACGCATCGACTCTGCACTACCGGCCGCGTACGTACTGGCCCGCCCACACCGTGGTCCGCGTGCGCAGCGGTCTCGACGGGGTCGAGGTCGGCGACCTCGGCTACGGCGGCCCCTCCGAGCCGCTGGAGTTCACCATCGGGGACCGGATCGAGGCCGTGACCGACGCCGCCGCCCACGAGATGACCGTACGCCGCAACGGACGGATCATCAGGACGATCCCGGTCACCACCGGAAAGGCCGGCTTCAGGACGCGCGCCGGCATCAAGGTGGTGCTCCGCAAGGAACCCAAGGTCCGGATGCGCGGGGACACCGTCGGCATCAAGCGCGGCACCAAGGAGTTCTACGACCTGCCCGTGCTCTACGCGACGCGCGTGACGTGGAGCGGCGAGTACATCCACGCCGCGCCCTGGTCGGTCGAGGCGCAGGGCGAGGAGAACGTCAGCCACGGCTGTACGGGCATGAGCACCGAGGACGCCGCGTGGTTCTTCGACACGGTGCGCGTAGGGGACATCGTCGAAGTGGTCAACAGCGGCGGCCCGAAGATGGCTCCCTTCGACAACGGTTTCGGCGACTGGAACATGGACTGGCGGACCTGGCTGGAGGGCAGCGCCCTGGCCACCGACGAGGCGCGGCCGCAGAGTTCACCCCTCTCCCCGTCCCGTCTGCATCCGACCACCTGATCCGGGAACGCCGAATAGGCGGCGCCGGATGCCGTCCGTTGGCATCATGGTCGCGCCGGGTCGGTGTGGACGGGGTGGGGTGGCGGCGCCGTGGGCGGTACGGGGATGCACGCGCGGGATCTGTCGCAGGGCGAACTGGCGGAACAGGTGGCCCTGCTCGCGGACCGGGCCGGGGCGGATTCGGCGGCCTCGCTGATCCGCCGCGCCGCCCGCCGGTCCGAATCACCACTGGCCCGCATCTGCGTCATAGGCGGCAGCAACGTCGGCAAGTCACGCCTCGTCAACGAACTGATCGGCACGGACTGCCTGCCGGTGTCCGTCCACCCGACGAACGGGCCGCCCGTCGTCGTACGCCCGACCGGTGCCGCCGGTCCCGAGGAGGCCGACCGCGCGGACGCCGCACCGGCGGAGCCCCGTACCGTACGCCTCCGGGTGCCGGCCGATTCCTGGCCGGCCCGGGTCGGCGTGGAACTCGTGGACACGCCGGGCTGGGAGGGCTGGTCCGGCGTACGGCAGCCCGACAGCGCCGCCCTCGCCAGGATCGTGGCCGACTGCGACGTGGTGGTCGTCGTGACCGAGGCGCGCCGGGCGATGCTCGCCACCGAACAGGCCCGGATCAAGGCACTGGCCGCCGCCCCGCACACGCCGCCGCTCGCGATCGTCGTCACCAAGCTCTCCGAGGTCGAGGACGAGGCGGCCGAGATCCTGCGGCGGGTCAACCACCTCGTGGGGAGGCTGGCCCCCGAGGCGCTGGTGCTGCCCGGACCGGTACGCACGCCCGGCACTTCCGGCACGCCCGGCACGACACCCGGGGCCGAGGGGGCCCTGGACGGGATCGACCAGCTGCGCTCGGCACTGGCGCGGCTGGCCGGCGTCCGACTGCGCCGCGCGATGCGGACGATCCGCCGGCTGTACCTGCTCGCGGCCACCTGCGACCTGGTGGCGGAGGCCGCCGGCCGGGCGCTGGCGGACGCGCACTGGACCGACCCGGTCAGGGCCCGCGCCGCGCAGATCTGGCACATGGCGCACGAGAGCGCCCGCTTCCACTGGATCGTGCTCAGCGCCGACGTGGGGGAGTGGCGGGCCGCGCTCGTGACGACGATCGCCGCGGAGGCGCGCAGGCGCCGCGCAGCCGCGGCGCGCGAACTCGCCGCGCGGTTCTCCCAGATGCTGGAGACCCCCGAGGAACAGCACTTCATCCGGCTGCACACGATCCCGTACACCGCGGAGGCCCTGCAGCACTTCGAATCCTGGATCACCGTGACCGTCGACCGGGTGCTCGAACAGGACACCGGCCGGCTGCGCGACGTCCTGCTGCGCAACCGGCCCGGCGAGGAGCTGTTCCAGGGCCTGGCCGCCCCGAGCGCCCAGCGGGTCGTGCCGACGGCGGCGCTGCCCGGGGTCGCGGGCACGGCGGCGGCCGCGGAGTCGCAGAACGCGACCGGCTGGGACTCCTCCTGGCTGCCGGAGTTCGTCGGCACCGCCATCGAGAGCGTGCTGACACCCGTCTCCACCGAGGTCGTCGCGCAGATCGCCGGCGCGGCCGGCACGGCACTGGTGACGGAGGCGCTCGAACACGGCCAGGCGGAGCGGCGCGAGCGCACCATCGACGACCTGGAGCGGATCGTCGAAGCGGCCTTCACCGAACAAGTGGCCCGTACGGACGCACGGATCGGCCAGGTGTACGAGCGCCTGCTGAGCCAGGCGCGGGACCGCGACGAACAGTGGTGGCGGCTGCACACGACGGCGGTCGCCGCCCAGCCCGACTCGATCGGACACTGGCGTTCACTCCAGAGCACGGCGCGGTCGCTGAGCCGGTCCGTGCACGCACACCTCTCCCCCCTGGAAGGGGCCTGATGGACCACCAGACGGACCACGAGAGCAGGCAGTCCTCGTCCGCCCGGGAATCGCCGGCCACGCATTTCCGCGGCTGGAGCGACAACATAGGCACGCTGCGCTCGTACTACCAGCAACTCCAGCAAGTGGCCGACGAGGCGGCGGAGGTCGTCACCGCGCCCGGCGAGCAGGGCGGGGCGCAGGCACTGGGGCTGGGCATCAACGGGGCGGTCTTCGAACGCGAGACCTTCCGGATCATGGTCCTCGGCGAGTTCAGCAGCGGCAAGAGCACCCTGATCAACGCCCTGCTGGGGAAGAAGCTGCTGCCCACCAAGGCCAACCCGGCCACCGCGTTCACCACGGTCCTGCGCTGGGGCGAGACCGAGCGGGCCTGGCTGTACCGGGACGCGGACCGGCGGGGCGGCGAGACGGCCGTCACGACGGAGGAGTTCAAACGAGAGGTCTCCCTCCAGATCGACGCGCACGGGGCGCCGCGGGCCCCCTCGTTCGCGCTGGCCGTCGTCGAGCAGCCGCTGGAGCTGCTGCGCCGGTCCGTGGAGATCGTCGACTCGGCGGGCATCAACGAGAGCCCGGACCGCGAGCTGGTGACCTTGCGGTACCTGGAGGAGGTCGACGCCGTCGTCTTCGTCACCGACGCGGGACGGCCCTTCACCCTCCACGAGACCGAGAACTACCTCGAACACGTCAAGAAGCTCGGCCACCGCGACATCTTCTTCGTGGTCAACCAGTTCGACCGCATCGAGGAGGAGGAACGGGCGGAGGTGATGAGCCGCTGCCGCAACGCGGTGGCCGAGCTCAGCGGCGGCACCGGCTCGCCCGCCACCTCCAACGTGTTCTTCGTCAGCGCGCTCCAGGCCCTGAAGTCCCGGATCGCCGACGACGAGGACGGGCTGCGGGCCTCGGGGATCGGTCAGCTGGAGGCCGCCCTGGAGGTCTTCTGCATGCGGGACGCGGCCCGGGTGAAGTTCGTCCGGCTCGCCGAGTTCCTGCGGCACAACGCCGTGAACCTGCGCCTGCGGCTGCACGACGAGGGCGCGATCCTGATGAGGTCCACGGCGGAACTGCGCGAGCTGCTCGACCGGAGCCAGGCCACTCAGGACCAACTCCGCGCCAGCGCCAGCGCGATCCGGGACATCGTCAACGGCAGGATCCTCGACGTCGAGGGCGAGCTGCAGCTGAAGTTCGCCGCGTTCCTGGCGAAGCTGAGCGGCGAGATCCCGGACTGGCACATCCCGCGGCGCGGGCGCATCCGGCGGGCCCGCCTGGCCCTCACCCGAGGCGGCCGCGTGGCCATCCAGCACGAGCTGATGGACGCGTACACGGCCCAACTCCAGCGCCGGATGCAGATCTTCTGCTCCCAGATCCTCGACAAGCTCATCCAGTCGCGGCAGGAGGACTTACTGCGCCAGATCGAACCGCTGATCCGCGCGCACGCCGACCTCCTGGACGAACTCCGCTCCGAACTCACCGGCACCCGGTCCGTCCGCGACCAGAACCACCTCCTCTACACCCTCGCCATCGCCGCGGGGAAGGGCGACGGCCGCAGCGGCCGGCGCACCCGCGACGACGTACCGCTGCTCTTCCGCCCCAGCTCGCTCATGGCCATCGGCGCGGGCACCGGCGCGGCGCTCGCGGGAGGTACGGCCGCGGCCGCCACCGCCGGGCTGATCAGCCTCGGACTGGCCATGCCCCCGGTGGGCATCGCGGTGGCCATCGGCGCGGCCATCGGACCGCTCATGGCGACCGGGGCGGTCGTCTTCGCCGACGGCAAGGTGCACTCCCGTGTGGCGCAGGAGTTCTCCGACCACGTGAAGGAGTCGGCGAACCTGGCAGCGCGCCAGTACGCCGACAGCCGGGCCGCCGATCTGCGTGCCGTGTGGGGCGGGATCAGCGAGACGCTGCACGGCCAGTTGCAGGACCTCATCGGCATAGTGCAGCGCAACATCGTGGAGGCCCGGGAGGACACTCAGGCCAAGTCGGGCAAGCGGGACCGGCTGTACACGCACGAGCAGCGGATCACCGAGGTGGAGCAGCTCATCGGAGGCTTCCTCCAGCCGTTCGTGTCGGAGGCGGAGCGGGGGCAGGCGTAGGCGTGGGCGGCGGCGTGGCAGGTGGAGATGAGGCGGTGGCGGGCCGATAGTGAGGCTGTGAGCGACTCGTCGGAGCAAGCCGGGCGACCCGGTGTCGGAGCGGGTGCCGCCTGGTCCGGCCGCGAGGGCGCGCAGGCCTTCGCGGCGGTGGAGGCGGCCACGGACTGGCTCCTCGGATATCCGTTCGTCTTCCGGGCCCTGTCCCGCCGGCTCCGTGCCGACCAGGTCCTGGTGGACTACGGATGCGGGCCGGGCAAGGTGGCCGACCAGGCGGCCCGCCGGTTGGGGGCGCGGGTGGTGGGGGTGGACACCTCGCCCGAGATGCTCGCGCTGGCGCGCGGTGCGGGCACGGCCGTGGCGGAGTACCACCTGGTCGAGAACGGGCGGGCGACAGGCCTGCCGGACGGCTGCGCCGACGCGGTGATGTGCAACCACGTACTCGCCTCGCTGCCGACCGAGGACGCGGTGCTCGCGGTCTTCACCGAGGTCCACCGGCTGCTGCGGCCCGGCGCCCCGTTCGTGCTGCTCGCCACCGATCCCGACTGCGGCGGCATGGACTACGCCTCGTTGCGCATCGGCGGGACGGGTGAGGTGTACAGGCCGGGCGAGCCGCTCACCGTACGGCTCCGGCGCACGGACGGATCCTGGCAGGAGGTCCGCAACCACGCGTGGCCCGTCGCCGTCGTCCCCGCTCTGCTGGAGCGCACCGGCTTCCGGGACGTGGTCCAGCACCGCCCGTCGGTGGAGGAGGCGGTCGACCTCGCGGACCCGGAACTCGTGAACAGCCGCACCTGGTCGGCGGAGCGGGCCAGACCACCGCTGGTGATCACCACGGGGTCGGCGGCCTGACCGCGCGCCGTTTCTTTCTCGCTGCCCTCCGCTCTCGGCGAAGCGGTGGGCGGCTGCCCACGGCCCGTGTTTCGGTGGCCCGATGGAGATCTTGATACTGGGCGGTACGGCATGGTTGGGCCGTGAGGTCGCGCGGCAGGCAGGGGCACGCGGACACCGGGTGACCTGCCTGGCCCGAGGGGAGAGCGGCGACGTCGCCGAGGGCGCGAGGCTGGTCACCGCCGACCGGCGCGACCCGTCGGCGTACGAGGGCCTGGCGGGCCGGGACTGGGACGCCGTGGTCGAGGTGTCCTGGCAGCCCGGCTTCGTCCGCGGGGCGCTGGCGGCGCTCGGCGCGCGGGCGGGCCACTGGTCGTACGTGTCCTCGATCAGTGCGTACGCCTCCCACGCGGCCCCGGGCGCGGATGAGACGGCCGGACTGCTGCCGGCGGCCGAGCGGGACGAGGTCGGCCGCGAGCTGTACGGCGAGGCCAAGGTGGCCTGCGAGGAAGCCTCCACGGCCGCGGTGGGCGACCGGTTCCTCATCGCGCGGGCCGGACTGATCGGCGGACCCGGCGACCACAGCGGTCGCACCGGGTACTGGGTCGGCCGCGCGGCCCGCGAACCGCTGGCCCCGCTGCTGGTGCCCGACACCCCGGACGTCGCGACGCAGGCCGTCGACGTACGCGACCTCGCGGCCTGGCTGCTCGACTGCGCGGAGAAGCGGACGACCGGCACCTACGACGCGGTCGGCCCGGTCGTGCCCTTCGGGGAGTGGGTCGCCCTGTCGCGGCAGATCGGCGGGCACACCGGACCGGTGGTCGAGGCGGCCACGGAGTGGCTGCTCGGGCAGCAGGTGGGCCAGTTCATGGGCGGGGAGTCGCTCGCGATGTGGATGACCGACGCGGAATGGAGCGGCTTCAGCGCGCGCCCCGGCGCCGCGGCGCTCGAGGCCGGTCTGCGCCACCGCCCCCGGGCGGAGCTCCTGGCCGACACCCTGCGCTGGGAGCGGGAGGCGGGCCTGGACCGACCGCGCCGGGCGGGCCTGAGCGCCGCCCGCGAGCGCGAACTCCTGGCCGCGCTCCGCTAGTGCTGTGGCCGGAAAGGTTTGCCGGGGCGCGGCTCCCCCAGCTACCGCTGGGAGGTGCCCCCAGGTGCGGTGCATCGCAAGGCGGAGGGCCGCGGCTCGTACTGGACGCACTTGCGCGGTCCGACAACGCGGCGAGGTGCCGTGCTTGGGGGTACCTCCCTGGGGGTCCCCCGGACGGAGTCTGGGGGAGGTAGCCGGGGGAGCGTCGCGACCCGGTGAACCTTGCCGGTCACAGCACTAGGCCCTGTCCGGGCGGGTGCCGACGGGGCCGACCGATGGAAGATCGCCTCCGCGGTCGGCACCCTCTCCGCGTGGCACGCCGCCGATCGGGTCCGCGACGGCATAGTCGACGGGGTAACGGACACGGAGGGAGCCGACGGTGGCGAGTGCGACAGAGCCCCATGCCTCCCGCGTCACGCTCCGCGTCAACGGCACGGAGCACGTCCTCCCGCTCGACCACCGCGTCACCCTGCTCGACGCCCTGCGCGTGCGTCTCGGCCTGACCGGTGCGAAGAAGGGATGCGACCACGGTCAGTGCGGCGCCTGCACCGTGCTCGTCGACGGGCGGCGGGTGAACAGCTGCCTGCTGCTCGCGGTGGCCCAGGACGGCGCGCACGTCACCACGGTGGAGGGACTCGCCGACCCCGACGGCACCGATGCCACCGACGGTGCACTGCACCCGCTCCAGCGGGCGTTCATCGACCGGGACGCCTTCCAGTGCGGCTTCTGCACGCCCGGCCAGCTCTGCTCCGCCGTCGCGGCGATCGAGGAAGCCGCCAACGGCCACCCCTCGCACGTCACACCCGCCGAGGCCCTCGCCGGGCCCGGCCGCCCCGTCGCGCTGACCGCCGAGGAGATCAGGGAACGGCTCAGCGGCAACCTCTGCCGCTGCGGCGCCTACCCCCGCATCGTCGACGCCGTGCTGGACGTGATCGCGTGAAACCCTTCGCCTACGTGCGCGCGGCCACCCTCCAGGAGGCGACGGCCGCCCACGCCCGGCTGCCCGGCTCCCGCTATCTCGCCGGCGGGACCAACCTCGTGGACCTCATGAAACTGGGCGTCGAGAGCCCCGGCGCCCTCGTCGACCTCTCCCGGCTGCCGCTGGCCGGCATCGAGCTGCTGCCCGCGGGGACGCTCCGTATCGGCGCCACGGCCCGCAACAGCGACGTGGCCGCACACCCCCTCGTACGCACGCACCACCCGGCCCTCGCCCAGGCACTGCTCGCCGGAGCGTCGGCGCAACTGCGCAACGCCGCCACCACCGGGGGCAACCTGCTGCAGCGCACCCGGTGCCCGTACTTCCAGGACGTGTCCGCGGCCTGCAACAAACGCGACCCGGGTTCCGGCTGCGCCGCGCTCGACGGGGTCCACCGCGATCACGCCGTACTCGGACACTCCGAGCACTGCGTCGCCACCCACCCCTCGGACATGGCCGTGGCCCTCGCCGCGCTCGACGCCGACATCGAGCTGTACGGCGAAGCGGGCACCCGGACCGTGCCCGCCACCGCCTTCCACCGACTCCCGGGCGAGCGGCCCGAGCAGGACACGGTCATCCGGGACGGGGAGATCGTCACCGCCGTCCTCCTGCCCGTCCCGGCCCCGGGCGCCGTCTCCCTCTACCGCAAGGCCCGCGAGCGGGCCTCCTACGCTTTCGCGCTGGCTTCGGTGGCCGTCGTACTCGACCTCGACCCGGGGACCCGTCGCGTGCGGCGGGTCGCCCTCGCCTTCGGCGGCCTCGCCCACCGGCCCTGGCGCGCCACCACGGCCGAGGAACGGCTGACCGGCGCCGAGCCGACCGCCGAGGCCGTGCGGGAGGCCGTCGAAGCGGAACTGGCCCGGGCCCGGCCGCTGCGCGACAACGCCTACAAGATCGCGCTCGCCCGCAACCTCGCGTGCGACGCACTCGCCACGCTCGCCCGGCGGGCGGAGGACGGACACCCCCGCACCCCGTAGGAGCAGGAATGCGCCCCGACCGTCCAGACCCTTCCGACCGTCCCGACCGCCCTGCCGCCGCCCTCGGTTCCCCCGCCGTCCGGGCCGAGGGCCCCCAGAAGGTCACGGGCGCCGCGCGCTACGCCACCGACCGCACGCCGTCCGACCTCGCCTACGCCTGGCCCGTGCCCGCCACCGTGCCCCGCGGCCGCGTCACCGCCGTGGACACCGGCCCCTGCCTGGCGCTTCCGGGTGTACTGGCCGTCCTCACCCCGTACGACGCCCCCCGCCTGGGCCCCTCGGACGACCCCACCCTCCAGGTCCTCCAGAGCACCGGGGTCCCGCACCGCGGCTGGTACGTGGCCCTGGCCGTCGCCGAGACGCCCGAAGGGGCGAGGGCCGCCGCCGGAGCGGTGCGGATCACCTACGCGACCGAGGAACACGACGTCGGCCTCCGCACCGACCACCCAGACCGCTACACGCCCGAGGAGGTCAACGGCGGGTACCCCGCCCTCCGGGAGCACGGCGACCCGGACGCGGCCCTCGCCGCCGCCCCCGTACGCGTCGACTGCCTCTACACGGTGCCGCCCCTGCACAACCACCCCATGGAACCGCACGCCGCCACCGCCCGGTGGGACGCCGCGGGCGGCCACGACCACCTGACCGTCCACGACTCCAGCCAGGGCGCGGGGGCGGTCCGGACGGCGCTGGCCTCGCTGTTCGGCCTGCCCGAGGAGGACATCACGGTCGTCAGCGAGCACGTCGGCGGAGGCTTCGGTTCCAAGGGCACCCCGCGCCCCCACGCGGTGCTGGCCGCCATGGCCGCCCGCCACGTCGGACGCCCCGTCGAACTCGCCCTGCCCCGGCGCCACCTGGCCGCCGTGGTCGGGCACCGCGCGCAGACCCTGCACGAGATCAGCCTGGGTGCCCGCCCCGACGGCACCCTCACCGCGCTCACCCACGAGGTCACCACGTACACCTCCCGCGTCAGGGAGTTCGTGGAGCAGGCGGCCGTCCCCGCCCGCGTCATGTACGCCGTCCCGGCGAGCCGCACCCTCCACCGGGCCGTCGCCCTGGACGTACCCACGCCGTCCTGGATGCGGGCCCCGGGGGAGGCGCCCGGCATGTACGCCCTGGAGTCGGCCATGGACGAGCTGGCCGAAGCGCTGGGGGCGGACCCCGTCGAGCTGCGCATCCGCAACGAGCCCGCGCGCGAACCCGATACGGGCCGGCCCTTCAGCAGCCGGCACCTCGTGGAGTGCCTCCTGGAGGGCGCGGCCCGCTTCGGCTGGGCCACATCGCGTACGCCGCGCAGGGAAGGACCGTTCCTCCGCGGCACCGGAGTGGCCGCCTCCACCTATCCCGTGTACATCGCGCCCTCGACCGCCCGGGCCCACGCCCGGCCCGACGGGAGCCACCTCGTCGAGATCAACGCCACCGACATCGGGACGGGCGCCCGTACCGTGCTCGCCCAGGTGGCGGCCGACGCCCTCGCCGTCCCGCTGGACTCCGTGACGGTGGCCGTCGGGAGCACGGACCTGCCGCGGGCCGCGCTGGCCGGCGGGTCCGCCGGGACCGCCTCCTGGGGCTGGGCGGTGCACGACGCCTGCACCGCGCTGGCCGCCCGCATGGCGGGCCTGCGGGGCGGCCTGCCCGCCGAGGGCCTGTCGGCGACGGCCGACACCACGGAGCCGGTCCGGCAGGAGTCCCCGTACGCCCGCCACGCGTTCGGCGCCCAGTTCGCCGACGTCCAGGTCGACACGGTCACCGGAGAGGTACGCGTACGCCGCCTGCTCGGCGTCTTCGCCGCCGGGCACATCCTGAACCCGGTCACGGCGCGCTCCCAGTTCACCGGCGCGATGGTGATGGGCATGGGGATGGCGCTGACGGAGCGGAGCACGCTCGACCCGGTCCTCGGCGGCTTCGCCGAGAGCGACCTGGCGGCCTACCACGTGCCGGTCCACGCCGACGTGCCCGACATCGAGGTGCACTGGATCGACGAGCACGACGCGCACCTCAACCCGATGGGCAGCAAGGGGATCGGCGAGATCGGCATCGTCGGCACGGCGGCCGCGATCGGCAACGCCGTGTGCCACGCCACGGGGAAGCGCATGCGCGACCTCCCCCTCACCCCGGACCGGGTGCTGCCGGCGCTGACCTGACGCCGGTGTGACGGCGTGCGGGGCCTACCGGGAGGCCAGGACGCAGAATTCGTTGCCCTCGGGATCGGCCGGCACGACCCACGTCGCGTCCGCGCCCTGGCCGACATCGGCGTGGCGGGTCCCGAGCCCGACCAGGCGCCGGACCTCCGCCGCCTGGTCGTCGGGGCGGAAGCCGAGGTGCAGGCGGTTCTTCGACGTCTTGGGATCCGGTACCGGTACGAAGACCACCCCGGGGAGCCGTTCGGGCCCGGGACGGACCTCGTACTCCTCCGGGGAGTCGTTCACGACCACCCAGCCCAGGGCCCGCGCCCACCAGCTGCCCAGCGCGGCCGGGTCCCGGGCGTCCACGACGGTCTGCTCCCACTCCAGTGCCATGGGCCGAGCGTAGGCCGTACGGCCCACGTCCTCCCCGCCCCGCGCCGTCCGCCCGGACGCTGTGGGGCCGATTTGGAGGGACGATGAAAGCCAGCCGGGAAGGGAGCGCCTTGATGGATGCGACCGATGCTCGCGGTACGGGCGGCGTGAGGCGCGCCGAGGCCGGGGTGTCCCCGCCGAGCGGGCTGCTCGACGTCCTGAACGTCGCTGCGGTCGTCCTCGACGCACAAGGGCGCATCGCCCTGTGGAGCCCGCAGGCCGAGCAGCTGTTCGGGTGGACGGCCAAGGAGGCCCTCGGCCGGCCCGCCGCCCGCCTGCTGGCGGCCGAGGACCACGTGGACCTGGTCCTGGAACTGTTCGCGCGGGTCATGGGCGGTGCGGGGGACTGGGCCGGAGCGTTCCCCATACGGCACAAGGACGGCTCCACACGCCCGGTCGAGTTCCGCAACATGCGGCTGCTCGACGAGCACGGAGACATGTACGCCCTCGGGATCGCCACGGACCGCACACGGCTGCGGCAGCTGGAGCGGGACCTGGCCCTCTCCGCCCGTCTGGTGGCCCAGTCCCCGATCGGGCTGGCGGTCCTGGACACCGACCTGCGCTACGTCCTGGTCAATCCGTCGCTGGAGCGCATCAACGGGCTGCCCGCCTCCGAGCACATCGGACGCGGTATCCGCGAGGCCCTGTCCTTCCTCGACGACGCGGGAGCCGTCGAGTCGGCGATGCGCCAGGTCCTGGCCACGGGGACACCGCTGGTCGAGCAGTTCACCGCCGGGCACACCCACGGCGATCAGCATCACGAACACGCCTGGTCGGTGTCGTACTACCGGCTGGAGGACGCCGGCGGGCGGGTCCTGGGCCTGGCGACCTCCGTGGTGGACGTCACCCAGAGTCACCAGGCGGCCAAAGAGATCGCCCGCAGCCGCCGCCGCCTCGCCCTGATCGCGGACGCCACCGTACGCATCGGCACCACCCTCGACCTGGACCAGACCGCCCGCGAGCTCGCCGACGTGGTCGTGCCCGAGCTCGCGGACATCGCCGCGGTCGACATCCTGGACTCCGTCCTCGAAGGCCGCCCCAGCCTGAAGTCGGCCGCCCACGAACCGGCGGTGTTCCGGGCCCTGGCCGTGGCGGCCGCCTATCCCAGCGAAGCCGTGCGCGCCGCGGACCCCCCGGGTGACATCGCCCGGTACGAGGCGGACCGCCTGGTCACCCAGTCCGTGACGACCGGCCACCCGGTCCTGGTGGCCCACGTGCACGCGCGGGACATCTCGCGCATCGCCCGCGACGACGACGCGGCCGCCCTGCTGGCCCGCGCCGGCCTTCGCTCCTACCTGGCCGTGCCGCTCATCGCCCGCGGCGAGGTCCTCGGCGCCCTCGACCTCAAGCGCACCCGCAACCCGCTGCCGTTCAACGACGACGACATCGTCCTGGCGGGCGAGCTGGCCGCCCGCGCCGCCGTGTGCATCGACAACGCCCGCTGGTACCGCAACGCCCACCACACCGCCCTGGCCCTCCAGCACCACCTCCTCCCGCACCACCCTCCGCCCACACCGGGCCTGGAAGTCGCCTACCGGTACCGGCCCGCGGCGGCGACCAGCGAGATCGGCGGAGACTGGTTCGACGCCATCGCCCAGCCGGACGACACCACCGTCCTCGTCGTCGGCGACGTCATGGGCAGCGGCATCAACGCCGCCGCCGGCATGGGACAGCTGCGCACCGCCACCCGCACCCTCGCGGAGCTGGCCCTCGACCCCACCCGCGTACTCCAGCAGCTGGACCACACCACCAGCGCCCTGGAGGAGACCATCGCCACCTGCGTCTACGCCGTCTACGACCCCCACCGCGCGGAGTGCCGCATCGCCGTCGCCGGACACCTGCCCCCGGTCCTGATCCGCTCCGGGCAGGCGCCCCGGCTGCTCGACCTGCCCACCGGGACGCCGCTGGGCGTGGGCGGCATCCCGTTCGAGGCCACCACCGTCCCCATGGAGCCCGGCGACCAGCTGGTCCTGTACACCGACGGGCTGGTCGAGACCCGGGACCAGCCGATCGACGAGCGCCTCGGCCTCCTCCTGGACCTGCTCGCCGACACCAGCCGCCCGCTGGAGGAGACCTGCGACAGGCTCCTGGACACGCTGCGCCGCCCGGACGACCACGACGACGTCGCCCTGGTCATCGCCCGCGCGAAACCGATGTGAGACCGGTGGCCGGCCAGTGGTGGTGGTGCCGGTCGATGACGTAGTGGTGCCCGTGCCGCCAGCCGCCCGCCGCGGGGCGGGCGTCGGCGAGGTGCGGGTGCCCGGGAGGCAGGTCGGGGTGGACGTGTTCGAGCCGGGACGGGTCACGGGCGGGCCAGATGGCGGCAGCGGCCGCGGCGGCGGCCAGACAGACGGCGCCGAGGGCCAGTGCGGTCACCGGAAGCCCGGCTCCGGCGGCGAGCCAGCCGGCCAGCGGGTAGGTCAGCAGCCAGCAGCTGTGCGAGAGGGAGAACTGCGCGGCGAACGCGGCGGGCAGGTCCGCGTCGGCGGTGGAGCGGCGGATGACGCGGCCGCCGGGGGTCAGTACGGCGGAAGAGGCGGCGCCGATCGCGGCCCAGACCAGCAGGATCGCGGGCCATGACCAGGTGCCGGGTGACGTCGAGGTGAGCGCGGCTGCGGCGGCCAGGACCACCGGGAGGGCGAAGGCGGCCGGGAGCATCAGGGCGCGGTCGGGGACGCGGCGCAGCAGGCGCGGGAGCAGCAGCGCGGTCAGCATGGATCCCGCACCGTAGGCGCCGAGGGCGAGGGAGACGGCGCCCGCGGGGCGGCCGAGGTGGTCCCGTACCAGGACGACCGTGTCGACGAAGACGATGGCTCCGGCGGCGGCCACCGCGAGGTCGAGGGCGAGCAGGGCCCGCAGTCGGGGTGTCGCCCAGAACAGGCGGGCACCGAAGGCGGCCTTGGCGTAGGCGCCGCCGGTGCGTTCGACGGGCGCGGGCCGGGGCAGCACGGTGGCGAGGACGAGGGCGGCGGAGGCGGCGAAGCCGACGGTGGTCCCGGCGAAGAGCCAGCCGTAGGACACCAGGGTCAGCAGGGCCGCGGCCAGCGCCGGGCTGAACAGGCTCTCCAGGTCGTAGGCGAGCCGGGACATCGACAGGGCCCGGGTGTAGTCGCCCTCGGCGGGCAGCACCTCGGGGATGGTCGCCTGGAAGACGGGCGTGAAGGCCGCCGAGGCCGCCTGGAGCAGGAAGATCAGCAGGTAGACCTCCCAGACCTCGGTGACGAAGGGCAGGGCCGCCGCGACGCCGGCGCGGGTCAGGTCCGTCGCCACCATCAGGGTGCGGCGGGGGATCCGGTCGGCGACCGCGCCGACGAGCGGGGCGATGGCGACGTAGGCGACCATCTTGATCGCCAAGGCCGTCCCGAGCACCGCCGAGGCGTCGTCACCGGCGATGTCGTACGCGAGCAGACCGAGGGCGACGGTCGCGAGCCCGGTGCCGACAAGGGCGACGGCCTGGGCGGTGAACAGGTGCCGGTAGGTGCGATTGCGCAGTACGGACAGCATCGGTCCCGTCCCGGTCGGCGGCATGGGAGACCCCTGACTCCACCACCATAACCAACATGTGCGTACCCGTGCACATGTTGCGTACGGGAAACGGGACGGTGTGACGGTCAGTCGTGCGGCGGAAGGGAGCCCAGCTCGTGGTCGGCGACGTTCAGGGCCTCGTCCACCAGGCGCCGCAGATGCCCGTGGCGCAGCGCGTAGACCACACGGCGCCCGTCCTTGCGGCTGGTGACCAGCCCGGCGAGGCGGAGCTTGGCGAGGTGCTGGCTGACGGAGGGCCGGGCGGCCCCGCAGGCCTCGGTGAGCGTGCTGACGTCGGCCTCGCCGCGGCCGAGCTCGTCCAGCACCGCCAGGCGGGTGGCGTCCGCGAGCAGCGCGAGGACCGACACGGCGACCGCCAGCCGCTCGCCCTGCCCGTGCTCCTGCGAGCCGTCTGCACCTGCCAGGTGCGTGCTTGCGCTCATGCGCACATGTTAGGCGGGCCCCTCGTCCAGCGCTGCCAGCAGCGACCGGGCCTCGGCGTGCGCCCGGGCCACGTCGACGTCCTCGCAGACGACCTGCAGGCCGAGCGCCGAGAGCCCCGGCCGGCCGGGGAAGGAGAAGTACGACTGGTACGCGAAGTAGGCGCGCAGCTCGTCGGTGGGGTCGCGGCCGACGGACAGCGTGGCGAATCGTTCCTCCGTCACGGGACCCGACAGCAGGGTCCGCGTGCTGGTCTCGCCGAGCTGGACCTCCCGCTCGTAGGACTCGGCCGCCTGCGGCAGTTCGAGCACCGCCCGGGCGAACTCCCGGGCGTGCGCCGCATCGTCGAAGGTCAGCAGCTCGGTGAAGTCGGGCAGTCCCGCCAGCAGCAGCCAGCCCCGCGGCCGGCCCGCCTCCGCCGGTTCGTACGCGACCGAGAGGACGCAGCTGCCCCCTTCTCCCCGCTCGCGCTCCCACGCGTAGGTGAAGACCTGCTCGAATTGCATGCTGTTGACGGACATGGGTGAAGGCTAGGTCCTGTCTCAGACCCGTACGGAGGATCTGGGGGCGGATGCGGGGGTGTCGGCGGCCGGAGCGGTTACGGATGTGGTGCGTATCGACGCGTGCGCAGCCACCCATCCGCGAGGAGACCCCGATGAGCCGTATCAACCGACGTGACCTCGGCCTGCTGGCGCTACGCGCCGGTACGGGCGCGGTGCTGATGGCGCACGGCACGCAGAAGCTCTTCGGGTGGTTCGGCGGCGCGGGCCTGGCGGGAACGGCAGCCGCGATGGAGCACATGGGCTTCCACCCCGGGCGGGAGAGCGCGATCGCGGCCGGTCTGGGTGAGGCGGGCGGTGGGGCGCTGCTGGTCCTGGGTCTGGCCACCCCGGCTGCCGGCGCCGCGGCGGCGGGGGCCATGGCGGGCGCCGTGTCCGTGCACGCGCCCGCCGGGTTCTTCAACCAGGGCGGCGGATTCGAGTACCCCGCGTTCCTAGGGTTCACCGCGGCCGCCATCGGCCTTGCCGGACCGGGCCGCTACTCCGTCGACCACGCCACCGGACACTGCTTCGACCGGCGGTGGACGGTCATGCTGGCCTTCGCGGGCAGCGCCCTCGCGGCCGCCGCCGTGGTCGCCAAACGCGCCGGGGCGCAGACGCGAGCGGCCCCGCCTGCGGCTGACGAGGGATGAGCGGATCCGTACGGGACGGCGCCGACGCGCGGACGGCGCCGACGCGGAAGCTCAGGCGCGGGGCTTCGCGCGGACGTGCATGCGCTCGCCCTGTCGCCCGAAGAGGCTGAGGATCTCGACGGGCCGCCCGTCCGCGCTGCTGAACCAGTGGGGCACCCGGGTGTCGAACTCGGCGGCCTCGCCGGGGCCGAGGACCAGGTCGTGCTCGGCGAGGACGATGCGCAGGCGGCCGTCCAGCACGTACAGCCACTCGTAGCCCTCGTGGGTACGGAGGTCCGGCTCGCCACCCCGGTCGGTGATGATCATCTTGTACGCCTGGAGGGGGCCCGTGCTCCGGGTGAGGGGGAGGAACGTGCCGCCGCTCGCCAGGGTGCCGGGTTTCAGCCTGACCCGGGGATCCCCCACCTCGGGGGCGTTGACCAGGTCGTCCAGGGGCACGTGGTACGCGCCGGCGAGCGGCAGGAGCAGTTCCAGGCTCGGGCGGCGCTGACCGGACTCCAGCCGGGAAAGGGTGCTCTTGGAAATGCCGGTCACCTCGGACAGCGCGGCCAGGGTGAGCCCGCGCTGGGCACGCAGCCGCTTGAGCCGGGGGCCGACGTCATCGAGGACCGCTCGGTAGGGCGGTGGTGTGTCCATGCCGACATTCCACTCCGCCGTCCCGGAATCGGCAACAAAGTTTGCCGCGACCGCCGGGCGGGCGCACGCTCCCGCGCATGAGCCCACACCGCGATTCCGGACCCGAGCCGATCACCGTACGAGAGGACGGGGCCCCAGCCACAAGTGCCCGCGAGATACCTTCCGTTCGGTGGGTGCTCGCCGGACTCTCCCTGTCCATGCTGCTGTCCTCGCTCGGCACCAGCAGCGCCAATGTCGCCCTGCCGACGCTGGCGCAGGCGTTCACCGCCTCCTTCCAGCAGGTCCAGTGGATCGTCCTCGCCTATCTCCTCGCCGTCACCACCCTCATCGTCAGCGTCGGACGCCTCGGCGACATCATCGGCCGCCGACGGCTGCTGCTGGCCGGCACATCCCTGTTCACGGCCTCCTCGGTGCTGTGCGGATGCGCGCCCACGCTCTGGTGGCTGATCGCCGCCCGCGCGGCGCAGGGCGTCGGGGCGGCCGTCATGATGGCCCTCACCATGGCGTTCGTCGGTGAGACGGTTCCGAAGGCGAGGACCGGCAGCGCCATGGGGCTGCTCGGAACGATGTCCGCGATCGGAACCGCCCTCGGTCCCTCGCTGGGCGGCGTCCTGATCTCCGGACCCGGCTGGAGGGCGATCTTCCTCGTCAACGCACCCCTGGGCATCCTGACCCTGCTGCTCGCCCACCGCCACCTGCCCGCCGACCGCCGCGAACCCGACAAGGACCGGGCCGGCTTCGATCACCTGGGCACGCTGCTGCTCGCCCTGACGCTCGCGGCCTACGCACTGGCCATGACCATGGGGCGCGGCGGTTTCGGTCCGCTCAACACGGCTCTGCTGGCGGCCGCCGCCGTGGGAGTCGGCCTCTTCGTACGCGCCGAGGCGCGGGCGGCATCACCGCTGATCCGACCGGCGATCTTCCGTGAGCCGGCGCTGAGCGCGAGCCTGGCCACGAGCGCGCTCGTCTCGACGGTGATGATGGCCACGCTGGTGGTCGGGCCGTTCTACCTCTCCCGCACGCTCGGGCTCGGCGAGGCCCTGGTCGGACTCGTCCTGTCGGTCGGTCCGCTCGTGGCCGCGCTGACCGGTATGCCGGCCGGTCGCATCGTGGACCGTCTCGGCGCACCGCGCATGGCCCTCGCCGGGCTCACGGCCATGGCGGCCGGTTGCCTGCTGCTGTCCGTGATCCCGGAGACCCTCGGCGTCCTCGGCTACGTGGCCCCCCTCGCGGTCGTCACCGCCGGCTACGCCGTGTTCCAGACGGCCAACAACACGGCCGTCATGTCCGACGTCCGCCCGGATCAGCGGGGCGTCGTCTCCGGCATGCTCAACCTGTCGCGCAATCTCGGGCTCATCACCGGCGCCTCGGTGATGGGCGCCGTGTTCGCGCTCGCCTCGGCGACGGCCGACGTGGCGACGGGGCGTCCCGAGGCCGTTGCCACCGGTATGCGGGTCACGTTCGCGGTCGCGGCGGTACTGGTCGCCGTCGCGCTCGCCCTCGCGGTGGGAGGCCGCGCCCTCACACGACGCGCGTGAGGAACCGGCGGAGGTCGATGATCTCGTAGTCGTCGTCCTGGGCCGCGTCGATGATCCGGGGGAGGGCCTGGGCGTCGAGGACGACGCCGTCGCCGTTGCTGCCCACGTGCATCTGGATGATCGCGCCGGGGGACAGGGCGTCGACGGCCCGCTCGACCGCCTCGTCCACGGTCATGCCGCCCTCCGGGCCGAGGTACCCCTTGGTGTCCGCGGTGAACTCGATCGCCGCGTAGCCGAGGCCGTTGACGTCGGCGACGGAGTCCGCGGTGGTGGCGCTGTAGGGGAAGCGGAAGAAGGGCAGGGGCTCGGCCCCGGATGCGGTACGGATCGCCGCGTCGGCGCGGCGTACCTCGTCCGCCCGGTCCGCGGTGCTCAGGTCGGCGAAGTAGGGGTGGCTGTACGAGTGGTTGCCCAGGCCGTGCGCCGCCGCCATGGCGCGCACCGCCGCGGGGTGGGCATCGGCGAACTGCCCGGTCGGGAAGAACGTGGCGGGCAGCTCGCGGCGCCGCAGTTCGCCGAGCACGGTGTCGATCCCGCTCTCGTCCCACGCGGCGTTGAAGGTGAGGGCCACGACCCGGCGGGACGTGGGCAACCGGCGGATCTCGCTGCCGAGCAGCGCCGCCGGCGGACGCGGGCCGGCCCACGCCTCCGGTCCGGCTCCCGCCTCCGGTACGGCCCACGCCTCCGGTCCGGTTCCCGCCCCCGGTCCGGTGAGCGCGCCGGAGGACCGCGCCCCGCGCCGCGGCGCCGCCTGCGCGCCGGAACCCGGTGCGAGCCCGGCGGCCAGCAGTGCGGTCATCGCGGCGCGTCGTCCCACATCGGCCATCGTCTCTCCCTCTCCGATGCCACGACTATGCGAGAGGGAGCGATGAACCGCCGCGCGGACCGGGCCGGGCACCCGGGTGATCTCCGGGTCAGGACAGGCGCCGGCGCAGGTGGGTCGTCAGGTGGTGCTGCAGGGGCTGCCCCACGGCGGCCATGTCGTGAGTGACCGTCATCTCCTCGCCCTGGAGGGCGTAGTGGCGCCGCGTGCCGGTGACCTCCTTGGCCAGGGGGGTCAGCGCCACGTCCTTGGTCTCGATCTCGATCTCCGTATCGGACACCCGCCCGACGTACGTCTCGACGATGCCGGTGGGGTGGGCGAGTACGACTTCCAGGGACGCGTCCGGCGTCACCCGCCACCACCCGGCCTCGCGCCCCGCCGGGCGGACCGGGGTCCCGGACTCGTCGATCAGCCACGCGCGCGCCTCGTACCGCAGGAAGGGGCGCCCGTCGTGGCTGAAGGTGATCTCCTGCTCGTACCGGAAGTCCTGTTCCAGGGTCGGGTACTCGCCGCGGCCGCGGCCGTGCCAGCGCCCCAGCAGGGGCAGTACGGGCCGCAGCAGGGGGTGCGGATCGGGGCCCTCGCCGAGGACGTGGCTGTCGGGGTACGGATTGTCCTGCGGCGACTCGAACATGTGCACCTTGCCTTGCCTGTCTGCGGATACCACCAGGGTCTGCAGCCTAGGCCGTTCGCTGCCGTCAGGGCCCCGGACCGCCCCGCCCCAGTGGTGGGGGCGGGGCGGTCCGGCCCGGCGGCTACCGGGTCAGCAGGGTGCCCGCGACCGAGGCCGGGACCGGCGCCAGGCCGGCCGGGCGCGTGGTGAAGGCGCCCCGGCCCTGGGTACGGCCGCGCAGCCGGGACGCGTACCCGAAGAGCTCGGCCAGCGGCACGGCCGCGGTGATCACCGCGCTGCCGGACTCGGACGTGGACCCCGAGACCCGGCCGCGGCGCGCCGCGAGATCACCGAGTACTCCGCCCACACCGTCTTCCGGAACGGTCACCGTGACCTCGACGACCGGCTCCAGCAGCTCCACCGTGCTCACGCGCAGCGCCTCGCGCAGCGCGAACCGGCCCGCCGCCCGGAACGCCATCTCCGAGGAGTCCTTGGAATGCGTCGCCCCGTCGGTGAGCGTGACCCGGAGCCCCGTCACCGGGAAGCCCCCGAGGGGGCCCTCCGCGAGGGCGTCCCGGCAGCCCGCCTCCACGGCGCGCGCGTACTCCTGCGGCACACGGCCGCCGACGACCGCCGACCGGAACTCGAAGCCCACCTCCTCCAGCGGCTCGACATCGATGACGACGTGCGCGAACTGGCCCGCGCCACCGTCCTGTTTGACATGCCGGTAGACCAGGCCGGTCACCCCGCGTACGACGGTCTCCCGGTAGGAGACCTGCGGCCGCCCGACGACGACCTCCACCCCGTGGCCGCTGCGGATCTTCTCCACCGCGACCTCCAGATGGAGTTCACCCATCCCCGACAGCACGGTCTGCCCGGTCTCCGGGTCGGACCGCACCACCAGCGAGGGATCCTCCTCGGCGAGCCGCGCCAGCGCGGCCGACAGACGCCCGGTGTCGGAGCTGCGGCGGGCCTCGACCGCCACCGACACCACCGGATCGGCCACCGAGGGCGGTTCGAGGACCACGGGCGCGCCCGGCGCGCACAGGGTCGTGCCCGCCCGGGCGGCCTTCAGCCCGATCACGGCGACGATGTCACCGGCGACCGCCTCCTCCCGCTCCTCGTGCCGGTCGGCCTGCACCCGCAGGATCCGGCCGACCCGCTCCGTACGGCCCGTAGCGGCGTCCAGTACGGACTCGCCCTTGCGGAGCGTGCCCGCGTAGACGCGCAGGTAGGTGAGCCGCCCGGTCGGTGTCGCCGTCACCTTGAAGGCGAGGGCCGCGAACGGCTCCGCCGGATCGGGCGCGCGCTCCTGCTCCGCGCCGTCGGCCGTGCCGCGTACCGGCGGCATGTCGGCGGGCGACGGCAGGTACGCCAGGACCGCGTCCAGCAGCGGCTCGACACCGCGGTTGCGGTACGCCGAGCCGCACAGCACCACCACGCCGTCCCCGCGGAGCGTCAGCTCCCGCAGGGCGCGGGCCAGGGTCCGTCCGGTCAGTGCCGACGTCGCGCAGAACTCCTCCAGGGCGTCCGCGTGGAGCTCGGCCACCGTCTCCTCCAGGAGCCGTCGGCGCCGGTCCGCCTCCTCGCGCAGCGGCTCGGGCACCGGCGCCGTCTCGTACGAGTCGTGGCCGGCGCGCCAGATCAGCGCGCGCATCCCCAGCAGGTCGACGACGCCGGTGAAGGCGTCCTCCTTCCCGATGGGCAGCTGGACCACCAGGGGAACCGCGCCCAGCCGCTCCCGGATCGAGGCGACGGCCGTGTCGAGGTCGGCGCCCGCCCGGTCCAGCTTGTTGACGAAGGCGATCCGCGGCACACCGTGCCGGTCGGCCTGCCGCCACACCGACTCGCTCTGCGGCTCGACTCCGGCGACGGCGTCGAACACCGCGACGGCCCCGTCCAGCACCCGCAGGGACCGTTCGACCTCGTCGGAGAAGTCGACATGGCCCGGGGTGTCGATCAGGTTGACGCGATGTCCGTCCCAGGTGCAGCTGACGGCCGCGGCGAAGATGGTGATGCCGCGGTCGCGTTCCTGGGCGTCGAAGTCGGTGACGGTCGTGCCGTCGTGCACCTCGCCCCGCTTGTGGATGGCACCGGTCGCGAACAGGATGCGCTCGGTGATCGTGGTCTTGCCGGCGTCGACGTGGGCGAGGATGCCCAGGTTCCGGACGGCGGTGGTGGCGGGGGAAGCGGTGGCGAGAGGTCGCCGGTTGGTGCGCATGGCCCGAGGCCTTTCGAAGGATTTCGAAGATGAGGAAGAGGGCAGCGCGATTCCCGGACGCGGTCCCGCCTCGTCCCGCCCCGCGCGGCTGCGCCGCCGCCTGCCCGGCACAAGGCCCGGGCAGGCGGCGTAAAGGAAGCGGGGGAGAAGGGAACTAACAGTGCGTCACGGGCATACGATGACGGCCGCGCAGCCGGCACCGCGCGCCGTGAGACACCGGGATCACGTCGTACCGGGACGGGGGAGCGACGGCGGCTGCGGTGCGGTGGATGCGCATGGCCCGGCTCCCCTTCTCTTCACTCGGCATGAGGCGTGCGACACCGCTCTGTCGGCGGCGCGTACGGCGAGTGTAGTGAGCGGGTCCGGCCGAGGGCACGGCATTTTCCGGGGACCGGAAGCTGCGCCCATATCCATATAAATGGGCACACTCCGGGTAGGTGATTCAGGTCCTCGGCTGCAAGGGGTGTGACATGGCGCGGTTGTGTGTCGACGGTGACGACCTGGTGGTCCGGTTGGCCTGGTGGGAGAGGCCGGCTGCCCGGCGCGGTGACGTACGGGTCCCGCTGGCGACCTTGACCCATGTGGAAGCCACGCGGGACTGGTGGCGCGCCCTGCGCGGCGTACGGGCACGGGGCACGCTCATTCCCGGCGCGCTGTGCCTGGGGAGGTGGCGGCACGCCACCGGAGAGGACTTCGTGGCGGTCCGGCGCACGCATCCCGACGTCGTCTTCGTCGACCTGCGGTCGCCGTCGCCCTTCGCCCGGATCACCGTCAGCGGCCCGCACTCCGAGCGCGTGGCCGCGACCGTGCGGGCGGCCATGGCATGACCGAGGGCCCGGGGGTGATGGATTCCCCGGGCCCGGGGCCGCGTACACCGCGGGGGACGCGGGTGTGTATCTGCGACATCCAGAGAAACGATCCGCCGCCGGTGGGGTTACGGGGTCGACGCCACCGGATCCGCGTGGCGTGACGATCCGGACGCGGAGAGTGTGCGAAGAAAGGTGTCATGGGAGAGAAGAAGACGATCACGGTGTTCGGTGCGACCGGCGCGCAGGGCGGTGGCCTGGTACGGGCGATCCTGGCGGATCGGGAGAGCGACTTCGCGGTCCGGGCCGTGACCCGCCACCCGGAGTCCGGGAAGGCCCGGGAGCTGGAACGGCTCGGCGTGCAGGTGATCCAGGCCGACATGGACGACGAGGCGAGCCTGGGACCGGCCTTCGAGCACGCGTACGGCGCCTACCTGGTCACCAACTTCTGGGACCACATGTCCGCCGAGCGGGAGAAGGCCCAGGCGCTGGCGCTCGCCCAGGCCGCCTCGCATGCCGGGGTCCAGCACGCGATCTGGTCCACGCTGGAGGACACGCGCGAGTGCATCCCGCTGGAGGACACGCGGATGCCCACGCTCCAGGAGCACTACAAGGTGCCGCACTTCGACGGCAAGGCGGAGGCCGACCACTACTTCACCGAGGCGGGCGTACCGACGACCTTCCTGCGGTCCACGTTCTACTGGGAGAACCTGCTCGGCATGTTCCCCCCGCAGCGCGCGGAGGACGGCGCCTTCGAGCTGGTCCTCCCGATGGGCGACAGCAGGCTCTCCGGCATCGCGGTGGACGACATCGGCAGGATCGCCCTGGCCGTGTTCAAGCGCGACACCGACCTCATCGCCGCCACCGTCAGCATCGCCGGCGAACACCTCAAGGTCGCCGACATGGCCTCGGCGCTCTCGGAGACCCTCGGCGAGACCGTGCGGTACCGGCCGGTCACCGCGGACGCCTTCCGGGCGCTGGGCTTCCCGGGCGCCGACGAAACCGGGAACATGTTCCAGTTCTACGCCGACTGCGAGGACCGCTTCACCGCCGCCCGCGACCTCACCGCCGTCCGCGACCTCGATCCCGCCCTCCAGGACTTCCGGACCTGGCTCGCCGCCCACGGCGAGGAGCTGCGCGCCGCGTGGACGTGATTCCCGTAGGTGATTTCCGTGGGCGCGATGCCCGTGGGTACCGGGGTCCCAGGAGTTGCACGGATCTGCAATTGTGGAGGTCGCAAGGTGTGAGGGGACGCGAACCGTCCCCACGGTCGCAGTCGAGGCAGGGGGCCCAGGTGAGCGCACCGCTGTACCAGCTCAAGGCGGAGTTCTTCAAGACGCTCGGCCACCCGGTCCGCATCCGCGTCCTGGAACTCCTCAGCGAACGGGACCACGCCGTCGCCGAGATGCTGCCGGAGGTCGGGGTGGAGGCCGCGAGCCTGTCCCAGCAGCTGGCCGTCCTGCGCAAGGCCAACCTGGTGACCAGCCGCCGCGAGGGCTCCACCGTCTACTACGCGCTCACCAGCCCCCGGATCGCCGAGCTGCTGCGGGTCGCCCGCGGCATCCTCTCCGGCGTCCTGGAAGGCCAGGCCGAACTCCTCGCCGACCTGCGTGCCGCGGGGCCGCCGCGGGGTTGAGTCTCCCGTAGGGGGAGACGGCAAGGTGGGGGCATGGACAGCGACGCGCTCTACTCCATCGGGGAACTGGCCCGGCGGACCGGCCTGACGGTGAAGACCGTCCGGTTCTACTCCGACGAGGGGATCGTGCCGCCGACCGACCGGAGCCCGGCGGGCTACCGGCTGTACGACGCCGACGCGCTCGCCCGGCTGGACCTGGCCCGGACCCTGCGCGATCTCGGGCTCGACCTGGGCACCGTACGGAAGGTACTGGACCGGGAGGTCTCCGTACCGGACGTCGCACGGGCCCATGCCGACGCCCTGGACGTCCAGATCCAGACCCTTCGCCTGCGGCGGGCAGTTCTGCGAGCAGTCGCCCGACGCGGCCCCACCCCCATGGAGTTGAACCTCATGCACCGACTCGCCAAGCTCTCCGAGGCCGAACGGCACCGGCTGGTCAGCGACTTCATCGACGACACCTTCGGCAGCCTCGACGCCAACCCCGAGTTCGTGGCCATGATGCGATCGGCCATGCCCATGCTCCCCGAGGACCCCATGCCCGAACAGGTCGAGGCCTGGGTGGAACTCGCCGAACTCTGCCAGGACACCGGCTTCCGTGAGGCCGTACGCCGCATGGCCGAGTACCAGGCGGAAGAGCGCTCCCAGGGGGACACCGGGGGCCTGCACCACGAACTCAACGAAGCCGTGCGTGAGCGGATCGACGAAGCCCTCGCGGCCGGGATCCTCCCGACCTCCGCCGAGGCGGCGCCGATCACGGACTCCCTGGCCGCCCTCTACGCCCACGCGTTCGAGCGCGCCGACGACGGCGACCTGCGCCGCTGGCTCCTGGCCCGGCTGGAGACCGCCGCCGACCCGCGCGCCGAGCGCTACTGGGAGCTCATCGCCACGATCAACGGCTGGCCGGTGTCGCCGAGCCTCGCCCCGGTGTTCACGTGGTTCACCGCTGCCCTGAGCCGGTACCGGTGAACGGGGGTCGACTCAGCCTTGGCCTTTGATGTGGTCGATGACTTCGGTGAAGGCCTCGGTGGGGGAGAAATCGATGTACTCGCAGTCTTCGAGGGCCACGGGTGTGTGGCCGGGGGGCCAGTAGAACACCTGTCCCGCCTCGTAGATCTCGTCGCCGTCCGGCGTGCGCATCTTGAGCCGCCCCTTGACGAGGTGGCCCCAGTGCGGACAGGGGCAGAGACCGTCGGGCCGCAGACCTTTCAGCGCCGGACCCATGTCCGTGCCCGCAGGGAAGCGGACAAAGGCGACCGACATGTCGCCGCCGATCTCCCGAGTCCGTAGTTCTACGCCTCCGCCTTCGATTGCGACAGGCGTGTCCTCGCGTGTGGTTGCTGTCATGGGGGCCGTCTCCCTTGCTTGGGCGGTCGAGCGCGAGCACATACCTCCACTCCAGCTTGGACCCGCGGCCGGAGCGTCGCGAGAGGGGCGGGCCGGGCACGGCGGGTCCGCCGGGATCGCCGCCGGGAGCGCACGGCATGCTGGGGCGGTGCAGATTCCGCAGCAGGTTCTTCAACCCCCGGGCGCAGCGGGCCGGATGGTGGTGTGCGGCGACGACGGGCTGGCCCGCAGGCTGGCCGCCGAGCTCGGTGAGGTGTACGGGGAGCGGGTGACGCTGGTGGTGCCGCCCGCGAGCGAGCCACCGCTCGCCGTGGGACGGCCCTCGCGGCGCGTGCGCTGGGGACGCATCCCGTCGGCCAGGGCGCTGCGCGCGGCGGCGGACGAGCGGCTTCCGGAGGAGCCGCAGGTCGTGGAGGCCGCGGAGCCGGACGAGGAGGTGCTCGCCGCCGCGGGGGTGGCCGGCGCCGCCGCGCTGGCGCTCGTCTACGAGGACGACGACAGGAACGTACGGGCCGCCCTGGTGGCCCGGCGGCTCAACCCGGGGCTGCGGCTGGTGATCCGGCTCTACAACCGCAAGCTCGGCCAGCACCTCGAGGACCTCCTGGACCAGGCGGCGATCGTCGCCGAACCGGGGCTGGATCCGCGCAAGCGGGACTCCGCCACGACCGTGCTGTCCGACGCCGACACGGCCGCGCCCGCACTGGCCGCGAGCGCGGTCGCGGGGACGAGCAAGGTGGTCCAGGCGGACGGTCTGCTGCTGCGGGCGGTCGAGCGGATGCCTCCGGGCAGGGGCGAGACGGCCGACCCCGGCCTGTGCACCCTCGCGCTGCTGTCCGCGACGTCCACCGACCCGGCCGGCAGCGAGAGTTCCGTGCTCGGCGGCGAACGGGGGCTCCAACTCCTCCCCGACGACCGCGCGGTGGCGGCCGCCACGGGACGCGGCACCGTGGCCCTGGAAGCGGTGGCCCACACGGGCCCGGCGCCGGCGGCGCCACGGCTCGGAGCGGCTTCGCTGCCGGTGGCCTCCTTGTTCTCCCGACGACTGCGCTGGTCGCTGGGCGGCATCGTGGCGGCCGTCACCGCACTCGCCGTGGCGTCCTGGCTGACCACGGGCGATCATCCCCTGCACGCCGCGTACATCACCCTGCTCGACATCTTCGCGATCAACGATCCGGCGGTCGGCGACCCCACACAGCGGCAGGTGCTGCAGATCCTGGCCGGATTCGTCGGCCTGCTCCTCCTGCCGGTCCTGGTGGCGGCCGCGCTCGAAGCGCTGGGGGCGTTCCGCACGGCCACCGTGCTGCGCCGGCCGCCCCGCGGGCTGTCCGGGCACGTGGTGCTGCTGGGGCTGGGCAAGATCGGCGCCCGGGTGCTGGCGCGGCTGCGGGAGCTGGAGATCCCGGTGGTGTGCGTGGAATCGGACCCGCAGGCCCGAGGCGTGGCACTGGCCCGCCGCCTGCGGGTGCCAGTGGTCGTCGGCGACGTCACCGACGAGGGCGTACTGGAGGCCGCCCGCGTCCACCGCGCGCACGCGCTGCTCGCCCTGACCAGCTCGGACACCACCAACCTGGAAGCCGCCCTGTACGCCCGCGGGGTCAAGCCCGATCTGCGGGTCGTGATGCGCCTGTACGAGGACGACTTCGCGACCGCCGTCTACCGCACCCTGAAGGTCGCCCACCCGGACGCCCTCACCCGCAGCCGCAGCGTGACCCACCTCGCCGCCCCCGCCTTCGCCGGGGCGATGATGGGCCGGCAGATCCTCGGCGCCATCGCGGTGGAGCGCCGGGTGCTGCTCTTCGCTGTCGTCGACGTGGCGGGGCACCCGCGACTGGAGGGCCGGACGATCACCGAGTCCTTCCGTCCCGGTGCCTGGCGGGTGATCGCCCTTGACACCGCGTCCCCCGAAGACCGCCGCCCCGACCTGGCGTCCCTCCCCCGCGAGGGAGCGGGCCGCGGTCAGGGGCTGGTGTGGGAGCTGCACCCCGGTTACGTGCTCAAGCCCGAGGACCGGGTCGTGCTGGCCGCCACCCGCCGCGGCCTGGCCGAACTCCTCGGCCGCGCCGGCGCACCTGCCGCACGGCCCTGACGGGCGCTGCACGGCAGGGGATCACGCCGGCCGGCCGGCGAAGACGAGCGGTGCCGCTAGTAGTAATGGCGTCGACCTCCCACCGAGTGGCCGACGGCTCCCAGGATCCACAGGATGGCGCCGACGACGAGCAGGATGACCCCGATGGTCCAGAGGATCGAGATGCCGGTGAGGAAGCCGATGATCAGCAGTATGACGCCAAGGACGATCATGATGTTCTCTCCAATCTCGCAATCGGCTCCTGCCCCGTTTCGGCGGGGGAATGCGCCGCTTCGGAATTCCGCACACGCGGCCGTGTACGGTCCGTACCCGTCCGGCAGCCTGCGGTGTCCGCTCCGCGCGGCCGGGTCGCAGCCGAACCTCCGTGGCAGACTTCTTCCTTGATCACGAGGGCAACGGGCCCGCGTGCACACGGGAATGGGATGAAGTGCGCAAGGCGAGGTGGGCGGCTGCGGCTGCCGGTGTGGTGCTGTTGGTCGCGGGTTGTGGCAGCGAGGGCGGTTCGGACAAGGGTAAGGCGGGTGACGCACCAGCGTCCGGCTCCTCCGCCCCGGCCAAGACGGGGTCGGCCGGCACCCTGGACGCCGCGGCGGTGAAGAAGGAGATCGAGGGCGCGGCCACGGCGGCCGGATTCGCCGAGAAGGCCGGGGACGACGTCCCGGCGGCGCTCAAGTCCTGCATGGTCTCCTGGGCCGCGGACACCAAGAAGGTCACCGACTCGAAGAAGTCCTACGACGACACGGTCGCCGCCCTGACCAAGGGCGGATGGAAGGAATCGCGGACCCTCGACCAGCAGGTCTCGGTCATCAAGACGCTGGACAAGAGCGGCTGGAGCATGAAGGCGAGCCACCACGGCAAGGCGGGCGCCATGCTGATGGTCTCGTTCATGGCCACGGACACCGGCCCCGCCTGCGAGAAGCTGTTCCAGGAAGACCTGGCCAAGAACAAGCAGTAGCCGGCAACACCGGGGCCGGGGGCGCGAGTTCCTGCCCGCGGCCCCGGGCCCCGGCTCCGCAGCGCGTCGGCCGGCGCCGCCGGGATGACGTGGTTCCGGCCATACAAAGCGGAGAAATTTTCTAGAACTAGACTCCAAATCGACGCGGCGCCTGGTCCACACTCGGCCCATGGACCACAATCCGCTCCGAGCATCCTCGACGAGACCGCTCTTATCCGCCCGGCTGCTGCGCGCGAAGGCGGCGGTCCTCGCCCTGGCGGCCGCCGTGCTCCTGCTGGGCACACCACCCGTACACGCCGCCCCCCAGGGCCCGCCCGTCATGACGGACGGGTCCGGCCTGACCCAGGTCTCCGCCGTGACCGGGACCGGGACCAACTTCGTGGTCACCGTCTCCACCCCCGAGGTCGCGGGCGAGCACCGCATCCGGATCCTGCTGCCCGGCGACTACGCGGCCGACCCGGCCAAGCGCTACCCGGTCCTCTACTTCTTGCACGGCGCGTCCGACGACCCCGGGAACCCCGCACTGGCCTACCCCGCGCTCACTGCAGCCCAGTCGATGATCACGGTCATCCCGGATGGAGGCCTCCGGGGCTGGTACGCCAACTGGCTCGACCAGAAGACCGCCGCGGGGGCGCAGAACTGGGAGAACTTCCACATCAACCAGGTGATCCCCTTCATCGACGCCAACCTGCGCACCGTCACCGGCAAGCAGGGCCGCGCCGTCGCGGGCATCTCCATGGGCGGATTCGGCGCCCTGCACTACGCCCAGCGCCACCCCGACCTGTTCAGCCAGGTC
Source organism: Streptomyces sp. NPDC048258 (assembly GCF_043201995.1). Taxonomy (NCBI): domain Bacteria; kingdom Bacillati; phylum Actinomycetota; class Actinomycetes; order Kitasatosporales; family Streptomycetaceae; genus Streptomyces; species Streptomyces sp. NPDC048258. Next base: position 501,893 of record NZ_JBICZH010000004.1, read on the forward strand.
GCCACCCTCTCCGGCGCCAACGACCTGTCCAGGAACCACGCGGTCACCCGCGCGGCCGTCGTCGCCACCCTGACCAACATCGGTGCCCCGCTGTGCGGTTCCAGCTCCGACTCCAGCTGCAACCTCGAGTTCGGGCCCGCGGTCTCCAGCGACGCCATATTCGGCACCCCGTACCCGGTGTTCGACGCCGACTGGCGCTGGAACGCGGCGGATCCCACGGCGCACATGGCAGCCCTGGAAGGCATGGGCATCGCCGTCTACACCGGCAACGGCAACGGCAACCAGGCCGACTTCGAGTTCTGGGCCGAGTCGGCGGCGCGGCACGCCAAGGACCGCCTGGACGCGCTCGGATTCCCGTACCACTACGTGAACTACGGCAACGGCTCCGGCTGGGGCGAGAACTGCCGAGGCGGCCACACCAGCGGCTGCTGGAGCCAGGACCTCGTGGACTACGTCCCGCGCCTGGAGGCGGCGTTCGCCGCAGGCGCGGCCGCATGACGGTCCGCCTCACTCCGGCCACTCCGGCCACTCCGGCCACCCCTTCGCGACCGACACGAAAGGTCCCACCCATGACCTCGACCCCGGCCCGGGCGCAGGAACGCTCCACGGCCTTCCTGCGCATGCTCGCCGCCGCCCTGGCGACGTGCTGCGTCGCCCTGGGCATCATGGCCTCCCCCCTGGCGGCGGCCACCGCCCACGCGGACGAGACCTGTGGCTCCCCGCTCCAGTGCGTGAGCCTCACGTCCGTCAGCAACGGTCGCCAGCTCGACGTACAGAACGGCTCGCGTGACGACGGGGCGTACATCGTCACCAACTCCGCGCCCGGCTACCACCAGTCCTGGAACCTGAACGTCGACCCGGCGGACTTCAGCTTCACCATCGTCAACGGCACCACGGGCAAGTGCATCGACCTCAGCTGGCCCGCGCTGCGGCAGCAGACCTGCCGCGGTCAGAAGAGCCAGAAGTGGTACTTCCAGCCGGTGGCGGGCTCCACCACCGCTTTCATGATCCGCAACGAGAGCGACAACTCCTGCCTCGACCTCATCGGCAACGCCCAGTACGACGACGCCTGGACCGGAAAGTCCAACTGCCACGCCGGCGTCAACCAGCGGTGGAGCACGAACTCAGCGGCCGCCTTCAACCTGGCCGTGGACCACGGCGCCCGGACCTGCCAGAAGGACCCCTCCAGCTGCTCCTGGGCGGTGAAGAGCGAGGCCCCCGCCGCGCCCCTGCCGAAGGTCTGCGCCTCCGCGGTCTGGTACAACAACTCCGGCTCCCCGGTCGCCCAGACCTTCTCGGTCACCAAGACCACCGGCTGGCAGAGCAGCATCACGACCCAGCTGTCGACGGACCTCAGCGCGGGCGTCGCCCCGGCACTGATGACGAGGATCAGCTCCAGCCTGTCGTTCACCAACGTCTGGCAGGGCTCCACGAGCGTCGGCGACGCCATCCAGGTGTCCGTCCCGCCCGCGCAGTACGGATGGGTGACCCTGTCCGTGCTGGCGAAGAAAGTGACCGGCAACTGGACGTTCGACGCGCGCGGATTCCCCTGGAAGGCCGACGACACCATCACCGTCCCCGTGAAGGACGACCCGACCGGCGGTGCGACCCTCTACATCGCCAACACCAGCCCGAACTTCACCACGTGCGCCTGATCCCGGCCGCGCCGCCGTTCCCGGGCGGGCGCTGACCACCGTCCGCCTCCTGTCGCCCGGACCCGCCGGGCGACAGGGGGTGAGGGCCAGCCACGAGAACCGGCTGTCGCGATCGGCTTGTTGACCCCTGGTCGTCAGTCGATCAGCATGCTCGCATGGCCATCTCCGGACTCCCCGCCGACAACCGTGAGTCGAGCCCCTACACCGGCTACACGCGGGAGCACTGGGAGGCGGCCGCGGACGGACTGCTGCGTGCCGCCTGGCGGTGGGCCACCCCGGGCGGGGCCCTGCTCGACCTGCCGGGACCGCCCTCGGCCTCCGGATCACGCTCCGACGGGTTGGAAGGGTACGCCCGTACCTTCCTCGCCGCCGCCTTCCGCGTCGCCGGAGCGGACGGCAAGGACCCGTACGGCCTGCTCGACCGCTACGCGGACGGGCTGGCGGCCGGCACCCGCACCCCGGGCCGCGACGACGCGGAATCCTGGCCGGTCATCCGCGATCTGCACGTCCAGGGCCAGCCGATGGTCGAATCGGCATCCGTGGCCCTCGGACTGCGGCTGACCCGGCCCTGGCTGTGGGACCGCCTGGACAGCGGCGTACAGGACCGGGCCGAGGAGTGGCTGCGCGGGGCCCTGCGCCATGTGCCCTCCCCGAACAACTGGTACCTCTTCCCCTTCACCGTGGCCGGATTCCTGGAGTCGGTGGGGCGCGGCGACGCGGAGACAGCCCGGGCGCGCCGCCGCGGCCTCGACCTCCTGGAGAGCTGGTACAGGGGCCAGGGCTGGTACGCCGACGGAGACGGCCGCTCCTTCGACCACTACAACGGCTGGGCCCTGCACCTGTACCCCGTACTCGACGCCCATCTCGCCGGAGCCACCGGACCGGCCGGCCGCGAGCCGCGGGCGCCGCACGGCGACCGGTTGCACGCGCACCTGGACAGCTTCTCCCTGCTCTTCGGCGCCGACGGCGCACCCCTCTACTTCGGGCGCTCCCTGACCTACCGCTTCGCCGCCGCGGCCGCCGTCGGCCTCGGCGCGGTCACCGGGCACACCCCGCTCCCGCCCGGCACCTCACGCCGGCTGCTGAGCGGATCGCTGCGCTACTTCCTCGACCGGGGCGCCGTCGGCGCCGACGGACTGCTCAGCCTGGGCTGGCACGGCGCGCACGCGGCGACGCTGCAGCCCTACTCCGGGCCGGCGTCCCCGTACTGGGCGTCCAAGGCCTTCGTCTGCCTGCTCGCCCCCGCCGGCCATCCCCTGTGGACGGCGACGGAGGAGGCCGCTCCCGGTGAGCGGGAGGACCGGGTCCTCGCCCTGCCGGGACCGGGCCTGCTGGTCCAGGCAACCCGCGCCGACGGGATCGTACGTCTGCACAACCACGGCAGCGACCACGTCGGCCCGGACCAGGCCGAGTCGGCGGCGGACGAGGACCCGCTCTACGCCCGCCAGGCCTACTCGACCCGTACCGGCCCCACGGCGCGCGGCAACCCGCCGGACAACCATCTCGCCGTGGTCGTGGCCGGGGTACGCAGTGCCCGGCGCCGTATCCACCCGCTCGGGGCCGGGCACGGCGACGGCTGGGGCTGGGCGGCCTCCTGGCACCGGCCGGTCTTCACGGGCGCGACCCCTTCCGTGCCGGGACTGCGCGTGGACAGCGTCACCGTGGTCAGGGGCCGCCACGAACTGCGGGCGCACCGGGTCCAGGGCGCTCCGGCCGGGTCCCGCGTGGAGCAGACCGGCTGGGCCACCGGCCCCGACGAACCGGTCCGGTCCGCGCTCCACCCGTTGCACGGCTGGGACACCCAGGACGAGGCCCGGGCGCCCGCGGGCACGGCCTTCACACCGTGGGCCCGCGTGCCGCGTCTCACGGCCGAGGCGGAGGGAACCGCCCTGTACGCGGCGCTGGCCACGCTCACGGCGGAGCCCGGGCCGGAGCCGGGCCAGCCGGCCGCGGCGGTCACGGAGGCGAGCGCGGACGCGGGCGTGGACGGCGGCGTCATCGAGGTGCGGTGGGCGGACGACGGATCCCGGACCCGGATCGCCTTCGGGCCCGTCGCCGTGGAACACCTGCCCCCCTCAGGGCCCAGGGGGTGTCTTGCCGATTAGGCCGGGATCGCGGTGTCCGGCACCGCGCCTCGCCGCGTTCTCGTCGGTCGCCGACGTCCCCCAGCTACCGCTGGGAGGTGCCCCCACCGCGTCGACTCTCCCCCAGACTCCGTCCGGGGGGACCCCCATCCTCGGCCTTGCGATGCACGGCACCAGACACCGCTCCCTGATCCGGCCCGACCGACAAGACACCCCCTAGCCGCCCGGTGACATGAGGTGCGTCGTGAACCAGTCGCGGGCGAGGCCGGCCACCGCGTCCAGCGTTCCCGGCTCCTCGAACAGGTGCGTGGCGCCGGGGACGATCTCGAGCCGGTTCTCGCAGTGCAGCTGAGCCTGGGCCTGCCGGTTGAGGTCGAGCACGGTCGTGTCGCGGCCGCCCACGATGAGGAGCGTCGGCGCCCGTACGCCTGCGAGCCGTGTGCCGGCGAGGTCGGGACGGCCGCCGCGGGAGACCACGGCGCCCACGTCGGCTCGGGCGTCCGCGTCGGCGGACGCGGCCCACAGCGCCGCGGCGGCCCCGGTGCTCGCCCCGAAGTAGCCGATGGGGAGGTCGGCCTCGCGGCGCCGCAGCCAGGCCGTGGTCTCCGTCAGACGCCGGGCCAGGGTCTCGATGTCGAAGACGTTCGCCCGGTCGGCCTCTTCCGCCGGTGTGAGCAGGTCGAAGAGCAGGGTGCCCAGGCCCGCCTGCCGCAGGGCCGCCGCCACCGACCGGTTGCGCGGGCTGCGGCGGCTGCTGCCGGAGCCGTGGGCGAAGACGACGACCGCGCCGACGTCCGGCGGCAGGACGAGATCACCGGCCAGCCCGACGCCGCCCGCGTCCACCTCGACCTCCGACTCCACCTCCGGCCCGCGGGGTGCGGGGCGGTCCGCGGCCTGTGCTGCCTGTGCCAGCAGGGAGACGACCTCCTCGTCAGGGGTCTGGGAGAAGTCCTGGTACCACTGGCCGACGGCGGAGAACCCGCGGGGCGTGGACAGGCACACCACCTCGTCCGCCACGGTGCGCAGCCAGGCGACCGCGTCCGGTGGCGCCACCGGCACGGCCATCACCACGCGCGCCGCGCCCAGCGCCCGCACCACCTGGCAGGCTGCCGCGGCCGTGGCGCCGGTCGCGATCCCGTCGTCGACGACGACCGCGGTCCGGCCGTCGAGCGGCACGCGCGTCCGGCCGGCGCGGAACCTTCCGGCCTGCCGTGCGAGCTCCGCCTCCTCGGCGCGCTCCACCGCCGCCAGGTCCTCCCTCCGGACCCGGCTGCGGGCCACGATGTCCTCGCTGATGACCCGCACGCCGCCCTCGCCGATGGCGCCGAATCCCAGCTCGCGGTGGTAGGGCACCCCGAGCTTGCGGACCACGATCACATCGAGCGGGGCTCCGAGGGCCCGCGCCACCTGGAAGGCCACCGGGACCCCGCCGCGCGGCAGGCCCAGGACGACGGGGCCCTCCCGCGCCAGGTGACGGAGCACTTCGGCAAGGCGCCGGCCGGCGTCCGCGCGATCGGCGAAGAACACGGTGGTGCACCCCCAGACGAGGGGAGACGGGAACCACGTACGCACCTACTTCGAAACAACCCCAGATACGGGTTCTCCGCAAATCGGCGGCGGCCCCCGGGACGGACCCGGGAGGAGTCGTCGATCACGGCGTCGATAACCTCCCGCCATGACGACCCCACGCAGTAGAGCCGAGATCTTTGTCGGCCCCGAGGAGGACGGCCGGTTCCGCGGCCCCGCGACGGGTGACGAGCGGAGCATGCTGGTCGGCTTCCTGGCGGATCAGCGCGCGACCCTGGTGATGAAGTGCGCCGGGCTGGAGGCGGAGTTGTCCCGGCGGTCGGTGGAGCCGTCGACGCTCTCGCTGCTGGGCCTGGTCCGGCACCTCGCCGACGTGGAGCGCCGCTGGTTCCGGCAGGTTCTGGCCCGTCAGGACGTGGCTCCCCGCTTCTCCTCGGAGGCCGATCCCGACGGGGACTTCGACGGGGTGGAGCCCGGGGATGCCGAGGCGGTCCGCGCGGCCTGGGAGGCGTGGCGGGCCGAAGTGGCGTTCGCCGACCGCTTCGTCGCCGAAGCGCCCGACCTCGATGTCGAGGGCGACGACGCGTGGCGCGGAAGGGTGTCGCTGCGGTGGGTACTCATCCACCTGGTCGAGGAGTACGCCCGGCACAACGGACACGCGGACCTGCTGCGCGAGCGGATCGACGGAGCGATAGGCGTGTGAGCGGCGGTCGGGCGGCGGTCGGGCGGCGGCGTGAGCGGCCGGGCCGGACGACGGACGGACGCGCGCGCCCGGCCGGTCGACTGCCGCCCGGCCGGGCGCGCTGCGTGCGTGGGCGAGGGAGCTCCGGTCAGAGCTCCTCGTCGCTCAGGTCCTCCTTGTCGCGCATCTGGTCTTCCTCGCGCCGACGCTTCATTTCGTCGGGGCCCTTCCCACCGGGGGAGGGCCGGCTCGGCTCGGGGTGAACCGGGTCCTGGCCGGGGCGCATCAAGCGCTCCTGCTCCTCGCGGCCCTTGCCCGGTTCCTGGCGCTTGGCCTTGCTACCGCCCATGAAGGTCACTCCTCGGATGCGTGTGGAAGGGGTCGTGCTCCACCACGCTGACACGGAAGGCAGCCGCACGCTCCTTTTGGTCACCCGATGCCGAAATGGGAGACGCGGGGGACCATGAGTACCTACCGCATCGAACGGACGGGCCGCCATGACCTCCGTGAGCAAGGGAAGCCCGGGCCTCTTCACCGCGCGGGACCGCGCCGTCATCGCCGCGGCCGCCCTCTCCATGCTGCTGGTGGAGATGGACTGGTTCGCCCTCAACCTGATGCTCCCGGTGATCGCCGACGAGTTCGGCACACCGGCGACCGACCTGCAGTGGCTGGTGAGCGGCTACATGCTGGCACTGGGCGCGCTGATGATCGTCGGCGGGCGGGCCGCCGATCTGCTGGGCAGGCGCCGGGTGCTCGTGTGGGGGCTGGTGGGCTTCGCCGCGCTGTCCTTGGTGTGCAGCGCTGCCCAGGACGTGGGGTGGCTGATCGCCGGCCGGGTCGTCCAGGGGGCCGCCGCTGCGTTCGTCTTCCCGGTGGCCGTGGCCGTCGTCACCGCGTACTTCCGGGACGACCGCCAGGGCAGGGCGGTGGCCACGGTGCTCGCGTTCAGTGCCATCGGGATTGCGCTGGGACCCTTCGTGGGCGGCGCGTTCGCCGAGCACGTGAGCTGGCGCGCCGTCTTCCTGCTGAACGTGCCCGTCTGCGTCCTGGCAGCCGTGCTGATGCTGCGCTTTGTGACGGAGACGCGTGACGAGCAGGCGGTGCGCGGGCTCGACGTTCCCGGCGTCGTCACCCTCGCGGGTGGCATCACCGGCATCATGCTCGCCGTGGACCAGGGCGCGCACTGGGGATGGGCCTCGCCGCCCACCCTGCTCTGTCTGGGCGGGGGCGCCGCGCTGCTGGCCGCCTTCGCCGTGATCGAGCGCCGGACCGCCGAGCCCCTGCTGGACCTCGGGCTGCTGCGCAACGGCCCGTTCGTCCTCGTCACGGCGGCCGGTTCCGTGTCCAACGTCGTGTACTGCCTGGTCGCGGTGCTGTCCGCGCTGTACCTGCAGCAGGTCCGGGGGCTTTCGCCGCTGGAGTCGGGGCTGGTGTTCCTCGCGCTGTCCTGCGGAGCCGGGGCCGCCAGCTACTGGTCGGGACCGCTGGCCCGGCGGTGGCGGCCGGAGTCGCTCATGGCCGCCGGGATGCTGCTGAGCGGGGTCAGCCTGCTCGCCCTCACCTGGGCCACACCCCTCGCCCTGTACACGGCGATCTTCGCGCTCGTCGGCATCGGGGTGGGCCTCGGCTGGGCGCTGACCCAGGTGGCGACCCAGTCCTACGTCCCCGCCTCCCGCCTCGCGGCGGCATCCGGCTTCGTCCTCACCTCGATGGTGCTGTTGGGCGCCGTGGCGGTCGCCGTGGCAGCCACCGCGCTCGAAGCGGTCAGCGGTTCCGCCGCCGGCGCGGCCGCCGACGGGCCGGCGACCGAGGCGGTCCTACGGGTGGCGGCCGCCCTGTCCCTCGCGGGCGCGGCCGCCCTGGCCGCACTGGCCCGGCCGCGGCCTGGGAGAGCCGAGAAGCGGCTGCATCCCGGTGGAGGCAACGGGCGCGTGCAGCATGGCTGAGGGATCAGGTTCAGGTGTGCAGGCGGCTGTTGGGGCCGTCCTGGTCGCCGGCGGTCTCGTCGTTGAACCAGTAGTCGCCGGCGGCCAGGTATCGGAACGAGTGGGTCCGCTCGCTCGGCAGCTCGACGGTCACCGCGCGCTTGCCGTCCTTGCGGGGCCGGAGCGTATGGGTGCCGGGCTGCCAGTCGTTGAAGTCGCCCACCACACTCACCGGACCCGGGGGCCGGTCGGCGGGTAGGACGAACGTGACCTCGGTACGGTCCTTGCGCAGCTTGCGTTCCAGCACGGCAGAGGCTCCTTCACAGGGTCGGGGCCACCAGCCTGACACAGATGGTCACGACCGGCACGACGATCATCACGCACAGTGGCCACTATGGACGGCACCTGTGAAGTCGACGGGGTCCAGGGGAAGTTGGTGTCAGAGGCTGCTGACGGCCCGCTGACTAGGGCTTGATGTTCTGGTTGAGGTGGAACAGGTTGCCCGGATCGTACGTCCGCTTGACCTGCACGAGCCGGTCGTAGTTGCTCTTGTAGTTGGCCCGGATGCGGTCCTGGTCGTCGTCCGCCATGAAGTTGATGTACCCGCCCTCCTCCGAGTGCGGGGCGGTCGCCTCGTAGTAGTCGCGGACCCAGGCCGTGTTGGCTTCGTTCTCGGCGGGGTCGGGCCACATTCCGGCGATGACGGTGGCGAACGTGGCGTCGCGGTAGGCGAACGCCGTCGCGTCCTGGGCGACGCGGTGGCAGGCGCCGTTGATGGGGTAGATGTGCACGGTCGAGTTCACGGCGGGCAGCCGCGGCCCGTGCACGAGATGCGCCTCGATCGCGGCGTCGCTCAGCTCGGTCACGAAGTTGGCCTTCCAGTAGTGCTGGAGGCCGGGCGGTACGAGCGCGTCGAAGGCGCTGTTGAGCGCGGGATACGGCATGGGGCCGACGTGCTCGGCGACCACCGGCGCGATGTCGTGGAAGGCCTGGAGGGCCCGCTGTCCCTCGTCGACGGGTCCGGACCAGCACGACACGATCAGGATGAAGGGTTCGCCGTGCCGGTTCTCCGGGATGAAGGGGAGCGGCGGGGCGATCTGGAAGGCGGGGAACCCGCCGAGTTGCTCCGGGGCGTCGGCGATGAGGTCGCGGAAGGAACGCAGGACGGTTCCGGCGTCGTCCAGTTCGTAGAGGATCGGCCCGCCGTAGATGTCCTTGACGGGGCTGAGCCGGAACTCGAAGGACGTCACCGCGCCGAAGTTGCCGCTCCCGCCGCGCAGGGCCCAGAAGAGGTCCTGGTTCTCCTCCTCGCTCGCGACGAGGAGCCGGCCGTCCGCGGTCACCACGTCGGCCGAGATCAGGTTGTCGCAGCTGAGGCCCAGTCCGCGGGACAGGTAGCCGATGCCGCCGCCGAGAGTGAGCCCGCCGACACCGGTGGTGGAGATGATCCCGCCGGTCGTGGCCAGGCCGAAGGGGTAAGTCGCCGCGTTGAAGTCGCCCCAGGTCGCCCCGCCCTCCGCCCGCGCCGTCCGCCGCGCGGGATCGACACGGACCCCTCGCATCCCGGACAGATCGGCCACGACGCCGTCGTCGCAGGTACCGAAGCCGGGCACGCTGTGCCCGCCGCCACGGACCGAGAGGTCGAGCCCGTTCTCCCGTGCGAAGTCGACCGCAGCCATGACGTCACCCGCGTTGGCGCAGCGCACGACGACGGCCGGCCTCCGGTCGATCATCGCGTTGTAGACCGTGCGCGCCTCGTCGTAGGCATCGTCCTCGGGGGTGACGACGGCCCCGCGTGCGCGTTCCCGCAGTTGCTCGATCGAGGGCTTGCCCATGGCGATCGCTCCTCGTGTGCGTGGTGGAGGTGCAGCCGACTCTGCCCGATCCTGCTCGGACGGCCGGCCTCATGCTGCCTCGCCCGCCGCCGGACTGCCTCGATTCCCACGCTACGCCGCCGGGGCGAAGCCTCAACCCGAAGCCCTGGCCGTCAGGCGCCCGGCGCCAGGTCCGGAGCGGTCCTGGACCGGGCGCCGGACAGGCCGAAGGTGAGGCCGCAGCCGCCCGGCCGTTGTCGGTGTCGAACCGGCCTAAGGGCTGTCCCGTAATCCCCGGTGGATCAGCGCACGGCGTCAGATGCGGTGCATCGCAAGGCGGAGGGGCGCCCCCATACTGGGCGTATTCGGGCGTTCCGACAGCGCAGCGAGGTGCCGTAGCCGGCGTCGTGCGCCCGCCGGGGATTACGGGACAGCCCTTAGTGATCGGACGGCGACAGGTGGGTCTTGGCGTCGTCGTAACCTGCCTGGCGGGGAGGTTCGGCAGGGGCGTAGTGGAGGTTGAGCACGCCGGTCCGGAACGTCTCGGAGGAGATCAGCTTGAGCGGGATCGGAGCGCCGTCCTCCTCGAAGAGCCGCAGGCCCTTGCGGACGGCGATCGGGTGCACCAGCAGGTGCAGCTCGTCGAGCAGCCCCGCAGCCAGCAGCTGACGTACGACGGAGACCGAGCCGCTCATCCCGATTGCGGCGGCGCCCGGCTCGTTCTTCAGGGCGGTGACCGCCTCGACGAGATCGCCCCTGAGCTGCTCGGAGTTCCGCCACGTGAACGCGAGCGGCTGGTGCGACACGACGATCTTGCGCACATCGCCGAGGGCCTTGGCGAAGGCGGCGTCCTCCCCGCCGGCCGCCTCCCGCTCGGGCCAGGCCCCCGCGAAGCTGTCGTAGGTCTTGCGGCCGAAGAGCATCGTGTCGACCCCGCCGAAAGTGGCGTCGACCGCTGCCCCCATCTCGTCGTCGAAGTAGGGGAAGTGCCACTGGTCGGGCGCCTCCACGACGCCGTCGAGCGAGATGAACAGCCCTGCGATGATCTTCCGCATACCGGCCCTCCACAGAAGCCGTCGGTGATGACCTGCCTCCCCCATTAGACCCGGCCGAAGCCCATTCGGTCCGCTTCGTACCGCCGGAGCGCCCCTGCCGGGTCCGGTCGAGGAGGGGGCCCGTCAGGAAGCCGTCTCCTCCAACCCCTCCAGGCTGTCCATGAACGAGCTGACGGAGAACACCGCCCGGCCGGGACCGGCCGGGCCGTAGCCGGGCGGGGAGCTGAGGCCGTACTCCTCCAGCGTCGCCCGGTAGGTCTCCAGCAGCCGAATGTGGTATTCGAGCGGCGCGCCCTGCGGATTGGCCTTGCCCAGGGGCGTCGTCGGCTCCGGGCACCAGGTCGTGAAGCGCGGAACGACCCCGTTCGACATGAAGAACCGCAGGCCCTCGGCGGTCGACTCGATCGCCTCGCTCACCTTCGTGAAGCCGAAGGGCTCGGCCATCTCGATGCCCGCCACGAAGTTGGGGATCACGTTGCGCGGACCGAACACCTCGGTGGAGTCCAGGATCCTGCGGTGCCATTCGTCGCGGCCGACGTAGCGTTCCTTGCCCGGGCAGTGCAGCTGGAACAGCCGGCGGTCCCACACCTCGAAGTTGGGGTGGTAGATCCGGATGCCGTAGTCGTGGAAACGCCGCACGTCGTCCCGGGGCAGGGCCTGGGCGACGACCTTGCCGATCCAGCGGCCCGGGAACCGCTCCTCGATGGCCTTCGCGTAGTGGCCGTAGAAGTCGGCTTCGTCGCGGCCCGCGACCTGGGAGGTGATCGAGCCGCCCGTGAGGGTGTAGGCCCGGGACGTACCCGCGGTGTCGTAACGGTCGATGATCTCCAGGGCCTCCAGCACCTCCTCCACCGGCTTCACCCCGGTGTACGGCCGTCCGGCGGCCTTGTGCTGGCGCCAGTTGTGGTTGATGTCGCAGAACTGGCACTCCTCCTTCGCCCCGAAGTACTGGCACACCCGGAAGACCGTCAGGTAGACGAGGTAGCCCCACTGGATGGTCGGTGCCACCTCCATCACCGACTTGCCGTTCGACAGCGTGTGCCGGTAGTACTCCGGCATCGGCGGCAGCCCGACGTCCGAGATCCGTACGCCGTCCAGGTACAGGCCGAGCGTGCCGTCCTCGCCGCCCCGTACGACGTACGGGGAGTCCGGATTGACCCGTACGGACACGACGGTGCGGCGCAGCCCGTACGGTCCGCCCGTGAGCACGATCTCCTCGGGAGGCCGGTTCAGCGCGGCCGCACCGAGCTCCGGCAGCGTGCGGTGGTCGAAGGAGAAGATGAAGTACGACTTCGGCTTGACGTCGCCGGATCCCCCGTCGGCGGTGCCGCTGAGCGCGGACTCGTCGAAGGCCATGCCACCGCGCAGGAGGTCCTCCTTGATCACGGCTTCCCGCGGGACGTGCGGGAAGCGCCCCATCAGGTCCTCGACCAGCGCGGTACGGTTGATGTTCGCCATGTGTTGCTCCATTCCTGATCGGCCTAACCGCGGGCGTGCAGCACGCGCATGCCCCGGGCGCCCGCGGCTTCGTGGGTGACCTCCAGCCCCGCGGAACGGCATTGGGCGGCCAGCCGGCCGGCGCCGATCCGGAGCTTCGGATAGCTGCTGGTGCGCAGGGACCACTCGCCGTCCACCCGGGTGTGGAGCAGGTCGTGGACCATCACGGTGTCCTCGTCGACATACTCCAGGAAACAGGTCAGCAGCCGGTCCTCGGCGCTGCGCACGGGCAGGAACCGGTCGGTTCCCTCCAGCGGCCGGGTGAGGTCGCGATAGGTGATCACCAGGTGCCCGCCCGGAGCGAGAACGCTCCGGACGTCATCGAGCAGCGCCGTCACATCGGTTGCGGCCGGGAGGTGGGGCAGCGTGTCTCCCATGCAGACGATCGCGCCGACCGTTCCAGGCGCGGCGATGTGCGGCAGGGCGGTACGGATGTCGGCGTGGACCGTACGCGGTGACGGAACGGAAGCCGAGACCGGCCAGAGCCAGCGACTGGGCGCCGGGACCGCAGCCGAGGTCGATGGCGGTGTCCCCCGGGGGTCCGTCGGGTGAGATGCCGAGGCCGCGCAGCAGCGCGGCCTGCTCCTGCGCGAGCGGGGCGATGTCACCGCCGAGCATCCAGGTGTACTGGTCCGCGAGCAGGTCCTCATAGTGGTCGGTCGCTGTTGCCATACGAACTCCCGTGGTGGGGCAGCGGTCGGGTCTCTCCGGTACGGACCCAGTCGGCGAGGTCGGCGAGGTAGGCGTTGGCCCGGGCCGCGTCGAGCGCGGCGCCCAGGGCGGCCCGGTAGGTGGACGCCGCCGCCGCGTAGCGTTCCCGTCCGGCGTCGGTGATGGCGGCGGTCACCGCCCGGCCGTCGCCGGCGCCGGGAGTCCGTTCGGCCAGTCCCTGGGCCTCCAGGCGGGCGATCAGCCGGGTGGTCGAGCTGTCCTTCATCCCGATGCGCTCGGCCAGTTCGCCCATCCTCAGCGCACCGCCGCTCTCGGGGCGGCTCAACGCGCACATGGCCCGGTACTCGGAGAGCGGCAGGGTGTGGCGGCGTTGCAGCACCTCGTCGAGCTGACGCTCCATCCGGCCCAGCAGCCGTACCGCCATGCACCAGCGGTCATCCTCGGCGTCGCTGGCGGGGGGAGGGGTCAACTCCCCGGATTCCAGGGGCACATCCATGGCGTCAAGCTATCTGCTTGCTCATGCAAGAATCAATGGAATCGGACAAACAGGCGCAGCCCCCGGCGAGGGTCCCGGGTGAAGGTCCCGGGTGAAGGACCCGGGTGAAGGACCCGGGTGAGGGCGGCGCGCTACGGGGTGCGCGTGAAGGAGCGGCGGTAGGAGCGGGGCGGCACCCCGCGTCGGCGTACGAACTGCTCGCGCAGGACGGCCGCGCTCGTGTAACCCACCGTGCGGGCGATCTCCTCGACGGGCAGGTCGGTGGTCTCCAGCAGCTCTTCGGCGCGACTCAGGCGCAGGTTGACCAGCCAGGCGTGCGGGGTCGTGCCCGTCGCGGCCGTGAACCGGCGGGCGAAGGAGCGCTTGCTCATCACGGCCCGCCGGGCCAGCTCCGCGACGGGAAGCGGCTCGTGGAGGTGCTCGCGGGCCCAGGCGAGGACCTCGGTGAGGCGTTCGTCCTGCGAGTCCTCGGGGACGGGAGCGGCGAGGTACTGCGCCTGCCCGCCCTCGCGGTGCGAGGGCAGTACGAGGTCGCGCGCGATGGCGTTGGCCGTCGCGGCGCCGTACTCGCGCCGGAGCAGATGCAGACAGAGGTCGAAGCCCGCGGCCGCCCCGGCGCCCGTGATGACGCGGCCTTCGTCGACGTAGAGGGCGTGGGGGTCGACGGTGACCTCCGGGTGGCGACGGGCCAGGAGTTCCGCGAACCGCCAGTGCGTGGTGGCCCGCCGCCCGTCGAGCAGCCCGGCTGCCGCGAGCGCGTAGGTGCCGACGCAGTGCGCCGCGACCAGGGAACCGCGCTCGTGGGCGGCAGACAGCGCCTCCAGCACGGCGGGCGAGGGCGGCGTACGGAAGTCGGCCCAGGGCAGGGCGATCACCAGATCCGCGGAGGCGATCCGCTCCAGGCCGTGTTCGACCGTGACCGCTACGCCGACGTCGGTGGGAACGGGCCCGGGCCGGTCGCCGCACAGGGTGAAGTCGAAGCGGGGCAGCCCCGCCCGCTCGGCGAACACCTCGGTGACGACACCGACCGCGAGCATGCCGACACCGGGCGGGGCGTAGGCGGCGACACTCACGAAGGGCGGCATGCGGGGAGTGTGGCACGTATCCCGCGATCGACGGCAATCTGACGGCCGGGGTGCGCCGTACCGCATGGGGGCACGGCAGCCACACAGGTGGCGGCCGAATCCGGACGATCACGGCTGCGCCGACTCCTAGGCTCCACAGCATGGATGACACGCGAACGAGCGGGCAGGACGGCCGGGGACGGCAGCAGTCGCGGCGGGGCGTGCTGCGGGCCGCTGTGGCCGGTGCGGGGGCCGCCGCGATGGTGGGAGCCGGAGCCGGAGCCGGAGCCGGAGCCGGAGCCGGAGCGGGTGCGGCCGTGGCGGGGGAGCGGCCGAGGGGCGGGGCGGTGACCTTCGTGCTCGTCCACGGCGCGGGAAGCAACTCCTTCGGCTGGTCGGCGCTGCTGGGCGAGCTGGGCCTGCGCGGCCACCGCGCGGTGGCCGTGGACCTGCCCGGACACGGCCTCGGAGCGTACTTCCCGGTCTCCTACCAGGCCCCGCAGGATCTGGAAGCGCTGCGCACCGAGCCCTCGCCGCTCTCCCAGGTGACCCTGGCCGACTTCGCCGCGCACGTCACCGCCGTGGTACGGCGGGCGCACCGCAACGGACCGGTGGTACTGGTGGGCCAGAGCATGGGCGGGGTCACCCTCAATGCCGTGGCCAACGCGGTGCCGGAGCTGATCGCGCACCTCGTGTACGCCTCGGCGTTCTGCCCCACCAAGCGCGCCACCATGCTGGAACTGATGTCGACTCCCGAGGCGGCGTCCAGTGCCGTCGCCCTGATCCCCGTCGTCCGTACGTCCCCTGAGCTGGGGGTGACCCGGGTCAACTGGCGCTCCGGCGACCCGGACCTCCTCCGCGCGGCGAAGGAGGTGCTGGGGGCCGACCTGCCGGACGCGGAGGTCCGCGCGCTGCTCAACATCCTGGAGCCGGACGAATCGGCGGCGATCGCCGCCAGTGACGCCCGCGGCCTGCCGCAGTCGTGGGGCCGGGTGCCGCGGACGTTCCTGCGTTTCACCGCGGACCGCGCGATTCCGCCCGCGTTGCAGGACCTGATGATCAGGGATGCCGACGAGCTGACCCCGGGCAACCGTTTCCGCGTGCGGTCCGTAGCCGCGTCCCACATCGGCCCCCGGGATCCGGCGGTGTTCGCCGACGAGCTGGAGCGCGTCGCCCGGCTGTGCCGGGGGTGAGGACGGGACGGCCCGGACGGCCCCGGTCCGCGGATGGGCGAGGCTCCCTGTCGGGTACCGGGCGGAGCCCTACGGTCGGGGCATGGACAACAACAGCATCAGCTCCCTGCTCGGCGCGGCCGCCGCGCGGGCCGTGCCCGTCGTGCGGGCGGTGCGGGAGGAGCAGCTCGGCGATCCGACGCCCTGCGCCGGTTATGACGTACGGGAGTTGGCCGACCACCTCTTCGACGTCGTCGTGAACTTCACCCGGCTCGCCCGGAAGCAGCCCAGCCGCTTCGAGGAGGAACCGCACTACGTGGGTACGGGCGACTGGCGCGGGCTGTTCGTCGAAGAGGTCGACCGGCTGGTCGCGGCCTGGGGCGAGCCGGGCGCCGAGGAGGGGACCACGGGCGGGATGCACCAGCCCGCCCGCACCGTCGGGACCATGGTGCTGCTCGACATGACCGTGCACGTATGGGACCTCGCGCGAGCCACGGGGCAGGACTTCACCCCCGACCCGGCCGGCGTTGAGGTGCTCTCCGGGGTGATCGGAGACCTGGCTCCGGCCGCACGCGACGCGGGGATGTTCGACGAGCCCAAGCAGGTCGCGACGGACGCCTCGCGCTTCGAGGAGCTGCTGGCCGCCACCGGCCGGGATCCCGGCTGGCAGCCTTCCGACTGAACCACGCCCGGTCTCTCGCCCGGACGGGCGCTGGGGCAGGATACGGGTGTGGACACGACGGAACTCGTAGCACGGGCCCGCGCCCTGGCCGGTGGGGCCGACCGGGGCGACCGGCGGATCCTCGGGATCGCCGGGCAGCCGGGGGCCGGTAAGTCGACGCTCGCCGAGCGGCTGGCCGCGGCGCTGGGGCCGGCGCTGGCCGTCGTGGTGCCGATGGACGGGTTCCACCTCGCCCGGGCCGAGCTGGAACGGCTCGGCCGGGCCGACCGGAAGGGCGCCCCCGACACCTTCGACGCGGCCGGGTACACCGCCCTGCTGCGCAGGCTGCGCGCACCGGGCGGCAGTACGGTCTACGCGCCGGCCTTCGACCGCTCGCTCGAAGAGCCGATCGCCGGAAGCATCGCCGTCGGTCCTGCCGTACCCCTGGTGATCACCGAGGGGAACTACCTGCTGCACGACGCGGGGGAGTGGGCGCGGGTGCGCCCCCTGCTCGACGAGGCGTGGTACCTCGCCCCCGACGACACCCTGCGGATCCGGCGGCTGGTCGACCGGCACGTGCGCCACGGCAAGGACCACGCCGACGCACGCTCCTGGGTGGCCCGCTCGGACGAGGCCAACGCCCGCCTCGTCGCCCCCGGTCGAGACCGGGCGGATCTCGTCCTCGACGTCGGATGAGACGTGCGTCCCGCGGCGGCGTGATCGGGTCTCAGCCGCCGAGGAACGCCGTGGTGGCCGCCACGAACCGGCCTGCGTCGTCGATCCAGGGGTAGTGA
The DNA here is from genome assembly GCF_043201995.1 of Streptomyces sp. NPDC048258. Classification (NCBI taxonomy): domain Bacteria; kingdom Bacillati; phylum Actinomycetota; class Actinomycetes; order Kitasatosporales; family Streptomycetaceae; genus Streptomyces; species Streptomyces sp. NPDC048258. Next base: position 518,991 of record NZ_JBICZH010000004.1, read on the forward strand.
CCGGCCCCCGGCTGCACGACGAGCGTGGAGTCGGGGAACTGCCGGCCGAACTCGGTGACCGTCCCAGGAGGGCTGTTCAGATCGAACTCCCCGGCGAGCAGCAGGACCGGGACCTCGCAGGCGGCGAGCGCCGCGCGCGTGTTCTCCGGGTCGAAGGCGCCCTCGGCCCCGAATTGGGCGACGGCCTCCATGTTGCTCGGCCGGCCGGCGGCGTGGTGCCGCTGCGCCGGAGCGTCCCACCGGCCGCAGAAGAAGGGGGCGATGGCGTCCCAGTCGCTGCCCGTACCGTCGGTGATCGCCTCCAGGGCGGCGAAGGCCGCCGGGAACCACGGCTCGTTCTTCCGGAGCAGCGCGAGCTCGCGTCGCGTCTCCGCGGTGACCGGTATGCCGACGGCCCGGGTGCCGGGGGTGATCAGGGCGAGCCGGCCGACGTTCCCCGGATGGCGGGCCGCGTACTGCGTCGCGATGTTCGCGCCGGCGGAGTGGGCGAGCAGGTCCGTCACGGGGAGCCCGAGGTGTTCCCGCAGCGCCTCGACGTCCTCCACGAGGCGGTCGCAGCGGTAGGAGGAGGGGTCCTCGGGTACCGCCGACCGGCCGGTGCCGCGCAGGTCCGGAACGATCAGCCGGCGGTGCGCGGACAGGCCGCCGAGGTCGCCGAGATAGCGGGAGTCCGTGGGACCCCCTGGGATGCAGAGGACCGGGTCCCCGTCTCCGTGGACGCGGTAGGCGAGCAGGGTTCCGTCAGGTGCGGTGAAGGTGGGCATGGCGTGGATGGTGTCAGTCGCACGCCCGCGGGACAAGTGGAAAATTAGAAGCGAATCGCCAGGTCAGGGCATCTATAACCAGGTTGTATAACCTGGTTGTGGTGAAGGGGTGTCCGGGTGTATAACCGAGTGGTGGCAGCCGAAGAGAACGTGCCCGGAAACCCCGAGGCGCTGACCGAGGAACAGGCCGCGCGGATGCTCGCCGGCATGAACGACATCATCCGCGCGGGCGACGAGATGCGGGCGCTGCGGGCTGAGATGATCAAGCTGTTCACCGGCTTCGGCTGGACCCAGGACAAGATCGCCCGGCTCACCGACATGAGTCAGCCCGCCGTGTCCAAGCAGGTGGCGAAGTACCGGACGGCCGACCCGGAGCCCGCGATGGGTCTCTCCCTCGACCAGCGCGACACCCCGTGGCTCGAAGGGCGCCTGTGGGGCCTCGCCGAGGAGATCTCCGAGTCCTTCCCCGACACCGCGCGCTGCACCTCCTACCTCAACGCCATTGCCCGGGGCAGGAAGCGGTTCACGCCCCAGAACGTCGACGAGCTGCGGCGGCTCGTAGAAGAAGACCTGAGGCTGCACCACTCGGAGCTCCCCGGCGGCTACCGGGACGCGTACGACGAGATCAGCCGCGGCCTGGACATCCCCTCGAAGGCGACCACCACCGCATCGGCGCCGGTGCGTCGCGCCCTCGCCTGCCGGCTCCAGCGCGACCGCCTCGACATCACCCCGTGCACGTGACGCCGGTCTAGGGACGGTTCCACCGGCGTCGTAGGTTGTTCCCTTCAACGGGCCTTTTTGCGAAGGGGACATCATGAGGGACTTCCGTGTGGATCCGATCAGTCGGAGGGGGCTCATACGGCTGGGCGGTGGCGCCGCGGCGGGACTGGTACTGGGCGCCGCCACCGCATCGAGCGCGCAGGCGCTCACCGTGACCGGGAGCGTCGGGGCCGCGGCGCTGCCCGGATCGAAGGCCTTCGACCTGGCCGATTCGTCGGACGCGCTGTTCATGCACGAGCAGGCCTGGTGTCCCACCGTGATGCAGTGCGCGGGGTACGACCACCTCAACAAGCACTGGTACGTGGCCCAGGTCATGTACAACCCGAGCGACGGAGTGCCGTACGCCACGCGCAAGCTCGAAGGCGACATCGCCATCACCAAGCTCAGCGAGGACGGTTCGACCCAGCTGGGACGGATGTACCTGCGCGGGTTCGGGCACGGCGCTCAGCTCGGCGTCGAGGCGACGTCGGTCGGCGCGGCTCCGTACATCTGGGTCGAGTACGCCTCGGAGCCGGACGCGAAGAACGAGACGGGCTTCGGCACCAAGGTGTGCAGGATCAAGTACGCGGGGGCGGCAGCCGGTGAGTCGCCGCGCAGTTTCCACTGGGACGACCCGGCGGACCGTACGGCGATGAACTTCAAGGACCGCACGCCCGATCCGCTCAAGCTGCCGGGGGCCGGGAGCACGCTGACCGCGCCGCGGCCGGTCGTCGACATGCAGCACCGCCGACTGCTGGTGCGGTTCAACCGCAACGGGCAGCTGCAGTGCGCGGTCTGGGACCTGGACACCGCCGTCGGTGCCCCGCTGGGCGCTCCGCTGCACCACTTCGCGAACCTGCCCAAGTCCGTGTACGACGCGCAGGGCTTCTGCCTGTACGGCTCGTACATGTACATGCTGGAGGGCGAGAGCTATTCCAGTGGCGGGCCGGCCGACACCTCGGACGAAGGCACCACCTACATCACCCGGGTCGACCTGAACACCGGGGTTTCCGAACGCGCCCTCACCCGCGCTCTGAAGAGCCTCGTCTACCGGGAGCCGGAGGGCATGAACATCATGCTCGTCCCTGATCCGGGCAGCCCTGGCAGCTTCCTGCCCCGGCTGACCTTCGGCTTCGCCTCGGGAGAGTCGGGCGACCGCCGGGTCAACATCGCGTACAAGGACGCGCTGATCTGAGCGTTTTCAGTCACGGCGACCTGTTGATATAGCGTGATCACGTCAACAAGACATGTACACGCTCACAGGGGACTTCCCATATGACTTATCCGCCGCAGCAGGGCCCCGGCCCGTACGGCCAGCCCGGTCCGTACGGACAGCAGCCGCCGCAGGGGTATGCGCCCCAGCCGGGGCCGCCGCCTGGGTACCAGCAGCAGCAGATGTACCCGCCCCAGCAGCAGATGCCGATGCAGCCGCCGCCGCCTCAGCACCAGCAGTGGGCCGGGCCCGCGCCCGCACCGGCGCCGCCGTCCCGGAGCGGGGGCTTGGGTTTCATGAAGATCCTCAAGATCATCGGCGTCGTGGTCGTCCTCATCGCCTGCGCGGTGGGCTACTTCCTGAGCCGCGACGACGCCGACAAGGCGAAGGTCGGGGACTGTCTGAAGAACAACGGGTCCACCGTGACTCCTGACCTTCAGGTGGTGAAGTGCGGGGGCGCCGACGCCAAGTACAAGGTGGTCTCGGTGATCCCCGACACGCTGGACACCTCCAAGTGCGAGGGCAAGTCGGACATCGGCTACCACGAGCAGACCCGGGGCTCCCGCCGGAGCTCGGGCAAGCAGTTCGTGCTCTGCATCAACGAGGTCAAGAAGTAGCCGCAGCCGCGAAGCCCCTCCGTAGTGCGTACGGGTGGGGTGGCCCGGCACCCGGCCCCGCCGCCTGCGCGGCCGGGCCGGGTCCCTCGGACTGTGCGGCCCGTCAACGCCCGGTAAGGGCGGCCGCCGATTCGACGACACCGCGCCAGGTCCGGCGGTACCCCTCCCGCACCGGCCCGCCGACGAGGTCGAGGACCTCCGACGCCGCGCGGGTCATGAGTGACGGGTCTCCCGATGCGCACAGGGACAGGTGCCCTTCGAGCAGGTCGGCCCCGCGCCGTGCGTCCGCCTCCAGGAGCCGCCGCGGCATCCACTTCCCGCCGCCGATCCACGCGTGGTGGTGGTCGCAGAGCAGATCGGCCGCGGCGGTGAGCACGTACCCGCCCACCGCGAGACGCTCCATGCGGTCGTCCGCGTCGGCCAGGTCGTCCAGCGCGTCCGTCAGTCCGTACCTCTTGGTCTCGACCGTCTGCTGATCCAGCGTCGGCGGCCCCTGGTGGAGGTCCGCTTCGGCCAGCGCCCGGGCACGCCCGGCCTCGCCGTCCGTGTCGACCAGGACGAGCCCGGTGGCGTACATGCTCTGCATGACCGCACGGCGTGTGGCGACGTCCGCGGCGAAGAGCTCCGCGAGACCGGCGCGGGTGTGGAAGAAGAGCTCGACGACACGTCCCTCGAACCGGATGGTCTCCCGGCCTGTTTCGCCGCCGTCCCCGATGAGCACGGCGATGTCCAGGTCGCTGCCGGCGGTTGCCCGTCCGGCGGCCGTCGATCCGGCGAGGATCACGGAGAGGGCGTCGGGGAAACGGTCGCGGGCGAGGCGTCGCGCTTGGTCGACAGGATCAGCGTTCATGCCGGTCAGCCTTTCAGGAACCTTGATCAACGGCGAAGGGATTCCGCGCGCGGTCAGGGCCGCACGAGGCCGGGGTCAGCGGCCGAGGCCGGGGCCATGACCCGACCTGAGGAGGGCGATCTCCTGCTCCACGGCGGCGAGTTCGTCGTGGCGGTCCATGAGGCTCAGCTGCTCCGCGCAGCGGATCAACGCGGCTTCGAGCAGCGACGCCCGCTCGGGCTCCAGCGCGTGCATGCGGCGCGCGGCGGCGACGGACTCGGCCCGCAGGGCGAGTGCCGTCTCGGGCCGATGGGCGAACTCCTGGCGGCTGTAGTCGTACAGAGCGACCGTCAGGAGAGGCAGGTACGCCAACGGACTCACCTGGACGAGAACGCGAAAGGCTGCGACCTGCTCCCGGATGGGCAGCGTCCCCGATCCGAGGAGGGCCACCCGGGCCCGCAGTACCGCGTCGTGATTGATGTGCGCCGTGTGATTCATGAGGGTGATTCTGAAAGCCGCACAGGTGCCCAAACAAGGGCATTCGGCTGTGCTGTTCGTCCTACGAAAACGCCGTCTGAGCTGTCATGATGGATACGTCTTCACCCCTGCGCCCCCCTCGGACGGTCTGTCAGCCGCCCTGACGGCAGTGGCGCGTGGCCCGGAGCCACCCATTTCCTGCGCCTTCACGAACGTGAGCCATGTGCGAGCTCTTGACAGGGAATTTGTTCACTTCTTAAATCACGTAATGAACTAAGTGCCCGTCGGCCCCTCGAACCCCCGCATGCCGGTCTGTGGCATGGATTGTCATGCACATGTCTAGGAAGGGAGATTCATGGACTTCCCGCGCTTAACCCGGCGCTCGCTGCTGTCCCTTGTCCCGGTTCTCGCGCTCGTGTCGTTGTCCACCGGACCGGCGCAGGGTCTGCCCGCGGGGAGCGCTCCCGCGCCCGCGGCCGTCTCGGCCGCGCCGTCCGCATCGGCCGCCGTCACCTTCTCCGACGAGTTCGACGGGCCCGCGGGCGCCGCCGTCAACGGAGCGAAATGGCAGATCGAGACCGGCGACAACGTCAACAACCACGAGCGGCAGTACTACACCCCGGACAACCGCAACGCCGCCCTCGACGGCCAGGGGCATCTGGTCGTCACCGCCCGTCGGGAGAATCCGGGCAACTACCAGTGCTGGTACGGAAAATGCGAGTACACCTCTGCCCGCCTGAACACGGCCGGCAGGTTCACCACGACGTACGGCCGCGTCGAGGCCCGTATGAAGATTCCGCGCGGGCAGGGCATGTGGCCCGCCTTCTGGATGCTGGGTGACGACATCGGCCAGGTCGGATGGCCGGCCTCGGGCGAGATCGATGTCATGGAGAACGTGGGCTTCGAGCCGTCCACGGTCCACGGCACCCTCCACGGCCCCGGGTACTCCGGCTCCGGTGGCATCGGCGCCGGCTACACCCTGCCCGGCGGGCAGGCGTTCGCCGACGCCTTCCACACCTTCGCCGTCGAATGGAGCCAGGATGCGATCACCTGGTCCGTGGACGGCACCGTGTACCAGCGGCGCACCCCCGCCGACCTCGGCGGACGGCAGTGGGTCTTCAACAAGCCGTTCTTCCTGATCCTCAACCTCGCGGTCGGCGGCTACTGGCCCGGTGACCCCGACGGCAGCACCGCCTTCCCCCAGCAACTTCTGGTCGACTACGTCCGGGTCACCACCGACGGCGGCCAAACCGGCGGCGGCGCCATCACCGGCATCGGCGGCAAGTGCGTGGACGTCGCGGGGGCCGCCACCGCCAACGGGACGCCAGTACAGCTCTACGACTGCAACGGAACGGCCGCCCAGAAGTGGAGCGTCGCGGGCGACGGCACGATCCGCGCACTCGGCAAGTGCCTGGACGTGGCATCGGGAGGCACGGCCGACGGTACGAAGGTCCAGTTGTGGGACTGCAACGGAACAGCCGCCCAGCAATGGGCCGTTCCCGCCGCACGCGACATCGTCAATCCACAGGCGAACAAGTGCCTCGACGCCGCGGGCAACAGCTCGGCCAACGGTACGCGGCTGCAGATTTGGACCTGCACCGGAGCCGCCAACCAGAAGTGGACGGTGACCCGATGACCCGAATCGCCGGACCGTGGGTGACGGCCTTCGTGGCCGCGGCCTCGGCCGCCTCGGTCCTCACCGCCGTCCAGCCCACCCAGGCAGCCACCCCGGCCACCCCGCGGGCCGCGGCCGAGGCGGCGGCCGCCGCCCTGCCCGCGGGCTGGTCCACCGTGGTGAACGCCGGCAGCGGCAAGTGTCTGGACGCGCGGTCGGCAGCCACCGCGAACGGCACGGCGGTGCAGCAGTACACCTGCAACAGCAGCACCGCACAGCAGTGGAGTTTCACGCCGACCGGCGACGGCTTCGTCCGTATCGACAACCGCAACGACGCCAGCCAGGTCGTGGACGTGAGCAACACGTCCTCAGCCGACAACGCCGTCGTGCACCTGTGGACGTACGGCGGCGGCCACAACCAGCAGTGGCAGGCCGTCGACGAGGGCGGCGGCGCCTACCACTTCGTCAGCCGGCACAGCGGCAAGTGCCTGGACGTACCCGCCGCCTCGACCGCCGACAGCGTCCAGCTGGTGCAGTACACCTGCAACGGCACGGCGGCCCAGCGCTTTCAGGTCGCGCCGGTGAGCACCGGGCCCGGGGACGTCGATCTCGGCCCGAACGTGGTCGTCTTCGACCCGTCGATGCCTTCCGCCACGATCCAGAGCCGACTGGACTCGATCTTCCAGCAGCAGGAGACCAACCAGTTCGGCGCGCAGCGCTACGCCGTGATGTTCAAGCCGGGTACGTACGGCAACGACGTCAACGTCGGCTTCTACACCCAGGTCCTCGGCCTCGGGCAGTCGCCCGACGCGGTCACCATCAACGGCGCCGTGCACGTGGAGGCGGACTGGTTCCCGCCGCACAACGCCACCCAGAACTTCTGGCGCGGCGCCGAGAACCTGTCGGTGAACCCGACGGGCGGCACCGACCGGTGGGCGGTGTCCCAGGCCGCGCCCTACCGGCGCATGCACGTCCGCGGCGATCTCGCGCTGGACGACGGCGGCTGGGCCAGCGGCGGGTTCATGGCCGACAGCAAGGTCGACGGCCAGGTGCGGTCAGGGAGCCAGCAGCAGTGGCTGACCCGCAACTCCCAGCTCGGCAGCTGGAACGGCGCCAACTGGAACATGGTCTTCGTCGGAAGCCAGGGCGTGCCCGGCAGCAGCTTCCCCGATCCGCCCTACACCACGGTGAACCAGACCCCCACGGTCCGCGAGAAGCCCTTCCTGTACGTGGACGGTGCGGGCGCCTACCAGGTGTTCGTACCCTCGCTGCGGACCAACTCCTCGGCGACGAGCTGGGCGAACGGGAACGCCGCGGGCAGCTCGCTCGGCATGGACCGGTTCTTCGTCGTCAAGCCGGGAGCGACTGCCGCGCAGATCAACGCGGCTCTGGCGGAGGGGAAGAACCTGCTGGTCACGCCAGGGGTCTACCACCTGAACCAGACCCTGCGGGTCACCCGTCCGGACACCGTCGTCCTGGGGCTCGGCCTCGCCACCTTCATCCCTGACAACGGTGTCACGGCCATGACGGTCGCCGACGTCGACGGGGTCAAGGTCGCGGGCGTGCTCTTCGACGCCGGCACCACCAACTCGCAGACCCTGATGGAGGTCGGCCCGGCCGGATCCGCGGCCGGTCACTCGGCCAACCCCACCTCGCTCCACGACGTCTTCTTCCGGGTCGGAGGAGCCGCCGTCGGCAAGGCGACGACGAGCCTCGTCGTCAACAGCGACCACGTCATCGGCGACCACATGTGGATCTGGCGCGGCGACCACGGCAGCGGCATCGGATGGAACAGCAACACGGCGGACACGGGACTCGTGGTCAACGGCGACGACGTGACCATGTACGGACTGTTCGTCGAGCACTACCAGAAGTATCAGACCATCTGGAACGGCAACGGCGGGCGCACGTACTTCTACCAGAACGAGATGCCCTACGACCCGCCGAACCAGGCCGCCTGGATGAACGGCTCCACCCAGGGCTACGCCGCGTACAAGGTCGCCGACCACGTGACCAGCCATCAGGCCTTCGGGCTCGGCAGCTACTGCTTCTTCAACGTCAACAGCAGTGTGACCGCCGAGCGTGCCTTCGAGGTCCCCCACCATCCGAACGTGCGCTTCCAGAGCATGGTGACCGTCTCGCTGGGCGGCACCGGGACCATCCGGCACGTCATCAACGACAGGGGAGGGCCTTCCAACTCGTCCACCAACGTGGCCAACTCGGTCAGCTATCCGTGAGTCGCGTCCGGGCCGCCCGGTGGACCCGTGCGGCCCGTGCGGCCCGGGTCCACCGAGCGGCCCAGGTGGCCGTCAGGGCTTCAGGCGCCGTTCACCAGCGGCTGTCACCGTTGCCGGATGGCTATCAGTAGACGAGAACTGCTGGCAACCGGAGCGGCCGCGGCCGCCGGCCCCCTCACCCCCACCGGGCAGGACACCGCCACCCGCACCCTGCGCGGCACGATCCCGCCCGGCGCCCCGGACTGGGTGTACGTCCCCCTGGAAGTCCCGCCAGGCATACGTGAGTTACGCATCTCCTACGCGTACGACAAGCCGCCCGTGCCGTCCGGCACCCCCGGCAACGCACTCGACATCGGCATCTTCGACCAGAGAGGGACCGCGGTCGGCGGCCGCGGTTTCCGGGGCTGGTCCGGCGGCGCCCGCACAGAGTTCTTCCTCCGGGCGGACGACGCCACCCCCGGCTACCTGCCCGGCCCGATGGAGCCCGGCCGCTGGCACGTGGCGCTCGGCCCGTACACGGTCGCGCCCGGGGGCCTCGACTACGAGATCACCGCCACCTTCACCTCCGGCGACCCCGCCCCGCCCGCGGTTCCGGCCTACCCGCCGCAGCGGGTCCGGGGCCGCGGCCGGGCCTGGTACCGCGGTGACTGCCACCTGCACTCCGTGCACTCCGACGGCCGGCGTACCCCCGCCGAACTCGCCGGGCTCGCCCGGGCGGCTGGCCTGGACTTCATCAACTCCTCGGAGCACAACACCCACTCGGCGCACGCGGTCTGGGGCCCGGTCGCCGAGGCCGCGCCAGAACTCCTCGTACTCACCGGCGAGGAGGTCACCACCCGCACCGGCCACGTCCTCGCGGTAGGTACCGCACCGGGTACCTTCGTGGACTGGCGCTACCGGGCCCGTGACCACCGCTTCGGCCGTTTCGCCCACGCGATACACAAGGCCGGAGGACTGGTCGTCCCCGCCCACCCGCACGCCACGTGCATCGGCTGTGCCTGGAAGTTCGGCTTCGGCGAAGCCGACGCGGTGGAGGTGTGGAACGGTCCGTGGACCCCGGACGACGAGGTCGCCCTCGCGTCGTGGGACGCGACCCTGCGCGGCGGCACAGAGCGGTGGCTCCCGGCCATCGCCTCCAGCGACTACCACCGGGATCCGGACCGGGTGGGCACACCACAGACGGTGGTCCTGGCCGACGACCTGTCCCGCGAGGCGATCCTGGCCGGGCTGCGGGCCGGCCACAGCTACGCCGCCGAATCCTCGGCCGTCTCCGTGGCGTTCGACGCGGTGACCGCGCGCGGGGCACACGCCGGCATCGGCGACCGGCTCCAGGTCCCGGACGACACGGAGATCCTGATCCGGCTGAGCGTGACCGGAGCCGACGGATGCGACCTGCGGCTGGTCACGCACCAGGGCGTTGCCTTCACGGCTCCGGCGGCCACGTCCCTGGAGTGGCGCACCACGGCCTCCCGTGCGAGCTACGTCCGCGCGGAGGTCCGCCGTCCACCCCAGATCCCGCCCCTGCCGGGACCCCCCGCGGCGTTGACCAACCCGATCTGGCTGGCCTGATTCGAAGAAACGATTATGCGGGTGGCGGCTCACAGGGAGGCACGCGGCGGCAGGTGGTGGATGCGTGTCCACCGTTCGACTGGCATACACACACGTCTGGACCTACAAGCGCATGATCGGGCCGCTTCTTGGTGAAGCTCGTGGCGTCCGGCAGCCGCCGCTGTCCCGCAACGAAAGGTCGGCAACGTCCATGTTGATCGTCCAGCTCGCCCTCGTTTCAGAGACTCAATCCAACCAGATCAGCCCCTCACAGCTCACCCGGGTCGCCGCTGCCCTGCAAAAACAGGCGACCCGCGATTTCGGGCCCATCTGGGACGTCAACGCGACCGTGGACGCCTTCGACAGACTGGAGGACGTTCCCGTCGGGTACTGGCCGATGATCGTGGTCGACGACGTCCCCGGCGCGGCTGGGTTCCACACGGATGAGAACGGACAGCCGTTCTCCCTCATCGAGTTCGGCGACAGCTGGTCACTGACGACGAGCCACGAAATGCTGGAGATGTGCGCCGACCCGTTCGGGAACCGTCTGGTGTCCGGCAAGTCTCTTCATCCCGACCAAGGCCAGGTCGAGTTCCTGGTGGAGGTCTCCGACCCCTCGGAGGCCGAGGAGTTCGGCTACACCATCAACGGCTTGCTCGTCTCGGACTTCTTCACCCCGAGGTTCTATGATCCGGTGGCTGTCGAGGGTGCCCGCTACAGCTTCGGCGGTCACATCAAGAAGCCCAGGCAGGTCCTGCGCGGCGGATACATCAGCTGGCGCGAGCCGGTCTCGGACGAGTGGTGGCAGCAGACCTGGTTCACGGGCAACGAACCGAAGTTCCGCAACCTGGGGCGGCTGACCGGCAGCGGCAGCCTCCGCGCGGCCATCGACGCCAAGACCAAGACGGTCAGCCGCCTCGCCGCCAGCGGTCCGGCCTCCAAGCCCTACAGCAGAGCGAAGGCACTTACGGCGCAGGTCAAGGAGTCCACCAGCGCCCGGGCCGAAGCGTGGCGCGCCCAGATCGAGAGCCTGAAATCTTCGAACCCCGCGGAAAAGGCCTGGAAGGGCAAGGGCAAGGGCAAGGGCAAGGGGAAGTGACGTTGGCCGTCAGCGGATACGGCCCTCAGCCCGCCCGTCAGGGAGGCCGTCGTGAGCGATGACGCTCAGGAGCGCAAGGCTCGCGCGGAAAGAATGCGCCAGAGGTTCCGCCGGCCCGCGCCCGGTTCGTCGGGGCCGGACCAGGCGGACGACGAGCCGCCGGAGGGGGAGAGCCTGAAGGAAGGCGTCGAACGCCGCATGCGCGAACTGGATGAAGCCGATCGCGAAGATCACCCGCCGCCCTCGGACGATGACGACGAAAGGTGACCGAACAGCGTTCCTCCACCGGGCGGTAACGGTCAGCCCAGGAAGACCGGAGGGTGTGATTCGGTCAAGGGCCTTGTGGTGCCGGTCGGGAGGCGGGCAGGCTCGGGGGATGAACACAGCTAGGCTCGCCAGTGAACAGCTGATGGGTTGGTCCGCCCTGAGCGAAGGCCGGGCCCTTTGCGGCGCGGGGTTCGGACTGAACGCCGGTCTGCGGGAGATCGTTCACTTTCACGGCGATCACGAAGCCGATGTCCACCTGACCCACGAGATGATCACGAAGTTGCGGCCGGCGCTCGCCGGGTCCTCCGCGATCCGCCTGCGAGCCGGATCCGAATGGGTCACACTGCGCCTGGACATCGGGTCCGACATCGACCTGTTGGCCACCCTGGTCAGCGCGGCGCTCGCGGCCGGGGCCCGAGCCGACGCCGAACCGGGCGGCGGCCACGTCAGCGGCCCGGCCCCGTGCACCCGCCTCGGGAAACCGGCTGCGGCCGTCCTGTCCGCCTGCCTGTGAGCCCTGCGGGTCCGCCCTACGACCAGGCCTTGACGCGGCCGACGGTGAGGCGGACGGCGCTGATGGTCAGGCCGGGGTCGTGAACCTGTACGTAGTGATCGCTTCCGGTGGCCGGCAGATGCGGGGTCTGGCTTGCCAGGCGCTTCCCGGGCCAGGAATGCGGTTCGCTGTCGCATCGGCTCTCCGAGTCCGTCGTCGCCCCGCCCCGTTGTCCGGCCCGATCATCCGGCCCGAACATCCGGCGCGCGGCGGCGGCGGTGCGGCATTGCGGCGCGGGTGTCGGCGGCTGCTCACCGCCGCGAAGGCGGCGCCCTCTCGTGACGGCTGTGCGTTTGACGTATCGTCACCTTCGCCCGTTCACGCCCCTGGACAGGAGGAGGCACGACGTGCCGACCGCCCCGGACAGCCGCTACGCCGATGAGCTCGGCCGGACCAACCCGTCGGAGACGGCCCGGCTGCGGGCACTCACCGACGCCCTCGACGCCGATACGATGCGCCGCCTCGACGCCGCCCTCCCCGCGCCCGACGCGCGGGTCCTGGAAGTCGGGGCCGGCACCGGCACGGTCGCCGCGTGGCTGGCCGGGCGCTGCCCGCGGGGACTGGTCACCGCCACCGACCTCGACACCACCCACCTGCCCGCCGGCCTGCCCGGCCACGTGCGGGTGCTCCGCCACGACGTGACCCGCGACCCGTTTCCCACGGGATCCTTCGACCTGATCCACGCCCGCTGCGTCCTGCTGCATCTGCCCGAACGCGAGCGCGTGGTGGAGCGGATGACGGACTGGCTGGCTCCCGGTGGCACCCTCCTGCTGGAGGACGTGGTCCACTTCCCCCACACGGGCCTCCCGCCCGGCGATCCCGTCCGCCGCTCCGTCGAAGGGATCTGCGCCCTGCTCGCCGACTCCTACGGAATGGAGCCGGACTGGGGCCTGCGCGCGCCCGATGTGCTCCACCGGCAGGGGTACGAGCAGATCGCCGCCGAGATCGCCCTGCCGGCCTTCCGGCAGGGCGCCCCGATCACCGATTTCTGGTACCGGACGGTGGCCGCCCTCGCTCCCCGCCTGCGGGAGCACGGCTCCATGACCGGAGCCGGGATCGACTCCGCCCTCGCGGCACTGCGAGACCCGGACCGTGTCTCCTTCCCCCTGGGAGTCCTCGCCGTCCGGGCCCGCAAGCCGTCGGCAGCCTCCGGGGCCGCGCCCGTCAGCCGGTGAAGCCGGCGGTGATGGAGGTGAACTGCCAGTCGTTCTGGGCGATGCCGGAGCAGGTCTCCTGCAGCCCGCCGCCGGCGCAGCCGCGGTCGCGGTTGACGGACCAGAAGGCGAGACGGGCGATGTGGTGGGAGTTGGCCCAGTTGCGGATGTCGGTCCAGTTCTGGACGGTGGTGGTCTCCTGGGTGTCGCTGACGCCGTTCATGCCGGAGATGCCGATGTGGGAGTAGGCGGTGGCGTCGTCCCAGCCGAAGGTGGACTTGAGCTTGGTCTTGAGGCCCTCGGTCGCGCTGACGGTGCTGGCGTACATGTCGGTCGAGGCGTTGCCGAAGTCGAACGGCATGATGGTGTACACGTCGATGCCGGCATTGAGGGCCTTCGACTGGTCGATGAGGCGGTTGCCCCACGAGGTGGGGCCCGTGGTGCTGGTCCCGAAGGTCAGGATGGTCTTGAGGCCGGGATTGTTCTGCTTGACGATCTTGAGCGCGCCGAGGATCCGGTCCTGGACCACGGCGTTCTCGAATTCGTCCGTGTTCTCGATGTCGACGTCGATGGCCTTGAGCCCGTAGGCGTCGATCACTTGCTGGTACGCACCGGCCAGCGCTTCGGGGGTGGAGCAGTTGGGGCCGAGCTTGTTGCCCTGCCAGCCGCCGATGGACGGGACGATGTCGCCGCCCGCCGCCCGGATCGAGCTGATGGTGCTCTGGTCCACCCCGCCGGTCAGCGGGCGCTGGCCGTCCCAGGCCGGGCTGCATCCGCCGGAGGAGAGGATGAAGGCCATGGTGAACCACTTCGCGCCGGTCGCGTTCATCACCGTGGTCGCGCTCGGCGGGTTGCCCCACCCGAGGTAGAGGTACGGCGCGGCCTGCTTGAAGCCGGTCGGCGTGGTCCCGTTGTCGGTGGTGACGGTGACGGCGTTCGAAGCCGGTGAGGTGTTGCCCGCCAGGTCACGGGCGCGGACGGTGAACGTGTACGCGGTGTTGGGGCCCAGCCCGGAGACCGTCGCGCCGGTCGTGGTGGACGTGGCCACCTTGGCGGCGCCCTGGTAGATGTCGTAGCCGGTGACGGCAACGTTGTCAGTGGAGGCCGTCCAGGCGAGCGAGACGCTGGAGGAGGTCTTGCCGGTGGAGGTGAGGCTGCCCGGTGTGGTCGGGGCGACCGTGTCGGTCCCGCCGCCGGGGCCCTCCAGGGTGACGTCGTCGGCGTAGTAGGTTCCCTGCCCGTACCAGCCGTTGAGGTAGATCTCGGCGCTGGTCTGGGAGGGGCCGGTGGTGAAGGCCACGGTGAGCTTGGTGTAGGAGGTGGCGGAGGGCGTCCAGGTGGACGCGCCGCCGGTGACTCCGAGGTACACGTAGCTGCCGCGGACCCATGCGGAGAGCGTGTACGAGGTGTTGGGCCGGACCGCGACGCTCTGGGTGCACTTGGCGTTGTCGGAGGCACTGGCCGCGCCGGCCAGCGCCTTGCTGCCGCTGTGTACGGGGGAACCCACGACGGAGCCCAGGCCACCGCTGCAGGACCAGCCGGCCGGTGTGCCGCCCTCGAAGTCGCCGTTCGTGAGGAGGTTGGCGCCGAACGCGGCTCCGGGGGCAGTCAGCACGGCGGCAGCGCCGAGCAGGGTGGCGCCGAGGCCACAGACCACGCGGGTACTGGTACGGGTACGGGTCGTCATACGGGTACGGGTGGTGCCGGTGCGGTTGGGCATGGGAGTGCCTCCATCGTGGGGGGAAGGTGAGCAGCCCGGAACGTGACGTGCGGCGTGGCCGGGAACTTATGCCTCCGGATGCACCGCCGTCAACTGGTCTGGACCAACTTGGCGCAATGGGAAGGTTTCCCAACTGTTGCTCTTGACACAGGCGTTGTTCGAAACAGAGCATCGGAGGCGGACCCTCAAGATTCGATCAGGCGGGGGTGGCGGGCGACGGGATCCGGCCGGAGTGGGGCGGCGGCTGCGCCGCATTGCCGATGATCCGTCGGCGCGCGCCACCGGGGGCTTACGATCGCGACGGACGGTCTCGTCCCGCGACCGCCGCCAGCCCCGCAACCGTGGAGGTCAACCGTGTTCTGGACGGCCGAAGGACGCAGCACTCGCCGCAGCAGCCACCGCATCCGTGCCGCGGTCGGCGCTGCCGCCGCCGCGGGAATGTTCCTCGCCGCCGGCTGCTCCTCCGGCGACGACGGCCCGGGAGAGGCGGCCGGAGGTGTCCCTGTCGTTGAGAAGGGCAAGCTGACCACCTGCACCCATCTGCCGTACCCGCCCTTCCAGTTCGAGCAGAGCGGCAAGGTCGTCGGCTTCGACGTGGCCCTGATCGACCAGGTCGCGCAGAAACTGCAGGTCGAACAGGAGATCCTCGATACCCCGTTCGAGAACTTCAAGACCGGCGCGTTCCTGAACTCGGGCCAGTGCGACCTCGCCGCAGCCGGCATGACGATCACCGACGAGCGCAAGAAGAACGTCGATTTCTCCGTCCCCTACTTCGACGCGACCCAGGCGCTGCTCGCGACCAAGAAGAGCGGTGTCACCTCGCTCGCCGACGTCAAGGCGAAGGGGAAGAAGCTGGGCGCGCAGGCCGAGACCACCGGCGAGAGCTACGCCAAGGCCCAGGGCTTCAACCCGGTCGCCTTCGAGAGCTCGGACGCGGTGCTCAACGGGCTGCGCACCGGTCAGGTCGATGCGGTCGTCATCGACTACCCGGTCGTCCAGGGCTGGCTCAAGGACAAGGCGAACGCCTCGGAGTTCGTCCTCGGGCAGAACATCGAGACCGGCGAGAAGTACGGCTTCTCGGTGAAGAAGGGCAACACCGCCCTCCTCTCCGAGATCGACAAGGTGATCACGGCCGCCAAGGCCGACGGTACCTACAAGAAGATCTACGAGCAGTGGATCGGGCCACTGCCCCAGGCCACGTCGTGACCTCTCGGCTGACCCGGCGCCAGCGACGCCGCGTCTCGCAGGGCATCCAGTACGCGATCTTCGTGGCCGTGCTGGTCCTGATCGGTGTCCTGGCCGACTGGGACCGGCTGCAGAACCAGTTCGCACAGACGGATCTGGCCCTCCGGCTCTTCCCGAGGATCATCACCGTCGCCCTGCGCAACACGGTGGTGTACACGACGTCCGGGTTCCTCTTCGGCCTGGTGCTCGGTCTTGTCATCGCCATGATGAGGCTGTCGTCGGTGGCACCCTACCGGTGGGTCGCCAGTGTCTACATCGAACTGTTCCGGGGCCTGCCCGCCCTGCTGATCTTCATCTTCGTGGGTGTGGCGGTGCCACTGGCGTTCCCCGGCACCGAGATCCCCGGCGGTACGTACGGAAAGGTCGCGCTCGGTCTGGGCCTCGTCGCGGCCGCCTACATGGCGGAAACCATCCGGGCCGGCATCCAGGCGGTGCCCAAAGGGCAGATGGAGGCGGCCCGCTCGCTGGGCTTCTCGCACGGCCGGGCCATGGTCTCGGTGGTCATTCCGCAGGCATTCCGCATCGTCATCCCCCCGCTCACCAACGAACTGGTCCTGCTGTTCAAAGACTCTTCACTCGTGCTGTTCCTGGGCGTGACGCTGCAGGAGCGGGAACTGACGAAATTCGGCCGGGACCTCGCCAGCGAGACCGCCAACTCCACCCCGATCCTGGTCGCGGGTCTGTGCTATCTCCTCGTGACCGTGCCATTGAGTTTCGTGGTGCGCCGTCTGGAGGCCCGCGCGGACAAGGCCACGTGAGGACGAGATGCCACAGAAAACGGGAGCGGTGGACATGACGGCGGCAGATCGCCCGGAGATCGAGATCAGGGGGCTGCACAAGTCCTTCGGCGCCAACCATGTCCTGCGGGGCATCGACCTGGACATCGCCCGCGGCGAGGTGGTCTGTGTCATCGGGCCGTCCGGCTCGGGCAAATCGACCCTGCTGCGCTGCGTGAACCTGTTGGAGGAGCCGGACGAGGGCCAGGTCTTCGTCGGCGGTACGGAGGTCACCGACCTCGACGTCGACATCGACGCCGTGCGCCGCCGCATCGGCATGGTCTTCCAGCAGTTCAATCTGTTCCCGCACGTGAGCGTCACCGAGAACCTCACGCTGCCCCAGCGGCGGGTGCTCGGCACGAACAAGGCGCAGGCGGCCGCCATCGCCCGGGAGAACCTGGAGCGCGTGGGCCTCGCCGAGAAGGCGGACGCCTTTCCGGCGCAGCTGTCCGGCGGTCAGCAGCAACGGGTGGCGATCGCCCGTGCCCTTTCGATGGGGCCGGAGGTGATGCTCTTCGACGAGCCGACCTCGGCGCTCGACCCGGAACTCGTCGGCGAAGTGCTGTCGGTGATGCGGGTGCTGGCGAGCGAGGGCATGACGATGATGGTCGTGACCCACGAGATGAGCTTCGCCCGCGAGGTCGCGGACCGCGTCGTGTTCATGGACGGCGGAGTGATCGTCGAGCAGGGGCCGGCGGCGCAGGTGATCGCCCGTCCGCTGCATGAGCGGACCCGGAACTTCCTCGACCGCGTCCTGGACCCGGCGGCGGCCGAGGCACCTGCCGCCGCCGACGGCCCCGGCACGGCGAAGCCGGCTGACGGGCCCTCCGAACGCTGAGGTGCGGGCATCCGTCGCCGAGTTCCGCGTCGTGGCCTACCGAAGGCCGCCGCCGGCCGCCGTCCAAGGTGCTGGACCGAGCACCCGCGCCAGCTCCCGGTGGATCTGCTCCGCCTCCCGGCGGGTCTGACCGGGCACGTCGCCGCGTTCCCTTATCAACTGGGCGTAGATCGGTGCTTCATTGGCAGTGCTCAAGGTCTGGCTCCCCTTCTCGGGCCGGTGCCCGCAGCCGGGCTGAATGAGTGTAGGCGGGTATCACGGGTGGGTGAGCAGGCGGCCCCCGGCGCTGGTTAGGCTTCCGCCGTGACCAGTGTGGAGGTGAGCCGTCGACGGGTGATGGGCGCCGGGCTCCACGCGTGCGCGGTGGCCCTGGCGGCCGGCTGCTCGGGGGGCTCGGCCCCGGTGCGGCGGCTGCGGCTCGCGACGGGGCCGGAAGGCGGTCCGTACAACGCGTTCGGGAAGGCCCTGGCACAGGCCGTCGCCGCGAGCGGCCGCCGGCTGGAGATCGTTCCGGTGAGCACCGCGGCGAGCGTGAACAACCTGCGGAAGCTGGATGACGGATCGGTCGAGCTGGCCCTGGCCATGGCGGACGCGGCCGAGGACGCGGTGCTGGGACGCGAGTCGTTCACCCGCCCGGCCGCGGTCACGGCGCTGGCACGGGTCTACGTGAACTACACCCACCTCCTCGTCCCGGCGGCCGGACCGGTGAAGTCGGTCGACCAGCTCGCCGGTCGACCGGTCGCGGCAGGTGCGGCGGGGTCGGGCGTGCAGGTGGTGGCGGGGCGGGTGCTGCAGGCGGCCGGGCTGAGCGGCGGCCCCTCGGCGGCGGACGAGCGGCAACTGGGCCTCGCCGAGTCGGCGCGGGCGCTGCGCGAGGGCGCGGTCGACGCGCTGTTCTGGTCCGGAGGCGTGCCCACCACCGCGGTGTCGGAGCTGGCGCGCGAGCTGCCGTTGCGGTTCCTGCCGCTGGACGGCTACGTGGGCCCGCTGCGGCAGCGCTATGGCCCGGTCTATACGGAGGTCACGCTTCCGGCCGCCGTGTACGGGCTGACGGAGCCGGTGGGAACCATCGGGGTCGGCAACTACCTCCTGGCCCGGGACGACGTACCGCACAGTGCCGTGCGCGAACTGCTCCAGGTGGTGTTCGACCGGTGGCGCGACCTGCTGCGAGAGGTGACGGCGGGGGCGCGGCTGGAGCCCCGGTTCGCCATCTCGACCGGGCAGGTACCGCTCCACCCGGGGGCGGTCGCGCACTACCGGTCGGTGTACGGCTGATCGGGACCGGCTGATCAGCTGAGCGAGTTGTCGGCGGGTCACGGAGGTGGGTCACGGGAGCGGGTCACGGGGGCGGGAGTCGGAGCTCCACGACCAGGCCGTGCGGCGTGTTGCCGCTGAGGTCGAGCCGGCCGCCGCTGATGCGGGCGATCTCGTCGGCGATGGCCAGTCCCAGACCGCTGCCGTGCACGTTCTGGTGCTCGGGGGAACGCGTGAAACGCCGTAGCAGCAGGGGCAATTGGTCCTCGGGCACGCCCGGGCCGTCGTCGGCGACCCGGACGACGGCAGTCCCGTCCGCGCCGTGCGTGGCGCGCACCTCGACGCGGCCGTCGCGCGGCACGAACTTGACGGCGTTGTCGAGGACCGCGTCCAGGATCCGGCCCGCCGCGTCGGGCAGGGCGCGGGCCCGCAGGCCTTCCGGGAGGCCGGTCGCCGTCAGTTCCAGCCCGGCGTGGCCGAAGACCGGAGTCCAGGCCGTCACCCGTTCCCGTACCGCCCGCGACACGTCCTGATCCGTCAGCTCCGCCGTGCCGGACTCCACCCGGGCCAGGGCCAGCAGGCCGTCGAGCAGCTCCTCCAGGCGTTCCGCCTCGTCCAGGGCGCGGGTGTGCTCGGCCCGGCCGGGCCCGGGGGCGAGGTGCGGTTCGACGTTCTCCAGCTGCAGTACCAGCGTGGCCAGCGGATTGCGCAGCTGGTGGGAGGCGTCGGCGACGAAGTCGCGCTGGCGGCCGATGGAGTCGGCCATGGCCTCCGCCATGGTGTTGAAGTGCCGCCGCAGACGGCGCAGTTCCGGCGGTCCGGTATCGGAGACGGCCCGGGCCTGGAGGCTGCCGGCGGTCAATCCCTCCACCGCCCGGTCCAGATCGAGGACCGGACGCATCAGCCAGCGCGCGATCCCCGCCGCGACCAGGGCCGCCGCCGCGAAGGCGGCGGCCGCCCCGGCGGCGATGAGCGACCAGCGGACCGTCACGTCCCGGCGCGCGGCGTCGGTGGGTACGGCCATCAGGACCGCCCCGCTGACCCGCTCGTCCCGGCCCACCGGTTCGGCGAGCACGACGGTCGACGGGCCCCAGGGGCGAACGGTGGGCAGCCGGTCCGTGGAGCGGCCGGTGAGTGCGCGGTTGCGGGCCTCCGCCACGTCGGCGGAGGGCCCCGCTCCGGCCCGCGCGACCGTCGCTCCCGCCGTGTCGACCACGACCACTCCGGTTCTGTACAGCTGGGCGTACCGGCTGATCTCGGCGGACAGCTCCGACCGGTCGGCGTCGGTGCGCATCCGGTCGGCGAGATCGGCGAACCTCGCCGCCTCCGACCGCCGTTGCAGGAGCAGGTGCTCGGTCCGCCCTCGCGCGTAGGCGTCTGCCAGCGGGACGCAGAGCAGCAGCGCCGCGGCCCCCATGAGCACCATCAGCACGGCGAGCAGCCTGCGCCTCACCGCTCGCCGTCCCGCTCGCCGCCCCGCCCGGTCGGGCATCCGAGCTGGTAACCGAACCCGCGGACGGTACGCACCAGGCCGGAACGGCCGGTCTTGGCGCGGATGCCCGCCACGTGCACGTCCAGTGAGCGGGAGGCGGCGAGGAAGGCGTCACCCCAGATCCGGTCCAGGATCTCCTCGCGGGAATGCACCTCGTCCGGGCGCGCGGCCAGGAAGGCCAGTACGTCGAACTCCCGCCGGGTCAGCCGGACTTCGGCCCCCGCCACCGTGACCGTACGCCCCGCCAGGTCGACCTCGACGTCCCCGCTGCGCACGGGCCGGCCCCCGGTGGCGGCGGAGTCGGCCGTATGGGCGTCCGGACGGGCGGAGGACGCGCCCGTCCGGCGGCGTACGGTGTCGATGCGGGCCATCAGCTCGGCCATCCGGAACGGCTTGACGACATAGTCGTCGGCGCCCGCCCGCAGCCCCTGCACGATGTCGCGCTCCTCGCACCGCGCGGTCACCACGATCAGCGGCGCGTCGCAGACGGTACGCAGCCGCCGCAGCAGCTCCAGCCCGTCCAGGTCGGGCAGGCCCAGATCGAGGAGGACGAACTCGGCTTCGCGGACGAACCGCAGGGCGTCCAGGGCGCGGCCCACCCTGCGGACGGTGTGCCCGCGCTGGGCGAGCGCGGTGCCGAGGGCCTGGGCCATGCGGTCGTCGTCCTCGACGAGAAGCGCGTGCATAGACAGTTCCCTCGCCACCTGTGACCCGGGGCATCAGCTTACGGGAGCCGCCTCGGGCTGCTCCCGGGCGGCGTCCGCGTCCGCCTCGGCGCGGCTGAGCGCGGCATTGCGTGTGTCCGGCATCAGCACGTACGTGACGAGGGAGATCAGCGCGCACCCGGAGACGTACCAGAAGAACATCGTCTCGTGGCCACTGCTCTTGAACCACAGCGCCACGTACTCCGCCGTACCGCCGAAGAGCGCGTTGGCGATCGCGTACGGCAGCGCCACCCCCAGGGCGCGCACCCGGGTCGGGAACAGCTCGGCCTTGACCGCCGCGTTGATCGAGGTGTAGCCGGTGACGATCACCAGCGCCAGCAGGGACAGCCCCAGCGCCGACCAGTACGAGGACGCCGAGCCGAGGGCGGTCATGATCGGGTACGTGCCGACGGTGCAGCCCACCGCGAAGGTGATCAGCAGGGGACGGCGGCCGATCCGGTCGGACAGCATTCCGGCGAAGGGCTGGAGCACGGCGAAGAGGGTCAGAGCGGTGAAGCTGACCAGCGTGGCGGTCGTCTTCGCCATGCCCGCGCTCCCGACCAGGTACTTGGTGAGGTACGTGGTGTACGTGTAGTACGCGACCGTGCCGCCGAGCGTGAGCGCCATGACCAGGCCCGCCTGCCGCCTGTGCTGCCACAGGACCTTGAGCGTGCCGCGCGTGCTGTCGTCCTGGGCGTCCTCGCCCGACGACTCCTCCTTGAACGCGTCGGTCTCCTGAAGCCGCCGCCGCAGCCAGAACACGACCACAGCGAACAACGCCCCTACGACGAACGGGATCCGCCACCCCCAGCTCTCCAGCTGGGCGGTGGTCAGCGTGTGCTGCAACGTGATCAGGATGCCCAGACCGAGCAGCTGCCCGCAGGTCATCGACACGTACTGGAAGGACGAGCCCAGGCCGCGCCGGTCGCGGGCCGACGCCTCGGTGAGATAGGTGGCGCTGGCCGCGTACTCGCCGCCGATGCTCATCCCTTGGAGCAGCCGCGCGAGCAGCAGCACCAGAGCGCCGAAGTAGCCGGCCTGGCCGTAGGTCGGGGCGACGGCGATCAGCAGGGCCGCCACCGACATCATGGTGACGGTGAGCGTGAGCGCGCTCTTGCGTCCGTGCCGGTCGGCGGCGCGGCCGAGGATCCATCCGCCGACGGGCCGCATCAGGAAGCCGACCGCGAAGATCCCCGCCGTGTTCATCAGCTGCGTGGTCGGGTTGTCGCCGGGGAAGAAGGAGTCGGCGAAGTAGATCGCGAAGCTGGCGTAGACGAACCAGTCGTACCACTCGACGAGATTGCCGAGCGATCCGCCGATCAGGGCGAGACGGCGCTTCCCGCGTTCCTCCGCGGGCGGCGATCCGGGCAGGGCGGCGGACGAAGTCATGGCGGCTCCAGACGGAAGTCCCTGGTGAGGGAAGGGGAATTGCCCCGGCGCGCTCCGGCGCTGGGCAAGCTCCCAGAGCATGCGTCCGCCACCGCACCCGGACAAGGTCCGCCACCCAGATCTAACGTTCCGCTAAGAAAGCACTCGGCTCTGCCAGGATGGGTAGAGGGACGGGGACGTCCTGATGTGCGCCCGCGACGAGGAGGCCGGAGTGGAAGAACCGATGGAGGCAAAGGGCCCGAAGCTGCCACCGTCGCTCCAACTGCCCCCGCCCGGCGCGGGGAAGGTCGGGACGCTCACGCGGGGGCGCATGGCCATCCGTAACCGGCGCGTCGCCAACTGGTCGCTCACCGGGGACCGCTGGGCCGCGCAGAAGGCCGTGAGCCGTGTCCTGGAGACCGCCCGGAGCTGGGGCTACACCCGGCCCGACGACGTGGCGATGGAACAGACGGTGCGGCTGCTCGTCGGCGCGGCCGTCGCCGACGAGGGCAAGCGGATCAGCCTGCACGTGGCCGACCAGGAGGAGATGCTGCTCGTCGTCGTCCTCAGCCACACGGCGGCGGAACCGGACGAGGACGTCCTCGTCCGGCTCGCGGCCGTGCCGGGTGTATCGAGCTGCGGTACGGACGCCGGGCCGGACGGGCGCCGGGTGTGGGCGCTGCTGGAGACGACCCCGCCACGCCGCCGGACACCGGCGGCGTGACACCTACGGCGCGATCGGCAGCCGGCGCTTGTGGTCGGTCAGGCGGTAGCGGCGCACGATCGTGTCGAAGGCCCGCTCACCGACCGGCTTGCCTTCCAGGAAGTCGTCGATGTCGTCGTACGTGACACCGAGCGCGTCCTCGTCGGCCTTGCCCGGGTCCAGCGTCTCCAGGTCGGCCGTCGGGGTCTTCCAGACCAGCTCGGCGGGGGCGCCCAGGGCGTCCGCGACGGCGCGCACCCGGCGCTTGGTCAGGCCGGTCAGCGGGACCAGGTCCGCCGCGCCGTCGCCGAACTTGGTGAAGAAGCCGGACACCGCCTCGGCCGCGTGGTCGGTGCCGACGACCAGGCCGTCGTGCGCGCCGGCCACCGCGTACTGGGCGATCATGCGCTGGCGGGCCTTGATGTTGCCCTGCACGAAGTCCTGGTGGTGGGCGTCCCGGAAGACGGCGCCGCCGGCCAGGACGGTTTCCAGCGCGGCGTCGCTCGCGGGCTTGACGTCCACGGTCAGCACCCGGTCCGCGTCGATGAAGCCGAGGGCGAGCTGGGCGTCCTTCTCGTCGGCCTGGACACCGTAGGGGAGCCGCATGGCGTAGAAGGTCGCGTCGTGGCCGGCCGCGCGGGCCCGCTCCACGGCGAGCTGGCAGAGCCGGCCGGCGGTGGTGGAGTCCACGCCGCCGCTGATCCCGAGCACCAGGGAGCGCAGGCCGGTGGAGGTGAGCCGCTCGGCGAGGAAGGCCACGCGGCGCTCGATCTCCCGCTGTGCGTCGAAGGTCTGCGTCACCTGGAGTTCCAGGGCGATCTCCTGCTGCAGGGCGGTGGACGCCGGCTGGCTCACTGCTGCTCCTCGTGGTCGTTCGTGGCGGGTGGTGCGCTGTCCCGACGACCCTAGTCGAAACGGCTGGTCCGGGATCCAGCTGGGGCGCCCCGAGGCCGCCGGACCGGCCTGGAGCGCCCCCGGGGGCCGGTGGACCGGCTACGAGGCCGGATGGCGCAGCCGGCGCCAGTATCCGGCGACGTCGTCGACGGCGGTGGTGACCGAGTCGAGGGTCATCGTGGTGCGGGAGTCCCGGCCGTAGCGCTCCCAGCGGGGCATGGGGTGGTGGTTGGGGTCGCCCGTGCGGATGAAGGAGATCCACGACGCGTGCATGGTCGCGGCGAGACCGTCCCGGACCCGGGGATCGAGCCCGGCGAGGAAGGGTGCGTGCGACCACTTGTCGAAGTTGTCGAAGGCGAACGGCAGCTCCAGGCAGTGCGCCGCCGCCAGCCGACCGTTGTGGGCGGGCGTCGGGAGGTTGAACTGGTACGCCCACACCGGACGCCCGCGGGCCGCCCGCCGCTCGGCCAGCGCCAGGGCGGGCATGCGGAACAGGTCGTCGGTGATCAGGTCCATGAGCACGTCCACCGGGCGGGCGCCCGGCCGGGCCTCCGCATAAGCGGTGTAGGCCTCGGCCGCCCGGTTCCCGAAGGTGTCCCGGGCTCGCGCGAGCACCTGGTCCTTGGTCGCCGCGGCGTACGGCTCATTGAGCGCGAAGGCGAAGTTGGCCTCCTCCCGGGTCCAGCCGATCAGGACGTCGATGTCCGCCCCGGCGCCGCCGAGCAGCAGATCTGCCGGGTCGCGGTCCAGCGTGACCCCGTCGAGCACGGGGAGGAACGGGGTGGACCAGTATCCCCACCGGCCGGTGCGCCCGAACATCTCGAAGGTGGCGGCGATCAGCCGTGGCCAGGGGACGGTCCGTAGCTCCGACACGTCCTTGGCCTTGAGGACGTCCAGGAAGGTGGCGGTGCGCTGAAGCGATTCGGCGCGGGTGGGGATCTGCAGTCCGAGCGGCGGGCTCTGCAGGATGGCGCGCCGGAACAGCGGGCGGCCCTTGGGCCGGGCGCCGGCCAGCGCCGCGACCGACAGTGCGCCGCCGGACTGGCCGGCGACGGTGATGTCGTCCGGGTCGCCGCCGAATGCGGCGATGTTGTCCCGTACCCAGCGCAGCGCGGCGAGCTGGTCGGTGAGCCAGAAGTTCCCCCCGGCGCCGTCCTCGCCGAAGTAGAGGTAACCCAGCGGTCCGAGCCGGTAGTTGACGGTCACGACCACGAGGTCGCCGTCGCGCGAGAAGGTCTCGCCGGAGTAGTTGGGCATCGATCCGGATCCGGAGATGAAGCCGCCGCCGTGGATCCAGACCATCACCGGTCGCTTGGCGTCGCCGGTTCCCGGGGTCCAGACGTTGAGCGTGAGGCAGTCCTCGTCGAAGGGGGGCGAGCCGTGGGTTCCGAGGACCTGGTCGCCGCCTTCCCGGTAGGGCTGTGGCGCGCTCGGCCCGAAGGCGGTCGCGTCGCGCGTTCCCTGCCATCCGGGGTGGGGCTGGGCGGGCCGCCACCGGAGAGCGCCGACCGGGGGAGCCGCGTACGGCACACCCTTGAACACGGCGAGGCCGCCTTCGATGCCTCCGCGCAGCCGGCCCGCGGGCAGCTCTACGACGGGCGAGGGCTGGTCCGCTCGTGGGGCGGCCTGTGCCGTGTGCCCGCCCGGCACGCCGGCGAGCAGTGCGGCGCCGGCCAACACCCCGCTGTTCCTGAGGACTTTGCGCCGTGATGGATCGTCGGTCATCGTGCCTTCACTCCCCGGCTGGTATAGCGTGAAATTGACGAGGGTCAGTGTTACGGCATATCTCGCGACCGGGTCAAGGGGTGCGGCCGGCGTAGAACAAGCGATCTCGCGAAGCCTTGACGAGCGTCGGAATGACGCGATAGACACGTGTCACCTCAAGGCCGGTCGACTACGTACGGAGTTTCCATGGCAGGTCGGTTTCGTCCCGTTGGTCTGATAGCCGTCACCACCGGCCTCTTGCTGGCCACCGCATGCGGTGGTGCCAGCCTCGGGACCGGCGACGGAGACAAGCAGAGCGGGCCCGTGAAGATCGGGCTCCTCGTTCCGCAGTCCGGCACCTACAAGGCGCTCGGCGACGACATGAAGCAGGGCTTCGAGCTCTACCTCAAGCAGCACGGCGGCACACTCGGCGGTCGCGAGGTGGAGATCGTCATCGCCGACGAGGGGGAAACCGCCGACTCCGGCAAGGCGGCCGCGGAGAAGCTGGTCAAGCAGGACCGGGTGCTCGCGGTGAGCGGGGTGGTGAGCTCGGCCACCATCAACGGGGTCAAGGACCTGTTCGATACCAGCAAGATCCCGCTCGTCGGCTCGAACGCCTCACCGACGACCCTGACCGGGACCACGTACGTCTGGCGCACCTCGTACGTCAACGACGAGCCGGGCAAGGCGCTGGGCAAGCACGTGGCCGAGAAGGCCGGCGGCCCGGTCTTCCTCGTCGCCGCGGGCTACCAGGCGGGCAAGGACGAGATCGAAGGCTTCAAGTCCACGTTCCTCCCCGCGGGTGGCGAGATCGCGGGGGAGGAGGTCTACACACCGTTCCCCGGGACCAAGAACTTCCAGCCGTACCTCGCGCAGATCGAGAGGTCCGGCGCGAAGGCGGTCTTCTGCTTCTACGCCGGCGGTGCGGCCGTCGACTTCGTCAAGCAGTACCGGGACTTCGGACTGGCGGGCAAGATCCCGCTCTACGCGCCGGGCTTCCTCACCGAGGGCGGCGTGCTCAAGGGGCAGGGCGAGGCGGCCACCGGCATCCTCACCGCGCTCAACTACAGCGCGGACCTGGACAACGCCGCCAACAAGCAGTTCGCACCGGCCTACACCTCCGCCTACGGGTCGGCCCCGACCACCTACGCGATGGCGTCGTGGGACGCGGCGCAGGTCCTGGACAAGGCGATCAAGGCGGCCGGGGCGGCCGGAGGCACGGTGACCTCCGAATCGGTCAACGCCGCCATCTCCACGGTCGGGGACATCGACAGCCCGCGGGGTACGTGGCGCTTCAACGCCGGCGGCACCCCCGTCCAGCCCTGGTACCTGCGCGAGGTCAAGCAGGGTGCCAACACCGTCAGCTCCGAGCTCGGCAGACTGGGCGGCTGACATGTCCGGATGGTTGGACGGCAACTTCGTCAGCGTCGTCGACGGGGTCGCCTTCGGTCTGCTGCTGTTCACGATCGCGGTCGGCCTCTCCCTGGTCTTCGGGATGATGGACGTGCTCAACCTGGCTCACGGCACGCTCTACCTCGCCGGGGCCTACGTCGCCTACGCACTGTCCGACGGGAGCCTGCCGGGTCTGCTCCTCGCGCTGCTGGCCGGCGCCCTGGTGGGCACGATGGGCGGGGCGGCGCTGACGTTCCTCACCCAGCCGCTGGCCCGGCGCGGGCACCTGGACCAGGCCGTACTGACGCTCGGCATCACCTTCGTCGTCGCCGATCTCCTCGCCGCGGCGTTCGGCGGCGAGGTGCTGCCCACCGACCCGCCGACCTCGCTGCGCGGGACGGTGGACCTCCTCGGCCACGCGTATCCGGTCTACCGGCTCGTGTTCATCGGCGTCGCGGCCGGGCTGGCGCTCGCCGTGTACCTCGTCTTCGAACGCAGCTCGCTCGGAGCACTCGTACGGGCCACCGTCGCCGACCGGGACATGGTCCGCGCGCTGGGTGTCGACATCCGCAAGGTCCTCTACGGGGTCTTCGCGTCCGGCGCGGCCCTGGCGGCGGTGGGTGGCGTCCTCGGCGCTCCGATCCTGGGCCCGGGGCCCGGTGTCGACGAGACCGTACTCGTCCTCTCGCTCGTGGTCGTGGTCGTGGGCGGTCTCGGGTCGGTACGCGGCGCACTCGCCGGAGCGCTCCTCATCGGTCAGGTGCAGACGCTCGGAGTGGCGCTGCTCCCGGAGTACGCGCCCTTCCTCCTGTTCGGCACCATGCTGGCCGTGCTCGTGGTCCGCCCGAACGGCCTGGTCTCTTCGGCGGTGCGCACATGAGCCCGCGTACGACCGCCGGATCCGCCGCCCGGCGGCTGTCGGTGACCGCCGTGGTCGTCGGGCTCGTGTCGGCCCCCTTCGCCCTCGGCCCGTACGCCGTCGGCACCCTGTCGCGGATCCTGGTGTTCGCCCTCCTCGCGTTGAGCGTGAACCTGCTCACCGGGCTGACCGGACTGCCGACCCTCGGCCAGTCGGCGTACTTCGGGGTCGGCGCCTACACGGCGGCGATCGTGGCGACGCGGCTCACCGACATCGGGATACTCCAACTCCTCATCGCGGCGGGGGTCTCCGCGCTGGTGGCCGTACCGACCGGGTGGCTGGCGGTCAGGGCGCGGGGCGTGGTGTTCCTGATGCTGACGCTGGCCATCGGCGAGATCGTCTACAGCGCCGCGGTCAACTGGAAGTCGCTCACCAACGGCACCGACGGGGTGTCCGGGATCCCGCCCGTCGTACCGCTGCCCGGCATGCCCGCGCTGGAGCTCGACGGACTGGTCTACCTCTACGTCCTGGCCGTGTTCCTGCTGCTCTTCGCGGCCGTCACCCGCCTGGGCTCGACACCGTTCGCCCTCGCCCTGCGCGGGATCCGCGACAACGAGCCCCGGATGAGGGCGATCGGGTATCCCACCCGGCGGTACGCCCTGACCGTGTACTGCGGCGCCGGAGCGCTGGCCGGCGCCGCCGGGGCCCTGTGGGTCTCGGTGCAGCGGTTCGTCTCGCCCGGCGACGCCGGATTCGAGATCGCCGCCCTGGCTCTGCTGGCCGTAGTCATCGGCGGCTCCGGCTCGATGTGGGGGGCCTGTGCCGGCGCCGCGCTCGTCTGGCTCACCCGCGACTACCTCGGCAACCTCGAAGCCGTCGCCGGACGCGGGCCGCTGCTGCTCGGACTGCTCTTCGTCATCGCCGTGTACACACTGCCCCGCGGGCTGGCCGGCGTACGGCTCCCGCCCCAGCTGGCCCGGAAGAGGACGGCGTGACAGAACGAGACCTGTTGGAACTACGCCAGGTGACACGGAAGTTCGGGTCCTTCACGGCCGTGGAAGACGTCTCCCTCACCGTGCGGCCGGGCGCGCGGCACGCGGTCATCGGTCCGAACGGCGCGGGCAAGTCGACCCTGTTCGGCCTCATCTCCGGAACGCTGTCTGCCACCGCCGGATCCGTCCTCGTCGACGGGCGGGACGTGACCCGGCTGTCCGTGGACCGGCGGGTCGGGCTCGGTGTCGCCGCGACCTTTCAGCACTCCAGTCTCTTCCTGCGCGAGACCGTGCTGGAGAACGTTCTGCTCGCCGCGCTGCGCCGGGCCGGTACCGGACTCGGCGGCCGGCGGAAGGTGAGCGCCCGGGCCGGGGCGATCGAGCAGGCGCGGAGCCTGCTGGAGCGCGTGGGCCTGCCCACCCGGCACGAGGTCGTGGCCGCCGAGCTCTCGCACGGCGAGCGCCGGCAGCTGGAGGTCGCCGTGGCGCTGGCCACCGAACCCCGGCTGCTGCTGCTGGACGAGCCGGCCGCCGGGATGTCCCCGGCGGAGACGGCGCGGCTCACGGAACTGGTCGCCGCGCTGCCCCGCGAGGTGACCGTACTCCTCGTCGAACACGATCTCGACATGGTCTTCGAGCTCGCCGACACGGTGACGGTCATGCACCTCGGCAGACATCTGAAGACCGGCTCCCCGGACGACGTGCGGGCGTCCGCCGCAGTGCAGAGCGCCTACCTGGGCAGTGCGGAGGTCCCCTCGTGAAACCGTTCTTCAGCGTGCGCGAACTGCGCTCCGGTTACGCGGGCGGCGTCGTCCTGGGCGGCGTCGACCTCGACCTCGACGCGGGCGGGATCGTCGCCGTCCTCGGGCGCAACGGGGTCGGCAAGACCACCCTCATGTCGACCGTCATGGGATTCGTCCGGCCGTACGGGGGCAGCGTCACCCTCGACGGCCGGGAGATCGCCGGCGCGCGCGTCGACGTGATCGCCCGGGCCGGGGTGGGCATCGTGCCCCAGGGGCGCCGGGTGTTCGCGCCGCTGACGGTGGCCGAGCACCTCGCCATCGCCTCCCGCCGCCCCACACGGGGGCCGTGGACCCCGGCCCGTGTCCTCGACCTGCTGCCGAGGCTGGGGGAGCGCCTCGGGCACCGGGGTGACGAACTCTCCGGCGGGGAGCAGCAGATGCTCGCGATCGCCCGGGCCCTGCTGGGCAATCCGCGCCTGCTGCTCCTCGACGAGCCGTCCGACGGCCTCGCTCCCGCCATCGTTTCCCAAGTGGGGGAGGTCATCCGTGAGGTGAGTGCTCAGGGGATGTCCGTGGTCCTCGTGGAACAGAACCTGGCGCTCGCCTTCTCCGTCGCCCAGGACGTGGCCGTCATGCAGAAGGGCCGCGTCGTCCACCGGGCGACGTGTACGGAATTCCGGTCCCGACCCGACGACCGGAGGCGCCTGCTGGGCGTCGACTGACCGGGCTCCGCCCGCCTGGACCGCGGTCCGGGCGGGCGCGGTGTACGTGCCGTCGGGAATCCCGGTACCTCCCGGCGGGACGGGCCACCCCCGCATCCGGACAGTCGACGTCTGATGTGCCCTGCGGAAACCCGCTGCTCCGTGCCCGTCGTGCCCGCTACCATCGCCCGGTGCACCCCGAACCCCGTCCCTGGTCCCCGTATCCGAAGATCCCGGCGAACAGCCGCCTGGGAGAGGTGGGCGGGCGGAGCTGGGTCGCCCACGAGAAGATCCACGGGGCCAACTTCGCGGTCGTGTGCGACGAGGCGGGCGCGCACCCCGCCAAACGGCGCGAGCTGCTCGGAGACGGCGGACTGGACGACTTCTTCGGCGTCGGCCGGATCTGGCCCGCCCTGGCGGTCGCGGCGACCCGATGCGCTCGGACCCTGCGCGAGCACACCGGGGCCGCGGCCTCGGCGGTCGTGACCGTCTACGGTGAACTCGCGGGCGGCCGCTACCCCCACCCCGACGTGGCGCCGTCCCCGGGAGCGGAGCCCGTGCAGACCGGCGTCTGGTACGCCCCCGAGCTGCTCTGGCTGCCCTTCGACGCGACCGTCACCGCCGAAGGCGGCCCCTGCTGGGTCTCCGACCGGACCCTGCGCGCCGCGGCGGACGCGGCCGGTCTGCTCTGTGCCCCGCTGCTGGCCGAAGGCCCGATCGCGAGGCTCCAGGAGCTGCCGGTGGTGTTCCCCACCCGGCTGCCCGGCCTGCTGGGCCTGCCCGCGCTGCCGGACAACCTCGCGGAGGGCCTGGTCGTCAAACCTGCCGGGGAATCCCGGGGGCCCGCACGGCACATGGCCAAGTTCAAGCAGCCCGCCTTCGCCGAGGACGAGCGGTTCAACGGCTCACGCCCCTACCAGGCGCCCGCCGGAGGCGCGGCCGGCGTCCCCGGCTGGCTGCTCGCCCACGGCACCGGCCTGCTCACCCCGGCCCGGGCCGCGTCGGCCGTGAGCAAGCTGGGTCCCCGTACCCCTCCGGAGGACCTGGCCGCCGAGATCGCCCGAGACGCCGCCGAGGAGGCGGCCGAGACGCTGGGCGGTCTGGACGGGGCCACGCACCGTGCGCTGGAAGGGTCGTTGCGCGCCGGAGCCCTGACCCTGGCCCGCTTCGACGCGACCGACCGCCGCGCCTGAGACGCGCCCGCGCACACCGCGCGGGCCGCTGCGGCGTTCGCAACGGCCCGCGCGGCGCGGCCGGTGGTCAGATTCCCAGGGCCCTGCGGAGCCCGAGCCGGTCGGTGCCCAGTTTGGTGAAGACCGCGGACAGCAGTTCCGAGACCCCTTGGATGTCGGTGTGCATCTCCTTGGCGATCGCCGAGTTGTCGAGGCCGAGCGCGGCGTGACGCGCCGCCGTGTTCTCCGCGACCGTCAAGGTGTCCTGCTCGGAGGTGTGCAGACGGCGCGGCCGCAGGCCGGCCGACGCCAGCTGGGCGCGGGCGCGGCTCGCGAGCGCGTCGGCGCCGCAGGCCGCGGCGGTCTCCATGCCCCGGTAGAGCTGCTGGGCCGCCTGGTGCGGGTCACCGATGGCGTGCAGGGCGGTGCCGTGGTCGATGAGCGCGTGGGCGAGTTCGCAGGCGGCGGGGGACTGTTCGAGGTGGTCCACCGCCTCCTGCAACAGGCCGACCGCCTGGGACGGGTCCGTGGCCGCCGCCGAGACGCGCAGGGCGTGACCGATCACGCTGGACGCTCCGAACGCGCGGGCGCGCGCCACGGCTTCGGCCGCCGTGGCCCGTGCCAGTTCGGTGTTGTGCGTGACCTGTGAGAGGGCCAGGTCGAGCTGCCAAGGGCTCCATGAGGGGTTCCGCGTACCGCGGAGGTCGAGCCGCTTGCCCGCCGCGGCGAGGTGCTGCTCCGCCTCCTTGATCCTTCCCTGGGCCAGCAGGAGCTTGCCCCATACGGCTTGGGGGTCCGGGTAGACGACGGCGTTGGGGAAGCCCTCCGCCAGTTTGTAGGTACGGGCGACCTGCTTGGCCTCGGTGACGTTCCCGCGGGCGAGCAGTGTCTCGATGAGGGTGCCGATCGCGTACCACTGGGCCGGGATGCCGTGTCCGATGCGGTCGGCGATCTGCAGGCCGTTGCGTACGAGGTCCTCGGCCTCGGCGAGACGTCCGCGCCGG
This sequence comes from Streptomyces sp. NPDC048258, assembly GCF_043201995.1. Taxonomy (NCBI): domain Bacteria; kingdom Bacillati; phylum Actinomycetota; class Actinomycetes; order Kitasatosporales; family Streptomycetaceae; genus Streptomyces; species Streptomyces sp. NPDC048258. The sequence goes on from NZ_JBICZH010000004.1 coordinate 551,684, forward strand.
TAACGGACGTAGGCCAGCAGGGTGTAGACGAACGACAGGTGCGCCCCGCGCCAGCCCTTCGCCTCGAACTCGACGATGCCGGTGTTGAAGAGCTCCTCGGCGCGTCCCGGCTGGTCGCAGTACATGAGGGTGACCGCCACGACGGCCGGTACCTCGAAGCCGAAGTCCTGGTCGGTCCAGCTCATGCCTCCGTCCAGCGCTTGCTCTGCGAACTCCAGTGCCGTGGCAGCCGGTTCGCCGCGCAGGGCGGCGTCCCAGGCCCGCAGGCCCAGGATGTGCCGCTCGGCCAGACCGCGGCCGGCGAGCCGCTTGGCGAACTGGGCGAGGAGCCGGGAGCGGGCCGGTGAGTTGTCCTCGTCGACCCGGACCGAGTTCCACTTGAACTGCTCGGCCTGCATGCGCAGCCGGGTACGGGAACTCGTGGCACGTCGGGCCTCGTCGGCGAGCAGCCCGGCGGCCTCCGCCAGCTGGCCCGTGTGGGCGAGGGCCTGCGCGAGCCGGTACGTGATCGCTTCCCGCAGGCCCTGCTCGGTCTTGGGCTCCTCCAGGGCGGTCCTGAGCTGGTTGATGGTGGTGACGGGATCGTGCAGGAGGTTGGCGGAGCCGAGTTCGAAGAGCACCTCGGCCCGGTCCTCCACCTCCGGCGGTTCGCGCAGCGCCCGCGCCAGATAGCGCCGTGCGGCGTCGGGCGCTCCCGCGGAGAAGCTGTCCCGTGCGGCTTGGCGCAGCTGCTGCACCACCCAGGGGTCGCCCTCGGGGTGCATCTCCAGCAGGTGACGGGCGGCGGCAGCCGGGCCGTGCCCGTCGTCGACCAGGGCCTGCGCGGCCATGCCGTGCATGGCGACGCGCACACCGGGCGGAATCGACCGGTACACGGCGGTGGCGATGAGGGGGTGGAAGAACTCCACGACCTCCTTGCGCCGCACGCTGGTGAGGACCGTCAGGATGCGCGCGGCGCGCAGTTGGTCGATGGCGTCGGCGGTCTGCGCCTCGCCGAGGGCCGCGACGCTTCCGACGATGCCGGTCGGGACCGCCGTGCCCAGTACCGCGGCCGCCCAGGCGAGCCGGACGGTGGACGGTCCGAGCTGTTCGAGGCGGTCGATCAGGCCGCTGCCCTTGACGGCGGAGGCCAGATCGCGCAGCTGGGGGATGTTGTCCTGGTGCGGCTTCAGCCCGCGGTCGCGGCCCTTCATGGCCAACTCGACCACCTCGAAGGGGTTTCCGCCGGTGATCGCCCAGCACTCCCGGCAGAACATGTCGTCGGCGCTCTCACCGAGGGCGTCGCGCACGATGCGCGCCACCGCGCTCGTGGTGAGGGGAGCAAGCTCGTGCGGACGTGTCCCCTGACGCCCCATCAGGGCGCGCAGCGGGGCGGCGTCGGCGGGGATCTCGTCCGGCCGGCAGGCCACCATGATCAGCATGGCCAGTTCCTCGGCCCGTGCGGCGAAGGCGGTCAGCCACGCCAGGGATTCCGCGTCCGCCCAGTGCGCGTCGTCGAGGACCAGGACGACGGGGGCGCTCCGTACCGTTAAATGCGTGACGACCCAGTCCAGTCCGTCCCGCACGCCTTGCGGGTCGGGTGCCGTCGGGCCGTTCGGCGCGGCGGTCAGACCGAGCGCCGGGGCGACGATGCTGTACCAGTTGCCGAGGACGTCGAGCCGCTCGTCCTGGCTCATGGCGGCGAAGGTCGGCTGTATGAGCTGCCGCATCACATGGAACGGCACCTGCTTCTCCTGCTCGCCGCCCCGCGCGAACAGTACGGTGCAGCCCCGCTCGGCGGCGAGCCGACGGGCCTCGGTGATCAGTGTGGTCTTGCCGATGCCGGCCGACCCCGCGAAGGTCAGTACGCCCCCGCGGCGGGTGACCGCACCGCTGTCCGAGGCCCCGCAGAGATCGTCCACCGCACGGTGGATCGCCAGAATTTCGGTTTCCCGTTCGAGCGGAGGCTGGGAAGCCCATCCCCGCGATTCCGTGCCATGTGACATTCCTGCCCCCTCCTGCGCGTGCGGCCGAGTGTACGGGCCGGGGCTGGGATGTCGCCGAGTAAAGATGATATTGGGGTATCTCGCCACTCGTACGGGGACAATGCTGTACCCTCGGTCGACTTCATCGCGGCGCGGTGCTAAGGAATCAACGGCGCGCGACGGGGATCATCGGCAGCTCGCTGGGCTGGGGGATGCCCGCGGGAACCTCGCGCACCGTGACGCCCGGCGCGGGGGCCAGGTGCCACCGGGACGCCACGCTCGCCACCGCGGTCAGGAGCTCCGCCACCGCGAACGAGTCGCCGATGCACTTGTGCTGGCCGGCGCCGAACGGGACGTACCTGTGATCGCGCGGCCGCTCCGCGCCCTCCTGCCACCGGTCCGGATCGAAGACCGTGGGGTCGCGGAACAGTGCGGGGTCCCGGTGCAACGCGTACGGGCTGTAGGCGAGTTCGGCTCCGGCCGGGATCGAGACGCCGCCGAGGGTGACGGGAACCAGGGCGCGCCGGGTGAAGAGCAGGGGCGAGTGCAGGCGCAGTGCCTCCTGGAACACGCGGTTCGTGTACGTCAGTTCGCAGAGGTCGGTGGGGCGGACGGGGCGGGTGCCCACCACCGCGTCGACCTCGGCGTGCACGCGCTTCTCCACCTCGGGGTGGCGGCCGAGTTCGTGGAAGATCCAGGCCAGGGTGGTCGCCGAGGTCTCCGTACCGGAGAACATGATGGCGATCGCCTCGTCCCGTACCTGCTCGGCGCTCATCGTCGCGCCCGTCTCGGGGTCCACGCTGGACAGCAGCAGTGAGAGGAGGTCGTGACGCTCCTCCTCCGCGGTACGGCCCTCCTCCGCGGTGGGGTACTGCGCGATCACCTGGTCGATGATCTGGCGCAGGCGTGCGGCGGCCGTGTCGAACCGCCGGTTGAGCGGGATGGGCAGCCGGTCCAGGGACTTGGGCATGACCGCGCGCAGGAGCATGCCCTCCAGGACGATGGGCAGCGAGCGGTGCACCTCGGCGACGGCGGGCCGGCTCAGGTCCCCCGAGAAGATCATCTCGGCGACCGAGGACAGCGCGTACTGCCGTGTCTCGGTGACCATCGAGACTTCGCGGCCCGAGGTCCACGACGCGGACATCGCCTCCGCCTGCCGGCACATCACCTCGGTGTACTCGGCTATGTGGTTCCGGTGGAAGGCGGGTTGGATCATCCGGCGCTGCTTGCGGTGGAAGTCGCCGTCGGTCGTCACGATGCCGTTGCCGAACATGGGGCGGAGCCTGTCGAAGACCCGGCCGCGGCCGAACCGCTGCGCCTGCTGGACCAGTACGGTGTGGACGTGGTCCGGGCTCGTGAGGACGTGGACCGGCCAGGTGCCGATGTCGAGCCGTACGACCTCGCCGTGGTCCCGCAAGGACTCCAGGAACGCGATCGGCTGCCGCCACAGTTGCAGCGCGTGGCCCAGGAGCGGCAACCGCCCCGGTGCCACGGGGGCGTGGACCACGGGGCCGGGGTGTTCCGCTTGCTCCATGGACCGACTCCCTGTCATGCCACTGAGACGAGGCCCGGGCGGATGTACGCAGACTCCAGCCCGGCCGCGAACCGTTCGTCGCTGTACCGCGTGCACTCGTAACGCTGCCACAGATCCGCGCCGATCATCCAGTCTTCGTAGCTCCGCACACAGCGGGATATCGCCGTCCGTAGCGACGGGTCCGTCTCCCCGCGGGCGTCCAAGGCCTGGAACAGGCTCCGCTCGTCGGCCAGGTACTCCTCTATGCGCACCTGGATGCGGCCCTCGACCGCGCGGACCGCGTCGGCGAGCGAGCATCGCTCCCAGGAGGAGATGAGGGAGACGAGGTTGTTGTTGTCGCCGCAGGAGTGCTCCTTCGGCAGGGAGAACACGTCGTTCCCCCATGATATGACGTCCACGGCGCTCGCCATGAGCTGCTGGAACTCGGGGAGGTCATGGATGCGTTGGGGCAGGTCGATGCCCAGCCCGGCCTCCACCATGTCCATCATCGGCAGCAGCTGGGAGCTGTGCCGGCGCATGAGGACGTAGTCCTGGACCGCCGGACGTCCGCCGGCCCCGCGGTTGCCCGCCTCCTGGTCCAAGGAGCGCAGCATGGGGGGCACGTGGGACCGGTAGCGGGCTGCGGTTCCCTCGGACATCCCGGCCAGGATGCGGTCGCAGAGGTCGATGAACCCGGTCACCAGCGGGTTCGGTTGCGATGACGCCCTGTCGGCCCTTCCCGTCTCCAGATACTCGGTGATCGCGTCGGCGACGGGGCCCCAGGCCGCCAGCTCGCCGGTCCTGATGAGGTGGTCGTGCTGGTCGTCCAGGACGAACGACCAGGCCATCCACTCGGCGAGCAGGACGATCCTCTCGTACGGGACCTCGCCGCTCACCCGGCCCGCGAGGTGGCCGAATCCGATCCCCGCGAACTGCTCCACGGCGTCGGTCACGAGTTCGTGGCGGACCACCCACGCGGTGGCCTCGGAGTTGGCCTGCGCGGCCCGGGGATGCTTCGAGTTCCCGAACGGAAGGTGAAAGTCGGGAACAGAGAAAGAGTTGAGCTGGGTCATTGATCCCCCGTAAAGAGTCTGCTTCGCCAATACCCGCTCAATTCGCAATCGCGATTGTCGCGACGACTCGTCACACACCCCTCTGCTGCGGCTTCGTCCCAGCGGTACGCTACGGCTCTCGGAATGAACCGGTCGTGGAGCGACCAGATTCCGCCGACGCGCGACCACATCAGGCCACCCGTGAAGTAATTAACTCTCAGGGCGCAGCGCACTGTCAATGTAGGACGGGAGGAGACACTGAATTCATCCGGAAAATTCCGAAAGTGTATTCGCTCAGAATATGCGGTCGGCATAGTCGGTGCCATGCGGGCCCTCCAGGGCGGCTGCCGACGGGCACGCGAGCCCTCCCCGGAAGGGGAGTCGGGGGCGAAGCCCCACGCCACCGACTGGCCGTAGGCCTCTTCCGGCCACTGGCTCACGCCAGAAACGGTGCGGTCAGGGGGTGTTGCCCGTCCCGGGGTGTTAACTCGCCCGAAGAACACCGCTGTTCGCATACGGGATGAGAAGCGTGGGCATCGAGGCGAGCGGGCACGCGGAGGGGCGGGCGGGTGGCCGAAGAGCGCCGTGGAGGTGCCGGGCGCTGCCTACACTGCGACTGGACACGGCAGTCCGGGCAGGGGTGGGAGCATGCGCGAGAGCGATCCGGCGGGCCCGGGCGACGACTGCGAGGCCGATGTCCTGGGTCCCTACCTGGAGGTCCTGCGCGCGCGCCTGAACGGGGAGCGGTTCGAAGCGCTCATCCGCGCGGTCCAGATCACCTGCGCGCTGCTGGGGGACGGCCACCAGGCCGTGCTCGAGGTCCCCGGAGAGGGCGAGCTCGCCCCCGACCTGCAACGCGAGTACCTGTCCCTGATGGCGGTGATGATCACGGGCCACCTCGATCACCGCCTGGTCGAACTCGCCGCCCCCGACGGCGCCCGCGGCTGGGCCGTCGTGGAGAACACCCACCCCCACCAGGCGCGCGAGGCCGAACGGGTCTGGATCGAGAAGCAACTCGACGGCATCGTCCGCGCCGGCGACTCCGCGGTTTCCTGACCTCCCCGGCGGCCGGGAGAAGGCCCCGGACCCTTCCGGACACCGGCCGGGGACGGGCCGCACGTGCACTCGTACACTCGTACGGTGAGCGACGTGAAGTGTACGTACTGCGGGACCGTCGGCCTTGAGCCGGGGTTCGTGGAGGACAACGCTGAGGGGGCCCGCGGCTATGCCCGCTGGATCGCCGGGCCGTTGGAGCGCGGGCTGTTCGGCGGGGCGAAGCGGCTGGGGAAGCCGCGCCGGCAGATAGAGGCCTACCGCTGTCAGCGGTGCGGTCACCTGGAGCTCTTCGCCACTGACCCCGTCTGAGATGCGAGGGCGGGCTCCGGCCGGGCCGGTGTGCCGGCGCAGCGGAGGCGATCGGCGGTGACGGGAGCGCCGTCGGCGACGTTGCGGTCGTAGGTGACGGTCTTGACCACGACGGGCCGGGTACCGACGGTGACGTCGAAGAACTTGTCGTCCTTCGGGACGGCTCGCAGGCGGGAGCCGGGCAGGGCGGCCGCGAGCGTGGCGGCGTCCTCCTCGCGGCCGGCCGGGTAGCTGATGACGGGCGGGCCGGCGGGACGTACCGCCGGCGCGGACTTCGAGGTGTCCGTGACGACGAACCCGCTGCCGCGCAGGGCCGCGGCCACCGCGGCGTCGTCCACACGGACCGCGATCCCGGTCGGATTGGTCGCGGCGGCGGTTTCCGGGACGGGCTGGATGCGGGCGTCGCCGGTGATGGGGCGGTCCGCGCCCAGGGCCTGCCACAGCGCCGCGGATCGCGGCTCGTCCCACACCAGGGTGGAGCCCACACCGGGTACGCGGTGGTCGAAGAGCCGGATCGGGACGGTCGCGAACTCGGTACGGTCCGCACGCAGACGGCCGAGCGCCCAGCCGATGCGGACCAGGTCCCGCAGGTCCGTGCCCTCGTCGGTGCGTACGGACTTCAGCAGGGCCCGGGCGGTGCGCGCCGTGTTCACGGGGCCGTCCAGCGCGCCCTCGGCGGTGAGGCGGCCCAGCAGGTCGGTGACCACGCGCTGCTGGCGCCGGACGCGGCCGAGGTCCCCGGGCCGCAGGTTGACGTGCCGGGCCCGGACGTAGCGCAGCGTGCTGTTTCCGTCCGTGTGGTGGACGCCGGCGCCGATGTCGAGACCGGAGTTCTCGTCCTTGAGGGGCCGGTCCGTGCACACGGTCGCCCCGCCGAGGTTGTCGACGGCTTGCTCGAAGCCGGTGAAACCCGTCTCCAGGTAGTGGTCGATGCGCAGACCGGTGGCCTTCTCGACCGTGCGCACCGTCAGCGGGCCGCCGCCGAGCGCGTACGCGCCGTTGATCTTGCCCAGGCGGGGTGGACCGGCCTCCCCGGTGCCGCCGGTGGTGCCCGCGGTACCGGCGTACTCGACGTAGGAGTCACGCGGGATGGAGACGACACTCGCGCGCCGCTGGTCCTGGGACAGGTGCACGAGCATCATCACGTCGGTGCAGTTGCACCCCTTGCCGCCCACGTGGAGCCGTCGCTTCTCGGCGGCGGAGAGCCCGGCGCGGCTGTCGATGCCGACGACCAGGATGTTCGTACCCCGGCCGTGGCCCGAGGTCGCGCGGTCGGCCGATACGGCCTGCGAGCCCAGGAACGAGCCGGATCCGAGGGTGGCCAGCAGGGCGAGAGCAACAGTGAGACGACGCAACGCACACCCCTGAAGTCGGCGGAGAATCAAGACGAAACGGGACGATAGCGGGTCGGTGTACGAGGCCTAGGGCTACGCGCCGGGAGCGGCCCACTCATGGCCGTAGTGGACGGCGACGTTGTCGCGAGCGGGCCGTGCCCGCCCCACCGGCCCCTGCGCGAACGCCCGCAGCACGTTCGCCGTGACCGCGCGGGTGAACGCCCCTGTCCTCGCGTCCAAGCCGTGACCCGCCTTGCCCGCGCCATCGGCTCCGGCCTCGAGGGACTCGACCCAGCGCATGGTGCCCGTCGCGAAGACGCCCGCCCCGCCCGGCAGCGAGAGGTACGCGGTATCCGCGTGCGACGCGCGGCCCTTGCTCACCACCGGGGAGTGCGCGAGGATCTCGACCGGCCGCGGGGTGGGGTGGACCGGGTTCACCCGGTCGAACTCGATCCCCACCAGGTGGGGGAACGAATCGCCCGACCGCGCCCCGGTACCCGTCAGGAGCCAGTGGTCCGGATTCGACACCACGTACGGCGCGTCCACCGGATAGCCGTCGTACATCACGCCGAGCAGCGAACTCTCCGGATCGGGTGCGGGCTCGCGCCGGAAGTCGTTCGTTGCGGGATGCCCGCGCCGGAAGCCGGGGTCACGGGCGTAGTCGTGCTTGTAGCAGACCACGATCCGGTCCTCTCCCACGGGCGAGGCCTCGAAGCGCACCCGCCGGTAGCAGCAGTTGGCGCCGAACACGGCCAGATTCATGCCCGCGTCGCGCGCCTCGGTCACGTGCCGGCGCTGCTCGGGGCTCCAGTACTCGTCGTGCCCCAAGGACAGCATGGCGACGGCTCCGCGCAGGAGTTCCGGCTCACGGGCCACGTCCGCTCCGGTGGCGTAGGCCAACGGAAGGCCCATCCGTTCGGCCAGCGCGATCAGGGGTGCCTCGTAGACGAGGAACTGGCCGGCGCCCTTCCTGTTGGCGTAGGGGCGGTCGAAGGAGACCTGGAGGGACCGCGACCCCGTCTTCCCGGTCGCCCCCCGGTAGAGGTCGGCTCCGCCCCACCGGTTGTACGCCTGCCAGGTGGCGACCGAGTTCACCACCACCATGCGGCCGGCCGCCGACGGAGTGCGGACCGTGACGGGCACGAACCGCTGCGCCCGCCCGTCGCCGCTGTCCAGTCGCAGCAGGTAACTGCCCTCCGGCCAGCCCGAGGTGTCCACCTCCGCCGTCTGCCGCCACTCGGCGCGAGCCATTCGCGTGTCCGGATCGAGCCGGGCCGGCGGTTGTCGTACACCCGGCAGGAGCGCCGAGCGCCAGACCAGACGGGCCCTTGCCCCGCCGTACCAGCCCATCCGGTAGGCCGACACGGTGTAGGAGGTGGACGTCGTCGACACGCGCAGGGCGAACGACTCACCGGAGCGCACACTGGACCGGTCGGCGAAACCTTCCAGGGCCCGCGCTCCGCCGGTCCTGGTGATCCGCCAGTCGGCGGCCCCGGGGAGTGCGTTCTCGGCCCGCACGTCGAGCCCGGGCGCCCGGGGGACTACTCCGGTCGACGACGACGTCGCCGACGAAGGCGAGGCCGCGGCGGCCGAAGCGAGCCACGACTGCGATGAGGCGAGCGCGGCGGCGGCGAACGTCAGGATCCGCCGACGCCCCGGGTCCGTCCCGCGGCCTTCGGCGCCGGGCCCGGCATCCCGACCGCCCGCCGCCGCCGCGCGACGCCCGGTCAGGGTCGGCCTCCGGCGGTGATCTCGTCGCGGATCAGGTTGCGGTGCTCCTCGTACAGGAGCCGCGCGTCGTCGCTGGCGATCGCGCCCGTGTCGAAGCCGCAGGCGCACGTGACGACGGTGAGATCCGAAGCGGCCCGCAGGGTGTTGCCCTCGGGACCGGTCCAGCCCTCGCCCGCCACGTTCTCGAAGCGGAGGCGGTGACGGTAGACGGGCGGGCGCGGCTCGCCGGGGGTGAACGTCGTGTTGCCGTCGTCGAAGGTGAACCGGTGTTCGCTCATGCGTCCATCATCGCTTCTCCGACCGGCTCGGTACCGGTTCCGGCGCGCCCCGCGCACCTCGTCACGGGGACGCCGCCGCGACGTACGCTCACCCGTATGAGTATTCGTCACCTCGCGCGCACCTGGGCGATCCTCCCCGACAGGGGGTACTCGACGGCGTGGCTCGGCCTCACCGACGGCCGCCTCGGCGCGCGCGGGCGGGCCGTAGGTCTGGTCCCCGAGCCGTACTGGGTGACGTACACGCTCGAAACCACCGACGCGTACGTGACCTCTCGCCTGCACGTCACGGTCGAGACGGCGGCGTCGACCAGGACGCTGGACCTGCGCAACGAAGCGGGCCGCTGGACGGCCGACGGCGAGTACCGGCCCGATCTCGACGGCGCTCTCGACTGCGACCTGGGCCTGTGCCCGCTGACCAACACCATGCCCGTACTCCGTCACGGACTGCACCGGCGGCCCGGGACCGCCCCGCACCACTTCCTGATGGCCTGGGTCGCCGTCCCCGACCTCGAAGTCAGCGCGAACCGGCAGACGTACACACACCTCGCCCGCGCCGAGCACGGCGCGCGCGTCCGCTACGAGTCCGGCGACTTCCGGAGCGACGTCGAGTTCGACGGCGACGGACTGGTGCTGGACTACCCGCACTTGGCGACCGCCCTCACCCGCTGACGCCCACGTTCGCGAGGCAGCGCCCCCACGCTCGCGAGGTGCCGCCCCGCGTCCGCAAGGTGGCGCCCGCGTCCGTGAGGCGGCGCGCGCGGGCGTGAGGGGCGCGCGAAGAAGTGGATGCGCCTGTTCCAGAAGATTTCCGGGTACCGGCGTGCACGATCGGGCGCCTTTTCCGATGGGGTGGTCCGTAGGGGCGCTCGATGCTCCACAGCTGCCGCGTCCGGGGGCAGGCACGCCCGTTTCGCACACGCCACTTGAAGGGTTTCCGCCGTCGTGAATGTTGCCGAGATCGCCGCCCTCGTGCTGATAGCCGCCACCGCGTTGCGTGTGTTCGCCGTTGATGTCAGCCGTGGAGGAGTGCATGAGTGAGGGCGAGTTCGACCCATCGGGAGACCGGGCGGTCTCCAGCGAGCTGGCGGGAGTCCTGCCGGTGGATTTCACCGCCTTCCACTCCCAGCAGCACCGGGCCTACCTGCGCTACGCCCATCTGCAGCTGGGCGGCCGCAAAGACGCCGAAGACGTCGTCGACGACGTCTTTACCTTCCTGCTCAAGGTGTGGCCGCACGCCCTGCAGGAGGCGAGTCTGCACGCCTTCGCCTGGGCCGCACTGCGGGAGCACGTCGAGCGGCGGATGGCTGCCTTGAACCGGCCGGTGGCGATGGTGGAGACGGCGTGGTTCGCGGCGCTGCGCCGTTCCTCCCGGGAGCGGCTGGAGCTGCTGGAGTCCAAGCTCGGCCTGTACGCGGCGATCGCGGACCTGCCCGAGCGGCACTACGACGTGGTGCTGCTGGCCTTCCTGCTGGGCAACGAGTGCGACACGGTCGCGCGGATGATGGGGATCGCCCCCGCGACGGTCCGCTCGCACATCCGCGGCGCACGCCGAACCCTGTCCCGCAAGCTCGGGGTGGACTGGATCCCGGGAGAGGAGAAGGCCCAGTGAGCGACAGGACACGCGACCGCGACATGGAGCTGTGCGAACTGGACGCGGCCCTGGAGAACGCGGCGGTGCTGGCGGAGGAGTACGCCGGATACGACGAGTACGCCGCCCGCCGCCGGATCGCCCGCCGCGTCGTGGCCGACCGCGCCCGCCAGGCGAAGGCCTGCGCGAGGGGCACCGTGCCGCTGCCGGCACAGGGGGCGCCGGCGGCGCCGGCCGATCACCTGGTGCTGGACGCGGCCTGCCATGTGCGGGCCGCCAGGAGCCTGGAGGAGCTGACCCGGCACCTCGTGGAGAACAGGGGCTTCGCCGAGCTCGCCCTGGCCGCCGGATCCTGGCCCCACAGCGGGGAATCGGCGCTGCTCTTCGGCAGCCTCCTGCACCTGGCCGGGAAGACGGAGAGCGCACAGTTCTGGTTCCAGTACGCGGCCGGAGCCGATTCGAGGACCGGTGCCCACTGCCTCTACCTCCACCACCTCTCCCGCGCCGAGGTCGCCACCGCCCGCCACTGGAAGCGGCAGGCCGCGCTGCTGCCTCCGGACGAGGGCCTGTCCGCATTGCCCGAGATCCCCGACGACCTGGAGGACGCGCTCGGAGCCTCCGTCATCTGGAGCTCCCCACCCATCACCACCCAGGACCTCACCACCCTCGCGGGTGGTCCCGGCTACTGCGGGCGCACCGGCTACCGGCTCCCCGCACAGCTGCGCGGGGCCGTCACCGCGCGGCTGTACACGGCGGACCCGGACCTGGGCGAGGTCTTCTACCCGGGCCCACAGGTCGCGGTCGCCGTCGCCCGGCACGCCCGGCTCAATCCGCTGCACCTGACCGACGAGGCGAACGCGTGGTCGCGCGAGGCCCTCAAGCCGCCCCATCTGACCCAGGCCGCACGCAGGTCCCCCGAGGGACAGCCGGCCCCTGCCGCGCTGGAATCCGTTCACCAGGCCTTGCGTGTCCTGGAGATCATCAACCGCCACTCGGGCGGCGTGAGCCTGACGCAGATCGCCCGTGAGACGAAACTGCCCCAACTGGTGCTGGCCCGGGTGATGGAGCAGTTGACCAGGGCGAACCTGGCCACCGCGATCGGGCCGGGCGCCTACGTGGCGGGTACGGCCCTGTTGCTGACCGGAGCGGTCGACGCGGACGGGCGCGGTCAGTTGCACGAGGCCCTCGCCTGGGTGCGGGACGCCGTCGGCGCCGCCGTCTACGTGGCCCGGTACACCGACGGAGAGGTCTCCATCACCCAGTACGCCGACGGCCCGGCCACACCGCTGGTGGAGGAATGGGTGGACTTCCGGGCGGCGGCCCACGCCTCCGCCGTCGGCAAGGCATTGCTGACGCAGCTCGACTACGACGGCCGGAGAGACCACCTGTCCCGGCACGGGACCGTCCGCTTCACCTCCCACACCATCACCAGCCAGCAGGTGCTCTTCCACCAGCTCGACGCGCGCGAGCCGAACGAACCCCTGCTGGACCTGCAGGAGTACGCACTGGGCACGGTGTGCGCCGCGGTCCCCATCACCGCGGGCCCGAACGCCGAGTGCCTCGCCCTGTCGATCCCGGCCCCGGACCCGCACCGGCTGCGGCAGGCCGCCCGGATCCTGCAGAGCGAGGCCGCCGCCGTGCTGCTCGCCCTCGTCGTGGCGGGCAGCACGTCGAGCCGGCCGGGAAGCGGCGTCCTGACCACGACCGTCTAGGGACGGCCATGAGAAGGACAGGCCCGCCGCGTACACGTGACGGGCCCGTCCGCTGCTCCTAGGCCATGTCCTGACCTAGATGGCACCTACCGTTCCCGATGTGTGCCCGGGCCGGCGCACGGAGGGGAAGGAGTTGAGCGTGACCATCCTGGTTTCCGGCGCGACGGGAACGCTGGGCCGTCATATCGTCGGGCAGCTCGTCCGAACGGGGCAGAGGGTCCGGGCGTTGACCCGTACTCCGGCCGAGGCGGTCGGTCTGCCGGACGGTGTCGAGCTGATCGGCGGCGACCTGACGCAACCGCGGACGCTGGAAGCCGCCCTGTCCGGGGTCTCCGCCATGCACCTGCTCGGAGCCACCGGACATGACCACACCCCGCTGCCGACCGGACCGCAGATCGTGGCGACGGCCCGTGCGGCGGGCGTACGGCGGATGACGGTCCTGTCGCCCGGCGAAGGGGGAGAACTGGACCAGGCCGTGCGGGACAGCGGTCTGGAGTGGACGTTCGTCTGGCCCATCGGCTTCATGTGCAACGCACTGGGGTGGGCCGACGTCATCCGCGACACGGCGGAGGTCCGCGAGCCGTACGGGAGCCGCAGGACCGCCTCGGCCGACGAGGCGGACGTCGCCGAGGTCATCGCGACCGTGCTCGCCTCGGGAGGTCACGCGGGCCGGCGCTACGTCGTGTCGGGCCCCGAAGCCCTCACACCGGCTGACAAGGTCTCCGCCATCGCGGCGGCCACCGGACGTGACGTCCGCTTCACCGAGCTGACCGGAGAGCAGGCGCGCCGACAGTGGCGGGCCGAGGGCTGGCCGGAGGAGGGCATCGAGTTCATGCTCCACATGTGGGCGACCGTGCCCGACACCGTCGCCGACGTGACGACGACGGTCCGGCACGTGGTCGGCCGGCCTCCGCGGTCCTTCGCCCAGTGGGCCGCCGCGCACGCCGACTACTTCCGACCCTGATGCCCCTGATGCCCCTGACATGCCTGATTCACCTGGTTCCACGGGTCCGCGGCCGCTCCAGCGGGTGCGCGGTCCGCCCGGATGGGGGAAGCTGGGCATGGCCGCAGCGTGGACGGTGACAGGCAAGCGAGGAGGGTCTCGTGGAGGCTTCAGGAGACGGCCGGCTCACCCGCGCACCCCGCTCCAGAGTGCGGACGGCCACCTTGTTGTGCGCGGCGGCAGCCCTCGCGGCGGCCGCTGTTCCCGCCTCCGCGCAGCCGGAGGCCGCACCGACCCCTACGCCGGGAACGGTCGTGGTCGCCGACTGCTTCTCGGAGGCCCAGGTGCGCCCCGAGGAATACCTGCTGGCCTGCGGGGACGGCAACAACCGCCTCGTCGGGCTGCGCTGGGACACCTGGGGGCCGCGGACCGCGACGGCCACCGGCACCGACATGGTGAACGACTGCCGCCCCTACTGCGCGGCAGGCCGTTTCCACCCCTACCCGGTGAAGGTGACCCTGAGCGAGCCGAAGCCCTGGCCCGACCTAACCGACGTCCAGCGCTTCACCATGATCCGGCTCGTCTACACCGACACCGCACCGTCCCCGGTCGCGAAGGACGTGACGTACAAGCTCGTGTACTGACGGCGCCCCCGGAACAGAACGCACGGACCGTCCGCCCCGCCCGGCTACTGACGCGGGGCGGAGGCGAACCCGATGCATTCGACGTCGATCTGATCCGCGAGCTGGTCCAGCACCCCGGCCAGATCGAGCACGGTCTGTGCATCGCCGCGCATCTCTCCGGAGTCGGTGGAGTGCAGCCAGTCGGCCGCGAGGCTGCGCAGCAGCTCGGTGACATGGTCGGCGGGTATCAGCAGAACGCCGTCGGCGGAGGGGACCAGCGGGATGGACACCTGGATCATGGGACCGCCTCCCGGAGAAGTAGCGACATCTGTCCCAACCAGGTCCGTGACCAGCTGATTCCGGTCGGGATCAGGACCGGGCCTCAGCGACCCGTTCTCCTCGGGCCGCCCAGGCGAGGTAGCTCATCGTGGAGCAGTCTGCCCGCGAGCGCGCCGCCGAACACCACGACGCCGACGCCGACCAGCCACGACTGGATGACGAGGACGGTTCCGAACGGGCCGTAGGTGACGGCGCTGGACGCGATCAGCGGTGAGAACACGAGCCGGGAGAAGGCCCTGAGCCCGAGGAGCCCGAGCATGGTGGCCGCCGCGCCCGGAAGCAGGGCCGTCCACGCGATCCGGCCACCCAGCAGCAGTCGCTGCGACCACCAGAAGAACAGCGTGCCGATCAGCACCGTGACGAAGCCGCGGGCCGGGGACGCGCGCCAAGGCGGCGAGATCGCCGACAGGTACAGGAAGCCGATCAGTACGGCGAGCCACAGCACGTGCCGCCACCTGGCCCACCAGCGGGCCGGGGGGAGGTCCCAGACCTTCTCGTAGCCGCTCTGCAGCATCGTGCCGAACGACAGACCGAACACGGTGAGCAGGGCGAGGCCGAACGCGGTCGTGGTCCGCCACGCCTGGCCGGGCAGGGCGAACAGGCGCTCGATCTCTTCCGTGGCCCTGGCCGACACGCCGAGCCCGTCCCCCAGCCATTGCGCGAACCCCTGCCCGCCGGCCGCATCCGCCGCGGACACGACGACGAGCAGGGGTACCAGCGTCAGGAACCCGAGCGCCGCGAACCCCAGCGACAACTGCCACAGCCCCAGATCACGTACGCGGCCCCACCGGCGTCCGGCCCGCGTACGGCGTATCGCGCTGGCCATCCGCCCGAAGGGGGACAGCCGCCCGGCCCCACCAGACCTGATCATCATGGCCGCTCCAGGCTCCCGCTGTTTCCACGGTAGAACCACCCGGCCGGGCAGGCCACCAAGGGGCGGCTGCGTCAGAGGTCCCCTGGCGGGAAGCGGCCTCAGGCCGCAGGGTGTTGAGGGCTCATCACGGTGAAGAGCGCGCCTTCGGGGTCGCTGAGGGTCACCGAGCGGTCGGAGCTCGTCGTACGGACGGGACCGGCGACCCGGCCGCCCAGAGCGGTGGCGGCGTCCATCGCGCCCTCCAGATCGGGCACGTGGAAGTGGACGTGCCAGCGGGGGCGGACCTGCGGGTCCGGGTCCTCCTCCAGCGCGCCGCCGCTGATCCGCGCGACGGTGTCGTGGCCGTGCCGCAGCACGACGTGGTCGTGCTCGTAGGAGACGGTGCAGGAGCCGGGGCGCTCGACGGCCCAGTCGAGGACCTCGCCGTAGAAGATGGCCGCGGCGAACGCGTCGCGCGTACGCAGTTCCAGCCAGGCCGGGGCGCTTCCCCGGCCCACCGCCCAGTCCGGGATGACCTCACCCTGCCAGAAGCCGAAGACGGCCCCGGCGGGGTCCGCGGCCAGGGCGGCCCGTCCGGTGCCGAAGGCTAGGGGGCCGACGGCCATGGTGGCGCCGCGTTCGCGGATGCGCGAGGCGGTGACATCGGCGTCGTCGACGGCGAAGTACGGAGTCCACGCCACCGGCACGCTGAGGCTCCGGGCCAGTGCGCCCATGCCCGCCACGGGAGCTCCGTCGCGCATGGCGACCGTGAAACCCTCGCCGAGGCGGGTGCTGCGGAACTCCCAGCCCAACACGGTGCCGTAGAACCGCCGTGCGGCATCAAGATCCCGAGTCATCAGGCTGACCCAGCACGGTGCACCAAAGACTTCATGGCTCGACGTCGACACAGCTGCCAGCCTCATCCGCAGGTCGCAGGGCGGGGGACTCCTCCACGGTAGCCCCGGCTCGGGCGACCGGCCGCGAGGCTCGGCGCCCGCCTACCCGTGCGCATGAGCATTCCGCGGCCACCGCGTTCGAGGTCGCCCTCGCGGACGGTGACACCCGGCTGGCGTGCGAGGCCCTGGCACCCGGTACGCGGGAAGAACTGGAGCAGGACGCGCCGTGCACGGCTGCCCTGAGGTCCCTGGAGCTCACCCCGGCCAGGGGCCGCGCGCGTGAGTCGACGGTCTACGGTGCCCGGGCGCGCGTCGTCTACGCGGGCGACAGCGTCTTCCTGGCCCTCTTCCCGGAGGGCTGGAGGATCACCGCCGCGGGCTGCGTCCCGAGGCAGGGGCGCCCCTACCGGTGTGAACTGAAGGGTGACAGAGGTGCGCACGATGTTCCTGCTGTGTCGCGTCGATGGCGATCCTGGCGGTGTACCTGCGCCAGCGGGGCTCACCCGAATCGAAGCCCGTCGGCGCGGCGCACACCTCCACGGGCGTCGAAGGGTGAACCGGGCGGGTGCGTGGCGCGGCACCGCTCTACTCGGCGATCTCCGTCCGCTCCCACCACTCGTACACGGGCAGCTCGCCCTCCGGGCCGGCCCGGTGCCGCGACGTGGGCTTGAAGTGCTCGTATCCGCCGCGGTGCGGGATCTTCAGGTCTTCTCCGGGAGCGGGGGCCGCGACGATCCGTTCGCGCAGGTCGTCCGGGCCGCCCTCAAGCGCTGCCTTGTCTGCCATGCCTCCAGTCTTCCGACCCGCGGGACGGCCCGCACGTCGAACCCCTGTCGGCGTCGGCCGTTCAGGCCCGCTGCTCGCTGATGTTGACCATCCAGGTGATGCCGAAGCGGTCCATGCACATGCCGAAGACGTCGCCCCACATCTGCTTGTCCAGCGGGACCGCGACCGTGCCGCCGGCGGAGAGCTTCTCCCAGTAGCCGCGCAGTTCGCCGGCGTCCTTCCCGCTCAGGCTCACCGCGATGTTGTTCCCGGGCTTGTGCTCCGTTCCCGGCGGGTTGTCGGCGCCCATGAGGGTGAAGCCGCTGCCGGTCTCGAGCATGCCGTGCATGATCCTGTCGCCGGCGTCTCCGGCCTCGTTCCCGCCGAAGTCACCGTAGGTGTGCAGCGTCAGGGTGCCGCCGAAAACGCCCTTGTAGAACTCCAGGGCCTGGCGGGCGTCGCCGTCGAAGCTGATGTACGGGTTGAGGCGGGAAGGCATGGCATTTCCCCTTTCGTGACGAGGTGTCAGTTCTCGGTCGGTTCTCGCAGCGTAGGCGATGCGCATTACCGTCCCTTCCCAGCCACGCGCAAGGCTTCAACGAGAAAATCCTTGATGGCGCACTAGACTGGTGGGTTGTTTGGCGCTGGACCGGAACAACCTGGGCAGACCCGGGCTCCGCCCGGCGACCCGGATGCTTGCCGGGAACGAGACACGAGGGCCGATGGCTGCCACACCTGAGCGCGGTGAACTCACTCTGCTCGACGACGGCGAGACGTCCGAGGAGACGCACGAGGAGGCGTCCGAGGAGACGTCCGAGGAGTCCGGCAAATCCGCCCGGTTCTCCGCCGGGCCCGCCGCCCCGACGCGCACCCTCGTCGACATCCTCGAGGCCTCCGTACACGCGTACCCCGACGAGCTCGCCCTGGACGACGGCACCGGGCAGCTGACCTACCGGGCCCTGGCCGCCGAGGTCGAGCGCCGGCGGCGCGCCCTCGCGGCCTCCGGGGTGGGGCTCGGCGACCGGGTCGGCGTACGCGTGCCGTCCGGGACCAACGAGTTGTACGTGGCCATCCTCGCCGTGCTCGCCGCGGGAGCCTCCTACGTGCCCGTCGACGCCGAGGACCCGGACGAGCGGGCCGAGCTGGTGTTCGGCGAGGCCGGGGTACGGGCCGTGCTGGGCGCCGGACAGCGCGTCGACGTCACCGGCCTGGCGGACGTTCCCGTGTCCGCCGCGCGGCCCGGCCCCGAGCACGACGCCTGGATCATCTTCACCTCGGGCTCCACCGGCAAGCCCAAGGGCGTCGCCGTCAGCCATCGCAGCGCCGCCGCCTTCGTGGACGCCGAGGCCGCTCTGTTCCTCGCCGAGGAGCCGATCGGACCCGGCGACCGGGTCATGGCCGGACTGTCCGTCGCCTTCGACGCCTCCTGCGAGGAGATGTGGCTGGCCTGGCGCCACGGCGCCTGCCTCGTGCCCGTGCCCCGCTCCCAGGTGCGCAGCGGCGCCGACCTCGGCCCCTGGCTGGTGGAACAGGAGATCACCGTGGTCTCCACGGTGCCGACCCTGGCCGCGCTCTGGGAGCCCGAGGCGCTGAACGAGGTCCGGCTGCTGATCTTCGGGGGCGAGGCCTGCCCGCCCGAGCTGACCCAGCGCCTGGTCACCGAGGGCCGCGAGGTCTGGAACACCTACGGCCCCACCGAAGCCACCGTCGTCGCCTGTGCCGCGCTCCTGACCGGCGAGGAACCGATCCGGATCGGCCTGCCGCTGAACGGCTGGGAGCTGGCCGTGGTCGACGAGTCCGGCGAGCCGGTGCCGATAGGCGGCAGCGGCCAGCTCGTGATCGGCGGCGTCGGCCTCGCCCGCTACCTCGACCCCGAGAAGGACGCCGAGAAGTACGCCCCGCTGGAATCCCTCGGCTGGGAGCGCGCCTACCGCAGCGGTGACCTCGTCCGCGCGGAACCGGAAGGGCTGGTCTTCCTCGGCCGCGGCGACGAGCAGATCAAGCTCGGCGGCCGCCGGATCGAGCTGGGCGAGGTGGACGCCGCGCTGCAGGCCCTGCCCGGCGTCGCCGGCGCGGCCGCCGCCGTCCGCACGGCACGCAGCGGCAATCAGCTGCTCGTCGGCTACCTGGTCACCCAGGAGGGCTGGGACCGCGCGGCGGCCGTGGAGCGGCTGCGCGCCGAGCTGCCCGCGGCCCTCGTACCGCTGCTCGCGCCGGTCGACGAGCTGCCGACCCGCACCTCCGGCAAGGTGGACCGGGACGCGCTGCCCTGGCCCCTGCCCGAACTGGAGACCACCGGCCCCGCCGAGCAGCTGTACGGAACCGAGGCCTGGCTCGCCGAGCAGTGGAGCGAGACCCTCGGGGTGACCGTCGCCGGCGCCGCCGACGACTTCTTCGCGATCGGAGGCAACAGCCTCGCCGCCGCCCAGCTCACCACCCGGTTGCGGACCCGCTACCCGCGCGCGGCCGTACTCGACATCTATCAGCAGCCCACCCTGCGCAAGCTCGCCCGGCGGCTGGAGAAGTCCGTACAGGACGACGACGCGGCCCGGACCGTCGCTCCGGTCCCGCTCCGCTCCAAGGTGATCCAGTCGCTCCTGCTGCTCCCGCTGTTCACCCTGGTCGGCCTGCGCTGGACCGTGGCGCTGCTGGCCCTGGGCAACGTACTGCACCTGTTCGGGGGCTATCCGTGGGCGCCGACCGCCTCCTGGTGGCTCGTCGCCGCAGGTGCGGCGCTGCTCTTCAGCCCGCCGGGCCGCCTCGCGATCGCGGCCGGCGGCGCCCGCCTGCTGCTGCGCGGGGTGAAGGCAGGACGCCACCCGCGCGGCGGAAGCGTGCACCTGAGGCTGTGGACGGCCGAGCGGCTGGCCGAGTACGTCGGCGCGACCTCACTCACCGGTTCCTGGCTGGAACGCTACGCACGGGCCCTCGGTGCCAAGATCGGCCCCGAGGTGGACCTGCACTCGCTGCCCCCGGTCACGGGCATGCTCAAGCTCGGCCGCGGCTGCGCCGTGGAGTCCGAGGTGGACCTCTCCGGGCACTGGCTGGACGGCGACCGGCTCGAAATCGGCCCGGTCAAGGTCGGTGCGGGCGCGGTGGTCGGCACCCGCAGCATCCTCTTCCCCGGCGCGCGGGTCGGCAAGCGGGCAGAGGTGGCCCCCGGCTCCGCCGTGGTCGGACAGGTTCCGACCGGCCAGCGCTGGGCCGGGGCGCCCGCCGGCAAGCTCGGCAAGGCCAAGCGCAACTGGCCCAAGGAACGCCCGCCGCGTGCCGTCCACTGGCGTGCCATGTACGGAGCGACCGGCTTCGGCCTCACCGCACTGCCCGTGCTCGCCACCGTGCCCGCCCTGCTCGCGGTGAGCCGGTTCGTGCCCGCCGACGCCGGGCTCGCCCGGGCGCTGCGCGGAGCGCTGCTCGCCGTGGTGCCCGGGGCGCTCGCTTTCGGGTTCGCGTACGCGCTGCTCCTGCTGATCTCGGTACGCCTGCTCAGTCTCGGACTGCGCACGGGGAACCACCCGACGCACAGCCGGGTCGGATGGCAGGCCTGGGCGGTCACCCAGCTGATGGACCTGTCCCGGGAGACGCTCTTCCCGCTGTACGCCGGGCTGATCACCCCCGTGTGGCTGCGGCTGCTCGGCATGAAGATCGGCCGCGGCGCGGAGGTCTCCACCGTGCTCGCGCTCCCGAGCCTCACCACCGTGGGCGAAGGCGCGTTCCTCGCCGACGACACCCTGACGGCGCCCTACGAACTGGGCGGCGGCTGGATGCGGATCGGACACTCCGAGATCGGCCGGCGGGCGTTCCTCGGCAACTCCGGAATGACCGCGCCGGGCCGCAACGTACCGGACGACGGGCTGGTCGGCGTGCTGTCCGCCACCCCGAAGAAGGCCAAGAAGGGCAGCTCGTACCTGGGCCTGCCGCCCGTCCGGCTGCCGCGGTCCGCCGCGGACGCCGACGCGAGCCGGACGTACGACCCGCCCGCGCGCCTGCTGTGGGCGCGCGGCCTGGTGGAGCTGTGCCGGCTCGTCCCGGTGTTCTGCTCGGCCGCGCTGGCCGTACTGACCGTGGCGGCGCTCTGCGCGCTGATCACGGCGAGCGGCCTGGGGATCTGGGGGACCGCGCTGCTCTCCGGGGCGACCCTGCTCGCCGCCGGCGCCGCCGCGTGCGCGGTCGCGGTGGCCGCGAAGTGGCTGCTGGTGGGCCGGCACCGGGCGGGGGAGCACCCGCTGTGGAGCGGCTTCGTGTGGCGCAACGAGCTGGCCGACACCTTCGTCGAGGTGCTGGCCGTGCCGTGGCTGGTCGGATCGGTGCCCGGTACGCCGCTGCTGGCCCTGTGGCTGCGCGGGCTCGGGGCCCGGATCGGCCGGGGCGTGTGGTGCGAGAGCTACTGGCTGCCCGAGACGGACCTGGTGGTGCTGGGCGACGCGGTCAGCGTGAACCGTGGCTGTGTGCTGCAGACACACCTCTTCCATGACCGGATCTTGAGGACGGATACTGTGGTCCTCCGTGAGGGCGCCACCCTGGGCCCGGGCGGAATCGTCCTGCCCGGGAGCACGGTCGGGGCCCGCAGCACACTGGGTCCCGCCTCGCTCGTGATGGCCGGGGAATCCGTCCCCGCCGACACCCGCTGGCTGGGCAATCCGATCGAGGCCTGGCGGTCCTGACAGGGCCCGTCCTCGTCAACACCGGCACGTCGTACGAGCACAGCGCAGGGAGCGGAAGCGGCAGTGAGCGGCCAGAAGACAGCGGTATCGGACCCGTACTTTCCGGCCAACGGCGACTCCCGTTACCGCGTGCACCGGTACGAACTCGCTCTGGACTACCGTCCCGGACCCAACCGGCTGGCCGGGACGGCCCGGCTCAGTGCGATCGCCGGGCGGGCACCGCTCACCGAGTTCCACCTCAACCTGGCCGAGTTCAAGATCGGCCGGGTTCTGGTGAACGGCCGGGCGCCGCACTACGCGCACCGGGGCGGCAAGCTCCGTATCCGGCCGGCCAAGCCGCTGCCCGCCGGCGCCGCCTTCACCGTGGAGGTGCACTGGGCGGGCAACCCCAAGCCGGTGCGCAGCCCCTGGGGCGGCCTCGGCTGGGAGGAACTGACCGACGGCGCGCTCGTCGCGAGCCAGCCCGTCGGCGCGCCCTCCTGGTACCCGTGCAACGACCGGCCGGCCGACAAGGCCTCGTACCACATCTCCGTCAACACACCCTCCCCCTACACGGTGGTGGCCGGCGGCCGGTTGCTCACCAGGACCACGAAGGCCAGCACCACCACCTGGGTGTACGAGCAGTCCGCGCCGACCTCCAGCTACCTGGTCGGCCTGTCCATCGGCATGTACCAGACGGTGCTGCTCGGGGACCCCGGGCTCGGCGGCGTTCCGCAGAGCGCCCACGTGCCGGCGCATCTGCTGCCGCGGTTCTCCCGCGACTTCGCCCGGCAGCCCGCCATGATGCGGCTGTTCGAGGAGCTGTTCGGGCCCTATCCCTTCGGCGAGTACGCGGTGGTCGTCGCGGACGAGGAACTGGACGTCCCGGTCGAAGCCCAGGGTCTGTCCCTGTTCGGCGCCAACCACGTGGACGGCGTACGCGGTTCGGAGCGCCTGATCGCCCATGAGCTGGCGCACCAGTGGTTCGGCAACAGCGTGACCATCGCCGACTGGCGGCACATCTGGCTGAACGAGGGCTTCGCGAAATACGCGGAATGGCTCTGGTCGGAGCGCTCCGGCGGCCGTACCGCGCACGAGCTGGCGGCCACCGCGCACCGGCTGCTGGGCTCGCAGGCGCAGGACCTGCGGCTGGTCGACCCGGGCCGCAAGCTGATGTTCGACGACCGGCTGTACGAGCGCGGGGGTCTCGCCGTGCACGCGATCCGCTGCGCCCTGGGCGACGGCGCGTTCTTCCAGATGCTGCGCGACTGGGCCGCCGTGCACCGCCACGGTGTGGTGACCACCGCCGCCTTCACCACCCATGTGGCCCGCTACACTGCCGAGCCGCTGGACGACCTGTTCTCGGCCTGGCTGTACGAGCCGTCCCTCCCGCCGCCGCCCTCGGCGCCCGCACGGCCGTCCATACCGGCGAGGCCCGGGTACCCGCCCACGAACGGCGGGCCCGCGGGCCGGGGCAGGGCGTCCGCGTAGCGGAGTCCCGCCGAGGACGCCCGGGCCGGCCGACGCGGGCCGGCCCGGACGTCATGATCAGACGAGGTCGAACCGGTCGAGGTCCATGACCTTGTCCCACGCCGCGACGAAGTCCTTCACGAACTTCTGCTTCGCGTCGTCGCTCGCGTAGACCTCCGCGAGCGCGCGCAGCTCCGAGTTCGACCCGAAGACGAGGTCGGCCCGGGTGCCGGTCCACTTGACCTCACCCGTGGCGGCGTCACGGCCCTCGAAGGTGTTCGCGTCCTCGGACGTCGCCGTCCACGCCGTACCCAGGTCGAGCAGGTTGACGAAGAAGTCGTTCGTCAGGGACCCGGGGGTCGTGGTGAAGACGCCGTGCGGCGACTGCTGGTGGTTCGCGCCCAGGACGCGGAGGCCACCGACGAGGACCGTCAGCTCGGGGGCGCTCAGCGTCAGCAGGTTCGCCCGGTCGAGCAGCAGGTACTCGGCGGGCAGGCGGTTGCCCTTGCCGAGGTAGTTGCGGAACCCGTCGGCGGTCGGCTCCAGCGCCGCGAACGACTCCACGTCGGTCTGCTCCTGCGACGCGTCCGCGCGGCCCGGCGTGAAGGGGACCTCGATGTCGAAGCCGGCGTCCTTGGCGGCCTGCTCGACGCCGGCGGCGCCGGCCAGCACGATCACGTCGGCGAGCGAGACCCGCTTGCCACCGGTCTGCGCGGCGTTGAAGGCCTCCTGGATCCCCGTCAGGGTGCGCAGCACCGTGGCGAGCTCGTCGGGCTCGTTGACCTCCCACCCGCTCTGCGGCTGGAGGCGGATCCGCGCACCGTTGGCACCGCCGCGCTTGTCGCTGCCGCGGAAGGACGAGGCCGCCGCCCACGCGGTGGACACGAGCTGCGACACCGACAGGTCCGACGCGAGGATCCGGCTCTTGAGGGAGGCGATGTCCGCGGCGTCGACGAGCTCGTGCGTCACCGGCGGCAGCGGGTCCTGCCACAGCAGTGTCTCGGTCGGGACCTCGGGGCCGAGGTAGCGGACGATCGGGCCCATGTCGCGGTGGGTCAGCTTGAACCACGCGCGGGCGAAGGCGTCCGCGAACTCGGCGGGGTTCTCGTGGAAGCGCCGCGAGATCTGCTCGTACGCCGGGTCGAACCGGAGCGAGAGGTCGGTCGTGAGCATCGTCGGGGCGTGGCTCTTCGACGGGTCGTGGGCGTCGGGTACGGTGCCCGCGCCGGCGCCCTCCTTCGGCCGCCACTGGTGCGCGCCGGCCGGGCTCTTGAACAGCTCCCACTCGTAGCCGAACAGGATGTCGAAGAAGCTGTTGTCCCAGGTGATCGGGGTGTTCGTCCAGATGCCTTCGAGGCCACTGGTGATCGCGTCGGCGCCCTTGCCGGTGCCGTACGCGTTCTTCCAGCCGAGGCCCTGCTGCTCGATCGGAGCCGCCTCGGGGTCCTCGCCGACGCTCTCCGCGGGACCCGCGCCGTGGGTCTTGCCGAAGGTGTGACCGCCCGCGATCAGGGCGACCGTCTCCTCGTCGTTCATCGCCATCCGGCGGAAGGTCTCACGGATGTCGCGGGCCGCGGCGAGCGGGTCCGGAGTGCCGTTCGGGCCTTCGGGGTTGACGTAGATGAGGCCCATCTGGACCGCGCCGAGGGGGTTCTCCAGCTCGCGGTCGCCGGTGTAGCGCTCGTCGTCGAGCCAGGTGGTCTCGGGACCCCAGTAGACGTCCTCGTCAGGCTCCCAGACGTCGGCGCGGCCGCCGCCGAAGCCGAAGGTCTCGAAGCCCATCTGCTCCAGGGCCACGTTGCCGGTGAGGATCATCAGGTCGGCCCACGAGAGGCTCTGGCCGTACTTCTTCTTGACCGGCCACAGCAGGCGGCGGGCCTTGTCGAGGTTGCCGTTGTCCGGCCAGCTGTTCAGGGGGGCGAAGCGCTGCTGGCCGGCCCCGGCGCCGCCGCGGCCGTCGCTGATCCGGTAGGTGCCGGCGCTGTGCCAGGCCATCCGGATCATGAACGGGCCGTAGTGGCCGAAGTCGGCGGGCCACCAGTCCTGCGAGGTGGTCAGCACCTCGGCGATGTCCCGCTTGAC
Organism: Streptomyces sp. NPDC048258; assembly: GCF_043201995.1. NCBI lineage: Bacteria > Bacillati > Actinomycetota > Actinomycetes > Kitasatosporales > Streptomycetaceae > Streptomyces > Streptomyces sp. NPDC048258. Next base: position 576,835 of record NZ_JBICZH010000004.1, read on the forward strand.
CGCCGGGAGGTCGAGGGTCTTGAACGCCGCGGCGTAGTCGAACTCCTCGCCGAGGGGGTTGGCCACGGCGGGGTTCTTGGCGAGGATCTTCAGGTTGAGCCGCTCGGGCCACCACTGGCGGTTGCCGCCGCCCTGCGTCGGGTGCGGGGCGCGCTCGTGCGCGACCGGGCAGCCACCTCCGCCCTCGGACTTGGCATCCGTGACGATTGCATCATGGTTCTCAGACATGGGAATCCTTCCAGGCGGATCACGGTGTTCAGGAACTGAATGCGGTGGAACGTCGTCGGGGCGCAGCGCCCCGGTACATGCCCTCGGCCTGGTCGTTCTCCTCGGCGCCGAGGTGGTCACCGTCCCGGACGGTCTCGTCTCCGTCTCCCGCCGCTGTGGAGTCGCCTGCCTCTTTGCTATCGATGAAACCGATCCTACGATGGACAGAGTCCAAGTCAAGAAGGCCGTCAACTCCATATCCCATCGGATCCCGGACGTGCACGCAAGGAACGTCGGGCCCACCGAACCTGAAGAGGGGAACCGATATGAGTGACCTGCTGGAGAGGCTGCGGGGGCGTGGCTGGCGGATGACATCCCAGCGGCGGGTCGTCGCGGAGGTCCTCGACGGCGACCACGTGCACCTCACGGCCGACGAGGTGCACGCCCGCGCGGCGCGGCTGCTGCCCGAGATCTCCCGGGCGACCGTCTACAACGCCCTGGGCGAGCTGGTCTCCCTCGGTGAGGTCGTGGAGGTCTCCACCGGCCGCGCGAAGCGTTACGACCCCAACGCACACCACCCGCACCAGCACCTCGTCTGCTCCAACTGCGGCCTCATCCGCGACGTCCACCCGGCCGGCGACGCTCTGGCCGGCCTCCCGGCCGAGGGACGGTTCGGCTTCACGGTGTCCGAAGTCGAGATCACCTACCGGGGGCTGTGCCCGGCCTGCGCCTAGCGACGTTCGCTGCCCCGGCCGCCGGCCGCCGGCCGCCGTCCGCCGGAATAACCTTTGGGACTCAGGGGGTTGGAGGGGTGGAACGCACCCGATACCCCCGTGACCGGGGGTCTGGCAACCGGAGCAGACATGACCACCGAGACGCCCCGTGACGCGGACCGCTCGTTCCTCTTCGTCCTCGGCAGCTCCCGCCCGGACGGCAACACCGAGATCCTCGCGCGGGCGGCCGCCGAACAGCTGCCCGCCGGCGTCGCGCAGCGCTGGGTGGACCTGGCCGCACTGCCGCTGCCCGATTTCGAGGACGGGCGGCACGAGACCGGCTCCCGGCCCGTCGACGAGAACGAGGAACTGCTCCGCCGAGCCACGCTGGAGGCCACCGACATCGTGATCGCCTCGCCCCTGTACTGGTACTCCCTCTCCGCGCACACCAAGCGCTACCTCGACTACTGGTCGGGCTGGCTCTCGGTGCCCGGCTCGGACTTCAAGCAGCGGATGGCGGGCCGGACCCTGTGGGGGGTGACGGTCATGGCGGACAGGGACGAGGTGGTCGCCGACGGTCTGACGACCACCCTCAACCACACCGCGGCGTACCTGCGGATGCGGTTCGGCGGTGTGCTGCTCGGCAACGGCACCCGCCCCGGCCACGTACGGAACGACGAGCGCGCGGCGATCCGGGCCAAGACGTTCTTCGAGCGCGAGGCCCCACTCGCCCGGTTCCCGTACGAGGAGGGCCCCGCGGGGCAGTAGCCGACACGGCGGACCTGGGCCCGCGGCCCGGGTCCGCCTCCTGGGCCTGTCTCCTAGGTCTGCCTCGTCCAGCGCTGCGACGCTTCCCCGCCGCACGTCTTCGTCACCAGGCCGCTGTTCATCCCCAGGTCGAGGCAGCCGCCGCCGTAGTCGCTGCGGAGACTGCCGCCCGAACCCGTACGCCACAGCCGGCCGATGTCCTGGGCGCAGTCGCCCACGAAGACGGCCTGGCCGAGCCCGTTGGAGTACAGGCACTGGCCGCTCTGCTGGTTGACGAGCTTGAAGCTGCCGTCCGACGTGCCCTTCACGGTCCACCGGGCGGTCGTGTCCGAGCACTCGCCGAAGTCCGAAGCCCCGAAGACCTGGGTGATGCACTTGCCGTTGTTGCCGTTGCTGTAGCGGTAGGTGCCGGACGCGGGGGGCGCCGGGGCCGTCGGGGCAGTGGACGTCCCGCCGCCGGGGGGACGCGAGCTGCTGGTGCCGCCCGCGTTTCCGGAGCTCGCGGAGCCGCCGGAGACGCTCCGACTGCCGCTGGCGCTTCCGTTGCCGGGTCCGGGACCGGTTCCGGCGCCCCCGGCGACCGCGATCGACCCGCCGGGCCCACCCTGCCCCTGGCCGTTGCCGTCCCCCTCGCCCTTGTCCTGGGCCGGCGACTGCGCGGGTGAGGCCGCCCCCGGGGGGCTGCCGCCCGCCGTTGCCGCTGCCGGGTCGGCCGGCGCCGTGACCTGGGTGGACGGGGTGGTCCGGGGCCCGGCCTGCGGCGAGGACGTGTACGGGAGGTGCTGGATGGCGAGTGTCGTACCGCCCGCGACCACCACGACGGGGACGACGGCGAGGAAGACGCGGGTACGGCGGCGGCGCTCAGGCCGCTCGGGTCGCCCGGGTCGTTCCGGGAGCGACTCCACCGCGGGCGTGGGCTCCGGCCCGCTTCCCTTCTCCGGCTCCTTCTCCGGTTCCGGTTCCGGGTTCCCGCCGGTGAGCGGGAGCGTCGGTACGTCGGCCTCCTGCACGTTCGCGGCGAAGGCGGCCCGCTCGGCCAGCCGCTCGGTGATGGCCTCCGGCCACAGCGGGGTGGTGACCGGACCGTGCCGGGAGGCGCGTTCGAGGAGTTCGGCGGCGGTGGGCCGGCCCTCGGGGTCCTTGTCGAGGCAGGCCGCGACGAGCTCGGCGAGGTCCGGCTCCAGCTCCCGCAGCGGCTCCAGGTCGGGCTCTTCGTGGACGATGCGGTACAGCACGCCGTGCCCCGACTCGTCGCCGAAGGGCGGCTGTCCGCACGCCGCGTACGCGAGTACCGAACCCAGCGCGAACACGTCGGTGGCGCCGCTCAGCCTCCGTGTGCCCGAAGCCTGTTCGGGCGCCATGTAGGCGGGCGTGCCCACGACCATGCCGGTCCTGGTCAGCTGGCTCTGCTCGGCGGCCCGGGCGACGCCGAAGTCGATGAGGGTGAGGCCGTCGAGGGTCAGCATCACGTTGGACGGCTTGAGGTCCCGGTGCACCATGTCCAGCGCGTGCACCGACGCCAGGCCCGCCGCCGCCTCCCGCAGCAGCAGCCACAGCGCGTGCGCGGGCAGCGGGCCACCGTGCAGCCCGACGGCTTCCCGCAGGGTGAGCCCGGGGATGTACGCGGTGGCGAACCACGGGGGCCGTGCGGTGCGGTCGCTGGCGAGCAGCGGCGCGGTGGCCTCCGCCGGCAGCCGGGCGAGGTTGTCCAGCTCGTGCCCGAAACGGCGCAGGAAGTCCTCGTCCTCGCCGACGACGGAGGCCAGCAGTTGCTTGACGGCGACGTACCGGCCCTCCTGGACCCCGAGGTAGACCCGCCCCATGCCTCCGGCCCCGAGCCGGCCCGCCAGCGGAATCGACCCGATCCGGCGCGGATCCCCCGCCTCCAGAGGCTCGGCCCCGCTCCCCCTCAGCTCTAACACGTCAGCCCCGCTCGAATTAGAAACAGTTTCTAGGAATCTAACCCGGTGATCCCGCAACGGCAACGCGCCCAGGTGAACGCCGACTTGCTCCTCGACGGGCGGCGGCGCAGCCCCAGAGCCGGAGCCGTGAGCCGCGTCTCACCGGGGCGGTGGCGCTTGTCTATGCAACGAGTTGCATAGAAGGATCGGGGGCATGGCACTTGAGCACGCGATCCTCGTCTCCCTGCTGGAGAAGCCGGGCTCCGGATATGAGCTGGCCCGCCGGTTCGACCGGTCCATCGGCTACTTCTGGACCGCCACCCACCAGCAGATCTATCGCGTGCTCAAGCGCATGGAGGGCGACGGCTGGGTCGACGCCCGCGAAGTGCCCCAGCGGACGAGGCCGGACAAAAAGGAGTACTCCGTCGCCGCGGCGGGCCGGGCCGCCCTCTCCGCCTGGCTCCACGAGCCGATCCAGCCCGACAGCGTCCGGCACGAGCTCGCCGTGAAGATCCGCGGCGCCGCCTTCGACGACCCGGCCGCACTGATCCGCGAGGTCGAGCGGCACCACCAGGCGCACGCCGACCGGCTCACGCACTACCTCGCCGGGGAGCTGCGCGACTTCACCGGGCCGGACGCCCCCGTGGTGTCGGACGCCGGGCGGGAGCTCCAGTACGTCGTGCTCCGCGGCGGCATCGCCTACGAGCGGATGCAGCTCGCCTGGCTGGAGGACGTACTCGCCACGCTCCACCGCCTCGTGACCCCCTGATCGCCCTCACCCCTCACCCCTGATCCCTGACCCCCTATCCCTCTGCTCTCCCGACCGAAAGGCGAACCTCCATGACCGACCCGCTGCTGTTCAACCCGCGCACGTACGACCCCGCGCACTTCGACCCCGAGACCCGCCGGCTGCTGCGCGCCACCGTCGACTGGTTCGAGGACCGCGGCAAGCGCAGGCTCATCGAGGACTACCGCTCGCGCGCCTGGCTGGCGGACTTCCTCGCGTTCTCCGCGAAGGAGGGGCTCTTCGCGACCTTCCTGACCCCGGCCCCCGCCGCAGGCCAGGAGGAGCCGGACAAGCGCTGGGACACCGCACGGATCGCCGCGCTCAACGAGATCTTCGGCTTCTACGGCCTGGACTACTGGTACGCCTGGCAGGTCACCATCCTCGGCCTCGGGCCGGTCTGGCAGAGCGACAACGCCGCCGCCCGCAACCGCGCGGCCGAACTCCTCCGCGAGGGCGAGGTGTTCGCCTTCGGCCTGTCCGAGAAGACCCACGGCGCCGACATCTACTCGACCGACATGCTGCTGGAGCCCGACGGTGACGGCGGCTTCCGGGCCAGCGGGTCCAAGTACTACATCGGCAACGGCAACGCCGCCGGTCTCGTCTCCGTCTTCGGCCGCCGCACCGACGTCGACGGGCCCGACGGCTACGTCTTCTTCGCCGCCGACAGCCGCCACCCCGCGTACCAGCTGGTGAAGAACGTCGTCGACTCCTCCAAGTACGTCAGCGAGTTCCGGCTCGTCGACTATCCGGTCGGCGCCGCCGACGTCCTGCACACCGGCCGCGCCGCCTTCGACGCCGCCCTCAACACCGTCAACGTCGGCAAGTTCAACCTCTGCACCGCGTCGATCGGCATCTGCGAGCACGCGATGTACGAGGCCGTCACCCACGCGCAGAACCGCATCCTCTACGGCCGCCCCGTCACCGCCTTCCCGCACGTGCGCCGCGAGCTGGCCGACGCCTACGTCCGCCTCGTCGGGATGAAGCTGTTCAGCGACCGCGCCGTCGACTACTTCCGCTCGGCCGGACCGGACGACCGCCGCTACCTCCTCTTCAACCCGATGACCAAGATGAAGGTGACCACGGAGGGCGAGAAGGTCATCGACCTGATGTGGGACGTCATCGCGGCCAAGGGCTTCGAGAAGGACACCTACTTCGCCCAGGCGGCCGTCGAGATCCGCGGGCTGCCGAAGCTGGAGGGCACGGTCCACGTCAACCTCGCGCTGATCCTCAAGTTCATGCGCAACCACCTGCTGGAACCGGCCGAGTACGCGCCCGTGCCGAGCCGCCTCGACGCGGCCGACGACGCGTTCCTGTTCCGCCAGGGGCCCGCCCGCGGACTGGGTTCCGTACGCTTCCACGACTGGCGCCCGGCCTACGACGCGTACGCGGCCGTGCCCAACGTCGGCCGGTTCCGCGAGCAGGCCGACGCGCTGTGCGAGTTCGTCAGGACGGCCGCCCCGGACGAGGAGCAGAGCCGCGACCTCGATCTCCTCCTCGCCGTGGGCCAGCTGTTCGCACTGGTCGTGCACGGCCAGCTGATCCTGGAGCAGGCACAGCTGTCCGGTCTGGACGAGGACGTGCTCGACGAACTGTTCGGGGTCCTCGTGCGGGACTTCTCCGCGCACGCGGTCGAGCTGTACGGCAAGGACTCCGCCACCGCCGACCAGCAGGGCTGGGCACTCGGCGCGGTCCGGCGCCCGGTCGTCGACGCCGACCGCTCCGCACGCGTCTGGGCGCGCGTGGAGGCACTGGCCGGGGCGTACGAGATGGCGCCCTGACCCCGGACCACCCCGGGCGGACGGCACCCGGCTGCGGGAGCCGTCCGCCCGCCGCCGGCCAGATCACCGCGGTGAGCGGGCGGGTGCCGTCATGCGCTCGATGTCGATGGTGAGCGAGTCGAGCCAGGCGAGGGCCGCGAAGAACCGCAGGGGGGCGGCACCCGGCGGCGCGTCGGGCCCGGCATCGGGCCCGGGCGTGGGCCAGGCGTCGGGCCTGGGTGTGGGCGGTCCGCTCGCCGCCGGGTCCGTACCCGCCCATTCCGCCACCTCGCGCAGCCGGGTGGCCACCCCGGTGGCTCGGCCGTGCAGCCCCGCCCCCTTCTCCGGCCCGAGCGCCGGACCGCTGCGGCCGAGCACCCGCCGCGATCCCCACAGCGCGTGATGGCCCGTCATCATGGCCGCGTGCCAGTCCGGAGCGGAGTCGGTGGGCAACCGGGGCTCGCTCTGGCGCTGCGCGTACGCGGACTCCGCCAGCGTCAGCGCGTGCTGGAGCGGCCGGTCGTCGTAGGCCCCTCCCGGCCGGCCCACCACCACGGCGACCGTGGCGCTGTCGACCGTCTCGGCGGACCGCGTCAGCAGCAGCGCGACCGCCCGGTGCAGCTCCTCCTGCGCGCCCCGCGGCCACGCGAGCAGCCCGAACACGATGCCGATGAGGCTGCCGACGACCACGTCCAGGATCCTGACCTCGGCCAGCCGCCACGTCACCGGGGCCAGCTGCGCGAAGACGAAGGCCACGACGAGGGTGAACATGCCCTGGGCCCAGCCCACGCCCCGCACCGGACCCACCCGGAACGCGACGAGCATGACGACCGGCAGAGCGATGGCGTAGACAGTGGTGCGGCCGCCGATCAGGGCCAGCAGGACGGCGGTGACCAGGGCGCCGAGCAGGGTGCCGGTGAGTGCCTGACGTACGGTCACCCGGGTCTGCGAGGCCGTGGTCCGGGTCAGGCTGAGCACGGCCAGCATCGCCCAGAAGCCATGGGGCAGCGACTCCACGCCCGCGAGCGTACGGGCGGCCGCGAGCGCGAGGCTGATCCGGACGGCGTTCTGGAAGTACACCGAGCGAGGACCGGCGTGCGCCGCCAGCCGGTGCCACCACAGACGGGGCGCACTCCGACCGGCGTACCAGAAGCGGGCCGTGTCGATCTCGGCCGGCAGCCGCGCGCGCCGGCCCCGTACCGCCAGTTCGGCCGCCGTCGTGAAGGCCACGGCGGCGTCCGCCACCTCCATCAGCGTCGCCAGGCGGCGGCCCCGCGCGGCGGACGGGAGCTGCTCCTTCGCCGCCGCGGCAGCGGCCTCCTCCCGTACGCGCCGCAGGCCGTCGGCCGCGTCCGTCGCGTCCTCCGTGCCCCTGAGCAGGGCCGCGGTCTCGGTGGCGGCCGCGCCGACCGCGAGCAGTACGTCCGGCCCCTCCGGCGGCACGCCGCCCGGGGGCGGCGCGGGAAGGTTCGCCAGGCGGCTGAGGAGCGTGCGGGCGGCCAGGCCCGCGTGGGCGAGGGCGCGGTCCCGCAGGCCCGGCCCGGCGGGTCGGTCGGCCTCCGCGACCCGGAAGGGCCGCAGCGACTCGCCCGCCGCCCGGGCCTCCTCCGCCGAAGCGGCGGACAGCGTGTACGGTGCGCGGCCGAGCTCGGCGGCACAGCGGGCGATGGTGTCGGCCGCCTCGGCGGCCAGCCGCCGGTAGGAGGGGGCGCGCGGCTCGGGCAGCACGAAGGTCTCGGCGAGGACCAGCAGCGCGAGGCCGAAGGTCGCCCCCGCGAGGCGCTCGCCGAGGGTGTCCGGCGCGTAGGGCGGGAAGCACGGCAGGATGTAGAGAAGTTGCAGCCCGGGAGCGGCGCCCGCCGCCCGGGGCCCGGCCGCCGCCACGAAGGCCAGGACGAAGCCGACCAGCAGCATGCCGGCCACGGCACTCCAGGTCCGCACCGCGAGGAAGGTGCCGGCCGTCACCAGCGCCCAGGCCGCGGGCGTCGTCCTGACCATGACGGCGGCACGCTGGCGCCCGGTGCCGGGGACATGGGAGAGGGCCGCCATCGACACCACCGAGAACAGGGCGTACGTCGCCGCCACGGGCCGGTCCAGCCCGTACAGGCACACGAAGAACCCGGCACACGCGGCGAGGGTGGTGCGTACCGCCCGCTGCGCCGCGCTCGCGGGGCCGCGGCCAGCGCCTCCGTTCCGTTCGGCGCCCATGACTCCAGCATCGGGCCGCCCACGGGAAGCCACCACCTACTGCCGCCACCTACTGACTGACAAGCCGGTCAGGCGGGTGCCGCCGGCACCGGTCAGCCCAGGAAGGACAGCCGCACGGTGCGGCGGGGGTTGTCCCGGTTGGTGTCGACCAGCACCACCGACTGCCAGGTGCCCAGCGCCAGCTCGCCGCCGACCACCGGCAGCGTCACGTGCGGCGGCACGAACGCGGGCAGCACATGGTCCCGGCCGTGCCCGGGGGAGCCGTGCCGGTGCCGCCAGCGGTCGTCCGCGGGCAGCAGCGTACGCAGGGCCTCCAGCAGGTCGTCGTCGCTGCCGGCGCCCGTCTCGATGACGGCCAGTCCCGCCGTCGCGTGCGGGGTGAACACATTGAGCAGCCCGTCCCGCCCCCGGGCGGCCTCCCTCAGGAACTCCGCACACGCTGCGGTCAGGTCGTGGACGGTTTCCGACGCGCCGGTGTGGACGTCGACGGTCCGGCTGGTGAAGGTGTCTGCCATCCGTCCATCGTCTCGCGGCCCCCGCACGCGTCGCGGCCGCCGCACCGTGCGCCCGATCCGTTGAACTCCGGCCGCTCCACGCATCGACAGGCGTCCGGCCGGGCAGCCAGCCACTGTGGCCCGTCCCGCCCCCCGCCCACAGAGCCGGCCCGCGGTGTCCGCCGCGCCCGCCGTGCCGCCCGTGCCCGTCCGTATGCCGTCCGCCCGGCACGCTCTCGTCGCCGGGTCCGTCGGCAACTTCGTGGAATGGTACGAGTTCGGCGTCTACGGCTCCTTCGCCACCGTCATCGCGGCTCGCTTCTTCACCCCCGACGGCGGCGACCGGGCCCAGGCGCTCATCGCGACCTACGCCGCCTTCGCCATCGCCTTCTTCTTCCGCCCGCTGGGCGCGCTGCTCTTCGGGCGGCTCGCGGACCGGGCGGGCCGCCGGCCCGCGCTCGTCCTCGCCGTCTCCCTGATGACCGGTGCGACCACCCTGATCGGACTACTGCCCGCGTACTCCACCGCCGGCGCCGTCGCACCATGGCTGCTGACCCTGCTGCGCAGTGTCCAAGGCCTGTCCGCCGGAGGAGAGTTCGGCGGAGCGGTCAGCCTCCTGACCGAGAGCGCACCACCGGGCCGGCGCGGCCGCCACGGTGCCTGGCAGTCGTTCACCGTCGCGCTCGGACTCCTCACCGGCGCGGGCGTCGCCGCCGGCCTCGCGACCCTGCTCTCCGAGAGCGCCCTGTACGCCTGGGGCTGGCGCATCCCCTTCCTGCTCGCCGTGCCGCTCGGTGCCGTGGCCCTGTGGCTGCGGCTGCGACTGCCGGAGACCGCGGTGCCCGGCGCCGACGCCGCACCCGCCGAACGGGGACGGGCCCGCGACGGCGCGCCCGAGACCGCCGACACCCCGGGCCGGACAGGCACCCCGGGCCGGGCAGGCACCCCGGGCGCGGCCGGCACGACCCGCGCCGTCGTCCTCGGCGTCGGCCGGATCATGGGCTGGTCCGCGGCCGGATACACCTTCCTCGTCGTCCTGCCCTCCTACCTCCAGGCCACTCTGGGCACCACCTTCCAGCAGGCCCTGGCCGCCACCTTCATCGCCAACCTCGGGTTCGCCGCCGCGATCCTCCCCGCCGGGGCGCTCAGCGACCGGATCGGGCGGCGCACCGTCATGCTCGCCGGGTCCGTCCTCGTCGTCCTGAGCGCCGTACCGATCCTGCACCTGCTGCGCGACCCCACCACCTCCGTCGCGGCGAAAGCCGCACTGCTGGCGGCGGCCGGTGCGATGATCGGACTCCTGGCCGGTCCGGGCCCCGCCCTGCTCGCCGAGATGTTCCCGACGCGCGTCCGCAGCACGGGACTGGGCCTGGCCTACGCGCTCTCCAACGCCGTCTTCTCCGGATGCGCCGGCCTGATCGTCACCACGCTCGTACGGCACACCGGCGACCCGGACATCCCGGCCCTCTACGCGGCAGCCGCCTGCGCGCTGTCCGTACCCGCCCTGCTCACCCTGCGCCCCGACGACCACCTGAGGCCACTGCGATGACCCGACACGCCGCGCCGCCCGCACCGGCGACGCCGCCGACCACCGTCATCGGCCTGATGTCCGGCACGTCCTGCGACGCCGTCGACGCCGCGCCGCCCGCATCACGTGCGACGGACGCGAACTGCGCCTCACCCCGCTGGGCATGGTCAGCGAGCCGTACGACGAGGAGCTGCGCCACGCGCTGGCGGCAGCGCTCCCGCCCGGTCGCACCACCCTCGCCGACGTGTGCCGCCTCGACACCCGGATCGGGCAGTCCTTCGCCCGTGTCGCCGCCCGGGCCGACCGCGAACTCTGTGAGGGACATGCCGAGTTGATCGCCTCGCACGGTCAGACCGTCTTCCACTGGGCGGACGGCGGCCTGGTCCACGGCACCCTGCAGCTCGGCGAACCCGCGTGGATCGCGGAGGCGACCGGACTCCCCGTCGTCTCCGGCTTCCGGACCCGGGACGTCGCCGCCGGCGGGCAGGGCGCGCCCCTGATCGGCCTCATCGACCGCATGCTGCTCCGCGGACACCCCGGCGTACCGGCCGCCCTGAACGTCGGCGGCATCGCCAACGCCACCGTGCTCACCCCGGACGGCATTCCGGAGGCCTTCGACTCCGGGCCCGGCAACGCCCTTCTCGACGCGGCTGCCCGCCACCTCACCGCCGGACGCCTCGACCGCGACACCGACGGCCGCCTGGCAGCCCGCGGCACCGTCCACCGGCCGCTGCTCGACCGTCTGCTCGCCGAGCCCTACTACGCTCTGCCCGCCCCCAAGACCACCGGCCGGGAGCTGTTCCACTCCGGCTACCTGCGTACGGCCCTGGACGCGGTCGGCCCGCTCGCGGCCCCCGATGTCCTGGCCACCCTCACCCGGCTCACCGCCCGCACCGTCGCCGACGCGCTGCGCCCGTACGGAGTCACCGAGGTGCTCGCCTCCGGCGGCGGCACCCGCAACCCCGTCCTGATGGCCGCACTCGGACAGGAACTCGGCGCGGCGGTACGGCTGCGCACCTCGGACGCGGTCGGGCTGCCCAGCGCCGCCAACGAGGCGTACGCCTTCGCCGTGCTGGGCTACCTCACCCTGCACGGCCTGCCGGGCACCGTGCCGCAGTGCACGGGCGCGGCGGGCCCCCGGGTCCTCGGCTCCCTCACCCCGGGCCGTACGCCGCTGCGCCTGCCCACGCCGCTCGCGGAGGCGCCGCACACCCTGACGGTCACCCCGCCACCGACCACCTCCCGGCCGTCCGCGATCGCGCCTTGACCCGGACCTCTCACCAGCCTGTCGGGTCCACGGGCGATGCCTCGCCCTCGCGTGCCCTGGCGGTGATCATCAGACCGGCGATCAGACCCGCGAGCAGCAGGGCGCCGACCGCCCACCAGAGGGTGCTGACGTAGCCGCGCAGCAGTGCTCCGGTGATCGGTCCGGACGGCCACGACGAATCGCGCAGGCGGGTGACGAGGACGCTGCTGAGCAGCGCCGAGCCGATCGCGCCGCCCACGTACTGGGCCATGGTGAGGGTCGCCGAGGTCGCGCCGGAGGCCTGCGGGACGATGCCGGCGGTCGCGGTGGCGAAGACCGGCATGAGGGCCAGGCCGATGCCGAAGCCGGTGAGGAGCATCCCGGGCAGGACGTGGGTCGCGTACGCGCCGTCGGCCTTGAGGCCGGTCAGGAGCAACAGCCCGAGAGCCGTGGTGACCAGGCCCGCCACGATCAGGACGCGGGGCGCCACGCGGGGCAGCAGGCGGGCGGAGACCTGGGTCGAGCCGATGACGATCGCGGCGACCATGGGCAGGAAGGCCACGCCGGACAGGGCCGGTGCGTAGCCGAGGACGCTCTGCAGGTAGAAGGTCAGGGGCGGGTACGAGGCGACGATCCCGACGCCGGCCAGGAACAGGACGAGGATGCAGCCGATGCGGTCGCGGGCCGTGACGCCGCCGTACGGAGAGGGGCGCGGGCTCGACGTCCTGGTCTGCCACCACAGGAAGGCCGCCAGCAGGCCGACGCCCCCCACGAGCAGGACCAGGACCAGCGGGTCGGTCCAGCCGCGCGGCTCGGCCTCGGTGAGCCCGTAGGTGAGGGCGGCGAGCCCGCCGGTGCCGAGCAGCACCCCGAGCACGTCGAAGCGGGCTCCGGTGCGGCCCGGGCGGTCGTGCACCAGGGTGAAGGCGCCGACCAGGGCGATCAGGGCGAGGGGGACGACGGCGTACTGGGACAGGCGCCAGTCCAGGAGCTCGACGAGCCAACCGCCCGTGAGCAGCCCGAGTGCCGAACCGCCGCCCGCGATCGCGGCGTAGATCCCGAAGGCCCTGCCGCGCTCCTTCGGGTCGGTGAAGCCGGTGGCCACCAGGGCCAGCGCGGACGGTGTCAGCAGCGCGCCGAAGACGCCCTGCAGGGCGCGGGCCCAGAGCAGCATGCCGGAATCGCCGGCCGAGCCGCCGAGCGCTGAGGCCGCCGCGCATCCGACCAGGCCGACGACGAAGAGGAGTTTGCGCCCCACGAGGTCCGCGAGGTGCCCGCCGAGCAGCACCAGGCCTCCGAAGGCGAACACGTACGCCTTGAACAGCGGGCCCAGACCGCTGGCGGGCAGGTGGAGGTCGGCCTGGATCGACGGGACCGCCATGTTGAAGGTCGTCGCTTCGAGCAGCACCATCAGCTGCGCCAGGGCGATCACGACCAGGCCCCACCAGCGCCTGGGATGCGGGGCGGCCGAGTCCGCGAGGAAGGGCGGAGGCGGGGGCGCGGACCAGGCGCCGGGGAGTGGGCCCGGGGGCGGTCCGAACCCCTGCACGGGGGCGGAGTACGCGGGGGCCGTCGGGGCGTACGCGGGCGGAGGGGGCAGCGGCTGGGCTCGGTTCTGGGCCTGGGGCCGCGCGGACGGGACACGGGGGTCCGGCTGGCCGGCGGGTGTCCCGGCGGGGGCTTCGGCGCGGGATCCATCGGGTGTTGCGGGCGCGTAGTCCAGCAACTGGGCCGCATGGCGGCCGAGTTGCGCCAGAACCGCGCCCGGCAGCCACTCCGCGGCCTGATCCGTCGCCGTGCGCGCGGCCACCTGCTCGGGGGTGGGCCGTCTCGCCGGGTCCTTGTGCAGACAGTCGCGCACGGGGTCGACCAGCGTCTCCGGTACACCGGTCAGGTCCGCCTCCTCCTCGGCGATCCTGAAGAGGTGGGCGTTCAGGCCGGTGTCCGTGGCGCCGAACAGCAGGCGCCCGGTGGCGGCGTAGACGAGGACGGCACCCAGGCAGAAGACGTCGCTGGCGGGGGTGAGTTCGAGGCCGCGGACCTGTTCCGGCGACATGAAGCCGGGGGAGCCGATCAGCATGCCGGTGTGGGTGTGCAGGCTGTCCCCGGCGAGGCTGTCCATCGCCCGGGCGATGCCGAAGTCGATGACGCGGGGGCCGTCGACGGTCACGAGGACGTTGGACGGCTTGAGGTCACGATGGATCAGGCCCGCCTTGTGCACGGCCTGCAGGGCGACGGCGAGGCGGTTGGCGAGGGTGTGCACCGAGTGCTCGGGCAACGGCCCGAAGTCCTCGGCGACCACGGTGCGCAGGTCCGGCCCCGGGATGTACTGGGTCGCCACCCACGGCACGGCGGCCTCGGGGTCGGCGTCGAGCACGGCCGCCGTCCAACTCCCGCCCACCCGCCGCGCGGCCGCCACTTCGCGGGCGAAGCGCCGCCGGAACTCGGGGTGTCCGGCGTACTCGGCCTGCACGACCTTCACGGCCACGGTGCGGCCGCCCTCGGAGCGACCCAGATACACCAGGCCCATACCGCCCGCGCCCAGCCGGGCGATCAGACGGTACGGGCCTATGCGGGTCGGGTCTCCGGCGATCAACTGGTCCACGGGAGAAAGCTAGTACAGCCATCCCATAGGGGCGGGGCCATCAGGCGAATCGTTCCCGGGTGCTGTGCATACTGCTGGGCATGACGTCCACGATCGCCACCCGCCTGCACCTGATGATCACGTTCGTGCTGGTGATGTGCGGCGCGGTCGGCGGGGCCTGTTTCGGTCTTCTCCTGGGCGGCCGGATGACGGCCGTGGTCGCCGGGGGCGCGGCCGGCCTCGGCGCGGGGATCGGCTCGTTCCTCTCCCGCCGCCAGGTGGTGGACTTCTTCCGGCCCGAGCGCGGCGCCGCCCGGGTCGACGGGTACGCGGAGGGGATCGCCGACGCGGTCCTCGTGAGCATCGCGACCTACCAGTCCGCGGTCTTCCCCCTCACCCCGGACGGTGTGACCGAGGCGGAACGCGATGCCCGCCGCACCGTCGCCTACCGGGTCGCCGCCTACGACGGCCTGCCCCTTGCCGTACGGGTGTCGGCGGCCGCCGCTCTGGAAGCCGTCGACCAGGGCCTGGACGCCGAACGCGCCCAGGCCGCGATGAAGACCCTGTCCCTCACCGTCTACGACCACCGCGGCGGCCGCTGAACCCGTGCGGCCCCGTCGTACGTCCACGACCGGCCGTTCTCGCGGATGTCGGGCCCGGCGCCCCGAAGTTCCACTCGATGTCGACGACGGTGCCGAGGCCCTTCCGTCGGACATGCGTACGTGTTCGGCCTGCGCGGTCAGCCGTTCAGCGACTTCATCAGCTCGGGGGCGTAGCGGTCGCCCGAGGCCACGCCGTGCGGGGCCACGGCGTCGATGGCGGCCAGGTCGGCGTCGCTGATCGTCACAGCGGCAGCGGCGACGTTCTCCTCCAGGTAGCGGCGGCGCTTGGTGCCCGGGATGGGCACCGCGCCCTGACGCAGTGTCCAGGCCAGCGCGAGCTGCGAGGGCGTGACGCCCTTCTCGGCGGCGAGGCGGCGCACCTGGTCGACGACGGCCAGGTTGCGGTGGAAGTTCTCGCCCTGGAAACGGGGGTCGGTGCGGCGGAAGTCGTCGGCGGCGAAGTCGTCGGGGCTGGTGATGGCGCCGGAGAGGAAGCCCCGGCCGAGCGGGGAGTAGGCCACGAGCCCGATGCCCAGCTCGCGCAGGGTGTCGAGGACGCCGTCGTGCTCGATGCCGCGCTCGAAGAGGCTGTACTCGGTCTGTACGGCGGCCAGCGGGTGCACGGCGTGGGCGCGGGCAATGGTGGAGGGCGCGGCCTCGCACAGGCCGATGTGCCGTACCTTGCCGGCGGCGACGAGCTCGGCCAGCGCGCCGACGCTCTCCTCGACGGGCACGTTCGGGTCGATGCGGTGCAGGTAGTAGAGGTCGATGTGGTCGGTGCCCAGGTGGCGCAGGGAGCGGTCGGCCGAGCGCCGGATGTACTCGGGGGTCGCGTTGTGGCCGCGGAAGGCGCCGTCGTCGGTGAACTCGACGCCGGTCTTCGTGGCGATCACGGCGGCGTCGCGGCGGTCGGCCAGCGCCTTGCCGAGGAGCTGCTCGTTGAGGAAGGGGCCGTAGCCCTCGGCGGTGTCGAGCAGCGTGACGCCGAGCTCCAGGGCGCGGTCGATGGTGGCGAGGGACTCGGTCTCGTCCGTGGCTCCGTAGTGGGCGCTCATGCCCATCAGGCCGAGCCCTTCGGCGCCGACCTTCAGTCCCTGGCTGCCCAGTGCGCGGATCTCCATCGTGGTCTCCCTGATAGGTAACTAACTGGATAGATAGAGCATGCACCGCGCCTGCGGGCCATGTCAATAACCAGATAGTTACTTGCTAGGGTGTGAGGCATGGCACGGGATTCCAGCGCGACCAAGGCCCGCCTGCTCGAGGCGGCCTTCTCCGAGTTCGCCACGTACGGCATCGCGGGGGCGCGGGTCGACCGCATCGCCGAGGCCGCGCAGGCGAACAAGCGGCTCATCTACGTCTACTACGGCAACAAGGAGCAGCTCTTCGACGCCGTGCTCCAGCAGGCGCTGGAGACGGGCTCGGAGTCCGTGCCGTTCGACGCCGACGACCTGCCCGGCTACGCGGGCGACGTCTTCGACCACCTCGTCGCGCGGCCGTCGCTGATGCGGCTGGTGCTGTGGAAGCAGCTGGAGCGTCCGGGGACCACGGACGCGACGGCGGCGTCCTACCAGGGCAAGATCGCGGCAGTGGGGCATGCCCAGGAAGCGGGCCGGATCGACGCCGGGATGTCCGCGACCGACGTGCTGACGCTGGTGATGGCCCTGTCTCAGGCGTGGTTCGGGGCGGTGGGCGGTCCGGCGGTCGGCGAGACGGGCACCGACTGGGCGCCCGAACAGCTCGCCCGCCACCGGGCGGCGGTGGTGGAGTCCGTACGCCGGATCACCACGCCGTCCGGGGACCAGGGCCTGTCGTCCACGTAGCGCCGGCCGGGCCCGCGACGTTGCCGACAGGGCTTAGAGTGCCGCCATGGCGGTCGACGCGGATGTCGCGGTGGTGGGGGCCGGGCCGGTCGGCCTGAGCGCCGCGCTGCTGCTCTCCCGGGCGGGGCTCGGTGTGGTGGTGCTGGAACGCCGCCCCGGTCCGGTCACCGAGTCCCGGGCGACGGACCTGCACGCGCGGACCCTGGAGGCCCTGGCCCCCAGCGGGCCGGCCGAGTCGCTGCACCTGCTGGGCCGGCGCGTGGACACGGTGGAGATGTGGTCGCGAGGGCGCAGGCTCGGCGGCTTCGACCTGGCACGGCTGCGCTCCCCGTACCCGTACATCCTGACCGTCCCGCAATGCGCGACCGAGGGCCTGCTCGCCGCGGAGGCCGAGCGCGCGGGGGTGCGCGTGCACCGCGCGACGGCCGTCCGGTCCGTCGACGAGGACGCCGACGGCGTCACCGTACGGTCCGACGCCCTCGACCCGCTGCGCACCCGCTGGGTCGTGGCGGCCGACGGCGCGTCGAGCACCCTGCGCGCCCTGGCCGGTACGGCGTTTCGCGGCCGGACCCATTCCGGCACCTGGCAGCTCGCCGACCTGCGGGTCGAGGGACCCTCGCTGGACCCGGCGCGCGTGCACATGATCGGCGGACCGCGCGGCCTGCTCGTGGTACTGCCGATGCACCTCGACGGCTGGGCCCGGGTGGTCCTGCACCTGCCGCACGGCCCCGCGCCGAGCGGCGCGGACGACCCGGCGGTGCTCGCCGCCGAGGCGGCGGCCCGGGGATGGACGGCGACCGTCCGCGAATGCCGTTGGACCAGTACCTTCCGCACCCATCGGCGCCTCGCCGCACCCCACGGGAGCCGGCGGGTACTGCTGATCGGCGACGCCGCCCATGTGTGCAGCCCGGTCGGCGGGCAGGGACTCAACCTCGGCCTGCGGGACGCCGTCTCCCTCGCCGCCGTGCTGCCCGGTGCGACCGCCCGCGGCGGCCCGGCGGCCGACGCGCTCACGGCCTGGCGCCGTGCCCGCCGCGCCGACGCCCTGCGCGTGCTCGCCCGCACCGACCTCGCCACCCGCGCCTGGACGCTGCGCTCGGCACCGGCCCGCGCCGTACGCGACACGGCCCTGCGCGGCGTCCTCACCACTCCGGGCGGGCGCCGCCTGCTCGCCGAGGCGGTCGCCGGCCCGCGCCCGGCCGGTTCCTGAACCCGCCACCACCCCTCCCGGCGCGATCCGCCGTTGCGGCGTCAGCGGACCGGACGGGACAGCGGCCGGTCCGAGTCGCGGCCGGAGCGCTCCTCGGGCCGGCGGCGGCTATCCGTCGTGCCCCGTCAGTCGTCCAGGGCCTGCAGGACCTTGCCGAGGTCCACGAACTTGAAGCCGGTGGCGGTGCGCGCCGTGGCCTGCGGCGTCTCGTGGCCGTCCTGGACGACCAGGAGACCCTTGGGGTACTTGCTCCCGAGGGGGGCGTTGAGGGCCGCGGCGCCGTCGCACTCCTCGGAGCCGTCCAGCGTGCCGGACGCGGGGATGCGGAAACCGCCCTCGTACTCGTTGTCCTCGTCGACCTCACGGTCGTAGGCCGCGAAGGTGTTGTCGCCCTGGCTCGACGCGAGCAGGTAACCGTCGCCGTCGGGCTGCGTGATCAGGGTGAGCCCTTCGACGTCGGCGGCGAGCCGACGGCCACCGAATCCGGGGTCGGGCCCCGGCGCGCACTCCTCGGTCTCCTCGTCGTAGGTGCCGGGCCGCCCGTACTCGCGGACCTTGTCGATCAGTTGCGGGGTCGTCGTGAGGTCGGCGCGCAGGCGCCAGATGCCGATGTCCTCCTGGCCCGCGTAGAGCGTGCCGTCGGCCGGGTCGACCACCATGCCTTCGACCTGGGGCAGTTCACCGGGCTCCAGGCACGGTGTCCAGGAAGCGCCGTCGGGCAGACGGAAGGAGGAAGGCAGGTCGAGCGTGCGGACCTTGCGGTAGTCGACGGTGCCGGAGCCGGTGGCGACGAGTTCGAGCAGAGCGATGGTGGTCGTCTCGCGCCGGCTGACGAGGGCGTAGGCACGGCCGGTGGCCCGGTCGGTCCACGTGGCGAGGCCGTAGGCCGTCCGCTGCTCGTTGACCTCGGCCTGGTCGGCGGAGAAGACCGGCCGGACCGCCGGGTCGGTGACGTCGGTGAGCGGCCCGCCGGGCCGGGCGGGGTCGATGCGGTAGAAGCGCAGCCGGTCGTTCCCGCGGTCGCTCGTCACGGCCAGGTCGACGCGGCCCGTCGAAAGCCGCAGCCCGTGGACGAGGTCCACATTGTTGAAGCGGCCGGGTGCGTCGCCGGGTGCCGGCCCGCTCGGCGCGGGCACGGCCTGGACCTGCTGGGCGTCGAGGTCGTAGACCCGCAGTCCTCCCTCCTTGGCCGTTGCCAGGACGAGGCTGCGGCCGGGGTCCGCCGCGTTGCGCCAGATCGCCGGGTCGTCGGCGTTCGCGTTGCCGCCGGCCTCGTCGTCGTACAGGGGGGCGGTCTCGGCCCGGGGGGTGACGGCCGGCAGCGAGGCGGTCCGAGGGGTGTGGGCCTGCGCGGGCACCGTCGCGGTGAGCGCCGCGAGGGCGACGAGGCCGGCGATCACGCTCGACCGTCGGATGCGGGGGAGGGGCACGAAGTGGCTCCTTCACGTCGGGAACAGATCGTGACCACGATCGGCACGCCTCGTGACCGGCGTCCCAGCGAACAGCCATCCCGGAGTGGCGTTGACATGAACACTGCATCGGGCGGCGGCGGGCAGGCGGGCGGCCGAGTCCGAACCGGGAACGGAGAACCGG
Organism: Streptomyces sp. NPDC048258; assembly: GCF_043201995.1. Lineage (NCBI taxonomy): Bacteria > Bacillati > Actinomycetota > Actinomycetes > Kitasatosporales > Streptomycetaceae > Streptomyces > Streptomyces sp. NPDC048258. The sequence goes on from NZ_JBICZH010000004.1 coordinate 596,253, forward strand.
GAACCGCACCGTACGACGGCTTCGTCGTGTCCGTCGTGATTGACATTACCGACCTCACTGTCGAGCAGCTCGCCGGCGCCTGGCAGCACATCCGCGACACGTCCCCGGCGGACGAAGCGGACCCCTTCGTCCTGGACTGCGCCCGCAGGCTCTCCGCCGACCCGGGCGGGGAGCAGGCGCATGTGTGGGTCTCCGGACTGTTGGCGATGTCGGGCCATCTCGCCTGGCGTCCCGGGCAGGCGGCCGAGCGCGCCGCCCTCGACGCCCTGCGCGCCGCGGCGAAGGAGCTGGGCGGCCGGGCCTGCTCGCACGAGGACCACCCGTACGAGGCTGAGATGGACTCGATGGAGGACGAGATCTGGCTGGGTGACGACGGACTGCTGACCGGCGAACTCCCGGCGCGGGACGGCGACATCGACCCCGGGCGGGTGCTGTGCCCGGGCAACGTGGCGGGCTGGGCGCGCCTCGCCGCGGACGTGATCGCCCCGCTCACCGTCCGTCGTATCCCGGTGGGCGCGCCGAAGTACCACCACAGTTGCATCAGCACCCTGTCGGGGATCGTGAACGACTACCCCTACTGCGATCCGCACGAGGTGCTGGCCGACGAGGCCGCCTGCCTCCCCACCCGGCCGACCCGCGGAGTGCTGGCGGGCTACCTCGTGACCATGAACGCGACCTGCTGGTACGCGGCGTCGGAGCGGATCACCGAGCGCTCGGTGATCGACGCGATGATCAAGGGAGTCGAGGCCGCCGTCGCGCTGCTGAGCGACGGTCCGTGCGCCCACGGCCCCGGTGAGCATCCCGACACCGACGATCCGGACCACGCGAACCGGGTCGGCTACCTCCTGCGCAGCCCGGGCGGCCGTGCCGAGATATCCGAGGATCACGGGTGGGACGAGGAGGACGAGGAGGACGTCCAAGAGGGTCAGGAAGACGGCGGAGCAGGCGGGGACGAGCCCCTGGACGCCTGGGTGTGCCCCGCCTTCCTGCGCGACCTGGCGGACGAGACGCTCGATACGCTGACGGACGCCCTGGCCGCGTTCGAGGACCTGCCGACGGAGACCGGCGACGGCGCCTGACACGCGGCCGCGGGCTCAAACCGCCGGACCGGCCGCGCGCGGGTCGATCGGTGTGAGAAGGCCGAGCCGGTCCTCCACCGCCTGCGCCGCGTCCAGACACAGGTCCTCCCGGAAGGCGCGTCCGACGATCTGCACTCCGCAGGGGAGCCCGTCGGCAAGCCCGGTCGGCACGGCCACGGCGGGTACGCCCACGAAGCTGGTCACCGTGCACAGGCGCATTCCCGAGGCGACCCGGTCCCGGCCCGCCCCGTCGCGCGACTCCAGCCCCGGCTCGACCGGCGGCTCGCTGAAGGACGGGCCGAGCAGGAGCGGGTACTCGTACAGGAATTCGGCCCATGAGCGGCGGATGTTCAGCCAGGTGCCCATCAGCCTCATCAACTCGTCCGCGCTCGCGGGCGGGGTCTGCTCCATCGCCATCTCGATGTAGCGGTCCCCGCCTTCGCCGAGCAGGCCGCGCACCGCCGGCCAGGTCGGGGCGAACTCGGTCACCGTGATCCGGCCGTACGCGTCGAGGGCCTCGTCCAGCCTCGGTACGTCCGCCACCTCGCGCACGTCGTATCCGGCGGCGCGGAGCGCGTCGGCCGCCGTCTCGACGGCCGCGCGAACAGTGGGGTGGACGCCGCGCCCACCCGGGTCCGCCACGACCGCGACCTTCACCGGTCCGCGGAGGGGTTCGCCGTACGCGGGCACCGGTACGGCTCGCGGGTCGCGCGGGTCGGTGCCCGCCAGCACCTCGTACGCCAGCCTCAGGTCGCCCACGGTCCGGGCCAACGGGCCGTCGGTGACCAGCATCTGGGATGCCGGGCCGGGGTCGTCCGGACCGAGGAGGCGGTGGTCGGCGGGGAAGCGCCCGGTGGTCGGCTTCAGCCCTGCCACACCGCAGAACTGGGCCGGGACGCGGATCGAGCCACCGGAGTCGTTGCCGAGGCCGAGGGCCGCCATGCCCGTGGCGACGGCCACCGCGTCGCCCCCGCTGGTGCCACCCGGCGTCCGGCCGGGGTCCCAGGGGTTGACCGTGTCGCCGAACAGCTCGCTGCGCGTGTGCATCCCGGCCAGGATCAGGGTGGGTATGTTGGCGTGCCCGATCGGAATGGCCCCGGCGGCGCGCAGCCGGGCCACCGGGGGAGCGTCGGCAGGCGCCACCAGATCACGGAAGCGCTCCACGCCGAACGTGGTCGGCACGCCTTCGACCGCGGTGGTCTCCTTCACCGTGAACGGCACGCCCGCGAGCGGCCCCAGCACCTCACCGGCGGCCCGCCGGCGGTCGGTGTCCGCCGCGGCCTCGCGCGCACGCTCCGCCAGGAGCTGCGTGACCGCGTTCACCCGCGGGTTGACCGCGGCGATCCGCTCCAGGTGGCTCTCCACCAGTTCGACGGCCGACACCTCGCCGCTCCGCACGGCTTCCGCCTGCGCGGTGGCGGGCTTCTGCCACAACTCCTCTTGCACGACTCGCACGCTCCCCATCCCCATCTCCACCCTTGTTCCGATGCGCTTGCATCGGAACGATACCCCGGGATCCGATGCGGGTGCATCGAATAGAGTGGGTCGCACCGACGCGGAGCGCTCGCACCGACGCGGAGCGGACGCGGTGAATCAGGGAGGCGACAGGGCATGCCCAAGCAGGTGGACCACGAGAGCCGACGCCGTCTCATCGCCGACGCCGTCTGCCATCTCGCCGACGAACGCGGACTGGAGGGCGTGACCCTGCGCGACGTCGCCGCCCGCGCGCAGGTGTCGATGGGAGCCGTCCAACGGTGCTTTCGCACCAAGGAGGAGATGCTCGTCTTCGCTCTCGGGTACATCGGCGAGCGGATCGGCGAGCGCGTACGGGCGCGCCTGGTCAGGAGCCCGGCCCAGTCGGCCGCCTCCGCCCTGGGGCACGCGGCCACCGAGATCTCACTGCTCCGGGAGGAGAACCGCGCCGAGGCCAGGGTCTGGCTCGCGTTCGTCGCCCAGGCGGCCGTCAGCAAGGCACTCGCGGAGACGCTGAAGGCGAACTACGCGGCGCTGCAGCACACGTTCACGCGCCTCATCTCCGAAGCCTGCGAGGGCGCCGACCGCGCCGTGCCCCTCGACGCGCGGCACGAGGCCCGTACCCTCCTCGCCCTCGCGGACGGCCTCACCGCGCACGTCCTCATCGGCCACCTCACCCCCGAGGAAGCCCAGGACGTCCTGCACGCGCACCTGGGCAGCCTCTGGGAGACCGTGAACGCGCCGGGCCCCGCTCTGACGTGAGGTCCGCCTCGGTGGTCACGCCCTGAGGGCCTGTCTCCCGACCGGCCTACGGGCGGGGCGAGACCGCTTACGCTACGGGGATGATCAAGCCCATAGAGCTCGTGATATTCGACTGTGACGGAGTGCTGGTCGACAGCGAACGCATCGCCGCGCGCGTCCAGGTGGCCTTGGGAGCGGAACTCGGCTGGCCGATCACCGAGGACGAGGTCATCGACCGGTTCATCGGTCGTTCCAACGCGTCCGTCGCCGAGCAGGTGGCCGCCCGGCTCGGCGAGGAGGCAGCCGTGACCTGGGCGGACCGGTTCGTGGAACTCCACCGGGAGGCGGTCGACGCGGAACTGCTGCCCGTGGAGGGGCTGCCCGAGGCACTCGACGCGATCACCCTGCCCACCTGCGTCGCGTCCAGCGGTTCGCATGACAAGATGCGCCACACCCTCGGTCGAACCGGTCTCTACGCACGCTTCGCCGGCCGTATCTACAGCGCCACGGAGGTCCCGCAGGGCAAGCCCGCCCCGGACCTCTTCCTGTACGCCGCCCGGCAGATGGGCGTCGACCCGGCCGCGTGCGTGGTGGTCGAGGACAGCCGCCCCGGAGTGCAGGCCGCGCGCGCCGCCGGAATGCGCGCCTTCGGCTACGCCGGCGGTCTGACCCCCGCGGAACGGCTCGAGGGCCCCGACACCACTGTCTTCCACGACATGCGCGAACTGCCCGGGCTCCTCACCGCCTAGCGACGCCCGCCGAGGGGCCGACCGGCCAGGCCGCGCGGCGGTGGCCCCGGGCACGACATCCGCGAGCCGTGTCCCGGCGGGAACGTCATACAGTTCCCACGGCGCGGGGCCCTGGCCGGTGCCGCGCGGCGGCTCCGAGTACGCACAGCACGCTGACCAGGAGCGCCCACGCGCCGAACTTCTGCAGCGACACCGGCTCCCAGCCGTCCAGTTGGTACGGGTACCGCCAGGCACCGGCGTAGGTCGCGATGTTCTCGGCCAGCCAGAGGAAGAAGCCGATCAGGACGAAGCTCAACGGCATCGGCATCGAGTAGGTGTGCTTCCCCACGGTGTAGCGCACCCGGGCGGGCGCGGTGACCGCGACCAGCAGGGCGGCGAGCGGCCAGCGCAGGTCGGGCAGCCAGTGGTGGCTGAGGAAGTTCACGTACAGCGCGCCGGCCACCACCGCGGTCGCGGCCGGGCGATACCCGCTCAGCTCCAGCCTGAGCAGCCGCCACGCGGCGCAGATGTAGCTGCCGACCGCCGCGTAGAGGAAGCCCCCGTAGAGGGGGACGCCGCCGAACTTCAGCATCGCGGGCTCCGGATACGACCAGGAGCCGAGCGACACCTTCACGTACTCGAAGACCAGGCCCAGCAGGTGGCAGCCGGCGATCACCGCGAGGTCCCGTCCGCGTTCCCAGCCGATCAGGCGGAAGACCACGCTGAGCAGGATCCCGTAGCCGAACAGCAGGTCGTAGCGTGCCACCGGCAGTTCGGGGAGCAGTCCGGACAGGCCCACCCCGGCGAGCAGGGCCACGGCGAACGCGCAACTGGCGGCCTGGCGCAGGCCGAAGCGGACCAGCTGGCGCAGGGCGTGCGCCACCCGGTGAACGGCGACGGCTGTGGCGAGGGGCATGCCGTTCAGGACGCACGCGGGCCGTGCGTGGTTCGGACTGCGGCATCCGTGTTGCCCATGCGCTCCATGCTGCCCAGGTGTGTCGGTGTGGTTCCCGGGGCGCGTTTCCGGATGCTGGGAGACTGGGCCCATGGAGCCAGCCGAAGCGCCACGGTCCGCCGATGAGGCAGCGTCGCGCCACAGGTGGGGGGATGTGTTCGCGATCCTGTCCGAGGCCGACCGGCACGAGCCGCTCGGTCCGGAGGACCTTGAGCGGCTCGCGCTCGCCGCGCACCTGATCGGCAAGGCTCCCGAGAGTGACGACCTGTGGACGAGGGCACACCATGCGTGGCTGACCCGTGACGATGTGCCGCGGGCCGTCCGCTGCGTGTTCTGGCTGGGGCTGGACCTGGTGCTGAGCGGGGAGTGGGCCCGTGCCGCCGGCTGGACGGCGCGGGCGCGCCGGCTCCTCGACGCCGGACAGGCCGACTGCGTCGAGGAGGGGTACCTCCTGGCGCTGGAGGGGCTCCGGAGCTACCTGGCGGGGGACACGGCGAACGCCGAGGCCGTCTCCGAGCAGGCGCTGACCCTCGCGACACGGTTCGGGGACCCGGACCTGACGAACTTCGCGTTGGTCTCCCTCGGCGAGAGCCGGATCAGGCTCGGGCAGGTGGACGAGGGGGTACGGCTCCTCGACGAGGCCATGGTCGCGGTGACGGCGGGCGAGGTGTCCCCGATCGTGACCGGGCTCGCGTACTGCGCGGTCATCGCGACCTGCCACGAGGCATTCGATCTGCACCGGGCCCGGGAATGGACGGCCGAGCTGTCCCGGTGGTGCGCGGCCCAGCAGGAGCTGGTCCCGTACCGCGGCATCTGCCTGGCCCACCGCGTCGAGATCATGCGGCTGCACGGAGACTGGACGGATGCCCTGGACGAGGCGAACCGCGCCTGCCGGTGGATGCGCTCGGTGGCGGCCACCCAGTCTGCCGACGCCGCGTACTACCAGCTCGGCGAGCTGCATCGGCTGCGCGGTGAACACGACCAGGCGGAGCGGGCCTACCGCGAGGCCAGCAGACTGGGGCACACCGCGCAGCCGGGAGTCGCGCTGTCACTGCTCGCGGCCGGGGACACCGGCGCCGCGGAGCGCGCGATCCGCACCGCGCTCGACGCGGCCGAGGACCGTACGTCGCGCTGCCGGCTGCTGCCGGCGTACGCGGAGGTCATGCTGGCGGCGGAGAAGGTCGACGAGGCGCGAGCGGCCGCGGAGGAACTGGCCGCGGCCGCCGGGGCCATGGATTCCTCCTTGCTGAACGCCGTCAGCGGACAGACGAGGGGAGCTGTGCTCCTCGCGTCCGGTGACGCGCGCGCCGCCCAGGTGGTGCTCGGCCATGCGGTGGCGACGTTCCGGGAGCTCGACGTGCCGTACGACGCCGCGCGGACCCGCCTGCTCATCGGTCTGTCGTGCCGGGAGACCGGCGACGAGATCACCGCACAGCTGGAGATCGAGGCCGCCGAGTCGGTCTTCCGGGAGCTGGGGGCGGCACCGGACCTGCTGCGCGCCGAGAAGCTCGCGCTCAAGGCCACGACCAGGACGGCGGGCCTGCTCACGCCCCGTGAGCTGGACGTACTGCGTCATGTCGCGGTGGGGAAGTCGAACCGGGCCGTGGCGGACGACCTGTTCCTGAGCGAGAAGACCGTGGCCCGCCACCTCAGCAACATCTTCGCCAAGCTCGGAGTGTCCTCGCGATCGGCGGCCACCGCGTACGCCCACCGGCACGACCTCGTCTGACGCCTGGGAAGAATGACCCACGCCTCAGGAGTGGACATTCTGTGGAAGCGGTGAGCGGGACGCGCGGCCTAGCGTTTCACCGTACGAATCCCCAAGGGACCCCCAAGGGACCCCCAAGGGACCGCACGGGACCCCACGGGACAGAGAGGCGGGAGGCGACGTCATGACGAACCGGATGTACGACGCGATCGTGATCGGGGCGAGGTGTGCGGGCGCACCGACCGCGATGCTCCTCGCCCGCCGGGGCTACCGGGTACTCCTCGTCGACCGGGCGACCTTCCCGAGCGACACGATCTCCACCCATCTCATCCACCCGCCCGGCCTCGCCGCCCTGGACCGCTGGGGGCTGCTCCCCGAGGTCGTCGCGACCGGCTGTCCGGCGATCGCCACGTACTCCTTCGACTTCGGGCCCTTCGTCATCGAAGGATCCCCGGCCGGCTGCGGGTTCGAGGCTTCGTACGCCCCGCGCCGTACGCTCCTCGACAAGATCCTCGTCGATGCCGCCGACCGGTCCGGCGCGCAGGTGCGTGAGGGCTTCACCGTCGAGGACCTCGTGATCGAGGGCGATGCGGTGACGGGAATCAGGGGCCGCGGCGCGGGCGGAGGCAGCACCGTCACGGAGTACGCCCGCGTCGTCATCGGCGCGGACGGGATCCACTCACTCGTCGCGAAGACCGTCGGCGCCGTCCGGTACGCCGAGAAGCCGAAACTCCAGTGCAGTTACTACTCCTACTGGACCGGGCTGCCGATGGACGGCCGGTTCGAGACCTATGTCCGGCCCGACCGGGCCTTCGCCGCCTGGCCCACCAATGACGGCCGGACCGTGGTCATCTGCGGGCTGCCGATGCGCGACTTCAAGGCCAACCGGTCGGACGTCGAGGCGGGCTACCTGGCCACCATGGCGCTGGTTCCCTCGTTCGCCGAGCGGGCCGCGTCCGCCACGCGCGGGGAACGCCTCGTCGGGACGGCGGTCCCCAATTTCCTCCGCAAGCCCTACGGCCAGGGCTGGGCACTGGTCGGCGACGCCGGATACCTCAAGGACTTCATCACCGCCCAGGGCATCCAGGACGCCTTCCGTGACGCGGAACTGTGTGCGCAGGCGCTCGACCAGACCTTCACCGGCAGGCGGAGCTTCGACACGGCGATGAAGGACTACCAGGAGACCAGGGACACCCAGGTCATGCCGATGTACGAGTTCACGGCCCAACTCGCCTCACTGGACCCACCACCACCGGAGATGGCGCAGCTGCTCGGCGCGGTGTCGCGCAGCCGCCCGGCCATGGACGGGTTCGCCAGGGTGGCGGCGGGGGTCACCTCGCCCGCGGAATTCTTCTCGAACGAAAGCCTCGAACGTCTCCTGGCATAGACACGTGGGCCGGGCCGTGGGCTGGCTAGGCTGCCGGTCATGAACGGCGAGGCCGACCGCTGCCACGCACGAAGGCCCGGCGGCCACCCCTTCCGCCCACCGCGAGCCAGGAGACAACCACCCCATGGCATCCGAGCCCGACACGACCTCCGATCCTGTGCACGACACGACCTCCGATCCTGTAAGCGTCCGCCGCCGCGGCGCGGTGACGACGATCAGCCTGAACCGGCCACACGTCCGCAACGCGGTGGACCGTCCCACCGCGACGGCGCTGGCCGACGCGTTCCGCGCCTTCGACGCCGACCCGGAAGCGTCCGTCGCGGTCCTCCACGGTGAGGGAGGAACCTTCTGCGCCGGTGCCGACCTGAAGGCCATCACAGACGGCAACGGCAACCGGGTCGCCGCGGACGGCGACGGCCCCATGGGCGTCTCCCGGATGCGGCTCTCCAAGCCGGTCATCGCGGCCGTCAGCGGACACGCGGTAGCCGGCGGTCTGGAACTGGCGCTCTGGGCGGACCTTCGTGTGGCCGACGAGAGCGCGGTGTTCGGAGTGTTCTGCCGCCGCTGGGGTGTACCGCTGATCGACGGCGGAACGGTACGGCTGCCGCGCCTGATCGGCACGAGCAGGGCGATGGACATGATCCTCACCGGCCGGGCGGTCGATGCCGCGGAGGCTCTCCGGATCGGCCTCGCCAACCGCGTGGTCCCTCTCGGAAAGGCGTTGGAGGAGGCCCAGGAACTCGCGGCGCGCCTGGCGCGGTTCCCGCAGACCTGCATGCGCCACGACCGCTTGTCGGTCCTCGAACAGGAAGGCCTCGACGAGAGCACCGCCCTTGCCGTCGAGTTCGGTCACGGTACCGTTTCGCTCGCCGCCGAAGCGGTGACCGGGGCTGCCCGGTTCGCCTCCGGAGCCGGACGCCACGGCCTCGACAGCGAGCCCGCCTGACCGGGTGAGGTCGGGCCGCCAACTCGGCCGCGTGCGGGGGGCTTTGACGTGCTGGCCTATCATCTATTCGATTCTCGCCCGTCCGTGCCACCGCAGTGCCGGGGCCGGGGCGGGAAGTGATTCTCGATGAGAGGGCAATGAGCACTTGCGATTGACAGGCAAGCACCGGATATCCATCGTCGCCGCGGCTGCCGCGGCGGCGATCGCGGGAAGTCTGCAACTCCCCTCCAGCGCGTTCGGCACCGAGGACACCGGGGACACGGGGAACACCGTGTCCGAGTCCGCGAGTTCCGATTCGGCGAATTCCGAGTCGGCGCCGCCGACCGGGGAGGCGCCCGACTCCCACGCGGAGGACTCCGCCACCTACAGCAGCGACAGCACCGCCTTCAAGAACGGCGTCATGTCGCTCGGCGCGGAGGCGACCCGGCCCGCGGCGAGGTCGGCCGCGGCCGCCGCACCCGCACCGCCCCAGGGCGAAGGGTGGAAGCTGAGCGGAGCCACCAAGTGGCTGCAGACCGGCTACACGATCAAGTTCTACGACCAGAAGTCCGCTGACTGGCTGGCCCCGTACGTGCAGGCCTCCGCCGCGGACCTGCGGCGCATCACGAACCTGCCCGTCACCGTCGACACGAAGCCCGTCGGCTGGGACTACGCCAGGCCCCGGGGCGAAGTGGTCGTCGGGCTCCTGCACCGCCCGTGCGTCCCGCCGGCCGAAGGCGGCAGCATGGGCAGCACGGGCTGGAAGGTCGTCCGGGACGGTTCCGGCAGTGCGAACCTCAGCTGCGGCTTCACCGTCTCTTCCCTGGCCGAGACCGTGACCAGCGGGCACGCCTACATCGACGACGAGTTCTTCACCTCGGCCGGCAAGCCCACCGCCGCCATGGGCGAGACGTACATGCGCAACCACATCAGCCATGAACTCGGACACACGCTGGGCCTGACGCACGCCAACCGCAGCCTGACCAAGAGCGACTGCGTCAAGGGGACCGACTCCGGCCAGTTCCCGGTCATGTGCTCACCCACGTACGCCTACCAGGACAAGCGCGCGGGCACCTACGTCCAGCAGTTCGACGTCCAGGGCCTGCGCCTCCTCGCCGCCGGCGCCGGCGCCACGCTGTCCCCGCAGGGCAGGGTGACCGGACTCGGCGCCAAGTGCCTGGACGTCAAGGGCGGAAAGGCCGTCAACGGCACGCAGATCCAGCTCTACACCTGCAACGGCTCCGCGGCGCAGTCGTGGATCCTGGGCAAGGACGGCACGTTCCGCGCGTTCGGCAAGTGCCTGGACAACGCGCGCAACGCGAGCACCAACGGCAACAAGATCAGCCTCTACGACTGCAACGGCTCCGCGGCGCAGCGCTGGTCCGTCAACGCCAAGGGCCAGATCGTCCACGTGGCGTCGGGCAAGGTCCTCGACGTGACCGGCGGCGCGACCGCCAACGGCACCGTGGTCCAGCTCTACACCGCGAACACGAACAAGCGCCAGGTCTGGGTCACGCCCAAGTAGCCCCGCCCCCCACCTCCGTGCGCCGTACCCGGCCGGTACGGCGCACGGTGCCTTCCGGCGCTGGTCAGGAAGGGATCGGCGGCTGATCGGGTGAGGGGGAAACGATCCCTTTGCCGGAGGGAGTTCCCTGCGCGCCGCGGCAGCCACAGGCTTTCCCTTGCCCGGCGGTCTGCGCCGGGCCGCCGCCGGCGGGTGCCGGCCGACACGCGCGCCTGCTGCGGCGAAACCCCCTGCACCCCCGATGGGAGTCCTGCTGTGGGACTGACGACAGCAACGATCGCCGCGGAACTGGAAGCGGCGAGCAAGGTCGGTGACCCGAAAGCCGACGAACTCGTCTCCAGCCTGATCGACAACAAGGAGATCGACGGGGTCAACGCCCTGTTCCGTACCATCGGCACGCTCAAGCCGGGGCAGGACCTGTCGCAGCTGCCCCCGCGGCTGGCCGAGTTCCTCAAGGAGGCCGCCGCCGCGCCGCCGGACTGGTCGGAGACGGACGTCAAGGCGGCGGAGGGCTTCTTCGCCCACCACCACGGCGAAGTGTCCATGCTCCAGGGCACCGTCGGCCTCATCGGCACCTACCTCTCCCCGACCGGAGCGTTCACCCTCCGCTCCACCGGCCGCCTGGGCGGCGTCGACGGCCCTGGCCGACGCCTGTCGCAGTCATCCCGGCTGTTCCTCGACATGGGCAACAAGAACGTCATGCGGGACGGCACGCTCGCCGCGAACGTCACCAAGGTGCGCCTCGTGCACGCCTCCGTACGCCAGCTCCACAAGAAGGGCGGTGAGTGGGACTACGCGAAGTGGGGCGAGCCGGTCTCGCAGAAGTACACCACCGGCGCCGCCTGCGTCTTCTCCACCCAGATCCTCCAGGGCATGGCACGGCTGGGCATCGACGTCTCCAAGGACGACGCGCGCGGGTTCATGTGCGCCTGGCACTACGTCAACCACTACCTCGGCACCCCCGACAAGTGGCTTCTGCCCAAGGACGCCGACGAGGTGGAGGCGCTGTGGAACCAGGAGCGGGACAAGGAGTGGAAGAAGACCGATGACGGCGTCTTCATGACCAAGCAGGCCGTCGACTTCTACAAGAAGTTCTACCCGCCGGGCGCGCACGACGCCTTCATCGCGATGGTGCGCCACGCGCTCACCGACAAGTACGCCGACATGGCCGGCCTGCCCAAGAGCATCCTCGGCGCGGCCGCCGAGCCCCTGTCCGCCGGCCACGGACTCGTCAGCGGTGTGGGCGGCGGCCTGCTGGGCGGCACCGCCAAGAAGGCGGTGGGCGTCAACCCCTACAAGGACATCCTGGGCATCGCGTCCAAGGGGTACAACGAGGTCCAGAAGTTCGCCCTGACCCAGGGCCAGGACGATCAGCCGCAGATGCACCAAGAGCTGCACGACAACCGCTGACCGCCGGCGCACGGGAGGGACTCTTCGGCTTCGACCGGAAGCGAAGCGTCCCGCCCGGCCGCCCGCGCCGGCCCGCGCACAGCGCGCCGCGCGGGCCGGGCTACATCCTGGGCCGGCGCTGTCACACGGTCCTTTCCTCATCCGAAGCCGATCCAGGGTCCGCCACCAGCAGCCGGTACCCGTAGTCCACTTCCCGTTCGGCGAGCAGCCCCGTGTGCCGCCGCACCCAGGCGCCGGAGCGCAGGTAGGGGTAGCTCCAGACCCGGCCCGGGGGTTGGGGCCATGGCCGCCGTCCCTCCCGGCGGGAAGTCTTGGACCATGAAACGAAGCAAGGCAACACCCCTGGCCGTGCTGCTCCTTTCCCTCGGTGCCGTGGTCGCCGCCGCGCCCCCCTCCTCGGCACGGTCGCCGGTACCCGCCCTGGAACGCGACGCACACCCTCTGCGCTCTACCGACCCCCAGGGGAACCTGGACGATCTGCGCCCGGTCGGCCGCATGGTGAAGGACGCCCGGGTGGTGGGTCTGGGCGAGGCCACCCACAGTTCCCACGAATTCCTCACCATGAAGCACCGGGTCTTCCGCTACCTCGTGGAGGAGAAGGGTTTCCGCAGCTTCGCCCTGGAGGGAAGCTGGAGCACCGGACTGCGGCTCAACGACTATGTGCTGCGCGGCGAGGGCGATCCGGAGCGGATCATGCGCGAGGAATTCCAGAGCAGCTACATCTTCTGGAACAGCGCCGAATACCTGAACCTGCTGCGGTGGATGCGCGGTTACAACCTCCAGCATCCGCACGATCCGGTGCAGTTCATGGGTGACGACTTCGGGTACGCCGGTCCGGAGCTCTACGACAAGGTGACCGGCTACGTGGCCCAGGCCCACCCGGCGCTGCTGCCGCGCCTCACCGAGCTGTACCGCGGCCTGCGGCCCGCGACCACCCCCGATGCCCACATGAAGGAATATCCCGGTCGGCCGCTGGCCGAACGGAAGGAGATCGCCGACAGGACCGGACGTGCCCTGGAACTGATCACGCAGCAGGGGCCCGGGGCGGAGGGCGACGCGGAGGCCTACGCCTGGGCGGTACAGCACGCCACCGCCATCGATCAGACGGCCAGGGGATACGCCTTCGACTTCGACGACCCGCAGCAGGGCGCGCAGGCCATGGACTACCGGGACGCGATCATGGCGGACAACGTCGACTGGTGGCAGAGGCGCACCGGGAACAAGGTGGTGCTGGCGGCCCACAACGGGCATGTCGCGCTGCGGACCCACGACCCGAAGCACTACCCCAAGGTGCAAGGAAGCTACCTGCGCGACAAGTTGGGCAAGAACTATGTGAGCATCGGCTCCACCTTCGACGAGGGCTCGTTCAACGCCGTCGGAGACGACGGACAACTGCGAGCCTTCACCGTGGGTCCCGCGAAACCGGGCAGCAACGAATACACCCTGGACAGGGTGCGCCACCGCGACTACGTCGTGGACCTGCGTACCGCCCCGCCCGCGGCCCGTACCTGGCTGGCCACACCCCGTACGACCCGCAGCATCGGCGGCGCCTATCCGGGGCCCAGCGGGCCGGAGACCCGGATCGCGCTCGCTCGGTCGCACGACATCATCATCCATCTGCACCGAGTCGGTGCCGCCCGGCTGTTGCGGTAGGCCCCGACAACCCCCTTCCCGGCGGGGGAGGGGGCGGTGCGCCGACGGGACCGCCCGCTCACCCTTCGTGCGCGCCGACGAGCGCAAGCCGGTCGGCGCGCACCACCGGTGTGAGCAGCGCGGTACACCGCGACGGCCTCCTCGCCGACGTGACCGGGTACTTCCTCCCCGCCTGAGCGGTTCCGGCAGGCTCGCCACGTACGCCATCGGCCGGCGACGAGCCAGGCTCATCCGCGGTGTGGTCCCGACGGGCGTGGGTCGCTGACGGGAATGGTGTGGGTGAGCTGTGTAGGGTCTTGGGAACCGTGCTCCTCGGGGAGGTGCCCGTACGCCCGTACGCCCCGCACGGCCGTCCCGGCGGGCCCGTATGGGCAGACGTGACCGACCATCAGGAGTGCTGCCGTGGGACCCGAGGAGACGTCATCTGCGCCCGGCGGCTTCGGTTGGAACCGTGAGACGGGGACGCTGTCGCTCCTGTCCTTCGCCATGCTGATCGTCTCGCTCGACCAGTACATCGTGGTCGTGGCACTCCCCGACATCGCACGCGACCTCGGCTATTCCGCGCAGACGCTCCAGTCGGTCATCAGCGCCTACGCAGTGGCCTCGGCCGGCTTCCTCCTGTTCGGCGGGCGCGCCGCCGACCTGCTCGGACGGCGCCGCATCCTGGCCACCGGCCTCGCACTCTATGCCGGGGCAGCGCTCGTGGGAGGACTCTCGACCAGCCCCGGAATGCTCCTCGCCGCACGCGCGGTCCAAGGTCTCGGCGGGGCCCTCGTCTTCCCCACCACCCTGGCACTCATCAACACCACCTTCGCCGAAGGCCGCGCACGCAACCGCGCATTGGGAGTCTGGGGAGGGTCAGGCGCGGCAGGGCTCGTCATCGGTGTGCTGCTCGGCGGTCTGCTGACGCAGGCGTTCGGCTGGGAATCGGTCTTCCTCGTCAACGTAGCCCTGGCCGGCCCCGCGCTGCTGCTCGCGTTCGTAGTGATCCCCCGGGACGGCGAACGCGAAAAGGGTCGCACGTTCGACCTGCCCGGTGCGCTCAGCGTCACTCTCGGCGTCACACTCATCGTGTTCGCCCTCGTACAGGGCCCCGGATCGGGCTGGCTTTCGCCGGTCATCCTGGTCAGCGCGGCGGCGGGCCTCCTGTTGATCGGAGCCTTCGTCGTCATCGAGCGGCGCAGCTCCGACCCGCTCATGCCACCCCGGCTGCTCTCCAACCCGAATCTGATCACCGGTGTCGTCATCGCGTTCATGTTCATGGCGACCTTCGGCTCCGTGCTCTACTTCCTGTCCCTCTACTTCCAGGAGGTGCTGGGCTACGACGCTCTGCGGACCGGCGCCGGCTTCCTCATCCCCACGGCCGTGGTCGTGGCCGGTTCGACAACCGCGGGCCAGCTCGTGACGCGGTTCGGCCTCCGGCGCACCTTGGCCGCAGCCCTCGCCGTCGGTGCGCTCGGTGCGGTCGCACTCGGCCTCGCGATCTCGCCGAACGGCACGTACGCCGAACTCGTCCCCGGCCTCGTGGCACTCAGCATCGGCGACGGGGTGGTCTTCACCACCATGTTCATCGCCGCCGCCACCGGAATCCCCGACCGACAACAAGGCATCGCCTCCGGCATCGCCTCCACCGGCTCGGGGGCGGGCGCGGCCGTCGGCCTCGCCCTCCTCGTCCTGGTAGCGACCGCCGGCCTCGACGGCCTCTCCGGTGAACGGCTTCGCATCGCCACCGCCGAGGGGATCAGCACCACGCTCTTCGTCGTGGCGGGGGGAATCGTGCTGACCTTCCTCGTCGCCTTGAGCCGGTGCCCGGCACCGCCCGCACCGGTTCCCGCCCCCGTGCCGTACCAGACCCGTCGCTGCTGACAGCCTTCTGGGCCCCCGGCCGCCTCATGGGTGAAGCACAGTCGCCGCATACGGTCAGGAGGCGGCGCCGCGCCGAACGGCAGACGATGGACTCGTGCAGACACGGATCGCGGAGGCCCTGCCCGAGCGACTCGGGGCCTGACCACGTCCGACACGTCCGACACGTCCGACGAAGGCACGGGCGGGGCAGGGCGCGGGCGAGAAAGGCACGCCGAGAAGGGCACGCCGAGAAAGGCAGGGCAAGGGCGGCACGGCGTTGGGTGCAGGTGCCACATGAACGATCACATCCCGGTCGACGAGCTGATCAGCGGAGCCGCGCAGGCCGCCGGCGGATGGCTGGGCGCGCTGCCGGTCGCCCTGATCGCCACCAGCGCCGACGGGACGATCGTGCGCTGGAACCAGATCGCGCAGGAATTGCTCGGCTATACCCCGCCGCAGATGCTGGGGCGCAACATCGCCGACCTGCTGCATCCAGGAGCCGACCGCAGCCTCGGGCGCTCGCTCTGGGAGGCCGCTGCGTCCGGGCGGGGCGTGATGGGCACGGTGACCGCCTGGCACCGCGACGGGAATCCGCTGGAGCTGGAGATCTGGGCCTCTCCGGTGTCCGACCGCCGGCACGGCACGGCATCGGTGCTGGTCTTCGCGGCCGACGCCCACGCGGCGCGGCGCATCCGCGGGTCGTCGGCGGTCTGGGACGGCCTGTTCGCCCGCTCACCCGTCGGCATCGCCATCCTTGACACGCAGCTGCGGTTCCTGCAGGTCAACGCCGCGCTCGAAGCCATGAACGGGCTGCCCGAGTCGGCGCACGTGGGACGCCGCCTGGCCGAGATCCTCCCCGAGGTGAACGCCCTGGAGATGGAGGCGGCCATGCGGCAGGTCATGGAGACCGGGGAGCCGGTCCTGGACCGCCGCCGTGTGGGACGGACGCCGGCCGCGGCGGACCACGACCGGGTGTGGTCGTGCTCCTACGTGCGGGTGGAGGATCCCGCCGGGATGCCGATCGGTGTCATCGCCTCGCTCGTCGACATCACCGAGCAGCAGCGCGACCACGTGGAAGCCGAAGCGGGCCGGCGCAGGCTCGCCCTGCTCAGCGAGGCCAGCATGCGCGTCGGCGCCAGTCTGGATCTGGAGCGCACGGCGCAGGAACTCGCCGACCTGGCCGTGCCGCGTCTCGCCGAGGCGGTCACCGTGGACGTACTGGACGCCCTCGCCCGCGGTGACGAGCCCGGCACGGGGTTGAGCGGCGGGGTCGCCCTGCGGCGGCTGGGCAAGGCTCCGCTGTCCGGATCGAGGGTGACCGACGTCCTCGCCCGCCTCGGCGGGACGCTCACCTTCCCCGCAGCCGCCCCCTACACCCAGGCCCTCGCGTCCCGGCAGCCCTTCCTGATCGCCCGCCTCGACGAACCGGCCATCGCCCCCGCGGCCCCGCACTCGGCCAAACCCGCGGAACTGGTGGCGGCAGGTGTGCACTCGTTCCTCATGGCACCCCTCGTGGCCCGGGAGTCGGTGCTCGGCGTCGCCACCTTCTACCGCACCGGCCCGAGCGGACCCTTCGGCTCCGAAGACGTCACCCTCGCCGCCGAACTCGCCGCACGCGCCGCGCTCAGCATCGACAACGCACGGCTCTACCATCGCGAGCACGAGACCGCGGTGATCCTCCAGCGCAGCATGCTTCCCCAGCACATCTCCCCGCCCCCCGGCATCGCGGTCAGCCACCGCTACCTCCCCGCGAGCGACGTCAACGAGGTCGGCGGGGACTGGTACGACGTCGTGCCCCTGGCCGGCGGGAAGGCGGCCCTGCTCATCGGCGACGTCATGGGGCACGGCATCGCCGCAGCAGCGGTCATGGGCCGGCTGTCCGCCTCCGTACGGGCCCTCGCCCGCCTCGACCTGTCGCCCGTCCGGCTGCTGCACCAGCTGGAAGCCGCCCTCTCCGATCTGGCCGAGCCGATGCTGGCCACGCTCCTGTACATCGAGTGCGATCCGGCCACGGGACGCTGCACGGTCACGCGGGCCGGACATCCGCCGCCCGTACTGGCGCTGCCCGACGGCACGGTCCAGCTCCTGGACACCCCGCCCGGCGTCCCGTTGGGGGTCGGGGGAGTCGCCTTCACCCCCACCGAGATCGAGGTGCCCGCCGGCGGCGTCCTCGTGCTCTACACCGACGGACTGATCGAAGCCCGCGGACGCGACCTGGACGAGCGGCTGGCCGAGCTGACGCAGCTCCTCGCGGATCCTCAGACTCAAAAACTGGACCATGTGTGCGACTCACTGATCACCCACCTCGTTCCGGCGGCGGCCGATGACGACATCGCGCTCCTGGTCGCGCGCATCGGCCACTGACGGCTCAAGGACAACGGGCCGGTTCAGCAGCGACGATCATGCCGAGTGCCGTCCCCGCACGACGGGTTAGGGCCGGGCCGAGCCCAGGTCGGAGGCGGTGACGTCGGCGGTCTCCGCGCGGCCCACGGCCACCCGCAGCGCCACGGCAGCCGCGAATCCCGCCACCAGCCCGAAGACCAGGGCGGCCGGGACGCCACCACCGATGCCGGCGAACAACCGCAGCAGCCCCCAACGCAGGCCCGCCCCGTCCGTCGCCACCCGCAGCAGCTGGCTCGCCAGCAGCCCGAGGACGGTCGCGCAGACCGCGCCCACCGCCATCGCAGGGAAGGTGGCCCGGGTGAGCAGTGCGGGCAGCCGCCGCAGCGCCCACCACACCACGACGAGCAGCAGGACGTCGGCGGCCCGGTACAGGAGCCAGTCGCCGAGCGGCGCGCCCGCCGGGCCGGCCCAGGCGCCGAGCAGCAGCCACTGTCGCAGGAGATCGCCCGGTTCGGCGAACAGCCCGCCGTCCGGGGAGACCGTCTGGAGGGCGGCGGCGACCGGCTGATACGAGAGGACCACCAGGGACAGTGCGATCACCGCGGTCGGATCTGCAGCCCGGTGGTGTAGAGCGCGAGGTAGCGGGTGCTGTCGGTCCCGGCCGTGTCCCCGATCCCGCCGGACACTTCGGCGCCGAGCGGAAGCGAGCCCGGAGGGTCGTACGACCAGGGGACGAGCCAGTGCTCGAGCTCAGCGGCGGCCCGGCCGCCGATCACGCCAGTGGTGCCCGGCAGGTGCAGTGCCTGCGCACTCGCTCCGGCCCACCAAAGAAGCGCTGTGAGCAGCAAACCTCCGGCCAGTGCCGGTATCGCCGCGCGCCGGTATGTCATCTAGTGTCCCCGCCTTGCCGCTCATCCGGTGAATCCCCTGGTCAGGGGAGTAAAGGCTGATGATCACATACGGATCACGGTCGTACGTCGCCATGCCCCGGCGGCCCGGATGACGACCCGCGCCCCCGTGTTGCATGAATATGCGCGATGATGCATACTCTTTCCATGTCCAAGGTCCTCACCTCCCTCCCCGCCGGCGAGCGCGTCGGCATCGCCTTCTCCGGCGGTCTCGACACGTCGGTCGCGGTCGCGTGGATGCGCGACAAGGGCGCGATCCCCTGCACCTACACCGCCGACATCGGCCAGTACGACGAGCCCGACATCGCCTCGGTGCCCGGCCGTGCCAAGACCTACGGTGCCGAGATCGCGCGCCTGGTCGACTGCCGCGCGGCGCTGGTCGAGGAGGGTCTGGCCGCGCTCACCTGCGGGGCGTTCCACATCCGCTCGGGCGGGCGTTCCTACTTCAACACCACGCCGCTCGGCCGCGCCGTCACGGGCACCCTCCTGGTCCGGGCGATGCTCGAGGACAACGTACAGATCTGGGGCGACGGCTCCACCTTCAAGGGCAATGACATCGAGCGGTTCTACCGCTACGGCCTGCTCGCGAACCCGCACCTGCGGATCTACAAGCCCTGGCTGGACGCGGACTTCGTGACCGAGCTCGGCGGCCGCAAGGAAATGTCGGAGTGGCTCCTCGCCCACGACCTGCCCTACCGCGACAGCACCGAGAAGGCGTACTCGACCGACGCCAACATCTGGGGCGCCACCCACGAGGCCAAGACCCTCGAGCACCTCGACACCGGCGTGGAGACCGTCGACCCGATCATGGGCGTGCGGTTCTGGGACCCCTCGGTCGAGATCGCCACCGAGGACGTGACCATCGGCTTCGACCAGGGCCGCCCGGTGACGATCAACGGTAAGGAGTTCGCCTCCCCCGTCGACCTGGTGATGGAGGCGAACGCCATCGGCGGCCGCCACGGCATGGGCATGTCGGACCAGATCGAGAACCGGATCATCGAGGCCAAGAGCCGCGGCATCTACGAGGCGCCCGGCATGGCCCTGCTGCACGCGGCGTACGAGCGCCTGGTCAACGCGATCCACAACGAGGACACCGTCGCCCAGTACCACAACGAAGGACGGCGCCTCGGCCGGCTGATGTACGAGGGCCGCTGGCTGGACCCGCAGGCGCTGATGGTGCGCGAGTCGCTGCAGCGCTGGGTCGGCACGGCCGTCACCGGCGAGGTGACGCTGCGGCTGCGGCGCGGCGAGGACTACTCGATCCTCGACACCTCGGGCCCGGCGTTCAGCTACCACCCGGACAAGCTCTCCATGGAGCGCACCGAGGACTCGGCGTTCGGCCCGGTGGACCGGATCGGCCAGCTCACCATGCGCAACCTCGACATCGCCGACTCGCGCGCCAAGCTGGAGCAGTACGCCGGGCTCGGCCTGATCGGCACGGGCCACCCCGCCATCGGCGCCGCCCAGGCGGCCGCGACCGGGCTGATCGGCACCCTGCAGGAGGGCGGCGCCGAGGCCATCGCCTCCCGCGGCGAGGTCTCCGGCGACGAGGAGATGCTGGACCGCGCCGCGATGGAGTTCGGCACGGACTGACCGGCCTCGCCGAGCGGAAGGCCCGGCACCCCGGCCGAGGGGGAAGCACCACCGGACAGGGGCCGGGGGGGGGGGGGGGGGGGCCGCCCCGCGCCCCCCCCCCGGGGGCCCCCCCCCCCGCCGGCCCGGGGGGCGCCCCCCCCGGCCCGCCCCGCACCCCGCCCGGCCCCGCGCCCCCGCCCCCCCCCCCCCCCCCCCCCCGCGCCCCCCCCCCCCCCCCCCGCCGCCCCCCCCCCCCCCCCCCCCCCCCCCCCCCGGCCCTGTCGTCACGGCTGACGTATCAGCGGATGTATCAGCGCAGGTCGAGCCGCATCAAGACCCGGGGATGACCGGCCAGTACCGAGGTGGTGTCGGCGGCGTGGACGAACCCGGCGCGTTCGAAGTTCTTCCGGAGCCCGGCGTACGCCATCGTCATGTCGACCTTGGCGTCACCGTTGTCGAGGGGGTACGCCTCGATCGCGGGTGCGCCGTGGGCGCGGGCGAACTCGACCGCGCCGGCGATCAGCGCGTGCGAGACCCCTCTCTTCCGATAACCGGGGCGTACGCGGATGCACCACAGCGACCAGACCGGCAGGTCGTCGACGTGCGGAATCTTGCGGTTGCGCGCGAAGGAGGTGGCCGACCGCGGTGCCACGGCCGCCCAGCCGACCGGCTCGTCGCCGTCGTAGGCGAGCACCCCGGGAGGCGGTTCCGTACGGCACAGCTCGGCGACGTACTCACCTCGGCCCGGCCCGCGAAGCTCGTTGTTGAGCTTGGACGGGATCCGGTGGCTCAGGCACCAGCAGACGTTGGCTCCGGGCGACTTCGGACCGACCAGCGTCCGCACGTCCTCGAACACCGCAGCCGGGCGAACGTCGATGGTCATACCACCACAGTGGCACGGCGTACGTGGCGAGGCCGGGTCGGCTCCGCTGCGGCGGGGGACCCGAACCATCAGCGTGGCGCGTCGTCCTGGGCGAGTGCGTTCTCCCGCAGGTTCGGCTCGACGCGCAGTGTCCGGGTGAACCACTCGCTGTAGCGGTCCCCCAGGAAGGGCGCCGAAGCCCCGTGAAGAAGGATGCTCAGCCCCACGGTCACGGCGACGACGTCACTCAGCAAGGTCCCCCCGGCCAGGTGTTCTTCGAAGGCCAGCAGGCCGAACACGAGGGAGGCCAGACCGCGCGGACCGAACCAGCCGATGTAGGCCACGGAAGCAAGGCGCAGACCGGTGCCGAGCAGCGCGAAAGCGACCGGCAGCATCCGGACGACGGTCAGGCTGATCAGCGCGTAGACCACGATGCGCCACGTCAGGTGTTGGAGTACCGGCCCCAGGATGACCGCGCCGAAGACGAGGAAGCTCAGCGACGCGAGCAGCAGGCCGAGGTGTTCGGTGAACCTCGTGCTCTGCGCGGGATCCCATCCCGGGGTACCAAGGCTCCGGTCGGCGGGCATCCGGCGCAGGTGGACGCCGAAGGCCAGGCCGGCGACCCAGGCGCCGATGAAGCCGCTGCCCTCGGCCATGACACACAGCACGTACGCGATGACCGGAACGGCGAGTGCCAGGAACTGCCGCCAGTCGGAACTGCTCCACCCTCGGGAGCGCGACCAGCGCAACAGGCTCGCTCCGGTCCAGCCGGCCGCGATCCCGATGGCGCCGCTCAGCAGCAGCGCGCGCAGGAACGTCTCGGCAACGCCCGGATGGCCGTGGCCCCCGCCCGCCGCCGCCAGGGCCAGTACGAAGAACGGAAGCGCCAGACCGTCGTTCAGACCGGACTCGACGGTCAGGCCGCCGCGGACCAGTGACGGTACCCGCTGGTTGGAGACGGCCTGCTTGCCGAGCGCGGCGTCCGTCGGCGCCAGGATGATGCCGACCAGGGCCAGCTCCCACACACTCAGGCCGGGCAGCAGGGGCCAGGCCGCGAGCCATCCCAGAGCCATCGTGGCCGGCAGGCCCAACGCGAGCAGCCGCAGCGGCAGGAACTCCTCCCGTCGCAGGTCCCGGGCCCGGATCTCCGCCGCGTCCGTGAACAGCAGGAGAACCAGTGCGCTCTCCAACAGAGCTCGCGTGACCTCGGGATCCCGGGTCCGGTCCAACAGGTCCAGGCCCAGCGGGCCGATCCCCAGACCGCACAGCATGAACACCAACGGCCCCGAGACCACCGTGGTCGACAAGCGCTGCGAGAGCGCCCCGTAGCCGACGATCACACTCCCGGCGATCACGACGGCCCAGCCGTTCATCCGCACTCCTCACACCGGGTGTCCGTCATCGCCCGGACAGCTGCGCCACGGCCCGCGTGCCGGGCAGGCCGATCCCGCCTCACGCACGGACGCGAAGACCGACCCTACGTTCCGGGCCGCCGTGCCACGGGAACCCCTGCGCCGAACGCGCCCGGCTCGGCTCGGTAGGCGTAACGAGCGTGTCGGTCGGCGCGCGGCGGACTCTGGCAGGGCGGTTGCGATGAGTCCGGCGGTGGCGAGCAGCGGTGCGAGTTGTGCCGATCGTTCCGGCGGGGGACGTCGTGACCGTGAAGATCTCGGGCGTCAACTCCGCGCGTCGGGCACCTTCACTCGGTCACGGTGTCGCCGTGACGGTGGGCCACCTTCCACTCGCCGTCCTCGCGGCGGTACACCTGGGTGGCCCGCAAGGTGTAGGTGCGCGGCAGGCCGTCGACGGAGGCGGAGGCGTGTTCGAGCCCGGCCGTATAGGCCATGTCGCCCACGACGTCGTACGCCTGCAGTTCGAACGCGTACGACGTGCAGTCGGAGAAGCTCTTCGCGAGCCCGGCGAAGAGCTCGTCCAGCTCCTCCTGGCCGTAGGCGTTGCGCCACGCCCCCAGGACGCTGACGGGCTCGTTGCGCGACCAGAGCGCCCGGCGGGGGCCCGCGTCACCGTTGTGCAGCGTGAGCTCCGCCTCGTACAGGGCTGTCTTGACCCAGGCCAGGAAATCGTCACGGTCGCTCATGCCGTCATCATGCACCCGCTGATCGGGGCGGCACCGTCGACATGAGCGCCATCGGGCGAGGCAGTGGGGGCGGTTGTCTCGACGTCTGCTTGGCTAGATGTGTTAGGTTTTTGCCTAGAGCTATTAGGTTGATGTGTGGAGGTGGTTGCATGGCTCGCGTGGGGCTCACCGCTGCCAGGCTGACGGAGGCCGCTGCGGAGCTGGCAGACGAGGCCGGGCTCGACAACGTCACGCTGTCCGCGCTCGCCCGGCGGTTCGGCGTCAAGGACGCGAGTCTGTACTCGCACGTGAAGAACCTGCGGGACCTACGGGTGAGGGTCGCGTTGCAGGCTTCCGAGGAGATGACCGAGCGCATCGCGGCAGCCGTGGCGGGCCGCGCCGGCAAGGACGCGCTCGTCGCCTTCGCCGACGCCTACCGGGACTACGCCCTCGAACACCCTGGTCGCTACGCCGCGACCCAATTGCGGTTCGCCCCCGAAGAGGTCGCCGACTCCGTCGGACTGCGGCGCAGCGTGGAGCTGACCTACGGCATGCTGCGCGCCTACGGCCTCACGGAGCCGGACCTGACCGACGCGGGCCGCCTGCTGCGCAGCACCTTCCACGGCTACGTCCACCTGGAGCTCGGTGGCGGCTTCGGTCACTCCCGCGAGGTGAAGAAGTCCTGGTCGCGTTCGCTCGACGCCCTGCACGTGCTCCTCGAGAACTGGCCGTCCCGACACGATGGGAGCGAATGATGAACCGACCCACGACCGGCACCCTCGCGGTGCCCGGCGCCACCCTGCACTACGAGAAGCGAGGCAGCGGCCCGGTTCTGCTGCTGATACCCGGAGGCGCCGGCGACGCGGGGATGTACGAGGGAATCGCGCAGCACCTCGCCGCACACTTCACCGTGGTCTCCTACGATCAGCGCGGTCTGTCCCGTAGCCCTCTCGACGGTCACCTCGCCGACCAGCGGGTGGACGTCTGGAGCGACGACGCCCACCGACTGCTCGAACTGCTCTCCCCTGACCGGGAGGCGTACGTCCTGGGCAACAGCTCGGGCGCCATCGTCGCGCTCGACCTTCTGGCCCGTCACCCCGAACGACTGCGCCGTGTGGTCGCCCACGAGCCGCCGCTCCTGGAACTGCTCGAGGATCCGGCGCCGCACCGGGCTCTGTTCGCCGAGGTCCGCGAGACCTTCCGTGAGGAGGGGGTCGGCGCGGCGATGGCGCGCTTCAGCGAAGGCGTGGGGGAGGAGCGGAACAGGGAGCGGGCGACGGAACTGCCGCCCGAGATCCAGGAGATGGCCGCCCGGATGTACGCCAACCTCCCGGTCTTCCTGGAGCACGTACTGTGCCCCTTCTCGGGGACGGCGCCGGACGTCGCCGCACTCCGGCGTGGAGCGGACCGGCTGGTCATGGCGGCAGGGCGCGACTCGCGCGCACAGGTTCCGCTGTCCGGACCGGCCGCCCGACTGGCAGGGCTGCTCGGCGGCCACGTCGTGGAGTTCCCGGGCGGACACCTCGGAGCCACCGAGCATCCGAAGGAATTCGCGAAGCAGTTGCTGGAGGTCCTCGGATAGGACAGGAGATCCCGGACGGAAGTGGACCGACGGCCTCGCGGCCCGCTCCTCAGCCGGGGGAGGAGCGGGCTCAGGTCGGCAGGCGGGCGGTCTGGCGGCTCGGGAGGGTGACGGGCTGGCCGGAGCCGGGGCCGTGGAGGTAGGGGCCGGTGCCGGTGAGCTGGATCAAGTGGCCGACGGGCCGACCGGCACGGATGAGGAGGCGGCGCCCGGCGCGCAGGGCCTGGCGGCGGATGTGGATGAGGGCGCCGAGGCCGGCGCAGTCGCAGAAAGTGACCGCGGTGAGGTCCAGGGTCACCGGGCCGCGGTAGGTGGTCATCGCGGTGACCGCGACGTTGCACAGGTCGGGGGCGTCGTGGACGTCGATCTCGCCGCTGACGGCGATGGTCGCGGAACCGTGGGCGCCTGGTGTGACGCACGCGCTCATGGGGGGCTGCTCGGCCCGGTCGAGGGGGTCGCCGTGCCGGGTGGGGTCTGGGTTGGGGAACATGGTTCCTCCCTGGCCAAACCACTGCTGGTCCGTCCTTCTCACCAGCATGGTCGGCACCGGCCCGCCCCACGTCAAGCGCGCAGCTCCAGGGACCCGGTTCCGGTGGCTCGCGGTGCGGCCGAGGGCATCATGGCCATGTGAACGTCACCCCGGCCGCCGGCGGCGGCGGAGCCGGTATCCCCGCATTCCTCCAGGTCGCTCCCACACCTCGGACCGCTCTCGTGTGGCTCCCTCCGGAAGGCCTGTGGCCTCCCATCCAGAGCATCCGAGCCGAGCACGACCCCCAGATCCGCCGCTGGCCACCCCATGTGAACCTGATCTTCGGCTTCGTCCCCGAGGCCGACTTCGCGGCGGCGGCCCCACTGCTGGCGGCCGCGGCGACCGAGAGAGAGCCCTTCGCCATCCGCCTCAGTGGAGTGCACACGTTCCGCCACCGCGCGTACGCCACGGTTTGGCTGGACCCCGCCGCGGCCGGCCTGGCCCCCTGGACGGCGCTCCAGAGCACCCTGGAGGAACCGTTCCCCCTGTGCCGCAGCCGCTTCCCACGCTTCACACCGCACCTGTCACTCGGGCGCACGCGTGACCCGCGGCAGCTGGCTCCGGAGTGCGACGCCCGCCTGGGCACCATGTCGGCGCAGGTCCACGAGGTAGTCCTGCTCTCCCGCCGCGGCGAGGAGCCCATGCGGCCCCGCGTCGCGATCACCCTGGGCACGGGCGAACTGCACTGGTACCACGATCCGGCACCGGCACCGGCACCGGCACCGGCACCGGCACCGACACCTCGCCGAGGTACAACCACCGCACGGAGTGAGGTCCCCGACCGGCTCTGGCCGAGCGACCCACCCGACACGCTCTAGTAGTCGCCGTAACGCAGCCGTCCCAGCGCCGTCATGGGCCGGTCGTGGGCGGCGACGGGGGCCGGGAGGCAGGTGGACCCGGTCAGGTAGCGGTCCACCGCGGCGGCCGCCGACCGACCCTCGGCGATGGCCCACACCACCAGCGACTGACCCCGGCCGGCGTCGCCCGCGACGAACACTCCGCGCGCCCGTCCGCCGGTGGCCGTGAAGTCCGCGCCGCGTGCGAAGTTGCCGCGGTCGTCGAGCTCCAGCCCCAGTTGCTCGCGCAGTCCGCCCGCCCGCTCCGGGCCGGAGAAGCCCAGGGCCAGCAGGACCAATTCGGCCGGGAGTACGCGCTCGGTGCCGGTGAGGGGCTTGCGGGCCGTGGGCTCGACGGCGGTCAGGTGCAGCGCCCGTACCCGTCCCGAGGCGTCCCCCTCGAAGCGCAGGGTGGCGCAGGAGAACAGCCGGGGGTCGGTGCCCTCGCGCCCGCGGGCCTCGTCATGGGCGTGGGAGATCCGGTACACCTTCGGGTACACCGGCCAGGGCTCGCCGTCGGTCCGGGCGGCGCCGGGTTCCGGATTGATGTCGAGCTGGACCACGGAGAGCGCGCCCTGCCGCAGGGCCGTACCGAGGCAGTCCGAGCCTGTGTCGCCGCCGCCGACGATCACGACGTGCCTGCCCTCGGCGGTGACGGGAGGTTCGGCGCAGTCGCCCTCCCGCACCCGGTTGGCGAAGGTCAGGTAGTCCATGGCCTGGTGGATCCCGCGCAGCTCGCGCCCCGGGACCGGAAGCTCCCTGCGCTCCGCGGCCCCGACCGCGACGACCACCGCGTCGTACCGGCTCCGCAGCTCGGCCGCGTCGATCGCGCCGACCGGGCCGCCCGCATCGACCGGGCAGCCCGCATCGACTGCGCCGACCGCGCCGCCGACGTCCGCACCCGTCACGAACGTGGTGCCCTCGGCCCGCATCTGCTCGATCCGGAGCTCCAGGTACGCCTTCTCCATCTTGAACTCGGGTATGCCGTAGCGCAGCAGGCCGCCGATCCGGTCGGCCCGTTCGTGGACGGCCACGCCGTGTCCGGCCCGGGTCAGCTGCTGCGCCGCGGCCAGTCCGGCCGGTCCGGAGCCGATGACGGCCACGGTCCTGCCGCTGTGCCGCTCCGGCGGCAGCGGCACCATGTAGCCGCGTCGCAAGCCCTCGTCCGCGATCGCCTGCTCGACGTTCTTGATGGTCACCGGATCCGCGTTGATCGTCAGGACACAGGCGTCCTCGCAGGGGGCCGGGCAGAGCCGGCCGGTGACCTCGGGGAAGTTGTTGGTCGCGTGCAGCCGCTCGTACGCGGCGTACCAGTCACCGTGTGCCGCGTACGCGTTCCACTCCGGTATGAGGTTCCCCAGGGGGCAGCCGCTGTGGCAGAAAGGGATGCCGCAGTCCATGCAGCGGTCGGCCTGCTCCGAGACGAGCGGGAGCAGCGCCTGCCCGGCGTAGACCTCGCGCCAGTCGCCGAGCCGCTCCTCCACGGGCCGGGCCGGGACGGGCCTGCGGGGGATCCTGAGGAAGCCGAACGGATCGGTCACGCGCCGCCTCCCTGGATCGGCCCGTACGGCATGCACCGTATGCGTTACATGCGACGTTCTGACCAGATTACGCCGCCTGTGCAAGGGCCCCCAGGGGGCGGCGCCCGAGCAGGGACGAGCCCGGGTCCGGTCCCCGTCGCGGCCCTGATCGTCTTGCCGAGAACCCCGCCCAGCCCGACAATGCCCGACGTTCCGGCAGCTCCACCCACGGGCGCGGGCGCGACGGGCGCACCTTCTAGAGCTTGAACTGGCTGATGTCGATGGCGGCGGCCATGGCGCGGGCGCCCGCGTCGTTGAGGTGGAGGCCGTCGCCGCTGTTGAACTCGGGGCGGATCCGGGTGTCGTCGTCCGGGTCCGCCACCGCTGCGGCGGTGTCGTTGACGGCGTCGTACACGTCGGTGGTGCGGATCCACTCGTTGACGCGGCGGCGTACGGCCTGGCCCTCCGGGGAGTCGTAGCCGTCGAAGACCGTTCCCGCGTACGGGCCGATGGTGCAGCCGATGGCCTTGAGGCCCGCCGCGCGGATGCGGGTGGCGAGTGTGGTGAAGCCGGCGATCAGGGCTTCGGCCGTCGGCCGTGGGGCGGGCTCGGGGAAGGCCGCGAAGCCCGGCAGGCCCAGGTCGTTGAGGCCGAAGTGGACGAGGACGTGGGTGACGCCCGGCACGGTGAGGGCGTCGCGCTCCAGGCGGGCGAGGGCGTGTTCGCCGATCTCGTCGGTGAGGAGCCGGTTTCCGGACAGGCCCTGGTTGACGACCCAGCCGTGGTCGGCGTGCGCGTCGGCCAGGCGGGCGTTGACCAGGTTCGGGAAGCGGGTGTTGGTGCCCGGGGTGGTGCCCGTGCCCTCGAACCAGGAGTCGCCGAAGGCTACGGCGATCGCGGTGCCTTCGGGTGCGAGGACGTCGACCCCGGTGACGAAGTAGCGCGTGGCGAGCTCTTCGGCGTCGTCGATCGTGGGTGCGGAGACGGCGTCGCCGGGTGTGGCATAGCCGATTTCGCCGCCGTGCATGGCGAAGGTGGCGAGTCCGGTGTCTTCGGGGAGATACAGGCTGAGTGCGAGGTCCTGGCCGGCGCGGACGGCCTGCCGCACGGGGTCGCTGAGGATCTCGGCGCCCACGGGGATGGTCACTCGGGTGGCCGCGTCGAAGCGGAGCTCGGTGTCGGTGGCCTCGTCGATGCCGGAGCCCTCGGTGCGTACGGCGATCCTGGCGGCGGCAACGGTCAGGGGTTTCTTGCCGTAACGGTTGCTGAGGCGGATGCGCAGGGCCGAGCCGCCGCCGTCGAGGTGGAGTATCTGACGGATGGTCTGGTCGTCGAAGCCACGGGATTCGGCGAGTTGAAGAGTCTCGTAAGGGCTGATCACGGTGGAACGGAAACCGGCTACCCACGTTGTTGTCATGGCCGTCCGAACAGCGGCGCGGGTGATCTTGTTCCCGGGGGTCCAGTGGGTCTCGTCCCTTGATCACTCGTCGACCGAGGTGCTCCAGCTCGCCCGCCGAAGAGTCTCGGCGATCTCGGTGCGGTCGGGGGAGGCGTCCGCGGGATCGTCGGGCCACTGCTGGACGAGTGCGGTGGCCCATGCGGCCCAGGTGGCGACGAATCGGTAGTAGTCGGTGAGGAAGCGGCCGACGAGTACGGTCTGCGCGGCGCGTTCCTGGAACGGGGCCTGGCCGGCGAGATAGGCGCGGGCGGCGGCCGAGTTCTCCTGATTGCGTTCCTCGGCCCAGGCCAGGGCCGCACGGAGGGTGCCCAGGGTGTCGGCGGTGGTGCCGGAGTCCGCGAAGAACACCTTCAGCAGCTGTTCGGACTCCAGCACCGGTCCCGCGCCCGGCTCTTGGAGCCAGTCGGCCAGAGCGCGCCGACCCTGGGCGGTGATGGCGTACACGGTGCGCGGCCGGCGCCCGACCGCCTCCTTCGTCGCTCGGGCCAGGCCGTGGCGGACGAGCTTCTTCGGCTCCTCGTAGAGCTTGCTCTGCGCACGGGGCCAGATGCGGCCCACGCTGCGGTCCATCTGGCGTGCGAGCTCGTACGTGCTCCACGGCCGGACCGAGAGCAGGCCGAGGATCGCGTAGGAAGTGGTGGTCAGCGCCGGATTCATTGACATCACCACCTATGAGGTGTAATCCGGTAAATAGTCCCTTTGGGAGTATAGGCGGTGGTGACCATGATCGGCGGCACTCTCCAGGTCGATCCTTCCAACGCGGAGCAGGCCCGTGCCTGGGACGGGGAGGAGGGCGCGTACTGGGCCCGGCACGCCGATCACTTCGACCGGGCGCTGCGCGGTTATCGCACGCACTTCCTCGCCGCGGCCGACATCTCCGTCGGCGACCAGGTGCTGGACATCGGTTGCGGCGCCGGCGAGACCACCCGCGACGCCGCCCGTCGGGCGAGCGGCGGCCGGGCCCTGGGCGTGGACCTGTCGGCTGCGATGCTGCGGGTGGCGCGGCAGCGGGCGGCAGCCGAAGGGCTGCACAACGCCGATTTCGTCCAGGCCGATGCCCAGGTCCATCCCTTCCCCGCCGCGGCGTTCGACGTAGCCGTGAGCCGCACGGGAACGATGTTCTTCGCCGACCCGGTCGCCGCGTTCCGCAACATCGGCGGCGCGTTGCGCCCCGGCGGACGCCTCGTACAACTGGTCTGGCAGCCACCGCCGGGCAACGAGTGGTTCCTCTCCCTGACCCAGGCCCTGGCCGCCGGACGTCCGCTGCCCGCGCCCGCGCCGGACGCCCCCGGGCCGTTCTCACTCGCGGACCCCGAGCGGGCCCGGGCCGTCCTCGGTGCCGCCGGATTCACCGACATCCAGTTCGAATCCCACGATGAGCCGATGCGGTTCGGTGACGACGCCGACGGCGCGCAGCGGTTCGTGCTCGGGTTGCTCGGCTGGATGCTCGACGGCCTCGATGAGGAAGGCCGCCGACGCGCTGTCGACGATCTGAGAGCCACCCTCACCGCCCACGACACCGGCCACGGCGTTCTCTACGCTTCGGCGACCTGGATCATCCGGGCGGCCGCGCGCCCGTGACCGCGTCGTGTCCACGGCCGGTAGCGCGGCACGAGGGGCATGCTGTCCGTGGGTACGGACAGGACGCGGGAGCGGAGTGCGGCTGTGGCACGTGCGGGTCGGAGGCGGCGCAGGCCGCTGGTAATCGGCGTACTGGCGGTGCTGGCCGCCGGGCTGGCGTTCGGCCTCTACTGGTTCGAACCCTGGAAGCTGTGGGTGGACCGCACGGTCGAGGAGGCCCTCCCGAGCGCGTCCGCCGCCCCGGCGGTATCCGGCTCGGCCACCCCGGCCCCGGGACCGGTGACGGTCGCAACGGGCAGGTTCATCAGCCACGAACACGCCACCACCGGCACGGTCAGGCTCCTGCGCCTCCCCGACGGCTCGCACACCCTGCGCCTGGAGAACCTCGACACGAGCAACGGACCGGACCTGCGGGTGTGGCTGACCGACGCACCCGTCAAGGAAGGCCAGGACGGCTGGCACGTCTTCGACGACGGCGCACACATCAGCCTGGGCGCGCTCAAGGGCAACAAGGGAGACCAGAACTACCCGGTCCCGGCCGACGTGAACCTGGCCGATTACACCAGCGTCTCCATCTGGTGCGACCGCTTCGACGTCTCCTTCGGCGCGGCACGGCTGGACCGTACGTAGCCGAAGCACCGACAGTTCGTGGCGCCGTTCCGCCTAGAGGCCGGGGGCACGCTTCGCTTCTCCGTTCCTGACCGGCCGCGTGTGGATCTTGGCGATGCAGGCCGGGATCGCGGCGCCGTCGTCATGGCCGCGGGCCCGGTACGCGCTCGGGCTCTCGCCGACCAGCTCGGTGAACCGCGAGCTGAACGACCCCAGCGATGTACAGCCGACCGCGAAGCAGACATCCGTCACGGTCAGGTCGCCCCGCCGCAGCAGCGCCTTGGCCCGCTCGATCCGGCGCGTCATCAGGTAGCTGTACGGCGTCTCCCCGAAGGCGGCGCGGAAGCTGCGGGAGAAATGGCCCGGCGACATGAGGGCGAAGCGCGCCAGCGCCGGAACGTCCAGCGGCTTCGCGTAGTCGCGGTCCATCAGGTCACGGGCCCGGCGCAGCCGGACGAGGTCCTCCACATTCACACCACCACCATCCCACAGTGCCGGGTGACAAGCTCCACCACCGGGAGGGCGGCGGGAGACTTCGATACGCTCTCCGCGGCGTCTGCGGCATGAGCACGGGCAGGGCCGCAACTGCCGTTGACAAGGGATGAATTGATATGAGCGGTGCACCGTCCACGGATCCCTTCCAGCCTCTGAGGGCCGACGATCCCGCAGTCGTGGGCGGCTACCGGCTGGCGGCGGTCCTGGGCGCGGGCGGGATGGGCAAGGTGTACCTGTCGTTCACGCCTGGCGGGCGGCCCCTCGCGCTCAAGGTGATCCGGCCCGAGTTCAGCGAGGACCCCGAGTTCCGGCGCCGCTTCCAGCAGGAGGTGCACTCCGCCCAGCGGGTGCAGGGCCTCTTCACGGCACCGGTCGTCGACTGCGACACCGACGGTGCGCAGCCCTGGCTCGCCACCGCCTACGTACCCGGGCCCTCGCTCGCCCAAGCGGTGTCGGCGTACGGCCCGTTGCCGCTGCGCAGCGTGCTCCTGCTGACCGTCGGGGCCGCCGAAGCCCTGCAGGCCATCCACGCCGCGGGCATCGTGCACCGCGACCTGAAACCCGCCAATGTCCTGCTCGCCCCGGACGGCCCGCGCGTCATCGACTTCGGCATCGCCCGCGCCGCCGACACCACTGCCCTCACCGGTACCGGTATCAGCGTGGGGACTCCGTCCTTCATGGCGCCCGAACAGGCAGCGGGGGGCGTCGTCACGCCCGCCACCGACGTCTTCGCCCTCGGCCAGATCGTGGTCTACGCCGCGATCGGGGCGCCCGCCTACGGCGACGGTCCCTCCCACGCGGTGCTGTACCGGATCGTCCACGAGGATCCCGATCTCAGCCGGCTGCCCTCCGAGCTGCGGCCGCTGGTTGCCCGGTGCCTCAGCCGCGACCCGGCCGGGCGGCCCGCCCCGACCGAGATCATCGCGCTGTGCCACGGCCTCTCCGCCGACCCGCTGCGGCAGGGCGAGGACTGGCTGCCGCAGACGCTGGCCGGGTCGCTCACGGCGCGCCGGCAGCTGCCGGAACCCGTCCGCACGCCGCCTCCCGCCGTGCCGACGCCCACCGCGTACTCCCCGCCCGCCGTGCCGACGCCCACCGCGTACTCCCCGCCCACCGCCCCGCCGCCCACCGGGGCCGACCCGCACGCGCCGACAGGCTTCGGTCCGGCGTCCGCGCCCACCCGGGCAGCGCCAGGCAGCCCGGGTACGGCGCCGGCCTGGCCCGGTTTCCCGCCCACCCCGCCGCCTCCCTCTCGGGGCGGGAAGGGCCGCGGCCTGATCATCGCCGGCGCGGTGGCGGCCGCGTCGGTCGGGCTGGTCGTCGTCGGCGCCCTCCTGCCGGACGACTCGGGCAAGGACGACTCCAGGTCGCCCACCGCCACCAGCTCCGGTGAAGGGCCGGGCAGCAAGCGGCCGGACCCCGAACCCGTCGAGTACAAGGGCATCGACGTGACCGAGGACTACTACGTGATGCTGGCCGACAGCCCACCGCGTCCGACCGGCAAGGAGGGCGCCGCCTTCGGCAGCAGGGGTGACCTGTACTTCCAGCCGCGCGTACTCAACGTCGTGGAGAGCGACGAGATCAGCACGGGCAACGGCGAGCTGGTGCTCCTGGACAACGCGCAGCAAGGTTCTCTGCAGACCTGCCGCTCGGTGACCCGCTACAGCAAGTCGATCCGCCTCGACCAGCTCAGCGACGGCTCGCAGCTCTGTGTCCTGAGCGACGCCGGACACATCGCGGTGGCGACCTACCGCGGCAGGTCGAGGGGGAGCGGTCCGAGCAAGTACATCACCCTCGACCTCACCGTCTGGCGCAACGCCGAGGAACCCCGGAAGAAGGGCTGAGCACGTCGGGGATGATGGCCCCGTGCAGATCCGCATCGAAGCCTTCGACCTACCGGGCCGCACCTGCGCCGCGGGCCCCGGGTTCCCCGGGTATGCCGGCGTGCACGTCGCGGTCCCACCCCGGTCACCGCGTGGCGAACTGCTGGGTCTGCGGCCGGGCGACGCCTCGGCGGCGTCCTGGACGCTGGAGTGCACCGCCACCCCCACCCCCACGGGCTTCGACTTCAGGGGGCCTCACATCCAGGGCCGACCCGGGGGCCGGTTCATCTACCTCTCGTGGGGCACCGTGGACGCGGCCGGGGCGGGGGCCGGGGCCGGGACCTTCAGCATGTTCCGGCGCGCCAAGCTGATGCTCGACGCCGTGGACCCCGCCACGGCGGACAGCGCTGTACGTTCCGGGCTGCTCCTTGCCCGGCTCGGCTTGACCGACGCGAAGGGGCAGCCCCTGTGCGCCGCCGTGAGGCCGCCTCGCGTCGCCTGGTCCGCCGGATCCGACACGGACTCCCGGTCGCCGGCGTGAGCGCCTCGGCGTGCGTCCCGCTCCGCCGCCTCCGCCGACGCGCTTGATGTCATCCGTCCCCGGTCCGGGCCGCGTCGTCAGCGTTCCGAGAGCTCCGACGGGGCCTCCTGGACCACCCAGCCGTTGCCGTCCGGGTCCTCGAAGGACATGAACGAGTTCCAGGTCTCGCCCTTGCCGTCCTCCCAGCCGGTCGGGCCGACGTGGCGGATCGGGGAGACGTCCACGCCCCGGTCCACCAGCTCCGCACGCGCCGCCTCGATGTCCGTGACACAGATCTGAAGGCCTTGCAGCGTGCCCGGTGCCATCGCCCTCGTACCGGGCGCCGTGGGCAGCCCGCGTTCCATCGCGATCGAACACCGCGAGCCGGGCGGGGTCATCTGGATGACGCGCATACCGGGAGCGACCTCGTCGTCGAGATCCACGTTGAAGCCGACCTTGTCGGCATAGAATTCCTTCGCCCGGTCCAAGTCGGTGACAGGGACCAGAACGACTTCGAGCGTCCAGTTCACGGAGAGCCTCCTCAGAAAACGCCGAGGGACCACCGTCGCGCATGAAGGAGCCGCCGCGCACACCGAAACGCCCTTCGAGCTTCCCGTCGCCTCCGACGGGGCGGGTGGACCGGATGGAGCAGGCAAGGGGCGGTGGTGCCGGGGCGGCCGGATGCTGGGTCCTGGAATCCACGGCGCCGGGTCAGGTCCCGTCGCACGGCCCGCTTCTGAGGAGGTATCAACGTGCCCGTGCAGCACCCCGAACACTCCCTTGGCGCCCCTGCCCGGCCGTCGGCCGGAGTCCGGCGGGCGGTCGTTGCCCTCATGGCCGTGGCCACGCTGTCCGGCGCTCTCGCGCCGGCCGCCACCGCGAGCGGCGGCCAGGGCGGGCCGCCGGGGCGGGACCCGGCGCTCCAGCGGGAGCTGGCGGGGCTGGTCGGCGCGCCGGGCGGCCCGCCCGGGGCCATCGCGGTCCTCACCCGGGACGGCGAGCGGCAGGTGTACGCGGCGGGGACCGCCGAGCTGGGCACCCGGCGGGTGCCGCGTCCGGACGACCACATGCGGATCGCGAGCGTGGCGAAGGCGTTCAGCGGGGCGGTCGCGCTGAGCCTGGTCGACCGGCACCGGATCGGCCTGGACGACACGATCGGGCAGCGGCTGCCGCAGCTGCCCTCGGACTGGCACGGGGTGACGCTCCGCCAGCTGCTGAACCACACCAGCGGGCTGCCCGACTACAGCGGGAGCGAGGCCTTCCTGGAGATCATCCGCGAGGATCCCCGGCACCGCTTCGACTCCCGCCGCTTGCTGGACTTCGTGGCGGACGAGGGCCTGCTCTTCCCGCCGGGGAGCCGGTACGCCTACTCCAACTCGGACAACATCGCGGTCGCGCTGATGGCGGAGCAGGCGACCGGGCAGCGGTACGAGCAGCTGCTGCGGGAACTCGTGTACCGGCCGCTCGGGCTGCGGTCCACCAGCCTGCCGCAGGGCTACCGGCTGCCGGTGCCGTACCTGCACGGGTACGTGGTCCGGCCGCCGGACCCGCCGGAGGACGTGAGCGAGGCGATCAGCGCGTCCGGGGCGTGGGCGTCGGGCGGCATCGTCTCCACACCGCGCGACCTGACCGCCTTCATCCGCGGCTACGCCGGTCCGGAGCTGTTGTCGCCGCCGACACGCCGGCAGCAGCAGCGGTTCGTACCGGGAGGCGCGTCGGAACCGGCGGGGCCGGGCGCCAACGACGCCGGCCTGGGCATCTTCCGGTACACGACCCGTTGCGGGGTGGTGCTCGGGCACACCGGCAACACCGCGGGCTACACGCAGTTCGCGGCGGCCACCCCGGACGGCCGGCGGTCGGTGACGGTGTCCGTCAGCAGCCAGGTGACCGGTGACCCGGAGCTGCTGGCCCGTCTGCGGGCAGCCGAGGAGCACTTCGTCTGCGCGCTGCTGCGACGCGACCGCTGACCCGCCGGAGCCGCAGACCCGCCGGAGCCGCGGCGACGCGCGTCCCGGCGGGCCGGCGAGGAGCGGGCAGCGGTCAGTCGACTCGCAGCTCGCCCATCCGGCTCCAGCCGGTCGCGCCCTCGATGGTGGTGCTGACGATGTCGGGCGTACGGGTGACGAGGGGGCGCATGGTCTCCAGGGCGGTGCGGAAGTGCTCCGAGGTGACGTGCGCCTCCGCCGCGTCGTCCTGGAACGCCTCGACCAGGACGTAGGTGTCCGGTTCCTCCAGGCTGCGGGACCACTCGAACCACAGGTTGCCGGGCTCGGCACGGGTGGCGCGGGTGAACTCCGCGACCTTCTCGGGCCACTGATCGACGTACTCGGGCTTGACCGCGAATTTCACCACAATGAAGATCATTCGAGCATTGTAGGGGTGTGGCGCCCCAGCAGGCCGGGCATTCGGGCCCGCGTGCGCGGGGCTCGACGCCGCGCCGGTCGTGGCTTGCGTGGTGGCGGTGACTGTCTCATAGTCCAAGGTATGGACGCGCGCGAGACGGCGCTCCGACAGGCGTACGGCCATGCCGTCCGCTGGCTGGCGAGTCTGTCCGACCGGCGGGTTCCCGCCCACGCTTCGGTCGACGAGATCGTGCGTGCGCTCGGTGCCGAACTGCCCGACGGTCCCAGCACGCCCGCCGACGTCGTCGACCTGCTCGCCACGGCCTGTGAGCCGGGGCTCACCGCGTTCCCCAGCGGCCGCTTCTACGGGTTCGTGGTCGGTGGCACCGAACCGGCCGCGCTGGCCGCGGACTGGCTGGTCAGTGCCTGGGACCAGAACTGCGTGATGCGCGCCGCCTCGCCCGCGTACGCGGCGGCGGAAGAAGTCGCCGGCGCGTGGCTGCTCGATCTGCTCGGCCTGCCGGGCGACAGCGCCGTCGGCTTCACCACAGGTGCCACGATGGCGAACTTCACCTGCCTCGCCGCCGGTCGCGACGCGGTGCTGCGGCGAGCCGGCTGGAACGTCGCCCGCGACGGACTCACGGGTGGGCCGGCCGTACACGTCGTCGCCGGCGAGGACCGCCACATGGCCATCGACCTGGCGCTGCGCTACCTGGGGCTCGGCAGACCCGAACTGGTGAAGGCGGACGACCAAGGACGTATCGAGCCCGAGGCCCTGCGGCACGCCCTCGCGGCCGGCGGGCAGAGACCCACCATCGTGATCCTCCAGGCCGGGGACATCCACTCCGGGGCCTTCGATCCGTTCGCCGAGACGATCAGCGCCGCTCGCGAGGCAGACGCATGGGTGCACATCGACGGCGCCTTCGGCCTGTGGGCGGCCGCCTCTCCGACGTACGCCCACCTGACGGCGGGCTGTGCGTACGCCGACTCCTGGGCGACGGATGCCCACAAGACCCTGAACGTCCCCTACGACTGCGGCCTGGCCATCGTGCGCGATCCGCTGGCGCTCCGGGCGGCGATGGGCCTGCGGGGCGACTACCTCATCCAGCACGAACACGGCGACCCCGTCGACAAGGTCCCCGAGCTCTCCCGGCGCGGCAGGGCCTTCACCGTGTGGGCCGCACTCAGGTCCCTCGGCCGCTCGGGTGTGGCCGACCTCGTCGAGCGGCTGTGCCGGCACGCCTCCGCGTTCGCCACCGGCATCGCGGGGATCGACGGCGCGACGGTCCTCAACGACGTGGTGTTCACCCAGGTCTGCGCCGAGTTCGGCAGCGACGCACGCACGGACCGGGTACTCGCCCGGCTGCTCGACGACGGCACGGCGTGGATCAGCGGCTCCACCTGGCACGGCCGTCGCGTCATGCGCATCTCGGTGAGCAACTGGTCGACGACCGACGACGACGTGACGCGCGCGCTCGACGCCATCCGGCGTGCATCCATCAGCGCCTGATCGGACCTCATCGGGCCTGATCGGAGGGCGCAGGGACGCATCAGTCGTGGATACGGGCATTGCCGAGCTGGCTGACGGCGGCCGGGTCCCAGTGGGCGAAGAACAGGGAGCGTCCGGTGTCCAGGGCGGCGATGCGGGCCATCTGGTCGTCGATGAGCTCGAAGTCGAAGACGTCGATGTTCTCGGCCATGCGGTCGGCGCGGACCGACTTGGGGATGACGACGACCTGCCGCTGGACGAGCCAGCGCAGCACGACCTGCGCCACGGACTTGCCGTGCTGTGCGCCGATCTCGCCGAGGACCGGGTGGGTGAAGAGGTCGTTCTTGCCTTCGGCGAACGGCCCCCACGATTCGATCTGGACGCCGCGCTCGCGCATCAGGTCCTGGTCGGCGGTGCGCTGGAAGAAGGGGTGGGTCTCGATCTGGTTGACCGCGGGCGTGATCTCGTTGTGGTCGCTGAGGTCGACGAGCCGGTCGGGGTAGAAGTTCGACACGCCGATCGCCTTGGCACGGCCCTCGCGGTTCAGGCGCTCCATGGCGCGCCAGGACCCGTAGACGTCGCCGAAGGGCTGGTGGATCAGGTACAGGTCGAGGTAGTCGAGCCCGAGGTTGCGCAGTGAGGTGTCGAAAGCGCGCTGGGTGTTCTCCTCGCCCGTGTCCTGGACCCACACCTTGGTGGTGACGAACAGTTCTTCGCGGGGGATGCCGCTGTTCTTGATGGCGCGGCCGACGGCCTCCTCGTTTCCGTACGCGGCCGCGGTGTCGAGGAGCCGGTAGCCGGCGGCCAGGGCGTCGGTGACGGCCTGCTCGGTCCGGCCCGGCGGGATCTGGTAGACGCCGAAGCCGAGGATGGGCATCTGGACGCCGTTGTTCAGCGTGACGGTCTGCATGAAGTCTCCTTCGCTGTGGTTCGCGGGGTGGTTCGGGACGGTCGGACTCGGGCGCGTGCCGGGTGCCGGGTGCCGAGCACTCCAGCAGCAGTTCGACGCCTGGCCGGACGGTGCGGCTGGGCGCGGCGGGCGCGCAGGAAGTGCGCGAGCTCGCTGCCGCTGGTGTGCTGGTCGGGAGCCACCGGCCCAGTTTTGCAGCCCTGCGGGCCACGCGCCGGGAGCGTGGGAGCCCTGTCACTCTCACGAACCGACCCGGTCCCCGGACCCGGCTTCCGGGAAACCATCCGACCGAAAGGCGAGATCCTTCCCATGCGAGCAACCCTGATCTACGGTGCCGGCGACGTCCGTGTCGAGAACGTCCCCGACCCGCGCGTCCAGCAGCCCACCGACGCGGTCGTCCGCGTCCTGAGCTCGTGCATCTGCGGCAGCGACCTGTGGCCCTACGGCTCCAAGCCGGCCGAGGAGCACGGTGACAGGATCGGCCACGAGTTCCTCGGCGTCGTCGAGGACATCGGCCGGGAGGTGACCGGCCTCAGCCGCGGCGACGTCGTCGTGGCGCCGTTCGTGTGGGCGGACAACACCTGCGACTTCTGCCGCGAGGGCCTGCAGACCTCCTGCCGCCACGGCGGCTACTGGGGCGCGGACGACGTCGACGGCGGCCAGGGCGAGGCCGTACGCGTCCCGCAGGCCGCCGGCACCCTCGTCAAGCTCCCGGTCGGCGAGGACTCCGCCCTGCTGCCCTCCCTGCTGACGCTCTCAGACGTCTTCCCCACCGGCCACCACTGCGCCGTCACCGCCGGTGTCGACGAGCGCACCACCGTCACCGTCATCGGAGACGGCGCCGTCGGCCTGTGCGCCGTGCTGGCCGCCAAGCGCCTCGGCGCGGAGCGGATCATCCTGATGGGCCGGCACAAGGACCGCACCGACCTGGGCCGCGCCTTCGGCGCCACCGACGTCGTCGCCGAACGCGGCGACGAGGGCATCGAGAAGGTACGGGAACTCACCGGCGGCGACGGCACCCACACCGTGCTGGAGTGCGTCGGCCTGGAACCTGCCCTCGACACCGCCTTCGGCGTCGTACGCGCAGGCGGAACCGTCTCCAGGGTCGGCGCCCCCCAGTACGAGACGGTGAAAATGGGCTTCCCGCTGTTCATGCGCAACATCACCCTCACCGGCGGCGTCGCCCCCGCCCGTGCCTACATCGAGGAACTGCTGCCCGACATCCTGGACGGCAGCG
This sequence comes from Streptomyces sp. NPDC048258, assembly GCF_043201995.1. NCBI lineage: Bacteria > Bacillati > Actinomycetota > Actinomycetes > Kitasatosporales > Streptomycetaceae > Streptomyces > Streptomyces sp. NPDC048258. The sequence continues at coordinate 636,379 of NZ_JBICZH010000004.1, forward strand.
TCCAGCCCGGACGCGTCTTCGACCGAACCCTGGGCCTGGACCAGGTCGCGGACGGCTACCGGGCCATGGCCGACCGCGAGGCCCTGAAGGTCCTCGTCCAGCCCTGAACCCGTCACCGTACGGGTCCCGCCGTACGGGCACCCGGCGCCGGTCAGCCGGGCCCTGGCACGGCCAGGGTCGCCCGGAGCAGGCGCAGGAAGGCCGTGGCTGCCGGGCTGGACGGGCCGTCCGTACGCCAGGCCAGCGCTACCCGGCCGCGTAGCCGGGGGTGGGTGATCTCCAGCGTACGCAACCCGAGGGCTGACGCTTCGTCGGCCTGGAGGGCCGGGACCACCGCCACGCCGAGACCGCGGGCGGCGAGCTGTGCGAGGAACAGCGGAGCGGCCGCTTCGAAGGCGATACGGGGCTGGAACCCGGCCCGCGCGCAAGCGCGGTCCAGTACCCCTCGGATGCCCGTGCCGCGGGGCAGGCTGATCAGCGGGCGATCGCGGAGCTCGGCCAGCGGAATGCTCATGCGGCCCGTGTGCGCGAGGACGGGGTCGTCCCGGGCGACGGCGGCGACCAGGGGTTCGTCGATCACGACCTGGAGGGAGATGCCCGGTGGGGGTTCCTCGCCCGCGAGTCCGATCACGGCGATGTCGAGTTCGCCGCGATGCAGCGCGGCGAGCATCCGCTCGGACGTGTCTTCGGACAGGGCGATCTCGACCTGCGGGTGGTCATGGTGGAAGTCGGCCAGGACGGAAGCCAGGTCGAACGCGTGGGCGGCGGCGCCCGAGAGGAAGCCGATCGTGACGTGGCCGCGGAGCAGTCCGGTGAACTCGTCCACGGTCTGCCGTACCGCTTCGACCGCGGCGAGCGCGGCCCGCGCGTACGGCAGGACGGCCTCACCTGCCTCCGTCAGGGTCACCGACCGGCCGGAGCGGTCCAACAACGGCTGCCCGAGCTCCTTTTCGAGCTGCCGCACCTGGGCGCTCACCCCTGGCTGCGCCAGGTGCAGGCGGGCGGCGGCACGGGTGAAGTTTGCTTCCTCCGCCACCGTGACGAAGTACCGCAGCTGCCGAATGTCCATAACTGATGATGCTAGCTGCGAGACATGCAAACTCTTGGACTTATGACAGGGGTTGCCGAGACCCTTGAGGCCATGGGGAACACGACGCACCGGAAATCAGTGGCGGACATCAGAGCGGCGATCGCGGCCGAGCGCCGGGAACTGGCCGCCATGCTGGACGGCTTGTCGGCCGGGGACTGGGACGCTCCGACCTTGTGCGCGGGGTGGCGGGTACGGGACGTCGCGGCGCACATGACAATGGGGTTCCGGTACCCCCTCTCCAAGGTGGCGTGGGAACTCGTCCGAGCGCGGGGCAACCTCCACCGGATGACCGATCGGTGCGCCCGCAAGGACGCGGCCGGCTACGCGACGCGCGAGCTCGCCGCATTCCTCCGTGACAACGCGGATCACCCCTGGAAGCCGCCGGTCGGCGGGTTCGAGACGGCCTTGGGCCACGATGTGATCCACGGCCTGGACATCACGGTCGCCCTGGGCCTCGGCCGCCGGGTTCCGGAGGACCGCTTGCGCATCCTCTTGGAGAGCATCGACGCCAGGACCTTGAAGTTCTTCGGAGCCGACCTCAAGGGCATCGAACTCCGTGCCACCGACCTCGACTGGACCTTCGGTACCGGCCGGCCTCTCTCGGGCGCCGCCCAGGACCTCCTCCTGCTCGCATACGGCCGACGGCTCCCGCCGGGGCGCCTCCACGGCGCATCACACAACTAGCGGCGGGCAGCGGAGTCCATCGTTCAGTGCCGGTCGAGACGGGCGGTGTCCGGCCGGTTCGTGCCGGACACCGCCCGTAGGGTCAGGAGATGGTGACGAACTGGGCGATGCTCGGTACCCCCTGGGCGTCGAGGGCGAAGAGCATGTAGGTGCCCGGCAGGACCACACCGGGGTCAGCGGGGATGGACACCGTGTACGCGCCGGATCCCGTGGCCGTGGACACGAGAGGGACCCGCCGCTGGTCGTTGTCGGTGGAGTGGGTCGCGGCAGCGGCCCGCATCAGGACGAAGGACGCCACCGGGGTCTGGGTGCTCACCGTGAGCGACGCGCCGGGGGTCGTCCTGGAGGGCACGCCTCCCGTGATGGCAGGACGCGGCTTCGGCGATCCGTCCGCGTTGAGCAGGTACGGCGGTGTGAAAACGGCCCCGTCCGGGTGGTTGGTCGCGCAGTCACCGCACAGGCCCCCGCCACCGGAGAATATCCGCCCGTCCGGCAACAGGTTGGCCACGCTGTGGTAGTTGCGCGGGATGGCCATGGTGGCGAGCGGGGTGAAGCCGCCGGTCGACGGGTCCCACAGCTCGGGGGTCAGAACGGAGGTCGCGTCGCTGAACGGCACCGGATAGGACTGTCCGCCGAAGACGGCCACCTTGCCGTCGGGCAGGACGACGCTGTTGCTGAAGCCGCGGGCGTACTCCATGTCGCCGGTACGGGCGGCCTGGACCTGGCTGCTGCCCGAGATGCCCACCGTGTAGGCGCGCCGGGTGGCGGGGGTCTTCTCGTACGCGGGCGAACCGCCCAGGGTGAGCAGCTTGCCGATGTCGTAGGAGACGGCGTTGCCGGTCATGGCGTCCTGGCTGTCGGCCCGGGTGCCGGCGGCGGTGATGCTGCCCTGGCCGGCGGTCGAGATCCAGTTCATCTGCTTGCTCGGACCCAGTTGCAGTACCTTGCCGCCCGAAGTGGCGTGCAGCCACATGTGGTTGTCGGCGCGGTAGGGTCCGGCCGGGTCGGCCGTCAGCGCCGGGGTGGCGGGAACGCCCGGGAGCGTCCGCCAGGTGCGGGTGTCCGGCGACCAGACCTCACCGGCCTTGTCGCCTGCGGTTCCGCTCCAGGATCCGCCCAGGACGAAGGCCTCACCGGTGGAGAGCAGTGTCATGGCCTGGTAGCCGCGGGCGATGTTCATGCTGGTGGTGGCGGACCAGGTATTGGTGGCCGGGTCGTAGATGCTCGCCTTTTCCGCGTTGCTGCCCCCGGTGACCAGCACACGGCCGTCGGCCAGCATGGCTATGCCGGGACAGAACATGTCGTGGCCGGTGTTGTCGATGCGGCGCTGGGTGACCTTGCCGGTCTTCAGGTCCAGGATCGCGGTCTGGGTGTAGCCGTTGCTGCCGCCGAAGCGGTCGACCGCGTACGCGGACCAGGCGAGCAGCTTGTCGCCCGGCAGGGCGGCGGTGGCCACGGGCACCAGGGGGAAGCCGGTGATCCGGTCCCAGGTTCCGTGGACGGCCGGGCTGGCCGGTCCGCTCAGGCGTATCTCACCTGCCGAGGTCCACGGACCGCGTCCGCCGGCCTCGGTGGTCACGGTCAGACGTATGAAGCGCGTGTTCTCGGTACGAGTGAACGTGGCGGTCTTGACGGTGTCGTCGTCCCGCCAGCTACCGGCGGCGACCGGCGCGCCGAAGGCAGTGCCGTCGGTGCTGGTGGTGACGGTGTACGCGCCTGCCCGGCCGTTGGCCCAGTCGGTGCGGGGGTGGTAGACGAGTGCGGAGACGACTGCCGTGCGGTGCATGTCGATGGTGATGCTGTGCGGCAGGGGAGTGGGGGTGCCGCTCCATTTGCTGTGCCAGATGGTGTTGGCGTTGCCGTCGAGTACGTTGGCCGCGCGGCCGTTCTCGCCGCTGGTCTCCTCGTCGCTCGCCGCGGCCGTCCACCCGGTCCGGGACAGGTCGACGGTGGCTTGCGGGGTGCCGGGGTCGCCCAACAGGTTGATCTCGGAGGCAGAGGTCCAGGGCCCGCGGCCGCCGGCCTCGGTGAGCGCCGTCAGACGTACGAACCGGGCCCCCTGTGGGGCGAACCCGAGCGTCTTGGCGCTGCCGTCGTCCGCGAGCGTGCCGGAAGCGACCGGGCTCGCCCAGCTCTGTCCGTCCGCGCTGACACTGATGCTGTACTCACCGACGCGCCCGTTGGCCCAGTCGGTGCGGGGGTGGTAGACGAGTGCGGAGACGACTGCCGTGCGGTGCATGTCGATGGTGATGCTGTGCGGCAGGGGAGTGGGGGTGCCGCTCCATTTGCTGTGCCAGATGGTGTTGGCGTTGCCGTCGAGTACGTTGGCCGCGCGGCCGTTCTCGCCGCTGGTCTCCTCGTCGCTCGCCGCGGCCGTCCATCCGGTCCGGTCGAGAACCGGAGCCATGGGTTCCATGGCGTTCGCCGGAGCGACGCCGTGGTGCGGGGACTGCTTCGCCGTCTGCTGGTCGAAGGGCACCGGCGCGGGTCGGGGCCCCGGGGCGCGGCCGGCCGCTGCCGTGCTCCCGACCCCGAGCCACGGCGTCAGCCCGATCAGCAGCGAGCCGATGCCGAAGGCTATGAGCAGGTGGGAACGGCGTAGCAGACGTATTGAGGCGAGGAAGCGCCTGGACTGCAATCTGACCTCCTGGGGCGAACTGGTGTGCCCGTAGAAGATAGGTCAGAGAAGAGCAACTCGCCCATAATAAAAGAGAGTTGTTATGAAATGGCATGACTGGCCGCTGCTGCTCGTGGCGCGAGACGGCACCGGCCGTTCCGGCCGGGTGCTCCTCGTCAGCCGAACTGGCCGGGCTGGTCCCCGTCGTGTGTCTCTCCTGTCGCGCCGCGCCGGCTCAACCGTCAACGCCGAGGCGGCAGTCGAGCTCCATGCACACCAGTTGGTCCCGCTCGTCCCACGACTCGGTGACGGTGAACCCGAGCCGCTCGTACAGGGCAATGGCACCCGTACGCCACTTCCACACCGACAGGCCGACCGTACTGACGCCGCTTTCCGCAGCGTGCGCAAGCGCGGCGCCGATGAGCCTGGACGCGATACCCCTGCCCCGGAATGCCGGGTCCGTCCACAGCCTCTTGACCTCTGCCCGACCTTCTTCGGGGGCGGTCACCACAAGACAGCCCATGGCGGTGTCCCCGCTCGACGCCACCAGCACGACATCGTCGACGAACGCCGTCTGCGGGTCCAGGACCTCCGTCCGGTACCGGTCCGGCAGTCCGTCCACACCAGCGACGGCCGCACCCTTCTCGGCTTCGGTCCGCAGATGGTAGGCAGCCAACAGCTCGGCCAACCCGTCCTCGGGAGGAATCCGACCCGGCCGGCGGACGATGACAACCTCGCGTTGATCAGTCATGGCGCCAGCATCACACGACCCGTGCCCGACGCCTGACGCGCGCCCTGGGCCGGGCCGGGCAGCCCGACACGCAGCCGACAGGTCCACCGCCCCCGCAGAGGGCCATGTCACGGTGCATTCGTGTGGAAGGAGGTGGCGGGAATGGCCGACGGCCTCAGTACCCGGATTCCCGAGACGATGCGGGCCTGGGTGGCCCCCGCCGGCCGTCCGGGGACGGTCGAACGCGTCGAGCTGCCCGTCCCGGTGCCGGCGGCGGACGAGCTGCTGGTCGAGGTGCGCGCGTGCGGGGTGTGCCGGACGGATCTGCACGTACGTGACGGCGACCTGCGGCCTCACCTGGAGCGGGTCGTGCCGGGCCACGAGGCGGTGGGCGACGTCGTCGCTGCCGGCGACGGGGTCACCGCACCGGTGGTGGGCACCCGGGTGGGCATCCCCTGGCTGCGCAGGACGTGCGGAGCGTGCCGGTACTGCTCGCGGGGCCAGGAGAATCTGTGTCCCTCGTCCCTCTACACCGGCTGGGACGCACACGGAGGCTACGCCGAGTACGCGACCGTGCCCGCGCGCTACGCCTACGAGATGCCCGCCGGGTACAGCGCGGAGGAGCTGGCCCCGCTGCTGTGCGCGGGAATCATCGGCTACCGGGCCCTGAACCGCACCGAACTGCCCCAGGGCGGCCGCCTCGGCATCTACGGATTCGGCGCGTCCGCCCACCTCACCGCACAGCTCGCCATCGCCCGAGGTGCCGTCGTCCACGTACTCACCCGCTCCCCGGCCGCACAGGCGCTCGCCCTGGACCTCGGTGCCGCCTCAGCAGGCGACGCCCGCACCGGTCCGCCCGAGCCGCTCGACGCCGCGATCCTCTTCGCCCCGTCCGGCGCCCTCGTCCCCGTGGCCCTGGAGGCACTGGACAGCGGCGGAACACTCAGCATCGCGGGCATCCACCTCTCCGACATCCCCTCGCTGGACTACCAGCGCCACCTCTTCCGCGAACGGACCGTCAGGAGCGTCACCGCGAACACCCGCCAGGACGGACGCGACTTCCTCGCCGCCGTGGCCGCGCACCGACTGCGCCCGACACTGACCGTGTACGACTTCACACACGCCGCGACCGCCCTGGACGACCTCGCGGCCGGCCGGGTCGAGGGAGCGGCGGTGCTGCGCATGCCCGCCCGCTGAGGGTCACCTGGCTCCTTCCAGCGGCCGCGGGGTCCGGTGGAGACGGGGACCGCCCGGATGCGTACCCCACAACGTCACCCCGGTGGTGTCACGCCGTGTCGCCGGTTGGCCGTGTCGGCGTGCGCCGGGACCGGGGCCAGGAGCAGGATGGTCGCGCTCCCCTTCCCCATTTCCGCAGGAGGCACCCCCCGTGCTTGAACGCAAGCAGCGCAAGGACCGGACCGAGGTCACCTTCGTCCTCCCGGCGGACATCCCGCCCGGGCCGGTCAGCGTCGTCGGTGACTTCAACGACTGGGACCCGCACGCACACCCCCTCGTGCCGCGGAGGGACGATGCGCGAGCCGTCACGGTCGCCCTGCCCCGGAAGACCAGCCATTCCTTCCGGTACCTGGCGGCCGGTGACTACTGGTTCAACGATGACTCCGCCGACGGTCAGGACGGCCCCAACAGTCGCCTGCACACCTGACCGGACACGTGCCCGGCCGCCTGACCGGGTGCGGATACCGGAAGGGCCGCCCCACGGCCGCGCACGAGCGGTGCGGGCGTGGAAAGGCGCGGGGCGGGAAGGAGAACGATCATGGTCCAGATGACGGCGGACGTCGTGGGTGCGCCGTGCTGGCTGAGCCTCATGGCACGTGACCTGCATGCGGCGGAGAGCTTCTACCACGCCGTGCCCGGCTGGACCTTTCGAAAGGGCGGTCTCGGGCAGGCCTTCTCCGTCGCCGAGCTGGACGGTGTGCCGGTCGCGGGCATCGGAGCAGTGGCCGGCGAGTTCGAGGTACCCGTGGCGTGGACCGCCTACTTCGCTGTCGACGATGCCGACGCCGCTGTCGCGCGTATCCGCGAGAGCGGCGGCACCGTCGGCCTCGGCCCCGTGAACTACCCGCCTCGCGGTCGGGCGGCCCTGGCCACCGACCGCGAGGGCGCGGCCTTCGGCATCTGGGAGGGCCGCGTCCTGTCCGAGTGGCGGGTGGGGGACCGCGAGGCACCCGCGTGGCTGGAACTGCACACCAAGAACGCGTTCGACGCCGCCGTCTTCTACGGCGAGGTCCTCCAATGGGCAGACGGGAGCGACGGCTCCTGCGAGGTCTCGTACGAGGAGGACCAGGTCGTCCTGCGGCACGACGGGCAGGCCGTGGCACGCTTGAACAGCGGACCGGTCGAGAGCGGATCCCCCAAGCCCCAGTTGCGGCCCCGCTGGCTGGTCCACTTCAAAGTCCCCGAACTGGGCGCCGCCAAGGCCGCGGCGGTCGAGCACGGCGGCAGCGTCGTCACGGACAACCCATGGCTCGGCGGCGGGCAGCAGGCCACGGTGCGGGACCCGGACGGCGGCCTGTTCACCCTCGACGAGTCACCGGCCGCCTAGGACCCCCAGTGGCTGCCGTCCCCTGCGGCCATTGACGAGGTGGACGGCGTCCTGGACCTCAGCGCGGCGGCGAGCCGCTTCCCGCGCTCCGGGCCGGCATGAAGGCGATGCACTCGACGTCGATCTGATCGGCGATCTCGCTCAACACCTCGGCCAGGGCCATCACCGTCCCGGGATCGAGATCCGTCTCCCCGGCATCCGTCGACTGCAGCCAGCCGGCCGCGAGGCGTCGCATCAGGGCGGTGACCTGCTCGGCGGGCATCAGCAGATGGCCGCCCACGACCCAGACCAGTGGTACCGGTGCGTTCATCGTCAACCACCTCCGCCGATCGGGTCTCCGGCCGGATGACGACCACCCGGCACGGCGCATGCGGGGCACACTCGCCGTGAGGCGCAGGGCATCTGCGGCTCGTCCGCTGTCCGCGCCTGCCCGCCCGTGGAGCACGCAACCCGTGTGCCCGCGTGCATTTCCGGTGACCGCCGGCGAGTGCGCCGGACGGATCCGGGTCAGGAGGCGCGGGAGACGAGCTCGTCGTACTGCACGTCGGCGAGGCCGGTGGCCTGTACGCACAGGTTGATCCTGTCGAGCGCGTCGCGCAAGGCCTGGCAGCCGGAGGCGAGGACCGTCCTCTGCTCGGCGGCCGTGCCTTCGGGGGACCAGGAGATCAGCACGATCTCGTTCCTGCGGGCCCCGTCCGCCGCCGCGAATGCCAGTTCGTACGCGACGAGCCGGGGCTCGCCGGCCGGCAAGGCCTCCAGAAGCTCGTCGTGCGTCAGATTCCCCTCGAACTCGGGAACGACGCTGGCCAGGTCGTCACTGAGCCGGTAGATCACCGTGTTGACGTCCCGGTTTCCCGTCAGTTCCCGGAACGCGGCGACACAACTCTCCTCCACGGAGATACCACTGCTCACGGCACCACATCCCTTCCGGCCACCCACGGCGTGCAGATCGAGCGGTTCAACGAGGCGGCCCCGGCCGAGGTTGCGGGCGGGCGATGACGGGCGCCGGAGGTCTCAGCGCCAGGCGGGATGACCTTCGGACGAGGTGCCGCCGGTGAGCGTGCGCTCGCCGGTCCTGTCCGTGCGTACGGCCCAGACCACGGGCTTCTCGTAGGGGCCGCGGACGAAGGCGACCCAGGTCCCGTCGACGGACCAGGCGGGGTCCATCTCATGGGCGCCGGTGGCCACCAGTTCACGATCGTCGGTGCCGTCGGCGTCCACGAGACGGATGTCGCCCTGAGTGCCCGTGCCGTAGGTTCCCGCGGTGTACGCGAAGGTCGTGCTGTCCGGGGACCACACGGGGTCGAGCGCCGGATGGGGCAGCCTGGTCACCTGCTGGGGGGCGCGGTCCGGGGCGGCGGGGTCGACCACGTGGATCTGCCAGTTCTCGGGCTCCGTCTGCAGACAGACGGCGATGCGCTTGCCGTCAGGCGACCACGCGGGATCCTCGACCTGGCCCACGCCCGAGGTGAGCTGGCGAGCGGCGCCATCGGCGACGCCGACGACGAACAGTTGCTGTACGCCGTCCTTCTTGCGCAGTACGGCGAGCTGGCTGCCGTCCGGCGACCAGGACACCCTGCCGCCGGCGATGGAGGCGATCCGCCGTGCGTTCGAACCGTCGGCCTTGGCGATCCAGACGGCCGAGCCCTCGGGAGTGGTGCGGGTGAATGCGAAGGACGTGCGGTCGGGGGACCACTGGGGCAGGGTGTCGCAGGCGCCCGCCGCGATGAGCTGCCGGGGGACGTCCGTCGCGGTGTCCCGGCGGGCGATCACGCCGTGACACGTCCCCGGCCAGCCCGGCGCGGTGTCCTGCCGGATCAGCAGGGGGTCGGTGGGGAAAGGGGCAGGGGCAGGGGCGGAGCCGGTGGGCGTGACGGCGCCGGGCTTGGCATTGTCCTTGGGGGAGCCGGTCCAGGGCTGCCACAGAAGCAGGCCGACGGCCGCGAGGGAGGTCAGGAACGCTACCGCCATGACGGTGCGGCGGCGCCCGGGCGGCCCGCCAACCGTCGGCGGCACGCCTGTGGGCGCGGGGGAGGGCGAAGGCGTGGGCGAGGGCGGGGGTGAGGGGGTGAGCGGCGCCGCCGGCCGCGCGTCCACCGCCGAGGTCACGGTCCGCGGCTGTTCCGTACGGGGCTCCGGACCCACGATCCGGGGGTCGTCCGATTCCGGCGGCGCATCGGGCGCGGCGGGAGCGGGATGCGCCGTGGGCTCCTGCCGGGGGAGCAGTTGCGTCGCCGCGTCCGGCAGCCAGCAGTCACCGGCCGGGTGGCGGACGGTCAGGCTGCCGAGGAAGGCCGACGGTGTGGGCCGTGCCTCCGGGTCCTTGGACAGGCAGGCGGCGATGGCTTCGCGGAGTTCGCCGGGGACGGCGGAGAGGTCCGGCTCCTCATGGACGACCTTGTAGTGCCTGGCCGCCGACGGGCCGTCGCCGAAGGGGGAGCCGCCCGCTGCCTGGGTGAGCACCACCCCCAGAGCGAACATGTCGACCGCAGGGGTGACGGCGCCGCTGGTGAGTTGCTCGGGTGCCAGGAATCCCGGCGTGCCGATCTGCAGGCCGGTCTGTGTCAGAGCCGTTCCGTCCAGGGCGCGCGCGATGCCGAAGTCGATGACGCGCGGCCCGTCCTCCGCGACGATGATGTTCGCGGGCTTGAGGTCGCGGTGGATGACCCCGGCCCGGTGGATCGCCTCCAGCGCCTCGGCCAGGCTGGCCGCCAGCACGGTGAGGGTGTCCGGAGGCAGCGACCCGACGCGCGCGAGCACCGCTTGCAGGGTGGGGCCGGGGACGAAGGCGGTTACCAGCCAGGCCGGCTCCCCGTCCGGGTCGGCGTCGACGACCGGTGCGGTGTGGAAGCCGCCGACCCGCCGTGCGGCCGCCACCTCGTCGGCGAACCTGCGCTTGAACCCGGGTTCGGTGCTCAGCTCGGGACGTACGACCTTGACGGCGACAGCCCGGCCGGACTGGGACCGGCCCAGGTAGACGACGCCCATGCCCCCCTGGCCGAGCCGTCCCACGAGCCGGTAGCGGCCCTCGCCGACCGACGTGGGATCGCCCGTTTCGAGCGGCTTCATGGGTCCCCCGTTTCACACCTCGCGCGATGACAGCCTCTCACTACCCGCCGCGCCGCGTACCAGTCAAGCGAGGTCCTTCTCCGCCACCGGCCTCAGGGTCGCGACAGGCCGCTGGTGATGCGGTTCCACAGGGAGCGGGTGGCCCCGAAGCCGGTCTCGTGCACCCAGATGTGGGTGCAGCCCGGGCACTGCAGGTGGAGCAGGCTTCCGGTGTTGGACAGCATGTAGCGCCAGTGCCGGGAGCAGTTCCGGCCCTCCCCGCACGGTGCGCACGCGCGGGTGTCGAGGCAGTTGGGGCAGGGCACCCAGGCACGGCGTCCCAGGTCGGCTTGCGGGTCAAGGGGCAGCATGGCCGCTCCTGCGCCGGGGGAGCACGTCGGCCGCGACCAGGTCGTCGTACAGGCGCTGCTGCTGCTCGTCGAGACCGGAGTAGAGCAGGTCGTACGCCGCGTCCTCGCCACGCAGTACCTCGATCGGGTCCCAGTCGGCGCCCAGAGCGGCCATCACCTGGGCCCGTCGGAGTACCTCCTGGGAGGTGAGGTCGACGGTGAAGTCGATCAGCCCGGGGGTGCCCGGCCGTCCGGGGGCGGGCGAGCGGCGGTCGGCGGGGCCGGTGGGGTCGCTGGGGCCGGTGGGGGGAGTGGGCTGGGGCATGAGGCAGAACTTAGGTATCCCTTCCTTACCGGGTCAAGGGAGGGTGGGCGGAGTCACATGAGCTCGGCCGGGGCTGTCTCCGGGCCGACGGCGGGTCGCGCCGACGAGCCGGCCGGCGGCGGAAGGCGACTCCGTCGGCACCGTGGCCCGCCTCCCTGTTCCGCCGCGCCGTTCGAATGCGCAGGGTGGGGCAGTGGTTACCGTAGGTGATCTACCGGAAGGGGTTCCGCATGGACCTTCAGGAGGCGGTCGACGCGCTCGTCGCGTCCGGCGCCGAGAGCGGGCTCCAGGTCGCCGCGTACCTGCACGGCCGGCCGCTCGTCGAGGCGTACGCCGGAGTGCCCGGGCCCGGGACACTGATCCACAGCTTCTCCACCGGCAAGGGCTGCACGGCGACCCTGGTGCACATGCTGGCGGAGTGCGGGCTGATCGACTACGAGGCTCCGGTCGCGCGGTACTGGCCGGAGTTCGGGGCTCACGGCAAGGCGGGGATCACCGTCCGGCACGCCCTGACCCACACCGCCGGGATCCCCCAGCTCCCGCGCTCCCTCACCGCCGCCGAGCTGTGCGACTGGGACACGATGTGCGGGATCGTCGCCGCGGCACGGCCGTTGTGGGAGCCGGGTTCCGGCAGCGGCTACCACGGCTGGACCTTCGGGTGGATCCTCGGGGAGACCATCCGCCGCGTCACCGGCCTGACCCCGGGGCAGGCACTGCGGCAGTACGTTGCCGAACCCCTAGGGATCGCCGACGAGGTGTACTTCGGGCTGCCGGAGTCCGAACTGCCCCGCGTCGCACCGCTGGTGGAGGGCGACTGGGAGGCGCACCTCGCCCACCTCCCGCTGGGCGCGCCCTTCACGCGGCTCGTGGCGCCGAACCGGGGAGTGTGGACCACCGCCACCCTCGCCAACCGCCCCGCCTACCTGCGGGCCGACCTGCCCGCCTGCGGGACCATGACCGCCCGCGCCGCCGCCCGCATGTACGCGGCGCTGCTGGGCGAGGTCGACGGGGTCCGGCTGCTGCCGCCGGAGCGGCTGGCGCAGGCCGCGGCGATCGCGGTGGAGGGCAAGGACCGGATGCTGGTCAGGCACCGCACGAAGGGGCTCGGCTACTTCCTGGCCATGCCGGCGATGGACGGCGTGCCGACCGCCTTCGGCCACCACGGCAGCGGCGGCAGCATCGCCTTCGCCGACCGCGAGCGCGGCCTGTCCTTCGCCCTCACCCGCACCCGCCTGGTGGACCCCGCGAACACCACGGCCACGCTCCTCGCCGACAAGATCCGCGCGGCTGTCTCCTAGGGCCTGTGTGATGTCGTGATCATTCGGCGGTCTTCAGCAGGTCGTCGATCCAGATCATTGCGGCGCGGAGGTGGAGGCCGGCGAGGTAGCT